>NZ_JBEZMO010000003.1:0-575973 GCF_040652655.1 Streptomyces sp. NPDC048191
GGGGCGCCTCCGGGGTGCTTGACTCGGTTTTAAAACCCCAATTTTGGTGCCCCGGGCCCCCCCCCCCCGGGCGGCCCCCCCCCCCGGGGGGGGGGGCCCCCCCCCGCGGGGGGGGCCCCCCCCCGGCGTATGAGCGGGAGCCGTCCCGCTCACCACCCCGTCAGTAGGCGGCGGTCCGGGCGTCGGCGAGGCCCCAGACGGTGTCCTTCACTCCCTCGGCGAACGACGTCATGCCCTTGTCGTAGACCATCGGCGTGTAGCACTGCGTCTGGCCCTGGTAGATGGTGCAGCTGTACGAGCGGCCGTCGTTGTTGCGGGTGACGAAGCCGTGCGCGCAGTCGTAGCCGGCGGAGGCGTTGCCACAGGCGCCCGCCGTCTGGTTGAGCGTCATCCGGGCCCAGGCCGTGTGACAGGCGACGCTGTAGCGCAGCTCGATGGTGCCGACCGAGCCCTGGCTGTTCCTGACGGTCGCGGACTCCACCGTCGTGGCGCCGCTGGCGCAGCCCGTCGAGGACGGGTCGCTGCCGTCGTAGGTGTAGGCGTTCGAGACGCCCGTGGCCGCGACCATCGCGAGGCCGACGCCCCCGACCACGACCCCGGCACGTGCCATGCGGCGCATTGTGGAACGCACTTGAGTTCCCCCTGATCTGAATGGAACGCCCACGACCACTCGCCGCAGGCACGTAAAAGAAACCGCGGCGCATTCGATCATGCACCTGCCACTGCGTCAACTCCGTTTACAGCAGGGCGGATTGCTGCAATTCCCTATCGGGATTTGCTGCTTCCGGCCATGCGTCTCCGGTGAGACACCCACACACCCGACCGGTGGCCGAAATGCGGCGTGCGGGGCCTGAAAACCTCAGTGATCCCTTACGCAAACGCTGTTGACGAACGTTCGGACATGTGATCAGATCGCCCGCTGTCGCAGTCGACACGCCGTCAGACGAGGGCACGTCGACCCAGGTGGGGATCGGTACCGGCTGATTCACGCCGTCCCGCTGCCCCCTCGACGGCGGTGCCGGCCGGGGAACCGACGCCAACGTCCACGACCTCGCCGGCCACAGCTTCTGCAACGAGAAGTACGCGGACGGTTCGGCCGTCCTTCATGGAGGAGAAATTCATGGGTATCCGCAACAAGGTCGTCGCCGGTGCGCTGACCACGGCGGCGCTCGGAGTCGGTCTCATAGCGGCCCCCGCCGCCGAGGCCGCCACCTGTAACAGCACCATCGGGGCCTGCATCTATTACAACTCCAACTTCTCGGGCGCCACGTTCTGGGACGACGGCGGCAACAGCCGGGCGCCCGAGAACTACGGCGCGCCGAACTGGTACACCTTCTCGGGCGGCAACGGCGCCGGTCTGTACGTCAAGAACAACGCGGCGTCGGTGTACAACTTCGACACCAACTACAGCGTGACGATCTACTACAACTCGAACAACAGCGGCCCGAGCCAGTACATCAAGCGCGGGACCGGGGCCAACCTGAACTCCACGCTGAAGAACAACAACGCGTCGCAGTGCTTCGACTTCTACGCGGTGTGCCCGTAAGGGTTCCTTGCGGGACCAGTCAGAAGCAGCGGCGTCCCCACCGGCCCGGGCGGGGACGCCGCTGTCCGCACGTCGTCAGAGAAACACCCACGAAGGACGCCCCACATGGCCTCGGAACGCCCGGCCGGACTCGCGGTCCTCGCCGTGATCGCGGCGCTGAGCAGCGCGGTGACCGGTTGCACGTCGGCGACACCGAACCCTCCGGCACAGACAGCGGGTGCTCCTGGGGTCGGTGCCGTGCCGATGCTCGACAGCACTCACGATCAGCGGCTTCCCATCGAGAAGTACCTGATCAGCCCGCAGGAGAACGCCCGGATCGAAAACGCCAGGTCGGCACTCATGACGTCGTGCATGAAGCGGTTCGGGTTCGACTTCAAGCCGGCGACGACGGACTACCGGCAGAAGTCGAACCAGACCGCCCATCGGTACGACCCGACCGACCCCGCCCTCGCCGCACGCCGCGGCTATCACGGCCCCCAGCGGGCGGCACCGAACGCGGCGCAGCCGTCCCGGAAGCCGTTGTCCGCGGACATGGAAGCCGTACTGGGCCACGGCCTGAACGCGCCGACCCCGCCGGGAGCGGCCGCTCCCCCCGCCGACGGCAAGTACCACGGCATCCGGATCCCCGAGGGCGGCTGCATGGGAGAGGCGGAGAAGAAGCTGACCGCAGGCGGCGGAATCATCCAGGACTCCCCCACGGCGGTCGACATCAATTTCAAGGACTACGTGCGGTCCATGGCCGACGCCAGACTCAGGGCCGCCTTTGCCAAGTGGTCGGCGTGCATGAAGGCCAAGGGATTCTCCTATCCGACGCCGGAAGCCGCCGTCAAAGACCCGGCCTGGAACTCCCCGAAACCGCCGAGGCGCGAACTGGCCACCGCTTCCGCGGACGTCACGTGCAAACGGAAGAACAACGTCGTGGGTACGTGGTTCGCCGTCGAATCGGCCTATGAGAAGCGGGACATCCGGACCGAGGCCGAGAAGATGACGGGCATCAGGCACAGCATCGACATCGCGGTCCGGAACGCCGCCGCGGTGGGCGGCGCCGGATCGTGACCGGCGGGCGGCGCGGCTCCCGTCAGGAGACGCCCGCCCGCACCGCCGGCCGGCGTGCCGCGATGACCTTCCTGGCCAGCGCCTTCGGGCTGGTCAGGAAGCCCCAGCCCCACGACATGTGCATGGTGGCGAGCGCCACCGGGATCTGCAGCCGGGCCTTCAGCGGCAGGCCCTTGCCCGCGGGGAGGGACCCGAGGGCTATCGCCGCGAGATAGACGCCCGGGATCACGAAGCCCGCCGGGGTCACCAGCGCGCCCACGACCGCACCCGCCGCGATCGCGCACACCGCGGTCGGCGGGGCGAGATAGCGCGGGTTGATGGAGCCGGAGTGGTAGCGGGCGACGACGTGCCGCCAGCGGCCGTAGTCCTTGTACTGCTTGGCGAGGGCCCGGACGGAGGGCCGCGGACGGTAGGAGACCTTCAGCTCGGGCGAGAACCAGATCAGGCCGCCCGCCTCCCTGATCCGGAAGTTCAGCTCCCAGTCCTGGGCGCGGATGAACTCCTCGTTGTAGCCGCCCTGCTGCTCCAGGGCCTCGCGGCGGAAGACACCGAGGTAGACCGTCTCGGCGGGCCCGGCCTCGCCACCGGTGTGGAAAGCGGCGTTGCCGACGCCGATCTTCGAGGTCATCGCGGCGGCGACGGCGTGCTCCCAGTCGTTCTCGCCCTCGGCGCGCATGATGCCGCCGACGTTCTGCGCGCCGGTCTCCTGAAGGAGGCGGACGGCGGTGGCGATGTAGTTGGGCGAGAGCATGCCGTGACCGTCGACGCGGACCACGATCGGGTGCCGGGAGGCCTTGATCGCCGCGTTCAGCGCCGCGGGAGTGCGCCCGGTCGGGTTCGGGACGGTGTGCACGCGCGGGTCTTCGCGTACGAGCTCGGCCGCGATCTCGTCCGTGCGGTCCGTGGACGGACCGAGGGCGATCACGACCTCCATCTCGCCGGCGTACTCCTGCGCGAGGATCGCTTGGACGGCCCCGCGCAGATGCCGCTCCTCGTTGAGGACGGGCATGATCACGGATACAGCGGGGAGCCGCACGTCGGGCTTGGCGTTCATAGGGGGCTCACGTTACCGCGAACGGGGGACACCGGTGCGCGCCGCCGGGGCGTAAGTCCGGGCTGGAGATCGTATCGGCCTACGGTGCTCACGGATCCCACGTACGGCCTCGTCCGGAGGTGTCCCCTTGGCCAGCCCGCCCCGGTCTCCTGCGCGTCCGCAGCGCCGACCGCAGCCGCCCCGCAGCGTGCCGCGCCCGCCCGAGCGGCCCGCGCGGTCCGTACGGCCGCCCCGGCGGCCCCGCTGGGCCATGCGGGCGGTGAGCACGCTGTCGGTCGTCGTGCTGGCCTCCGCCGGGATCGGGCACGCGGTCGTCAGCAGCCTGGACGCGGGGATCGCCCGGATCGACGCCTTCAAGGACATGAAGAACCGGCCGCGCGCCGGCCACGGCATGAACATCCTGCTGGTCGGCACCGACGGCCGCGACCGGATCACCGAGCGGCAGCGGCGGGAGTACCGGCTGGGCGGGGCGCCCTGCCACTGCACCGACACGATGATGATCGTGCACATCTCGGACGACCGGGACCGGGCCACCGTGGTGAGCCTGCCGCGCGACTCCTACGCCGAGGTGCCCGCGGGCGCCGATCCGGCCACCGGACGGCAGCGCGCGGCACACCCGATCAAGCTGAACGCCGCCTACTCCGAGGGCGGCCCCCAGATGACCGTCCGCACGATCGAGAACATGACCCATCTGAAGATCGACCACTATCTGGAGGTCGACTTCACCAGCTTCATGAAGACCGTGGACGTCCTCGGCGGCGTCGACGTCTGTACGACGACCCCGCTGAAGGACTCCTACAGCGGGCTCGACCTCGCGCCCGGCACGCACACCCTGGGCGGCGGGCAGGCGCTGCAGTACGTGCGGGCCCGGCACGTCGACGGGACGAGCGACCTGGGCCGGATGAAGCGACAGCAGCGGTTCCTGGCCGCGCTGATCGAGCGGGCCACCTCCTCCGGGGTGCTGCTGAACCCGATGCGGTTCCGGGACGTGACCCGGGCGGTGCTGGGCTCGGTCCGCGCCGACGAGAGCCTCGGCGCCGACGAGCTGCTCGACCTCGGCCGGGCCATGCGGAACTTCTCCCCGTCCTCCTCCGAGTTCACCACCGTGCCCATCGCGCAGATGAACTACGACGTCAAGGGCATCGGTTCGACCCTGAAGTGGGACCAGACCAGGTCGGACCAGCTCTTCACGGCCCTGCGCGACGACAAGCCGCTCATCGTGGACCCCCCGCACCACGGCCCCGCCCCGGCACCCGTGGCGCCGGTGGAGGTGGACCCCCGGCAGATCCGGGTCCTGGTGGCGAACGGCACCGGCACGGCCGGGCTCGCCAAGCGGGTCGACGCGGCGCTCGCGGCGACCGGCTTCGCCACCACCCGGCAGCCGGTGACCGCCCCCGCGCACGTGCCGCACACGGTCATCTCCTACGACCCCCGCTGGGACCGCTCCGCCCGCTCCCTCGCCGCCGCCCTGCCGGGTGCCGAGCTGCGTGCCGTGCCGGGCCAGGGGCCGATGCTGAGGGTGACCGCCGGGGCGGACTTCAAGGACGTCCACAAGGTCCGCTTCGACGACCCGGCCCAGCCGCAGCGGACCGCGGTGCGCGGCAACGAGGTGGTGTGCTCCGGCTCCGGCTCGTGACCCAGCAGGCGCGCCCGGCCCGGGCGGGAGTTGCTAGTCCTCGAACCCCTCCGCCGCTCGCTTCTCACGCAGCTCGCGGATCGCGCGGCGGCGGGCCAGGCGATGGGTGCGACGGATCTGGGCCTCCTGGCAGCGGCGGCGGTCGCGATCGGTCTCCGGGATCACCGGCGGCACCCGGCGCGGCTTGCCGTCGGCGTCGACGGCCGCGAAGACCAGGTAGGCCGAGCCGACCTGGGTGGGCGGGGCCGACTCGTTCCAGCGCTCGGCGAGGACCCGGACGCCGACCTCCATGGAGGTCCGCCCGGTCCAGTTCACCTGCGCCTTCACATGGACCAGGTCACCGACTCGGACCGGCTCCAGGAACGCCATCTCGTCCATGGACGCGGTGACGGCGGGGCCGCCGGAGTGCCGGCCGGCCACGGCACCCGCCGCGTCGTCCACCAGCTTCATGATCACACCGCCGTGCACCGTGCCCAGGAGGTTGGTGTCGTTGTGGGTCATGATGTGGCTGAGAGTGGTGCGCGAGGCGGACGTCGGCTTGCCGGGAATGTCCGGTTCGGTGTCCGGATTCGCGTCCGTGACCTGGTCTGTCATGCCCTCCACCTTATGCCGAAGTGACATTCGCGGATTTTGTGTCAGCTTCGCAACAGCGCCGACCTTATTTTCCGACAGCCCTTGTAAGCCTCACACCGACGCCCTGCACACTGGGGCGCATGAATGACTGGCCCGAGGGATGGTCCGACGACAACCGCGGCCCGCGCTACGGACGCGGCAGTGCCGGCGCACAGCCGGAGAACGCCCGCGTGATGCGTCAGGTGCGGCGCGGCGGCCCGGCGGTACCGCCCGGGCAGCGCTCCTACGGCGACCCCGGCCCGTCGGCGCCGCCGTACGGGGCCGGCGTCCCGCAGCAGCCGTCGTACGTCGACGGCCGGGGATACGACGAGGGCGCGGGCCCCGGCGAGTACGACAGCGGCTACAACACCGGGCAGGTGTACGGCGGCGGCCGCGGCGGTGGCGGCTTCGTACCCAACGACAACGACCCGGACCCGGAGCTCGGCCGGTACCGGCCGCGCCCGAACTGGCGGCGCCGGATCAAGTGGACCGCGATCACGCTGGCGACCGTGCTGGTCGTCACATCCGTCGCGACCTACTTCTGGGCCGACTCCAAGCTGCGCCGCGAGGTCGACCTGTCCAAGGTCATCGACCGGCCGGCGTCGGGCTCCGGCACGAACTACCTGATCGTCGGCTCGGACAGCCGTGAGGGCATGTCCAAGGCGGACGAGAAGAAGCTGCACACCGGCTCCGCCCAGGGCAAGCGCACGGACTCGATGATGATCCTGCACGTCGGCGACAACGGCGACACGCTGATATCGCTGCCGCGCGACTCGAACGTGACGATCCCGTCGTACAAGGGCTCGACGTCCGGGAAGGTCTACCCGGCCACGGGCCGGCAGGAGAAGCTGAACGCCGCCTACGCCGAGGACGGGCCGACGCTGCTGGTGCGCACCATCGAGTCCAACACCGGTCTGCACATCGACCACTACGTCGAGATCGGCTTCCAGGGCTTCGCCAAGATCGTGGACGCGGTCGGCGGTGTGGACATCACGATCGACAAGGGGTTCAAGGACTCCTACTCGGGCGCGGACTTCAAGGCCGGCAAGCAGACCCTGAACGGCGCCCAGGCCCTCGCCTTCGTCCGCACCCGGCACGCGTTCGCGGCCTCCGACCTGCAGCGCACCAAGAACCAGCAGAAGTTCCTGTCGGCGCTGGCCCACCAGGTGGCCACGCCGTCCACGATCCTCAACCCGTTCAAGCTGTACCCGACCATGGGCGCCGGCCTGGACTCCCTGATCGTCGACAAGGACATGTCCCTGTGGGACCTGGCGTCGATGTTCTGGGCGATGAAGGGCGTCAGCAGCGGCGACGGCAAGTCCATGAACATGCCGATCTCCGGCTCCGTCGGCGGCAACCTCGTCTGGGACAAGGCGAAGGTCAAGACGCTGGTGGACGAGTTGAACAACGACCAGAAGGTCACCGTCTCCAGCAACTAGCCGCTCGTCCACAGCGGGGTAAAGCATCGATCAAGGCCCGCCGTCCATTCCCGAGATATCGGGCCAATCGACCGGCGGGCCGGGCCCGGGGTTTGTCATCGCCGTGTCCAGCCGCTGAACTGTGCGGATAGTGTGCGATCCGGCGCGGAACGGCCGCGCCGTCGTGCACCGTTCGCCCGACTGCATCGAGGGGCTGGGGGGCGACTCGTCGCACGGCCCCGACGGAGGACGAAGCGACCGTGGACGCACAAGGCCGTGGGTGGGGGGACGGCACGGCCCGGTGGGCCCGGTGGAACACCCCGGCGTGCGGTACCGGCACGGGGCGGACGAAGCATCCGCCCGGCCCGGCCCGCCGGGTGCGTGAACTCGTCGGCGCCGCGGGCCGTTCGGCGCCCGCCGACGAAGTCACCCGCACCTCGTGACGTCAGGGCTCAGTTCTGCGTCTAACTGAGCGCGGAAACGCGGCAGCGCCACGGCACCGACCGGGGGCGGGCCCGCGCTCCGGCCTGTGCCCGGTCACCGCGGCACACGAGCGACAGACAGACCGACAAGGGCGCCGTACGCCTCCGCGGAGGGCGGTGGGCGCGCAACGAACCCGCGGTGTAGGGGTGCCGAGGGCGGGAGGGGTAGGAGATGACACGCAGCAGCGTGGATCAGGAGGGGGCGGCGCCGCATGCCCGGCACGCCGGCGGACCCGGCATGGGGGGAGAGACCGAGGGCGGGCGCAGCGACCACCGGCGCGACCGCGGCCACAAGCGCCGCGCGGAGCCCGGCCCACCGCGCCCCAAGCGGCGGATACTGCGTTGGTCGGCGTTGACCCT
The DNA here is from genome assembly GCF_040652655.1 of Streptomyces sp. NPDC048191. NCBI lineage: Bacteria > Bacillati > Actinomycetota > Actinomycetes > Kitasatosporales > Streptomycetaceae > Streptomyces > Streptomyces sp. NPDC048191. Next base: position 8,165 of record NZ_JBEZMO010000003.1, read on the forward strand.
GGCGGTCGTCATACTCGGCACCGCCGGAGCGGGTTACCTCTACTACGAGCACCTCAACGCCAACATCCAGAAGGACAAGCTGAACCTCGGCGACTCCGACGTGCCCAAGGCGACCCCGAACGCCGCCGGCCAGACGCCGCTGAACGTCCTGCTGATCGGCTCGGACAGCCGGAACACCGCGCAGGACCTCAAGCTCGGCGGGTCCAAGGCGGACGTGGGCCGTCCGCCGCTGGCGGACGTGCAGATGCTGGTGCACGTGTCGGCCGACCGCACCAACATGTCCGTGGTCAGCCTGCCCCGCGACACGATGATCCCGATCCCCCGGTGCACCGACCCGCACACCGGCCACAAGTACCCGGCGCTCTCCCTGGCCATGGCGAACGAGTCGCTGGGCCGCGGCGGCCCCGGCTGCACCGTCGCCACCTGGCAGAAGCTGACCGACATCCACATCGACCACTTCATGATGGTCGACTTCTCCGGCGTGGTCGACATGGCGGACGCCATCGGCGGCGTCCCGGTGTGCGTCAAACAGAACGTCTGGTCGCACACCTCCGACGGGCACGGCTCGGGCCTGAAGCTGAAGGCGGGGACCACGTACGTCAAGGGCCAGCAGGCCCTGCAGTGGCTGCGCACCCGCTACGGCTTCGAGGACGGCACCGACCTCGGCCGCACGCACGCCCAGCACATGTACATGAGCGCGATGGTGCGCCAGATGCGCAAGAACGCGACGCTGACCAATCCCGGTGCGATGCGCAGCCTGGCGGAGACCGCGACGAAGGCCCTCAAGGTCGACGAGGGCCTGGGGACGATCGCGAAGCTGTACGACCTGTCCGAGGAGTTCAAGAAGGTCCCCACCAAGCGCATCACGATGACGACGCTGCCGACGGTGCAGTGGTCGCAGGACCACGACCGGCTCGTGCCCGCGCCGGAGGACGCCGAACAGCTCATGTCCATGGTCCGCGACGACACCGCGCTGGACGGACGCGGCGCCAAGCCCAAGGCCACCGAGGCGGCGGCGAAGACCGCGACGGATCCGGACGGCAAGATCTCGGTGCAGGTCCGCAACGGCACCGGATCCGACACCGAGGCCCCGGCTCCCCAGCGGGCGAGCGCGGTCGCCGGGATCCTGCAGGGCAAGGGGTTCACCCAGGCCGCGGCGGACACCACGCCGGCCACGGAGGCCAAGACCACCGTCCTGTACCCCAGCGCCGATCTGGAAGGCGACGCCCAGGCGGTGGCCAAGGCACTCGGCATCCCGCTGAAGCAGGTGCGCAAGTCGACCGACGTTTCCGGCGTCACGCTGCTCGTGGGCGCCGACTGGCGCACCGGTACCGCCTACAAGGCGCCCGCCCAGCCGACGAAGGCCCCCTCCACGGCGGCCGTGCTCAACGGCGACAAGAAGGACGCGTGCATGCCCGTCCAGCCAGGCTTCACCTGGTGACGGGAGCGCGGTGACCGGCCGCGCACACGGCTGAGGCGTCCGCGCACCACTCGAGGGCACCCGCGCGGGTGCCCTCGACGGCTGGCTTCAGGAGCTCACATACCGGCGCCCGCCATGGCCCGGCACATCTCCGCGCAGCGGCGACACGCCTCCGCGCAGCGCATCATCTGCTGGTCGTCCGGCATGGACATACACGCCTCGGCGCACATGTCGCACACCTTGGCGCACAGCACGCTCATCTCGGCGGACATGGGCGAGCGCCGCATCATCATGTCGGCGCACATGCGGGTCGTCTCGGAGCAGTCCATCAGGGCCCGCATGACCTGCATCTGCTGCTGTCCGCCCTTCTGCATGCAGGAGCTCATGGTCTCCTCGCACATGCTGTGGCAGTTCATGCAGGCCTCGATGCAGTCCTGCATCTGCTTGGTGAGGGCCGGCATCATCTGGGACTGGGTCATGGCTCCTCCTGTGGAGGCGGGGGCCCGGGCGGGCCCGTGTGCTTCCGTCCTACGTCGGCCCGCCCCGGCCCGCATGTGACCGACCGGTCGTAAGGTGCGCCGGAGCAGCAGAAAGGCGCCCCGCAGGGCGCCTTTCGCAGGGTGCGACGAAACCCCGTGCCGTTACGGCAAGTTGCGGGCCATGACGATCCGCTGAACTTGGTTCGTGCCTTCATAAATCTGGGTGCTTTACAGGTCATATGGCGTTGACCTGCACGAACATACCCTTCAGGAGGTACTCCCCCAGCATTTCCCCATGATCACTACCGACGGGTGCACCGACATCGCTTGTCACGTGAGGGAGGCCACCGCATCCGCTATCAGGGAACGTGCCGCTGCTCCCCTCGCGGCCACCTGCGAGAGCCGGTCAAAGGCTCGGGCGTACAACTCGACCTGGCTGGGCTGCGTCAGGGTGGCAGCAGCATCCAGCGTGTCCGCGTGCACCCTGGTGTCGTCGAAGATCGTGAAGGTTGGCATCGGCCACATAGTCCGCTGCGCCGAGAACGGGACGATCCCCACGGCAACGTTCTGGAGATCGATGACCCCGAGCAGATGGCCAAGCTGCGCTGCCATCGTCTCTGCGCTGCACAGCCGGTACCGCAACACGGACTCCTCCAGTACAAACGAGAACCGGCGTGTGCCATTGCTCAGCACCCCGTTACGCCTCATGCGGGCCGCCACAGCGTCACTCACGTCATCCGGGGTTCCTCGGAAGTCTGCGATGGATGACAGCAGGGCAGTGGCGTATCCGGGCGTCTGGAGGAACCCGGGAATCACGTCGGAGACGTAGATCCGGAATAGCTTGGTTTGTTGGTAGAGATCACCTGTGGACTCTTGCAGGCGACGTAGGCCGCTCCGCTGGAGTTGTTTCCACTGTACGTGAGCATCGGCGGACTGTCTGTTAGCCGCGATCAAGTCGGGGACCTGATCATCAGCGGCGCAGGCTCGGCACCACGCTCTGATGTCCCTATCGGAGGGAGGCGTCTTCGCGTTCTCGATCCTGGATGACTTCGACTCTGACCAACCGCACCTGACGGCCAGCTCCCGCCCGCTGATCCCCGCATCTTTTCGGATCTCACGCAGACGGCCGGCCAGCTCTTCGCGGGCCTGCTGAACGCGTGACGACGGGTGTGTGGGCACGGAGCTGGCTTTCGTCAGATCTTGTATAGGTGGTGCGGGATCGCTTGCTCCCAAACCGCTTCGAAGGCGGCGGAGCACAGCTTCACGGCTTCTGGGTCTGCCGTAATCTCGTCCTCCACCACCGCGCCGTCACCTGAGAAGTGGTGCACCCGGAGCAGCGCACCATCGAACAGCCAGAAGTCATTCCCTGGCAGAGGGATGCTCGTGGCCCGTCGCCGGGGCAACCATCGCACTTCCTCACCGGCCGTGATGTTGGCGCGGGTGACGTAGTGCTCCCACCGGATGTAGTCCGATACTGGCTCGGAGATCACCCGTGCCCGGCGGATCACCACACCCCGGGCCACGGTGTCCGCGATCAACTGGTCGTAGGGGTGCCACCAGGATTCGTGGTCCTCCCAGTTGATCCGCTCACCCCGCTTCCATGCCTCGAACCGCTCCGTTGGCGCGTAGGAGTCACGCAGCTCCAGGTGGACGGCGGACCGCTCGCACTGGCCAAGCAGCTCAGCGAAGCTGGGCACGCTCGACGGCATCACACGCCTCCCTGATCATCGGAATCATCCGGGCCGGAATCCTCACGATGGCTTCGCTGTCGGGCACCGGACCGTTCGCGGGGCTGCTTGCCTCGCAGTCCGCCTGAGTCTCGGTGTTCGGCTTCCACCCCTGCAACAAGATCTCCTGAGCTTCGGCGTCGGCCCACACGGTGGGGCAGTGGTCCCGGTCCGTGTCGGGGTCGATTCCAATGAACTCTACGGCCATGGCTGGCTCCCTGGTCTAGGTGCTTGCTCGGGCTTGCATCAGCTTCGTTGACCTGTAGAGACAGCGTCAATACGGCTACCAGCCAGGAGAATTGGCGTGCAAGCTCGTGCAAGTTTGTGGAGCCCGACGGTTGCCACTTCCTACGGTCGGCACATCGACGCGGAAACGATCGGGAGGGCGCGGTGTGATGGGCGAAAGCAGGGCGCGGGGCACCGAACCGGCTGATCACCTGGGCAGCAGTGAGGCCCGACAGTTCCTCTCCCGTCTCTCCGATGCATTCGGCGTAGGGGGCGTGCTCATGGTGTATAAGGCCGATCCTGGCCCCGAAGGCGCCGACATGGCGCCCAGTTCGGCCTTGCGCTGGCCCCGGTGTGAGTGTGGGAGCCCGAAGTGTCCTGACTACAAGACCCCGCCGAATGGGCCGACAGAGGGACTGAGCAGCAGAGTTGCCGAGGCCAACGCGCGGAGCCGTAGGGGTGGGCTGTGAGCATCAGAACGGCGATGCGGTACGTGATGCACAAGATCACCGAGCACCCGGATACCGACGTGACCTTTGAGGCTGAGTGCCTGCACTGCAAGTGGAAGGCGACACCTTCCACCGAGTCGGCATCTGTCGATGTGGAGTGCATGAGCCACACCGGCCGCTCCGGTCACGCCGGTTTCCGACGTATCAGGACCTCGTTCGCCATGGTCGTTCGCGCCGAGTAGAGCCCCTGCCGCGGTTGGGGGGACCTGGACTCCCGCCCGGACGGGCGGCGGCGGTCAGTCAGCTCCGGCCTTCGGGCCGGGGGCTTTTCTTTGTTTAGGCGCTAGTCCGTTTGAGCCATTCGGGACGCGTGTCCGGCCATCCCTCAGCTTTGGCCATTGCGATCTTCTCGGCATAGCACGCGCGGTACCAACTCACGCCTAGGTCGTAGGGGTAATTCCACGGCGTTGCCCAGAGGAACCACGACTGGCGTTTGGGGTCTGCTATCTCGGCTGCAACCGTGTCGAGATCATCGAACAGCTTCAGCACTTCTTCATGTACGGACAGGTACATTTCCCGAAGGCTCTTACCGCCGAGGTCTGATTTCTGGGCTATGCCATTCCCGCTCCACCGGGAGCGCAGATCCCATCCCATCATCAACTCGGCCGGCGTCTTGTCGCCCTTGCTCAAGTTGCAACTGTGGCAGACCGGTACGAGGTTCGAAATGTCATCCGCTCCCCCGTCCGAGAACGGGATGACGTGATCCATGGTCTGTGAAGGCCCGCCGCAGTACACGCAACAGCCATCGTTGGCCTCAAGCACACACAACCATGTCCAAGTCCGGTGGTGTTGGCGTCTCCGACTCTTGAGAAACACCAGCTTCAGTCCTTGCCGACATTGCGAGCGTCGCCGTCGATGGTGATGTTGTTTGAGCAGCCGTCCGGATCTTCCGGGTGGTTCTTCGCACACCACTTGTCGATCTGGTCGTCACACTCGACCATCTTGTTCGCGTCCGCGTTGCTTACGCCGGACACCCCAGCCCACCGCTTCGCACAGGCCGACGGCCCGTCGTTGTGGTTGACGTGCGAGCTGATCCAACCGCCCGAGGCGCCGATGATGCAGGCGACGAGAAGCACCTTCGGCCAGCCGTAGCGGTCAACGATAGTTCTCAGCGGGCGGTTGCCCTGTGCCGTCGGCATGTAGATGTACCCCCCGCATGATTCCTGTGATCGGTGATCATAAGTGGTTGATCAGTGAACGAGAAGAGGGGGGCTCGTGAAGACAGCCGTCGTACGCGACGGCCGAACCTGGGCAACCACGCAGGGGGTTCGTATGGCACGCGAGGAGCTGACCCGTCTCACCCGAAGCGGCAACAGGGAAGCCGCGACCTGGAGCACGCATGCCCAGTGAACGGGCACTCGCCGAGCTGTACGGCGTAGTCATTGGCACAGGCCGGAGAGCGGTTGAAGGGCTGCGGGACCGAGGACTGGCGACCGCGCGACCTCGAAGGGCGCGTTCATCACGGCGGGCACTCCGCCCCACCCTGTGATCCTGAATTCGTACCCGCCCCTGCCGGGGAGGGCTCGTACCTCCCCGGCCAAGCACTCCGGTTAATGCTCCCTAATAGTCTGGGCCGCTCGTCGGCCGCCTCATCCTATCCTCCATCTCAGCCAGCTCCCTGCGGAGCCTGTTTGCGACGGAACTCGGGTCGCTCGGAGTCGGCGCACCGGCATATATCCAGCCCCGAATCTTCATCGCGGTTTCTGCGTCTTTCGAGGCCCGCGCCTCGGCCCGACGGATTTCGTCGTCATAAAACCCGGTCGATTCCCCCTTGGCCCGCGCTTCGCTCCTTCGCTGCCTCATGCGCTCAGCGTATTCACGATTCGATTCGGCCGACTCCTCGAAATGCTTGAGATCGTCGTAGTTCGACATCACCGTCTCCTTTCAATCTCACTTCGAGACGGCACGTCCGACACCATCGGGCGCTCATTCTCCAGTCTTCACCTGCGTTGACGTAGCTGCAACATCTCTCGCCCTCTGCCGGGAAGGGTTCATATCCCCGGCTCCCTCTCTCGCCTCACCCACGCCCCCCTTGCGGGGCATTTTTCTTGCCTAGGAGACTCCCATGCCAAAGAGTTCTGAGACCGTTGAGACTGCTGAGGCCATTGAGACCATTGAGGTTCGGGACGCTGACGTGACCTTCGAGGCCGAGTGCCTGACATACGAGTGCGGTTGGCAGGCCACTCCGTCGACGGACGGGGCCGCCGTCGATGTCGAGTGCATGAGCCATACCGGCCGGACCGGACACGGCAGCTTCCGGCGCCTCTGCACGTCCTTCGCCCTGGTGGTGCGGAACGAGTAGCCACCTACACGCCCAAGCCTGCCTAGGTGCACTTTGACGGCTACACGGCTGACGCCTCCGAGCCCCGGCAAGATGTCCCCCGTGGCTGGCAGGGGTAGGCCATGTTGCTCGTCAAGAGAGACGCGCACTGTCAGTGCCCGGGAGTAAGATTCCTGGACACTCTGACTGCGCAATAGGGGGACACGTGGTCGACTGGGCCGGACTCATCAGCACGCTGGTCTTCGGCTTCGCTGCCGGAATGATCACGGCTTGGCGGAAAGCCTCGCTTGAGGCAACCATGATCTGGGTTGACGATCTCCGGCACCGCGTCGAGATCATGAAGGGTGACCGGGAGAAGAGGCAGCAGCTCCGGCACGTCAAGATGGACGAGGATCGCGCCGCTGAACTGAAGGCCGTCGAAGAGGAGCGTAAGCGGGTTAGGCGAGCGCATCTAGAATTGACAAAGGCGCTGCCGATCGCCAATGAGACAGTGAAGACTTGGGCTATTGAACCGGCTAGACATCAGGAGCTTATCGGTGAACTTCGAGCCAGCCTGGAACGGCTTTCCGGCTGCGGAGTAAAAATTCAGCATGGCGTTGATAATTGGAGAAGCCCATTCAGCTGGGAGCTGGAGCGTATCGCTAAGAACATCGACGCTGAGACGAATAAGTACGCCGCGCTGCGAAGCAAGTAGCGCCGCACTGCCCCAGGTCGTCATGGGTACGTTTTACTCTAAAAAGACGGAAAGCCCCCGCCGTAGCGGGGGCCTTACATCCGAGCGTCACTAGATCAAGGCAGCAAACGGGTTATCAGCCTGCACTTCCACAGGCGCAGCCTGGGCAGGGATGCGAACGGTGATCCGCTTGGGTGTGGCCTTGGTGGCAGCAACCGCCCGAGCCACGACCGGCCGAGCGCCACTCTCCGAGCTGGCCGGCTCCTGCTTTCCCCCGAACGAGTAGAACGTGACCGGGCGGCCCTGCTTCCCGTTGCGGGCCTGGCTCATCACGATGCCCGGGATGGCTTCCACGGCGGCCTTGGACACTCGCAGGAACGGCAGCAGGTCACTGGAGGACGCCTTACCTCCCAGGCTGGCAATGCGCTCCCGAACCTTCTCCTCAAGCGTCCTCACGGGGGCCTTGGCGGCAGTCGCCTGCCCAAGGGTGAGGACCAGGACGTCACGCACGGAACGGCGCACCAACGAAAAGGCAGCCAACAGCACGTCCTCAGTGATGACTTCGGTCATGTCGGCTACTGCGAGGCAGGCCGCGACCCTGAGGGTCTGCTCTGCTGTGCGCTGGATCATCGCAGCTTCCACCTCGGGCAGAGACTCAGACAGGATGGAGCCGTAACGACGGATCACAAAGAAGAGATCTTCCGCCCACGCGTCCATGACCATGACGCGAGGCTTGGCCGTGGCCCAGGCGTACGCCTCAGAGAACGGGTCGACATGAGGCAGGGGCGACCGCTTCCGGATCAGGTGAGCACTACCCAGGATCACAGGCAGGATGCGGTTGTACGAGCCGCCCGCAGCCTCATCGGCACTGACGTACTTGTTCCAGTCAGACGGGGTGCAGTGTGCGTGGAACACCATGCGAGGCTCCCGGACCTCTTGAGGGCCCTCTTTCGTCATGTTCCGCAGCGCCGCACCATCCCATGCCAACCGCAGCTTGCCCGTGAAAGAGGGGTCACGCTTCACGCGTCGAAGCGTCTCCTGCCATTCCTCCTCTTCCACAAAGAGGCGCACGTCAGTGCCATGCTCGGTCTCGGCAGACGCCTCCTGGGCCTCATAGAGGGCGTTCACCAGGGAGGCCCCCGAGGTAAGGCCAGAGGCAGTGTGGGTGTCCAGGAACCGACCGAGGCCCGGCCCTGCTATGTGCTTGGCCGCACGGAGCGCAGTGCCCTTACCGCGTCCAGTCTTAGCGACCAACGCGGACCAGAGGAGGGGTGCACGGCCCTCCACCGTGACCGTGCCACTGATGGCAGCGGACCACAGGCTGAGCGTCGCCATGTAGATGCCGACCGGATCAGTCTCGACCTTGGGAGCAACTGTCCTCACGGCCTCCCCGATCGGGCCGTACAGCTCAACCTGCGTGCTCACGCTGCGTCCTCCATATCCATGCGCTGTACCTGAATCCATCGGCCGGCCTGCTTGACCTCTGCCTTGTAGTGATTCGCGTTCGGCAGAGCCAACGGCATGGTTACCGAGCCATCGGCCGGAATGATGACTGCCTTCACCCGGGCCGACCGGGGCCCGAACGGAACCTCACGGCTCACCCGGTGAAGCGTCTCCCGGTCGGTCGACACAATGCCCTCGTAGTCCCGTCCATTTGTGCCGGTCCACCTCACCCACGAACCAGCGGCGAATGCCTTACGGCTGGGCTTGGTGGGGAGGCTGCGCCGGGCCGACCGCCATACGGTCGTGTCCTTGGGCGTTGGGTGTTTGCGAGTGGCCCGCTTGGGAGCGGGGGCCGCCACTACCGCGGCCCCGTTCTCAGGCTCCCTCAGGCCGCAGCTTTTCCCGCCATGTCCGCCTTGTAAGCCTCGCGGATCTTCGCACTGATCCGGCCCTTCGAGGCACAGGGCACGCCATTGGCCTTGGCCCACGCACGTATCGCTTCCGGGCTACCGGCCTCGGGCTCAGTGCTGCGAACGGCGTAGACCTTGGCAGGCGCCGGAATCTCGTGGGGGAACGTCAGCAGACCAGACTGGACGGCAGCCTTGAATGCGCCCGGCTGCTCAACCGTGCTAAGGCACGGGAGCGTTGCATCACTGGCGTCCAGGAGCTTGCCCACGGCGTTGGCCCCGTTGGTGCCCACGATGATGCCCACGGTGTCGCCCTGCGCCTTGTGCACCGTCTTGTAGCCCAGGTTCGCCAGGGCCGCCCGGTAGTCGCTCACGTCGTAGTCATCAGGCAGGCCAGCTACAACCACACTGCCCTTGCGCTCCACCTCAGCCACAGGAGCAGCCTCAGCAGCCTGCTCAGCAACGGCCTCGGGCTCAGTCTCAGTCACGTCTTGGTGCTCGTCCACCTCATGCATGGACACACGGGCAGCAGCCTGGGGCACAGTGCCGTCACCCATGCCCAGGGTGTCTACGAGGTACCGACCGAAGGTGATGCTGTGGGAGAGACACAGGTCCCATGCGCGGTCAGAGGCGCCCTCAACAGAGGTGGCCAGAGACAGGACCTCGGTCGCCTCCACCTCCGCACCCTTGCGCAAGCAGGCATCGCAGTACGTCTTCTCAACCTCAACCACAACCACCTTGCGCATTTGCCCGCTTCCTTTGCCTTGAGGGTCGACTGATATCGGCTCGCCACTTGACGCCTGCCTACGTCTCTATTTTCTCATCCATTCAAAGAAAACCTATCCCGAGACGGTCACGCGCAGATTTCGAACTAATTACAAAGAATGGGTCGAATTTGAATTGAATGCATGACGAAACCGGGGGTAATGCTTAATTCGAAAGAGAACGGACCCGCCGGGGGCAAATTCCTTCCATCGCGTTTGCCAATCAAATCCCCAAGGTCCAGCAGTTCACATCTGTCGGCACACGTGACAGCTCTTCGGCTGGTGCTCCAGTCCGTCATCCCATGGCTTCACTTTTCCGGTCGCCTGCCAGCCGATGTGAATAGCGAACTCCTCGACACAGACCGAGCACTGCGGCTCAGACCATGGGCACTCATAACCGGGCCGGTGTATTCCGTCGTGGGCGCCTGCCGCCCCTGCCTTGGCCGCTCGTCTGCTCACTCATCCCCCTCAAAGGCCCAGCCCAGCCGCTTCATGCCGTCAGCCGTCAGACCAAGGGACGTCGCCAACTGCCGGTATTCGGTCAGGTGGTCGCGGGTGGCAGTGCCATCAAGGATTTTCCCGTAGTAGGTGAGCATGACGGCCACTGTCGGAACGTAGGACTCATCCCAGCGCGCGGACTGCGGACAACTCCACCATTGGTGCCATTGCTCGCGCTCGGCCTCAGACCATTCCCGCGCCGAGGGCAGGTCAGGAACAGGAAGTCCGTGGTCGTTCGGCAGCACGTCCAGGCCCTTGTATCGGGAGTGCGGTGAGTTCGGGTTACGCATCTTCGGCATGGGTCCTCCGGGAGAAACGGACAGTCACGGCCGGCTGAGCCGTGAGATCGACTAGCGGTGAAGAAAACCGGGCCCCCGCTGACGAGGGCCCGATCAAATCCAGGATCAGGAACCGGGAAATCGCCGATTCAGCAGCACTTGTCAGGCGGCGTCTTCCTCGGGTGGTGCGACGAGGTCTCCGAACTCAGCCCGGTTGCCTCGGTACTGGTCGATCAGGCCCAGATCCTTGGCGCTGTCGAAAGTGAGTCGGCCATCCGAAGTGGTCCGCCAGGCGTTCACCTCTTCGCCCAGGGCGCCAGAAAATCCGCGCCACTTGGGCCGGGTCAGCTCTCCCCCGGTTGTAGCCCACAGGAAGCGGCTGACGCTGCCTGCCAACTGTTCGCGTGCCGCTTCCGCCTTGGCGATCGCTGCCCGGTACTGCTTCAGCGCACGCTCAGACTGCTCGAACCCCTGGTGAGCCAGCTCCGGCAGTTCCTTCACAATGGCGTCCGTTACTGCCGATTCGGCCTGCTCCGCAGCTCGGGCCAGGGCAGGCTCTACCCGCTCATACTCCTTGACTCTCGAACGGACCTCGGCCAGATGCTCATCCCGATCAGGAAGCGGTCGGCCGTCGGCTACGGCCTGCATCTCCTGCTCCCTGAGTTCCTTATCTGCCTTGCGCAATGTGGGAACGTAGTAATCACGCGACGCGCGGCCGTGGCTGTCATCGATGTACTGGCGAGCACAGTCCGCGTTCTCCATCCTGTACTTGCGGTGGCGCTCCTCCAGCTCGTCACGCTTGCGAATCAGTTCCAGGGTCTCATCAGAGAGCTGAAATGCCGACAGATCAAATCCTCGGTGAATGATGGGCATGGGTCTCCTCGTATTTCAGTTACGGCCGAACATCAGGTCATCAAAATGGCCCGAGCGTCGGGCCTGGGAAATCTGCTCCGGCGACATGCGGGCGAGATCGTCCCGCGTGTACTGCGCGGGCCTGGCCTCCTGCATCGCCTTCAGGATTTCGGCTCGGATCATTGCGCGCATCGGGTCATCGTTCATCGTTGTTCTCCTTGGCTATGCGATGAATCTCGGCAGGCTGAATCGCTCGCGTGGTGCTCTCATCGCCACCGGCCTGCTCCGCCAGGGCATGCAGGGGCACACGCAGGCTGCGGCTAACGCGGATGAGTGTTCGCAGATTCGGGGAGGTCTCCCCAGACTCCCACCGGTACACGGTGGAGGGGGCGACCATGATTTCACCCGCCAGTTCCTCGACAGACAGGCCGAGAGCAAGACGACGGGTAGTGAAGTAATGGCGATTAAATATGGGGACTCCTGTTGATCATTCGCAGAGAAGCGAAACATTGGGGTGCCCGCGCGCCAGTCTCGGCCGCGCTCGGACACGAGGAGTTTTCCTCCCGCACCCTGCCCCGGGGAGGAAAAACCACAGTGGCTGAGCAAGGCTGAGGGGAACTCGACAGCATCGAGCGGAGACGAGATTCCGATTCCCCGAGCGTCAGCGAGGCACAGCAGAAGCAAACTGCTCCGGGCCGCTGAAGGCCCGTTCGGTGTGTCAGTAAAAAAGCAAGACCCCAAAAAACCGCCCCCCGCTGAAGGGGGCGGCCTCTTGATGGAGTGGAGCAGCCAGGGCTCACACCGCCCCGGCTGGAGTCATCTATTTAAGAAGGGGCGTAGGACTAGCCCTTGGTATCAAGCGGCCGAGGGGCCCATTTCGTTAAACTCCTCAGATCTGAGACGGACTGCTCGCGCCCACTCGTTCGATGCGAACGGGGAACCCTTACGGTTGAGGTTGTCGCACTCGGCCTCCCATCGCTGTGCCGCTTCCGGCGTGCTGAACATCCAGTCGCCGTGAGCACCGTCCCATGCGATGTTGTGCCCGTGCGTAGCGCACTCCTCTCGCTTCTTCTTCGACTGGGCGTCCATAGCCGCGACGGTGGAAGGGATCAGCAGGCATCGAGGACTGGCGGACGGGGCCAGGACCCCAGCGGCCTTGAGGGACCCCAGCGCCTGTGAATAGCGACCCTTGCTGTACGGCTCCCCTTTCTCATTGGTCAAGATGAGCTGCAATTCACCGGAACCCAGGGGCGAATGCCCTCCCCGCTGCATGCGGTCCAAAGCCAGGAACCACATACGCGTTTCGAGGTGAAGAACCGCGCTCCCAATCGCAGGGTTCGAATGTGCCGGCCGATAGACCTTGGCAAAGTGGTAGCTCACTCGGCCCCCTGGGCGTCCAGCCAGCGATCCAGGTCGGCAGGGCGGCATCGAAGCGACTGCCCTACCTTCCGGAACGGGATCTGTTCATCCTTCCAGTTCCCGTACACCCAGGAACGGGGCTTGTTCAGATAGTCAGCTACTTCGTCAACGGTCATCAGCTTGGCTAGCGCCATCCGTCCTCCAAGAAACAAGAAAGCCCCCGAAGACCCTCGGGGGCTCATGCGTATGAAGTGCTAGGTAATTCAGTCGCCTTGGCTACCTGCTTCAGCCATTTCCTCAAGTACTGCTTTGGCCTTGTCCGTCAACTCGCCACCCGCCTTACCGGCAACTGTGGTCAGGAATCCGTCCCTTCTGGCCCGCTTCAGATGATCCTTCACCGTCTCAGGCCGGCGGCCGATGAGCCGTGCCAGCCACGGAATGGGCGCAGGAGCCCCAAAATCCGCCATGGCGGTGTACGTGGCAACAAGCAAGGCCAAGTACCGCTCTGAGACGCCCTCGCCCTCCAGGGCGAGCCCCGCCGCCTCTCCCATCCCATTTACCTTCCCTGCCACCTCCTCCAACGTCCGCTGGGCTTCGGGAGCCTGCTTGGCCAACTCCAGGGCTGCGGCTACATCGAGCCTGCGCAGGACAGTGGTCGAGATGCCCCGTGCCACCTCACGAGCAGGGGCATCTTCGGCCGGCTCGATGGTGATCCGTTGTGGTCCCCCGTTGATCGGCCCCACGGGCCACCACATGCGGACCACCCAGGCGCCTTGCTGCTGAGTGATCTCGAACCCACTGTCATCCGCTTCCATATCACTCAACTTAGCACACCCAGGGGGTTCCACCCTGTGTTGACAACCCCGGGTGGTCAGTGCGCAAACTTGAAACGCCGGGGAGTGACCGGCGCGACGGCGGGGTGGGCCCGTACGTCGACAGCAGCAGGAGGGGGCCGCTTCAGTGGCAAGGGCATGGGTCGCGCGGTCAAAGGACGACCCGAAGAAGTGGACGACGTTCTGGTACGACCCGGACGGCAAGCAGCGGCAGAAGACGTTCGAGACCAAAAAGCGAGCCGACGACCAGCGCAAGCGCAAGGAACAGGAACTTGACGCCGGGACCTACCTGGACGACAGGTTGGGCAAGCAGCCGGTGACAGCCGTCTGGGAGCAGTGGACGAATCAGAGGAAGCTGGAGAACAGCACCAAGAAGCAGTACCGGTCCATCCTCAACACGACCATTGAGCCGTTCTTCAAGGCCCGTTCCATCGTGTCCCTGAAGGTCGCAGACGTCGAGCAGTGGCTCTTGTGGATGGAGCAGGACCGGAAGCTCTCCGCCCGCACACGCCGTCAGCGGTTCTCGTTCTTCTCCGGGATGATGGACTGGGCAGTCGCCAACGAGATCATCGGCCGGAACCCGTGCAAGAAGGTCAAGGGCGTGGGCAGCCGCGCCAAGGAGATCCGGGAGCAGAAGAGCACCGCAAGGCGGCTCACGACGCGGGAAGTTCTGGCGATGCTGGATGCCGCTCCTCCGCGATACCGCGCGATGCTGTGGCTCATGGCCGGGTGCGGCCTACGGCTGGGTGAGGCCATGGCGGTGTCCCGCGATCAGATCGACTTCAAGGCCGAGACGCTTCGCGTCGACTTCCAGATTGCGGAGGACGGAGACACCGAGTCGGGGAAGAACAGCGCGATCCAGCGTCGGCACATCAAGGCTCGTGACGAAGGCGAGCCAGGGCGTTCCGTCCCCCTCCCGCCGAACGTCGCCTTCGAGCTTCGGCGGCACATCAAGAACCACGGCGTATGGGGGCCGGAGCGGCTTCTCTTCCCCAACGTGACGCGGACCGGCTACCTCTACGCGTCGTACTTCTACCCGAAGATCTGGATGGAGGCTCTGGGCAAGGGACAGGTGCAGTACTGCAAGGCGCACTCACTCCGGCATTACTACGGGTCGCGGCTGCTGTATGCCGGAGTCCCCGAGAACGATGTGGCCGACTGGATGGGCCACAGCAGTACGGACGTGCTGAGGGAGCACTACCACTACATCTTCGAAGGGGCCGAGCAGCGCGGTCGAGCCGCCATCGCGACGATGTTGACGCCCGGCGCCGACGACCCGACGGAGGCATCAGAGGTCGCCTGATACGCGTACGACAACAGCCCCCGGCGTCACGCCGGGGGCTGTGTTGTTTGTGCAGGTCAGTGGCCGTTTTCAGCCCGGCATCCGCCCAGGATTCCCCCAGCATGACGCCCAGGAACGGCCCTGATCGGGCCGCAACGGGCAGAAAGCCGAGTGCGTCCCGCCGGACCGTCGAAACAGCTTCTGACCTGCAAAAACCCTGCTAGGGAAGGTTCCTTGCCATCACGATCCGCTGAACTTGGTTCGTACCTTCATAAATCTGGGTGATCTTGGCATCGCGCATCATGCGCTCCACCGGGTAGTCACGGGTGTAGCCGTAGCCGCCGAGGAGCTGGACGGCGTCGGTGGTGACCTCCATGGCCACGTCCGAGGCGAAGCACTTGGCGGCGGCGCCCAGGTAGGTGAGGTCGGCGTCGCCGCGCTCGGAGGCGGCCGCGGCCTGGTAGGTGAGGGCACGGGCCGCCGAGATCTTCATGGACATGTCGGCGAGCATGAACTGGATGCCCTGGAAGTCGGCGATCGGCTTGCCGAACTGCTTGCGCTCCTGGACGTAGCCCTTGGCGTAGTCGAGGGCGCCCTGGGCGCAGCCGAGCGCCTGGGCGGCGATGGTGATGCGGGTGTGGTCCAGGGTCTTCATCGCGGTCGCGAAGCCGGTGCCCTCCTCGCCGATCATGCGGTCGGCGGGGATGCGGACGTTGTCGAAGTAGACCTCGCGGGTCGGGGAGCCCTTGATGCCGAGCTTCTTCTCCGGGGCGCCGAAGGAGACGCCCTCGTCCGACTTCTCGACGACGAAGGCGGATATGCCCTTGGTGCGCTTGGCGGGGTCGGTGACCGCCATGACCGTGTAGTACTCGGAGACGCCCGCGTTGGTGATCCAGCGCTTGACGCCGTTGAGCACCCAGTGGTCGCCGTCGCGCACGGCCTTGGTCTTCATGCCGCCCGCGTCCGAGCCCGCCTCCGGCTCGGAGAGGCAGTACGAGAACATCGCGTCGCCCTTGGCGAGCGGGGTCAGGTACTTCTTCTTGATCTCCTCGCCGCCGGAGAGGATCACCGGGAGCGAGCCGAGCTTGTTCACGGCCGGGATGAGGGAGGAGGAGACGCAGGCGCGGGCCACCTCCTCGATCACGATGACCGTGGCGAGCGCGTCGGCGCCGGCGCCGCCGTACTCCTCGGGGACGTGCACCGCGTGCAGGTCGTTGGCCACGAGGGCGTCGAGGGCCTCCTGCGGGAAGCGGGCCTCCTCGTCCACCGCCGCGGCGTACGGCGCGATCTTCGCCTCGACCAGGGAGCGGACGGCGTCTCGGAGCATGTCGTGCTCCTCGGACGGGCGGTACAGGTCGAAGTCAGCCGTTCCGGCCACGGTCTCTCACGCTCCAAAGACGCAGTGATACTGACGCTAATTACCGTTAAGTAACTCAAATTTTAGAGGGCCGCCCCGGGGACGCCTACGTGAGCTACGCGACAGCGGGGAAATTGCCCGGTGGGCGGCCCGACTATGCTCGGCTCCGCATCACCGACGTACCCCGATCTGGAGCGCACCCGCATGAGCCTGAAGATCACCGTGATCGGCACCGGCTACCTCGGCGCCACGCACGCCGCGGCCATGGCCGAGCTGGGCTTCGAGGTGCTGGGGCTCGACGTCGTACCGGAGAAGATCGCCATGCTGGAGCGCGGCGAGACCCCCATGTACGAGCCGGGTCTGGAGGACCTGCTGCGCAGGCACGTCGTGGGCTTCGAGGGGTCCACCGGGCGGCTGCGCTTCACCACCGACTGGGCCGAGGTGGGCGCCTTCGGCGACGTCCACTTCGTGTGCGTGAACACCCCGCAGCGGCACGGGGAGTACGCGGCCGACATGTCGTACGTCGACTCCGCGATCTCGTCCCTCGCCCCGCATCTGCACGGCCCGGCCCTGGTCGTCGGCAAGTCGACCGTGCCGGTGGGCTCGGCGGACCGGCTGGCGTCGTACCTGGTCGACCACGCCCCGGCGGGCGGCGATGCCGAGCTGGCCTGGAACCCGGAGTTCCTGCGCGAGGGCTTCGCCGTGCAGGACACGCTGCACCCGGACCGGATCGTGGTGGGCGTGCGCGGCGAGCGGGCCGAGAAGCTGCTGCGGGAGGTGTACGCGACCCCGATCGGCGAGGGCGCCCCGTTCGTCGTGACCGACTTCCCGACGGCCGAGCTGGTGAAGACGGCCGCGAACTCTTTCCTCGCGACCAAGATCTCGTTCATCAACGCGATGGCGGAGGTGTGCGAGGCCGCGGGCGGTGACGTGGCGAAGCTGGCCGAGGCCATCGGGCACGACGACCGGATCGGCGCGAAGTTCCTGCGGGCCGGGATCGGTTTCGGCGGCGGCTGTCTGCCGAAGGACATCCGGGCGTTCATGGCGCGGGCCGGCGAGCTGGGCGCGGACCAGGCGCTGACCTTCCTGCGCGAGATCGACTCCATCAACATGCGCCGGCGCGGGCAGATGGTGGAGATGACCCGGGAGGCGCTCGGCGGCGGCTCCTTCCTCGGCAAGCGGGTCGCGGTGCTCGGCGCCACGTTCAAGCCCGACTCGGACGACGTCCGTGACTCGCCGGCGCTGAACGTGGCGGGCCAGATCCACCTCCAGGGCGGCCAGGTCACCGTGTACGACCCGAAGGGGATGGAGAACGCCCGGCGCGTCTTCCCGACGCTCGGGTACGCCGACTCGGCGCTGGAGGCGGTCCGGGGTGCCGACGTCGTCCTGCACCTGACCGAGTGGCGCGAGTTCCGTGAGCTGGACCCGGCCGCGCTCGGCGGGGCCGCGTCGGCCCGGGTGATCCTGGACGGGCGCAACACGCTCGACCCCGAGCTGTGGCGGCGGGCGGGCTGGACGTACCGGGCGATGGGCCGTCCGACGGCCTGAGTCGCGCGTGGCGACGCCGGTTCGGCCGAGGCTCAGTCGGCCGAACCGGCGTCTTTCCGCATTCTGCACCACCGGGCACATACGTGGCCGCTGAACTTCCTGTGTCTTACCCCTCCTTGGCCCGGTACCGGCGCATCTTCGCGCGCGCCCCGCACACCTGCATCGAGCACCAGCGGCCCCGGCCGCCCGGGCTGCGGTCGTAGTACGCCCAGTGGCAGGTGTCGGCCTCGCAGGCCTTCAGCCGCATCCAGGTGCCCCGGGTCAGCGCCTCGGCGACGGCGGCGGCGACACGGGAGAGCAGCGGGCCGTCCGTGGCGGGGGCGAGGGCCGCGGAGCCGTCCCGCTCGTCGACGGCGACGTACAGGGGTGCGCGGGAGAGCAGCGCGCCGAGCGGGGTCGCCGCGCGGTGCGGCGGGTGCCCGGCGTGCGCGAGCAGCGCGGTGCGCAGCGACTCCCGCAGCTCCCGCGCCTCCTCCAGGCCGTCCTCGGCGATCCCGAACCGCTCCCGGCCCTCCCGCGTGTCCAGCGTGTCGGCGCCGGTCTCGATGTCCAGCGTGTTGACCAGGGACTCGACCAGCGCCAGGGCACCGGGGGCGGCCGATCTCTCACTCATGCTTGCGACGTTACCTCCAATGCGGGAGCATGCAGTAACCGTTACCGGTTACTGGCGTCTACAGGTAACTCAAGGAGGTAGTCATGGCTCTCGCCGAGCTCGGCGTCGTGGTACTGGACTGTCCCGACCCTCGCGCACTGGCCGGCTTCTACGCCGGTGTGCTGGGCGGCACGGTGGAGGGGGAGTCCGAGGACGGCAGGTGGGTGGACCTGAAGCTGCCCGGCGGGTCGGCACTGGCCTTCCAGCAGGCTCCGGGGTACGTGGCGCCGACGTGGCCCGCACCGGACGCCTCGCAGCAGTTCCACCTGGACCTGGTCGTGGAGGACCTGGACGCGGCGGAGAAGGGGGTGCTGGAGCTCGGGGCGAAGCCGCTGGACGCCGAGGACCGCTCGCGCACCTGGCGCGTGTACGCCGATCCCGCCGGGCACCCGTTCTGTCTCTGTGCGTGCTGAACCGTCCCCGAGGAGGACCTCATGGCGTCCGTCGCCCGTTTCCGTTCCGTCGTGCTCGACTGTCCCGACCCGCACGCCCTGGCCGCCTTCTACGCGGCGGTGGCCGGGGGCACCCCTCAGGCCGAGGACGACGACTGGGTCGTGCTGAAGGTGCCGGACGGGCCGCGGCTGGCCTTCCAGCGGGCGGAGGGGCACACCCCGCCGGAGTGGCCGCGCGCGGACCGCAACGGCCAGCAGTTCCACCTCGACTTCGACGCGGGCCGGACCTGGGCGGAGGTCGACGCGGCGCACGAGCGGGTGCTCGCGCTGGGCGCCCGGCCGCTGGACCTGGAGGACCGCGAGAAGAAGGACTTCCAGGTGTACGCCGATCCGGCCGGGCATCCCTTCTGTCTGTGCCGGATCGAGCACCCCTGACCTAGAGGGTGTCCAGCTCCGCGATCTTCGCCTGTGACGCCTCTCGGCGCTGCTGCGCGGCCCTCGCCACGAAGTCCGCGGTGCGCAGCACCCGTTGAACGTTCCCCCAGGTCAGCAGGGACAGCTGGGTCTCGGACCAGCCGCGCCGGAGCAGCTCGGCGATCAGATGGGGGTAGCGGGACGCGTCGGCGAGGTCGCGGGGGTGGACGGCGCCGGAGTCGTAGGTGCCGGACAGGCCGACGCACTCCGGGCCGGCCACGTCCCTGACGTGGTCGAGGTGGTCGGCGACGTCGGTGACCGTCGGGCCGGTCTGCTCGGCGGTCAGCGGCACCATGCACAGGCCCCGGGCCGCACCCAGCGCGGCGAGCAGCCCGTCGGGCAGGTTGGCCGGGTGCGGGCGCAGCGCCCGGGCGGCCGAGCGGGTGCACAGCACCGGGGTCCTGGACAGCGCGAGGGCGCGCTCGGCGACGGCCGCCGAGGCGCCGGAGACGTCGGCCAGCACGCCGAGCCGGTTCAGCTCGCGGACCACCTCCTCACCGAAGCGGGTCAGCCCCCGCTCGCCCGCCCAGGCCGTGCCCGCGAGGGTCAGCACACGCAGGCCGAGGGCGTGCAGGACGCGCAGGATGCCCAGGGAGTCGTCGAGCGCGGTGGCGTGGGCGGGGCCCAGCACCACGGCGACCCGGCCGCAGTTGCGGGCGTCGATGACCTGCCCGGCGGTACTCACCAGACGCAGCCCCTCCGGGTGGGCCTCGATCACCGAGCGGGCCTGGTCCAGCTGTTCCAGGGTCGCGGCCGTCGCCCGGTCGCCGCCCGGGCCCTCGGGCAGGTGCAGCGACCAGAACAGCGCGCCCACGTGCCCCTCGCGCAGCCGGGGC
Source organism: Streptomyces sp. NPDC048191 (assembly GCF_040652655.1). NCBI lineage: Bacteria > Bacillati > Actinomycetota > Actinomycetes > Kitasatosporales > Streptomycetaceae > Streptomyces > Streptomyces sp. NPDC048191. Next base: position 28,454 of record NZ_JBEZMO010000003.1, read on the forward strand.
ACATCGGTGTCGACGGCCGCCTCGCCCAGCTCCAGGTCGTACCACGACAGGTGGCGCAGGGCCCACGGCAGCCCGCTGTAGCCGTCGGCGACCGGATGGGCGGCGAGCAGCGCGTGGGCCTGCCGCAGGGACGCGGGCGCCGAGGGGAAAGGGTCGTCCGGCAGGCCGTCGTCCTCGCCGACCTCGGTCGGGGTGGGGATGTCGTCCTGGAGGTCGGCCATGGCGGCTCCGTACGTCGTCGTTGCCTACGTCGGTCGTGAGCTACGTCGTGGTGGGGCGTATCGCCACGTTCGCACGGAGCGGAGGAGAGCTTCCTGGTGAGTGGGGCGTTCGGGGGTACGCCTGGTCAGGCGTCCCGGGCCGTGCGGATCACCTCGTCGAGGGTCTCCCGGGAGCGCTTCAGGTCTTCATGTACGTGGGCGGGGCCGAGGGCTACGACGACTACCCCGCCCTGCCGGATCAGCCGTCCAGCGACTCGATCGTGGCGTTGGACGCCGCGCGCGTGGTCTGAAGGTCACGGGCCACGTCCTCGGCCGCGCCCAGCACCCGCACCGCGTTCTGCCAGGTCAGCTTGGACAGGTCGGCCTTGGACCAGCCGCGCTCCAGCAGCTCGGCGAGCAGGTTCGGATAGCCGGAGACGTCGTTCAGTCCGTCCGGGGTGAACGCGGTGCCGTCGTAGTCGCCGCCTATGCCCAGGTGGTCGATGCCGGCCACCTCGCGCATGTGGTCCAGGTGGTCGGCGACCGTGGACACCGTGGCGATGGGACGCGGGTTGCGCTCCTCGAAGGCACGGTGGAGCTTCATCGCCTCCGGGCTGGTGTCCAGGTGGTGCAGGCCGTGGGCGCGCAGGTTGTCGTCGGCCGCGGCCGTCCAGTCCACGGCCGCCTGCAGCACGAACTTCGGCACGAACGTCACCATCGCCACACCACCGTTGGCGGGCAGCCGCTCGAGCACGTCATCGGGGACGTTGCGGGGGTGGTCGCACACCGCGCGGGCCGAGGAGTGCGAGAAGACCACCGGGGCGGAGGCCGCGTCCAGCGCGTCCCGCATGGTCGTCGCCGCCACGTGCGAGAGGTCGACCAGCATGCCGAGCCGGTTCATCTCGCGCACGACCTCGCGGCCGAAGGCGGTCAGACCACCGGCCCTCGGCTCGTCGGTCGCGGAGTCCGCCCAGTCCACGTTGGAGTTGTGGGTGAGCGTCATGTAGCGCACACCGAGCTCGTACAGACCGCGCAGGGTGCCCAGCGAGTTGGCGATGGAGTGACCGCCCTCGGCGCCCATCAGGGAGGCGATACGACCGTCCCGGCGGGCCGCCACCATGTCGCCGGCGGTCAGCGCGGGCGCCAGCTCGGCCGGGTAGCGGGCCAGCATCTGGCGCACGCAGTCGATCTGCTCCAGCGTCGCCGCCACCGGGTCCGGCTGCTCGGCGGGCACGTACACCGACCAGTACTGAGCGCCGACCCCGCCCTCGCGCAGCCGCGGGAGGTCGGTGTGCAGGTGCTCGTTCTGGTGGCCGGCGATGTCCAGCTTGTCCAGGTCGTAGCCGGCCGCCTTGCGCAGCGCCCACGGCAGGTCGTTGTGGCCGTCGACGACCGGGAACTCGCGCAGCAGCGCGCGGGCTTCCTCGAGGGGGGTCATCGGCGTCACTTCCCGAAGCCGAAGTGGCCCTGGCCCTCGACCTTGGTACGCAGCCGCTTGCCCTTCTCGGTGGCCTGGTCGTTGAGGTCCTGCTGGAAGTCGCGCATCCTGTGCAGCAGTTCCTCGTCGTGCGTGGCGAGGATGCGGGCCGCGAGGAGGCCGGCGTTGCGGGCACCGGCCACGGAGACGGTGGCCACGGGCACACCGGCCGGCATCTGCACGATGGACATCAGCGAGTCCATGCCGTCGAGGTACTTCAGCGGCACCGGCACGCCGATGACCGGCAGCGGGGTGACCGAGGCGAGCATGCCGGGCAGGTGGGCGGCGCCGCCCGCACCGGCGATGATCACCTTCAGACCGCGGTCGGCGGCCTGCTCACCGTACGTGATCATCTCGCGGGGCATGCGGTGCGCGGAGACGACGTCGACCTCGTACGCGATCTCGAACTCGTCCAGGGCCTTGGCGGCGGCCTCCATGACGGGCCAGTCGGAGTCCGACCCCATGACGATGCCAACAACAGGGCTCATTCGGTGATCGTGCCTCTCAGATAGCCGGCTGCGTGACGGGCGCGCTCCAGCACGTCGTCCAGGTCGTCGCCGTAGGTGTTGACGTGTCCGACCTTGCGGCCGGGCTTCACGTCCTTGCCGTACATGTGGATCTTGAGCTTGGGGTCGCGGGCCATGCAGTGCAAGTACGCGGAGTACATGTCCGGGTAGTCACCACCCAGGACGTTGACCATCACGGTCCACCTGGCGCGCGGGCGCGGGTCGCCGAGCGGGAGGTCGAGGACCGCGCGGACGTGGTTGGCGAACTGGGAGGTGATCGCGCCGTCCTGGGTCCAGTGGCCGGAGTTGTGCGGGCGCATCGCCAGCTCGTTGACGAGGATGCGGCCGTCGCGGGTCTGGAACAGCTCGACGGCCAGATGCCCGACGACGCCCAGCTCCTTGGCGATGGTCAGGGCCATCCGCTCGGCCTGCAGCGCGAGGGACTCGTCCAGGTCCGGGGCCGGGGCTATGACGGTGTCGCACACGCCGCCCACCTGCCGGGACTCCACCACCGGGTAGGCGACGGCCTGGCCGTGCGGGGAGCGTACGACGTTGGCGGCGAGCTCGCGGACGTAGTCGACCTTCTCCTCGGCGAGGACCGGGACACCGGCCCGGAACGGGTCGGCGGCCTCCTCGGCGCAGTCCACGACCCACACGCCCTTGCCGTCGTAGCCGCCGCGCACGGTCTTGAGGACGACCGGGAAGCCGTCCCCCTCCGCGGCGAACCGGATGACATCCTCCGGATCGCTGACGATCCGGTGCCGAGGGCACGGGACGCCGATCGCGTCGAGCCTCGCGCGCATCACGCCCTTGTCCTGGGCGTGCACCAGCGCGTCGGGCCCGGGGCGCACGGGGATGCCGTCCGCCTCCAGGGCCCTGAGGTGCTCGGTGGGTACATGTTCGTGATCGAAGGTGATCACGTCGCAACCGCGCGCGAACTCACGCAGCGTGTCCAGATCGCGATAGTCGCCGATGACGACATCGCTCACGACCTGCGCCGCGGAATCCTGAGGGGTGTCACTGAGAAGCTTGAACCTGATGCCCAACGGGATGCCCGCCTCGTGCGTCATACGCGCGAGCTGCCCCCCGCCGACCATGCCGACTACCGGGAACGTCACACCCCTAGCGTATCGGCCACGCCGCGGCGACCGGATCGCGTCCCTCTCACGATCTCTTACCCGTCGCTTTCCGCCCTCTTTCCGACCTGTTTCCAAGCGTTGGCCTTGTGCACAGGCGTCGGCGGCTTCACCTGGATAGCATGGCGGGGCTGACGAAACCTACCGACGGGAGCTGCACGGCCATGGAACCTCGTTCCTCGGGGCTGCGACGGCTCGTACGCGAGGTGGCCAAGTTCGGCACCGTCGGCGTTGCGGGCATCTTCGTCAATCTCGGCGTGTTCAACCTGGTGCGGCACGTGTCCGACCTGCCCGTGGTGCGCGCCAGCATCATCGCGACCGTGGTCGCCATCGCCTTCAACTACGTCGGGTTCCGTTACTGGACGTACCGGGACCGCGACAAGGGCGGCCGCACCAAGGAACTCACGCTCTTCCTGTTCTTCAGCGCGATCGGCCTGGTCATCGAGAACGGCGTGCTGTACGCGGCGACCTACGGCTTCGGCTGGGACAGCCCGCTGCAGAGCAACGTCTTCAAGTTCGTCGGCATCGGCGTCGCGACCCTGTTCCGCTTCTGGTCGTACCGCACCTGGGTGTTCCGCGTGCAGCCGACACAGGAGGCGGAGTCGATCCTGGTGGCCGAGTCGAAGAGGCCGCAGTCCGAGCCCGAGCCGAAGTCGCAGCGGGTTCCCTGACCCGGCTCGCGTCCGCTCTCACCGGACCGTCGGCAGGTCCCCCTCCGGCTTGCGGGCCGGCGGCGTACGCGACAGGAACAGACCGAACACCGGCGGCTGAGCCTGCAGCAGTTCGAGGCGGCCGCCGTCGGCCTCCGCGAGGTCGCGGGCGACGGCGAGGCCGATGCCCGTGGAGTTGCGGCCGCTGATCGTCCGCTCGAAAATGCGCGCGCCGAGGTCGGCCGGGACGCCGGGGCCCTCGTCGGTGACCTCGACCACGGCCTGGTTGCCGGTGACCCGGGTGCGCAGCGCGACCGTGCCGCCACCGTGCATCAGGGAGTTCTCGATCAGCGCCGCCAGCACCTGGGCGACCGCCCCCGGGGTGCCGACGGCCTGCAGATGCCGCTTGCCGGAGCTGACGATGGCCCGGCCGGCGCTGCGGTAGGCGGGCCGCCACTCGGCGAGCTGCTGCTGGATGACCTCGTCCAGGTCGAAGGTGACGGCGGAGCCGGTGCGCGGGTCGCGGGAGTTCGTCAGCAGCCGCTCGACCACGTCCGTGAGCCGCTCGACCTGGGTGAGCGCGACGTTGGCCTCTTCCTTCACGATGTCCGGGTCGTCGGTGAGGGTGATCTCCTCCAGGCGCATGGACAGCGCGGTCAGCGGGGTGCGCAGTTGGTGGGAGGCGTCGGCGGCCAGGCGCCGCTCGGCCGTCAGCATGCGCCCGATCCGCTCGGCGGAGGAGTCCAGCACATCGGCGACCCGGTCGAGCTCGGGGACGCCGTACCGCTTGTGCCGCGGGCGCGGGTCGCCGGAGCCGAGCCGCTCGGCGGTCTCCGCGAGGTCGGTCAGCGGCGAGGCGAGCCGGTTGGCCTGCCGTACGGCGAGCAGCACGGCCGCGACCACCGCGAGCAGCGCCACCAGACCGATGATCAGCAGCGTCCGGCCGACCTCGCGGGTCACCGCGGAGCGCGGCTCCATCACGGTGACGGTCTCGCCCTCCTCGCCCTGCTGCGTGGCACGGATCACGTCGCCCTGCGGCTTGGAGCCGATCTCGATCGGCGTGTGGCCGGGCATGCGGATGACCGCGTACTGCTCCTTGCTGACCGGATTGCGCAGCACGTCCGCGTTGACGTTCTCCGCGGCGAGGATCCGGCTGTCCACGATGCTGGCCAGCCGCACCGCCTCGGAATCCACCCGCTCCTGGGCGCTGTTGCTGATCGTCCGCGTCTCGACGATCACCAGGGAGATGCCGAAGACCGCGATCACGACGAGGACGACGGCGAGGGTGGACTGGATGAGACGTCGGCGCATGTTCCGTTACCTGGGGTGCTCGCTGGGCCCCGGGGAGGGCTCAGCTCTTCTCGAAGCGGAAGCCCACGCCGCGGACCGTCGCGATGTACCGGGGGTTCGCCGCGTCGTCGCCGAGCTTCTTGCGCAGCCAGGAGATGTGCATGTCGAGGGTCTTCGTGGACGACCACCACGTGGTGTCCCAGACCTCGCGCATCAGCTGGTCGCGCGTGACGACCCGGCCGGCGTCCCGCACCAGCACCCGCAGCAGGTCGAACTCCTTGGCGGTGAGCTGGAGTTCCTCGTCGCCCATCCATGCCCGGTGCGACTCGACGTCGATCCGCACCCCGTGCGTGGCCGGGGGCTGCTGCGGCTCGGCGGCACCGCGCCGGAGCAGCGCCCGCACCCGGGCGAGCAGTTCGGCCAGCCGGAAGGGCTTGGTGACGTAGTCGTCGGCGCCCGCGTCCAGGCCGACGACGGTGTCCACCTCGTCGGCCCGTGCGGTCAGGATGAGGATCGGCACGGTGTGGCCGTCGGCCCGCAGCCGGCGGGCGACCTCCAGGCCGTCCATGCCCGGCAGGCCCAGGTCCAGTACGACCAGATCGACGCCGCCCTGCATTCCGGCGTCCAGCGCGGTGGGTCCGTCCTCGCGCACCTCGACCTCGTAACCTTCCCGGCGCAGGGCGCGGGCCAGCGGCTCCGAGATGGACGCGTCGTCCTCGGCGAGCAGTACACGGGTCATGAGGTGATGGTAGACCGCCCGCGCATCGTGCTGGGGTGTGATCGCTTCGAGGAACTCTTACCTTCGCACAGCATTGGTACGAACCATCGCTCTGGGGATGCGATCGTAGGAAGGACCTTCGAATCCGGTCGTGCGGTTCCCCCGACACCTGTGATCCGCGTCTCAAGTCCTTCCATATCCGGCAGTGTCCTGCCGTACAGTGATGTGAACGCCTGTAGTACATCCGGGGACCTTTGGCGGTCATCTGACGCTGAGGGTCTCTTTTGTGTACGGGCTGGTGATCACCAGCCTTGAAAGGAATGACCTCTGGCCGGGCTCCGGACGCACCGATGCGTCGCGGGGCGTGGATCCCGGTGGTCGCCGTCCGCCGCTTCGCGATCCGGAGCGGACTCCCCCTGGGCGTGGGGGTGGACGACCGACCCTGCCGGTGCCGGCTGCACCCCCACCGGGCGCGCAACGCTCCTGCCGCGCGTCCCGACCAGCAAGGAACGACCATGGCGTCCAGCCTGACGAAGGACTCGGTCCGCCCGGGCACCCCCGGCTCCGAGAAGACCTTCTTCGGCCACCCCCGCGGCCTGGCCACTCTCTTCATGACCGAGATGTGGGAGAGGTTCTCCTACTACGGCATGAGGGCCCTGCTCCCGCTGTACCTGGTGGCCCCGGGTGGCCTGCACCTGAGCGCGGGCACGGCGACCGCGATCTACTCGGTGTACGTGTCGCTCGTGTACCTGCTCGCCCTCCCGGGCGGCTGGTTCGCCGACCGTGTGCTCGGCCCCCGCAAGACGGTCGCCGTCTCGGGCGTGATCATCATGCTGGGCCACCTGTGCCTGGCGCTCCCCGTGGCCGCCAGCTTCTTCGTCGGCCTGGGTCTCGTCGCCATCGGTTCCGGCCTGCTCAAGGCCAACATCTCCACGATGGTCGGCCACCTCTACAAGGGCCCGGACGACGCGCGCCGGGACGGTGGCTTCACCCTCTTCTACATCGGCATCAACCTCGGTGCGTTCGCCGCGCCGCTGGTCATCGGCACCGTCGGTGAGAACGTCAACTGGCACCTGGGCTTCGCGCTCGCCGCGCTCGGCATGGCGCTGGGTCTGGCCCAGTACCTGCTCGGCGGCCGCCACCTGAACCCGAAGAGCAGCGAGGTCCCCACCCCGCTGACCCCCGCGGAGAAGTCCGCCACCCTGCGCAAGGGCCTGATCTGGCTCGCCGTCGCCGCGGTCTTCTACGGCGTCGTCGGCGGCACCGGCCACTTCACCCTGAACTGGGCGCTGATCCCGCTCACGCTGATCGGCCTCATCATCCCGATCCTGGTCATCGCCCGCATCCGCCGGGACAAGGACCTGGACCGGGACGAGAAGTCGAAGGTGTCGGCGTACATCTGGTTCTTCGTCGCCGCCGCCGTCTTCTGGATGATCTACGACCAGGGCGGTTCGACCCTGTCGCTGTTCGCGGACGGCTCGGCCAAGAACTCGATCGCCGGCTGGACGTTCCCGGTCTCCTGGTACCAGTCGGTCAACCCGGTCATGATCATGGCCCTGGCGCCGGTCTTCGCCTGGCTGTGGCTGTGGCTGAACCGCCGCGGCAAGGAGCCGAGCACGATCGTGAAGTTCGCCTCCGGCCTGGTGCTGATCGGTGCGTCCTTCTTCCTCTTCCTCGCCCCGCTGTCGATCGCCGAGGGCGGTCACAAGGCCGCGGCGATGTGGCTGGTCGCGATCTACTTCGTGCAGACCGTCGGTGAGCTGACGCTGTCGCCGGTGGGTCTGTCCGTCACCACGAAGATGGCGCCGAAGAAGTACGCCTCGCAGATGATGGGCGTCTGGTTCCTCGCGGTCACCGCGGGCGACTCGGTCACCGCGCTGGTGTCCAACCCGGCCGTCGGCGGTGTCAACCTCGACAAGATGGGCTTCGTCGCCCTGGAGGCCGTGCTCGCCGTCGTCGCCGGCGTGGCGGTGTGGATGTACCGCAAGAAGGTCAACAAGCTGATGGGCGACGTTCACTAGTCGCTCGGAACCGGCCGGGAGAGGGCCGCCGCATCCACCCGGGTGCGGCGGCCCTCTCCGTGTGTGCGGGACCCGGCTAGCGCGTCCTGCGCCCCGGCATGAACGTGAACACCGCGCCGCCGAGCAGGATCGCCGTGCCCGCCACCAGGCCGAGGGCCTTCAGGGCGCCGTGGTCACTCGCGCCGGTCTCGGCGAGGCCGCCGGAACCGCTGCCGCTGCCGCTGGTGCCACCGCTGCCGCCGGTCGAGCCGCCGGAGGTGGACGTGCCGCCCGAGGCGCCGCCCGGCTGCCCGCTGGTGTCCAGGGTGAGCGAGACCGCCGTCTTCGTCGGCGTGCACGTCGTGGTCGTGCCGAGCGCCTTGACCGTCAGGACGCCCGGGGACAGCGTCGAACTGCCGCTCCCGCCGGGCTTGTAGGTGCCGGTGAGGTCGGGGATCTCGATCGGGTCACCGGACTTGATGGCCTTCGCGTTCGTCGGCCCCTCCACATGCACCGTGCCCTTGTCGGCGCCGCCCAGCACCACCTCCATGGACGGCTTCACGGAGTTCGCCGGGATGTCGGCGGGGCTGTCCATCACCGACTTCTTGAACTGCACGGTGAGGTCGAAGTCCCCGCCGTTCTTCCTGGCGTTGATCTGCACCGGCGAGGTCGCGTTCTTGTCGCCGATCGGGGTCTTGCAGGCGTAGGGGATCTGCACCTCCTTGCCCGTGAAGTCGGTCTGCCCGCTGCCGCCGCCGGACGTGGCGGTGGGGCTGGACGACCGGGTCGGGGTGGACGACTGGGTCGGTGTCGTCGACTGGGTCGGGGTCGTCGACTGCGTCGGCGTCGCGCTCGACGTGCCGCCGCCGGTACCGCCCGTCACCTGGATCGTCGCCGCCTTCTGCACGGTCTCCTTCGGCGTGCACTTGGTGTCGGTCGACATCGCGTTGACGGTGTACGCGTCCGGTGTCAGCGTCACCTCGCCCGCCGTCGTCAGCTTGACGCTGCCCTTCATGTCGGACAGCACCATGGCGCCGCCCTTGGGGATCGCGGGGTTCGTCCGCGTCCCCTGCATCGCGACGTCGGCGACCTGCGCGCCGGCCGCCTTCAGCACCCCGGACGGCTGGACCGAGTTGGCGGGCAGGTCGATGATGTCGGGGTTCTTGGACGCCGCCTGGACGAACTTCCACACGACGTCCACCGTGTCGCCGACCTTCGCCGTGGCCGGCGCGGTGATCTCGACCTTCGTGGTGCCGTCGATCGGGCTGATGCCCGCGGGTGGCACACAGTGGGTGGCGTACGCCACCTCGGCCGCCTGCGCGGGGCTCGCGGCGAGGCCCAGCAGGACGCCCGCACCGCTCAGCGCCAGCGCGGCGCCCGCGGCCGTACCTCTCCTTCGGATGCTCACGTGGGTCCCTTCGTGGTGGGAGTCGTAGGACTCGTCGGGCTGTCGTTGTGCGGTGCGGAGAGCCGGCCGGCCGGGTCGCCCGGGACGGAGTCCGGGGAGAACCACGGCAGGGTCGGGGTCGAGGGGGGCGGTTCGGTGGTACGGCTCCGGGGGCGGGGCAGCCGGGGCAGGCGCAGGGTGCGGGTGAGGCGGGCGGCACCCGGGCGGCGCGGCCGCACCCGGTCCACCACGGCCATGCCGATGCGGAACAGCGCGGCCGGGACCACCAGGCACAGCAGGATCCAGAACAGCGTCACGCCCCAGGGGCGGCCCACGCCCCACGGCTGTTCGGCGAGGACCTTGCCGTCGTACTTCAGGGAGACGGTGTAGTCGCCGTGCGCTCCGGCGGACAGCTCGACCGGCAGCCTGACCTCGGCCTTCTTGCCGGGGGCGAGGGTGCCGTGCCACTGCCTGTCGTCCCACTGCGGGGCGAAGACGCCGTGCGCGGAGCCGACCTGGAAGACCGGGTCCTTGATCGCGCCCGTGCCGGTGTTGCCGACGGTGAAGACCAGGCTGCGGCTCGGGGGCGCCCCGAACCAGGTCAGCACTCCGCTCGACCCGGCGAGCCGCGTGTCGGACAGCATCGCCAGCCGTCCGCCGGACGGTTCGTCGGGCAACGGGGCGACGGGATGCCCGGCCACCTGCAGCACGGCGTCCGCCTCCGCCCCGGCACCGGTGACGGTGGCCACGTGCACCACACAGGGGCAGGGCACGGGCGGTTCGGCGACCGGCAGCTTCTTGCTGAAGGCCCCCTGGGCGTCGGTGGTCACGGCACGGCCGTCGCCGTTGGCGCAGGAGTTGGTGCCGCCGATGACACCCCGGGCCGGTGTGGCCCGTCCACATACCAACAGCATCAGCAACGTGCGCGCCCGCCAGCCGCTCCCGTTGACGACGACCGAGCCGCCGGCGCCGGCCTGCGCCGTCGACAACGTCACGACCGGCCCGCCCACCGCGCCCGCCGTGCCGACCGCCGACGACACGAGCAACGCGAGCACGGCGGCAACCGCCGCCCACCGGGCAACCCACACCTTCCCGCTCACTCCACCCCGCCTCCCGTCGACTCGCCACCGGCCCGCACCACTTCGCCCCCACCCCGCTCCACCGGCACACCGACCACCGGACGGGAGGCTGTCGGACCACCGCCGCCGGAGCCCGGGCCGGGGAAGCCGGTCACGGCGTCACAGGTCGACGGGCCGCCACAGTCCGTCACGGGGCCACCCGGCGGCGGGCCGCCGCGCTCCCCCGCCGCGGCACCGCTCACCGGATCACCGCCCTGCGCGGCGCCGGCCGCCGAGCCACCCAGCCCCGGAACACCGGGCGTCAGCCCACTGGCCGCCGCGGCACCGGCCGCCTGATCGCCGGTCGGCGAACCCTCGGGCGCCGGTCTGGCGGTGGTCGCCGTCCGGCGGCGGACGGCCAGGAGCGCGGTCGTGGTGGCGAGCGCGGCGCCGGCAGTTCCCGCTGCCGGGCCCCACGGCACGAACCGGGCGGACGTGGTCGCCGTGCCGTGCGCTCCGCCGGAGGCCGTGACCGTCAGCCGTACGTCGACGGCGTCCAGCGCGGGGTGGCCGGGCCAGCGCTCGGTCAGCTTCAGGCGGGTGCCGGGGCGCAGGTGGACGGGGAGGGTGCGGGGCGCGCGGTCCAGGACCCGGCCGAGGACACCGTCCGCGCGCAGCGAAAGCCGCGGCACGAGGACGGTCGTACCGCGGTTGACCAGCTCGTACGTGATGTGGTCGGCGTGCACCGCGAGATGCTCGACCGTCAGCGCGGAGAGCGCCGGGCCGCCGACGCGCAGCCGGATCGGGACGGTCGCCGTACGCCCCCGTGTGTCGCGTGCGACGACGGCACCGGAGCGGTCGCCGGGCGCCGCCCCGCCCGGCACGGTCACCGTGAAGGGCACCTCGGCGCGGGTGCGGGCCGGGACGCGGATCCCCTGCCCGGCCCGCCGCGCGAAGACGGTCCGCAGGCCGGTGCCGGACAGCCGCACGACGACCGGCGCGCGCCCGGGGTTGGTGACGGACACCGTGTCCTGCAGGACCGTCCCGGGCGCACCCTCGGCGTAGAAGGACGGGCGGCCGCCGCCCACGGGCGCGACGGTCCAGCCCCCGGCGGCGGCCGAGGCGCTCGGCGCGGCGCACAGCAGGGCGCCCAGGCACAGGACGGCGGGCAGCGCGGCGAGGGCCCGGCGCGGGCGCCGGGGGTGGGGCGTCGGGGCATGGGCTCGGGCGGCGGACGGCATGAGCGGCTCCAGCGGTTGGCCTCGGTGTCGGCGAGGACCGATGGCCTGCGGTTCGGCGGTCGTCGGTCCCGGTCAGCGGCGTACCGGCCGGCCGCGCCGGGACAGCCAGAGCGTGCCCGCCGCGCCGGTGAGGAGCACCGTGCCGCCGAGCGTGCCGAGGGCGACCGCGGAGTCCTCCGGGCCGGTCTGCGGGAGTTGGCCACCGGAGGACGAGGAGGAGGAAGACGAGGAAGAGGACGAGGAGCCGGCCGCCGCGGTCACGTCCAGCGTCAGGCCCGGCCCGGGGTTGTTGGTCGGCGTGCAGGTCGTCGTCGTACCGAGCGCCTTGATCACGAGTGTGCCCGGCGTGAACGTGACCTTGCCGGTCTTCTTCGGCGTGTAGGTGCCGCTCAAGTCACTGATCTTGATGGGGGTGTTGGCGGGGATCGCGGCCGCGTTCGCGGGCCCGCTGACCGGCAGCGTGCCGCTGTCGGCGCCACCGAGCCCGATGCTCGCGCTCGGGGTCATCGCGCCCTTGCCCAGCTCGACGGGGCTGGAGGAGACGCCCTTCTGCCAGGACATGGTGATCTTGTAGCCGCTGCCGCTCCTGACACCCTTCATGGCGATGGGCGAGACGGCGCTCTTGACTCCGATGGGCGTCTGGCAGCGGTAGTTGACGTCGACGACGTCGGCGTGGGCGGCCGGCGCGGACAGCAGCACCACCGAGCCGGCCAGGGCCGCGGCGGACGCGAGCGCGGCGGTTCGTTTCGGGTACGACACGGTCGGTCCACCCCAATCATTCCGGCGACATCACCTGACGAGGCATCAGATTCGGCCGTCAAGGTACGCCCGGCGTCGCGAGGAAGGAAGACGCATCACACGCCGGAGTTGTGGTGATCCGGCGTGTGTGACGCGTGGCCGGAGTGGAGGGTGGGCCGGTGGCTCACGGCCTGCCCAGCACCTCCGGCAGCCCCCAGCGCCGCAGCACCTCGGGCACGGTGACCGTGCCGTCGGGCCGCTGGTGCTGCTCCAGGAGGGCCGGCACCAGACGGCTGGTGGCCAGGCCGGAGGCGTTGAGGGTGTGCACGTACGCCGTCCTGCCGCCGCCGGCCGGGCGGTACCGGATGCCGCCACGCCGGGCCTGGTAGTCACGGGCGTTGGACACCGAGCTGACCTCGGCGTACGTGCCGAGGCTGGGCAGCCAGACCTCGACGTCGTACGTGCCGGCCTGGGCGGCGCTGGTGTCCCCGGCGGCGAGCCGGGTGACCCGGTGGTGCAGTCCGAGCCCGGCCACCAACCGCTCGGCCCGGTCGAGCAGTTCGAGCTGGGCCGCGTCCGAGTCGGCGGGCCGGGTGAGCTGGAACAGTTCGACCTTGTTGAACTGGTGGCCGCGCAGGGTGCCGCGCTCGGCGGTGCGGTAGCCACCGGCCTCCTTGCGGTAACACGGAGTGTAGGCCACGTACTTGAGCGGCAGCTCGCGCTCGTCGAGGGTCTCGCCGTGGTGCAGGGCGGCGAGCGCGGTCTCGGCGGTGGGCAGCAGGAACCGCTCGGGGCTGCCGTCGGCCGCGCGGTCCGTGACGAAGACGTCGTCCGCGAACTTCGGGAACTGGCCCGCGGTGTAGCCCGCCTGCCAGGTGAGCAGGTGGGGCGGCAGCACGAAGGTGTAGCCCGCCCGGCGGTGGCTGTCCAGGAAGTGGTTGAGCAGCGCCCATTCCAGCGCGGCGCCCTCGCCCCGGTAGATCCAGTGTCCGCTGCCGGCGAGGGCGGCTCCGCGCCGGTGGTCGACCAGGGCGAGCTCCTGGGTGAGCCGTACGTGGTCCCGGGGCGGGAAGCCGAACTCCGGGCGGGCGCCCGCGGTGCGGACCACCTCGTTGTGCTCCTTGCCGCCCGCGGGGACGTCCGGGTCGGGCAGGTTGGGCAGGCCGTCGAGGAAGGCGCGGTGTTCGGCGTCCAGCCGGCCGTGTGCCGCGGTCGCCTCGGCGACCAGGTCGGCCAGTTCGGCGGCCCGGGCGAGCAGTGCGTCCGCCGGTTCGCCGGCCCGGCGCCGGGCCGCGACGTCCGCCGAGACGCGGCGCCGTTCGGCGCGCAGCCGCTCCAGGGTCGTACGGGCCTCACGCAGCCGTTCGTCGAGGCCGAGGAAGGTGTCGAGGTCCACGTCCAGACCGCGTTTGGCCAGGCCTTCGCGGACGCGCCGGGGGTGCTGTCGGATGAGGGTGATGTCCAACATGGTCTTGCCCAACTGGTCGGCGGGGCGGCACGGTCCGCCCCGGGTCGGTTCCCTCGGGGCGTGGGCGAGAGGGTGCTCGCGGTGCCACCACGCCTTCGCCGTCGTACGACGGCCTCGTCGGGCCCGATGACGGGGGCCGGCCGGCGGGGCATGGGGGCCGCCGTGGCGCGGCGGTCCGTTCCTCCCCGCACTCGGGAGGGGATTCGCCCGGGGTGCGAGACCGCCTTCCCAGCTGCCGGCGGCTCTCTCGGCTCGCGAAACGGCCCGGGCTACTCGTCTCCGTCAGCGCGTTGCGCCCAGCGTAGGAACCGACGTGCCCAGCGGAAACCGAATTTCCGCGTGTCCCCCGCGAACGGAGGCCGATGGACTACGCCGGTGCGCCCAGCTCCGCCCACACCGTCTTGCCCGGCCGGCCCGCGGCGCGCACCACGCCCCAGTCCAGGCACAGTCGCTGCACGATGAACATGCCGTGGCCGCCGGGGCGGCCGGCGCGATGCGGGGTGCGGGGGGCCGGCTGGCCGGTGCCGCGGTCCGAGACCTCCACCCGGATCACCTTGTTGTCGCAGGCCAGGAGGAGTTCGTCGGGTCCCTCGGCGTGCAGGCAGGCGTTGGTCACCAGTTCGGAGACGACGAGCAGGACGTCCTCGGCGGCGGCCCGCTGGTCGGCGCCGGCGGCGGGCAGCCAGCCCCACGCGTACAGCGCCTGGCGGGTGAAGTCGCGGGCGAGCGGGACGACCCCGCTCTCCCCCTGCAGGCCGATCCTGCGGACCTGTGGTCCGTTTGTGCCCCGAGTGCCGTCGGCGGACGGCGCGGCTGCCCCCGTGGGCTCGCCGGCGGCCGGCGCACCCTCCTCGGACGCCCCGGAAGCGCCGCTGGGCTCCGGGCCGCGGTCGCCCGGCGAGTAAGGCCGGGTGGTGCTCATCAGCGCTTCACCTCACCGATTCACCGGTTCACGATTCAAGGGCCGGCACGGGTGCGTGCCGGCCGGTCCGTACGTCGTCCGCCCGCCGTCCGCGCGGGATTCCCGCTCACCCGTCCGTCGCACGTACGTCTCATCCAGTCGCTCGGCCGTCCCGGGGCGGTCCGGGCCGGGCCTCGTCGGGGTCTGTCCCGCCTTCTCCTGCCCTCTCCTGCCCGGCCGATCCGGCACAACACCCCTGATTTCGGCGTCGCCGGTGCGGACGCCGGTGACCGGCGACACACGGAGGGCGAGGGCGGACTCAGTCGGCGCCGTCGGCCAGGGCCGCCTCCACGGAGTCGTGCACGGTGAAGACCGCCTCGGCCCCCGTGATCTCGAACACCCGGGCGACCACCGGCTGCATCCCGGCCAGATGGACCCCGCCCCCGGCGGCCTCCGCCTTCAGCCGGGCGCCGAGTAGCACGTTCAGGCCCGTGGAGTCGCAGAACTCCAGGCGCGCGCAGTCCACGACGAGGCGTGAGAAGCCCTTGTCCAGAAGGTCGTCGAGGGGCTCACGCAAAAGATCGGCGGTGTGGTGATCGAGCTCACCCGCCGGTGTCACAACGGCGGTGGAGCCCGCTTCCCGCACCTCCACCAGAAGCCGGCCCGACTGTGCGCTGCCGACCGTCCCGTGGTCCATGCCGTCTCTCTCCCGAGGTCGTGGACGCTGACTGCTCTCGAACATTACGCCTTCCATGCACACTCCGGCACCCGAAGAATCTCACATAACCGGACATACGCGAACAGAAAGCACTTGCGATCGGCTCGGTGAAGCAGGTAGGGCTAGTAAAGACACCTATTCCTACACGCCGGCTTTGGAGGCGCCGCACACCGCAGTGCAGCACTGGCTTCGGCAGCCATATGCCGAGAACGATGGAGGACACCCATGTCACCCCGGCTCGACGCATCGCCTACCCCGATCGCGACGTCGACACCCCCACCGGAACAACTGGATCATCCCATCGACGCCCTCGACCCCGTCGAGGGACTCCCGGAGATCCCCCCGTACGACGAGATCGGCCCGGTCGACGCGCGGGCCCTGTCCAAGACCCTCTTCGAGCGCCTCGAGTCGCTGGAGGAAGGGACGCACGAGTACTCGTACGTCCGCAACACCCTCGTCGAGCTCAACCTCGCGCTCGTCAAGTTCGCCGCCTCCCGCTTCCGCTCCCGCAGCGAGCCGATGGAGGACATCATCCAGGTCGGCACCATCGGCCTGATCAAGGCGATCGACCGCTTCGAACTCGCCCGCGGCGTCGAGTTCCCCACCTTCGCGATGCCGACCATCATCGGCGAGATCAAGCGATTCTTCCGCGACACCTCGTGGTCCGTGCGCGTGCCGCGCCGGCTGCAGGAGCTGCGCCTGGACCTGGCCAAGGCCGGGGACGAGCTGGCCCAGCGGCTGGACCGGGCACCGACCGTCCCGGAGCTGGCCGAGAAGCTCGGCATCTCCAACGACGAGGTCGTCGAGGGCATGGCCGCCTCGAACGCGTACACCGCCTCCTCGCTGGACGCCCAGCCCGAGGAGGACGAGACGGAGGGCGCGCTCGCGGACCGCATCGGGTACGAGGACCACGGCCTGGAGGGCATCGAGTACATCGAGTCGCTCAAGCCGCTGATCGCCGAACTCCCGTCCAGGGACCGGAAGATCCTCTCCCTGCGGTTCGTGGCGAACATGACGCAGTCGGAGATCGGCGAGGAACTCGGCATCTCCCAGATGCACGTCTCCCGGCTGCTCTCGCGCACGCTGGTGCGGCTACGCAAGGGACTGACCCTCGAGGAGTGACCCCGCGGTCCCGCTGCTCGACGCCATCGCAGCGGCCCGGCCACCGGTGCCGGGCCGCTGCGGCGTTCCCGCCGGACCCACCTGCCCGAATGACGGGTATCCGCGCATCCCGGCGCCATTCCCGGCTCTTGCCACTTCGTCCGTTCCAACTGGCCCTGTGAGCCCAACCGTTATGCGGTTACCCGCGGAAACCTCTTTTCCCGGCCGTCCGCTCGGACCACTATGGCCCCCCATACCGGCTGGTAGGCCGGACCGGGACCGCAAGGGCGCGGTCTGTCCGGTGGCACGAGGAGGCTGACGCATGTCCGAGGGGGACGGGGCCGCGACGGGCGGGACCGAGGCGGGCGCGGTGCCCGAGGACGCGCCGGACGCCCGGCTGACCGAACTGCTGCGCTCCCCCACGGCGACGGCGTACGCCGCCCTGCAGGAGCTGCGCCGGCGGCACCACCCGGCAGTGCTGGCCTACGCGCGGCTGTGCGCCGCGGGCGAGTCCGCCGCCCGCCGGCTGGCGGCCGAGGCCTTCACCACGGCGGCCCGCGAGACGGCCCGCGGCGTCGACCCGGCCGTGCCGCTGCGCCACCGTCTCCTGCTGCTGACCGCCGGACTGGCCGCCGCCTGGGCCCGCGACGAGCGCTCGGCCGGTCTCGACCCCGGACTGCTCCTCGTGCTGAACGCGTCCGGCCAGCCCGACGGGCCCACTCCGCCCCTGCTGCCCGCGTTCCGGTCGCTGCCGTCCCGCACCCAGGGCCTGATCTGGTACGGCGTGGTGGAGCAGGAGCCGGCGGAGCGGACGGCCGCACTGCTGGGCCTGAGCCGCGCGGACGTGGTCCACGGCACCCCGCCGGCCCTGAAGGCCCTGGCCCAGGCCTGTCTGCGGGAGCGCCTCGCCGCCTCGGCCGACCCGCGCTGCGCCGACTTCCGCCGGCTGATCGAGGAGGCGGTACGGCCGGACGGCCCGCGCCACAGCCCCGACCTGGACGCCCACATGGCCCGCTGTCCGCACTGCACCGCCGGGTTCGAGGACCTGCGGGCCCTGCGGGACGCGCCCCGGCAGACGCTCGCGGACGGCCTGCTGCCGTGGAGCGGTACGGCGTACATACGCGCCGAGGACCGGCCGGCCGTCACCGCTGTCACCGCTGTCACCGCCGCCCCCGCCGTGCGGGCGGACAGGCCACCCCGGCGCCGCGTCCTGCTGGTCTCGGCTGCCCTGGGTGTGGCCCTCACCCCGCTCCTGGTGTTCCTGCTCACCCCCGCGCACAGCGACGACCAGCAGCCGACGGCCGCGACGCCCACGCCTCCGCCCGTGACGGTGACGGCGACGGTCTCCGTCACCCCCTCCCCGTCGCCCTCCCCCACGGCGTCCCCGTCGAAGCGCCCCTCCGCCACCCCGAGTACCACCCGCCCGGCCACGCGCCCGTCCCCCTCCCCGAAGCCGACCCCCGACCCGACTCCCTCCTTCACACCGCCCGGCACCGCCTTCGCCCAGGTGGTGAACCTGGCGACGGGCCGCTGCCTGGACATCCGCGACGGCGACCTGTCGCGGGGCAACGACGTCATCACCGCCCCGTGCTCCTCGGCCGACACCCAGCGCTGGCGCTTCGACACCTACCTGGGCGTGCTGCGTTCGGCGGCCGACGACCACTTCTGCCTGGACAGCCGGGGCTCGACCGACCGCGGTGTGGGCATCTGGACGTGCGACTCGGTCTACGGCGACAACGGCGACAACCTCCGCTTCACCGTCGACCCCGACGGCACGATCCGCCCGGACATCGCCATCGAGACCGCGGTCACCCCGGACGGCAGGTACGGCGTGTCCCTGGAGCCCCTGGACGGCGGCCGGGCGCAGCGGTGGCGGGCGGGGGCACGCTGACCGCCACGCCCGCCGACCGGCCACGTCCGGGTCCGGTCATGGCCGGGCGCGGCCGTCGGAAACCGTTGTCCCGAGCGCTGCCTGGGCAGAAGTCTGCTCTGCGTGACCACAACAGAGGCTGCGAAAACCGCACCGTCCCCGCTCGTCCGTTCCTTCGGCCAGCTCGCCGACCTGGACCCCGACCGGCCGGTCGTGACCTTGTTCAGCGGCGGGCTGGACAGCTCCTACCTGCTGCTGCGCCTGCGCCGGATGGGGCTGCGCGAGGTGCACGCCGTGAGCGTGGACATCGGCGAGGACGAGTCCGGCCCCTACAAGCGCCAGGTGGCCGAGGCGCTCGGCGCGCGGCTCCACCTGTTCGACCGGCGCGCGGAGTTTGCCGACCGCTTCGTCGCACCGGCCATCGCCGCGCAGGCCGTGTACCTCGGCATCCACCCCGTCAGTTCCACGCTCAGCCGCCCGCTCATCGCTCGGACCGCCGTGGAGCTGGCCCGCTCGCTGGGCGCGCAGGCCGTCCTGCACACCGCCAACCGCTCCCAGAACACCCTGCGCCGGCTCAACGGAGCGCTGGCGCTGCTGGGCTGCGAGGGCGCGTACGGCAGCCCGTACGACCTCGACCCCGTCACCCGTGAGGACAAGCTGACCGCCCTGCGCGCCGCCGGGGTCGACCTGCTGGCCGGACGGATCGTCAGCGGCGACTCCAACCTGTGGTGCCGGGAGTTCGAGTCGGGCATCCTCGACGACCCCGAACGGCACGAGGTGCCGGAGGAGATGTACGCGTGGAGCCGGCCCACCGCCGCGCCGGGCGCCACCGAACTGCTCAGCGTCACCGTCGACAACGGCCGCCCGGTCGCCCTGGACGGGGTCCGGCTGCCGCTCACCGAGCTGATCGAGGTGCTCAACCGGCGCGTGGGCGCCTACGGACTGGGCCGCTACTCGGGCCTGGAGCACCTGGACCACGGCGAGAAGGTCCTGGAGATCCGCGAGATGCCGGCCGCCTGGCTGCTGCTGAGCACCTACCGGCACATCGAGAGCGCCTGCCTCGACGCCGAACTCGTCCGCGAGAAGCGGCACCTGGAGCAGCTGTGGGTGCGGGAGGCGCTGGAGGGCCGGTGGTTCGGTGAACTGCGCCTGGCCGCCCAGTCGTTCGTGGACGCCTGCGCGTCCCGGACCAGCGGCAGCGTCACCTGGCGGCTGCGCACGGGCGGAGCCGACACCCGGTCCATCACCGCCGGCCGGCCGCTGTACCTGCGGGACCGGGAGGAGTGGGAAGAGCTGGCGATCGCCGCCGAGTCGGCGCCGTTCGACTCTCCCGCCGTCCCCGAGCTGCTGCCCGCCGCCGCGTGACCAAGCCCACTTTCCCCAGATTTACTGATACTTACGGAGTCCCACCCATGACCACCGCCCTCGCCCACCCCGCCGCCCTGGACGCCGTCGCCGCCCTGTCCGGACCCGGCGGGCATCTGATGCCGTCGGCCGCGCTGTCCTCGCTGCTCGGCGTCGACGGCGCCGACTGGGCGCGGTTCGCCGCGCACTGGGACGAGCTGACCCTGGACACCCACATGGCCGACGGGGGCACGTACCGCTTCCGCCGCTACGGCCAGTTCGACCTGGACCCGGCCGCCGGGGAGCTGACGCTGCTGCCGCACGAGCCGTACCGGCAGGAGACCGATGTCAATCCGCTCAACGGCGGCGTCGAGCGGATCTTCGACCCGCTGACGGAGGCCTTCGTGAACGACCCGCTGCTGCGCTCGGCGCTGGTCGCGCTCGGCCGGATCTTCAGCGATGTCGACGGCACCCGGCGCTGGAACGTCAAGCTGCACCCGTACCGGATCAGCGCCTCCACCGAACAGGCGGGCCAGCCGGCCCCCGAGGGCCGGCACCGCGACGGGGTCACCTTCATCACCTCGCTGCTGATCGGCCGCACCAACGTCGGCGGCGGCGAGAGCGGGGTGTACGCCGACTCGGGCGCCCACCTGCTGACGACTACGCTGTCCGAGCCCGGCGACCTGCTGCTGGGCGACGACCGCCGCACGCTGCACTCGGTGACCCCGGTGCACCCGGTGGACCCCGCGCTGCCCGCCCACCGTGACGTCCTGGTGATCGCGTACACGGCGCGCTGAGCGCCGCCCGCCGCCCAGCTTCCCCTCTGTCTTCAGGAGTGCCCATGAGCGTCACCGCGGCCCGCCGTGGCCGATGGACCGATCTTCCCGTACTGCTGGTCGCGGTGGTGTGGGGCTCCAGCTATCTGGCCGCCAAGGGTGTCACCACGGAACGGACCGTGCTCGCCGTGCTGGTGCTGCGGTTCGCCGTGGCCCTGCCCGTGCTGGTCGTCGCCGGCCGGCACAGGCTGCGCGCCCTGAGCGCCGTGCAGCTGCGCGGGGCCGGGCTGCTCGGGCTGATCCTCTCCGGGATCTTCCTGCTGGAGACGTACGGCGTGGTGCACACGTCGGCCACGAACGCCGGGCTGATCATCAGCCTGACCATGGTGTTCACGCCGATTGCGGAGAGCCGTGTGCGCGGGACCGCGCTGCCGGGCACGTTCATGGCCGCCGCCGGGCTGTCCGTGCTCGGCGTGGCCCTCCTCACCCAGGGCGCCGGGTTCAGCGCGCCGACCGGGGGCGACCTGCTGATGCTGGGCGCCGCGGTGGCCCGTACCGTGCACGTGCTGGCCATGTCGCGCATGGAGTCGGTACGGGGCGCCGACGCCCTGTCCCTCACCACCGTGCAACTGGGCGGGGCGGTCGCGGTGTTCGCCGTGCTGTCGGCGGTGCCGGGGACGGGCGCGTCGCCGTGGGCCGCGGCCGCCGCCTTCTCCGGCGGTGACTGGCTCGGCCTGCTCTACCTCGCCGCCTTCTGCACCCTGTTCGCCTTCTTCGTCCAGATGTGGGCCGTACGCCGTACCTCTCCGTCCCGGGTGAGCCTGCTGCTCGGCACCGAGCCGGTGTGGGCCGCGGCGGTCGGCATCGCCGTCGGCGGGGACCGGCCCGGCTGGCTGGGTCTCCTCGGCGCGCTCCTGGTGCTCGCCGGCACGGCATGGGGGCGGTCGGTGGCGGACCGCGAGCGGGAACCCGGGAAGCCCTCGGAGGTGCCGGCCGTGGAGACGGGCACCGAGGCGGCGGGGGCCGGGGCCGCGGTGTGAGATCAGGCGTCCAGCCAGCCGAGCCGGACGGCGCAGGCGCCGGCCTGGAAACGGCTGGCGGCGCCCAGGCGTTCGGTGAGCTCGGAGACGAGGCGGCGGACCGTGCGCTCGGAGACACCGAGCTTACGGGCCATGGCCTCGTCGGTGAGTCCGCCCGCGAGCATCCGCAGCAGTTCCAGATGGCGCCCCTCGGGGCGCCATTCGCCGTCCGGCCCGGCCGCCGCGTCGCTCAGCACGTTCGCCGCCGCCCAGCAGTGCTCGAAGATCTCCCGGAACACCCCGACCAGCGTCTCTCCCCGGAGGATCACCGCCGTGATCTCGCCGACGACCGAGGGCGGCCCCGGCACCAGCGCGGTCGAGCTGTCCACGACGATCAGCCGCAGCGGCAGCGTGTGCGCGGTGCGCACCTGCGCCCCGGCCGCGCTCAGCCGGCGCAGGTAGGACGCCATGTGCGGTACGGCCGCCGCGGAACCGAGGTGGATCGTGCGCATGCGCACCCCGCGCCCGATCACCGCGAGGTCCCGCTCCAGACCCGCCTCGACCATCCGGGCGGGCAGGGCGCGTCCGGGGTGCAGAGACAGCACCTCCTCCTCGACGCGCCGGGACACGTCCTCCAGTGCCGCCGAGACGTTGGCGGCACCGGTGACCACCTCCATCCGCACCGGGAGCAACTCCCGTGCGTGCACCGGCTGGAAGTCCGTGAGGATCCGCGTCAGCGCGGACCGCGTGCGCTGCACGGAACTGAGCAGCGCGGACGTGTGCTGCTCCTCCTCCACGAGCAGATTGCGCAGCGCGGTGTCGGGCGACAGCGCCGTCCACCCGTTCCCGCTGTCCGGAGCCGACACGAACAGCCGTAGCCGGGTGAGGAGTTGGAGGGCGTCGGCGAACTCCGCGTCGCTCCAGCCGCGCTGGCCGACCACGCTCTCGGGGTGCCAGGCCGCGTCCTCGAGCGCGATGCGGTAGAGCTCCTGGGCTCGCTCTTTCACGTCCATCGGGCCCCCACCATGTCGTTCCCCCCAGCGCGACCGCCCCGACCGGGCGCCCAGCGGATCTTAGGAACGTCCCTGCTCAGCTGGCCAGTCAAGGTCCGGCATGCGGACGTGGCGGGCGTCGGGCGAGCCGTCCGGGCCTGGCCATGGCCGGTCCCGGAACCACCTCGGACATGGCCATGGGTGACCGTCCCGGCACATGCTGAATCACACCGCGCACTCGCGCACCGCACACCCATCCCACCCCGATCCCGGAGGTTCGCCGTGCCCGCTACGGCCGCTCAGTCCTTCTTCGCCGCCACGTCCGCCGTGTCCGTCGCGCCCTTCCGGCGCCGGGTCCGGCGTGTCGCCTCCGCCGTCGCCCTCGCCGCCCTGCTGGCGGTCGGCGCGGCCGTCGTGGGTATCCCGGCGGCCGGTGCCACGGCCGTCGCCGCCGGCTCCGACTCCCTCATCTGGGGCTGACCGCCGTGCCGGTACCAGCCGTCGCCGTCGTCGCGCCGCTCACCGGGCCGCGGACGGCCGCGGGCATCGTCCTGCTCACCGAGGTGGACCGGATCCGTGACGGCGCACCGGGAACGGCCGACTGGCAGGTCTTCCACGAGACACCGGGAGTCGGGCACGCCGTGGCATCCGGTGACTACACGGCGGTCGTCGGCCACGCCGACCCGTCCGTCATCGACGGCGCGCTGGACGCCTACCAGCAGGCCGGGCTCACCTGCCTGCTGCCGCTGCTCCCCGGCCGCCCGCCCGCGCTGAGCTGGGCACCCGACGAGACCCGCCTCGCCCGCATCCTGGCCGACGGCGCCGTCGCCCTCGGCGCGACGGCACTGACGGTGGCGTACGACGACGACCACCGCAGCGCCGCACTGGCCGCGCTGCTCGCCACACGGGCACGGGCGACGGGGCTCACGGTGCGGACGGGCGAAGAGCGGACAGCTGACGAGCAGACAGCTGACGAGTGGACAGGTGACGTGCAGTCGGGCGACGCACGGTCAGGTGCGTCCGGTGCCGTCCTCGCCCTGCTCGCCCCGCAGCATCGGCTACCCGCCCTCCTGCGCGCCCTGGAAGCGGGGCGGTGGCAGGCCGTGCTGGTGGTGGCGGACTGCGGGTTGCCGTCCTTCGACGCGCTCGTGACGGCGGCCGTGCGGCTGCCCGTGTGGGCCGTCCATCCGGAGCCGTGTCTGGTCCGCCGTACCCGGGCGGCCGTGGCCTCGCTGGCCGCCGCCCTGGCCGAGAACCCCTCGCTGCGGGGCGACCGGCTCGCCGCGCGGATCGTGTCCCGGTCGGTGCTCCTGCTCGGCCCGGGCGGCGGCGTGCTCGGCGAGGGACGGCGCGTGTCACGGCTGTCCGCGGTGTGCCCGATCCGGGCCGCGGCCCGGGAGGAGGCCCTGGCCGGTCCGCGCACCCGGGCTGCGGTCTGACTCCCGCTCAGACGACCCGTACGCCGCTGCGCCACACCCCGCTGACCAGCGGCACGCCCGGCCGATAGGCCAGGTGGACGTGGCTGGGGGCGTCCAGGAGGGTGAGGTCGGCGCGGGCGCCGGGGGCGAGGCGGCCGATGTCGGTGCGGCGCAGGGCCGCCGCGCCGCCCGCCGTGGCGGACCAGACGGCCTCGTCAGGGGTCATCCCCATGTCCCGGACGGCGAGCGCGATGCAGAACGGCACCGACGAGGTGAAGGACGAGCCCGGGTTGCAGTCCGTGGACAGGGCGACCGTGACGCCCGCGTCCAGCAGGCGGCGGGCGTCCGGCCATTCGGCGCGGGTGGAGAACTCGGCGCCGGGCAGCAGGGTGGCCACCGTGTTGCCGCCGGCCAGGGCGTCCACGTCCGCGTCGGTCAGATGGGTGCAGTGGTCGGCGCTGGCCGCGTCCAGCTCGACGGCCAACTGGACGCCCGGGCCGTAGGAGAGCTGGTTGGCGTGGATGCGGGGGTGCAGGCCCTTCGCCTTGCCGGCGGTGAGGATCGCGCGGGCCTGGTCGCCGTCGAAGGCGCCCTTCTCGCAGAACACGTCGATCCAGCGGGCGTGCGGCGCGCAGGCGTCCAGCATCTCGCCGGTGACCAGGGCGACATAGGCGGCCGGGTCGTCGGCGTGGTCGGGCGGGACGATGTGCGCGCCGAGGTACGTCACCTCCTCGGTGTGCTTCGCGGCGATGCGCAGCGCGCGGGACTCGTCCTCGACGGTCAGGCCGTAGCCCGACTTGGTCTCGAACGTCGTCGTGCCCTGGCGGAGGGCTTCGTCGAGGTAACGGGTGAGGCCGGCCTCCAGTTCCGCGTCGCTCGCCGCCCGGGTGGCCGCGACCGTGGTGCGGATCCCGCCCGCCGTGTAGGGGCGGCCGGACATGCGGGCGTTGAACTCCTGGGTGCGGTCGCCGGCGAAGACCAGGTGCGAGTGGGAGTCCACGAAGCCCGGCAGCACCGCCCGGCCGCCCGCGTCGACCCGGTTGTCAGTGGCGGGTGCTTTGCTGGATTCACCGGTCCACACGACGCGGTCGCCCTCGATGACGACGGCCGCGTCCTGGACCAGGCCGAGAGGGGAGCCGTCACTGAGGGAGGGGTCGTTGGTGACCAGCGTGGCGATGTTGGTGATGACGGTGCTGCTGCTCATGGTGTCCTCAGGGGTGACGTGGGGGTTCAGCCGCGCAGGGCGTCGATGGCGTCCGCAAGCGCCGACGGCACCTCGGGCACGAGGGTGTGCGACCCGTCGCGCACGACATGCCGGCC
This sequence comes from Streptomyces sp. NPDC048191, assembly GCF_040652655.1. Classification (NCBI taxonomy): domain Bacteria; kingdom Bacillati; phylum Actinomycetota; class Actinomycetes; order Kitasatosporales; family Streptomycetaceae; genus Streptomyces; species Streptomyces sp. NPDC048191. Next base: position 53,782 of record NZ_JBEZMO010000003.1, read on the forward strand.
GCCCACGACCGTGTGCCGTACGTCGGCCGCGCCCGCCGCGAATACGGCCGTCTCGGCGCCCAGCCTGGGCAGCGGCCCCGCTGTCCTGACCGAGTCGAGGGCGATGGTGGTGAAGTCGGCGAGGGCGCCGGCTTCCAGGGTGCCGGCCTCGTCCCAGCCGAGGGCGGCGTGGCCGTCGGCGGTGGCGGCCCGCAGCAGGGCGGCGGCCGTCCAGTGGCCCCTGGTGCGCGAGCGCAGCCGCTCGTTCAGCTCCATCGCGCGCGCCTCTTCGAGCAGGTCGATGACGGCGTGGCTGTCGGAGCCGAGGGAGAGCGGGGAGCCGGCCCGCTGCAGGGCGACGGCCGGACCGATGCCGTCGGCCAGGTCGCGCTCCGTCGTCGGGCACATGCAGGTGCCGGTGCCGGAGCCGCCGAGCAGGGCGATGTCCTCGTCGGTGAGGTGGGTGTTGTGCACCCCGGTGGTGCGCGGCCCGAGGGCACCGTGGTCGGCGAGCAGCCGGGTGGGCGTGCAGCCGTGCGCCGCGAGGCAGGCGTCGTTCTCGGCGGTCTGCTCCGACAGGTGCACGTGCAGCGGGGCCCGCCGTTCCTCGGCCCACCCGGCGACGGTCGCCAACTGGTCGGCGGGTACGGCCCGTACGGAGTGAATCGCCGCCCCGATCCGCGCGTGATCCCGCTCCTTGAGAACTGCACAGCGTGCGGCCCAGGCCTCCGCGCTGCCGTCGGAGAACCGCAGCTGCTGGGCGCTGGGGGCCTCACCGAAGCCGGAGGACAGATAGCAGGTGTCGAGGAGGGTGATCCGGATGCCGGCTTCGGCGGCGGCCGCGATCAGCGCCTCGCCCATGGCGTTGGGGTCGGCGTAGGGGGTGCCGCCGGGCGCGTGGTGCACGTAGTGGAACTCGCCGACACAGGTGACGCCGGCCAGGGCCATCTCGGCGTACACCGCGCGCGCCAGGGCGTGGTAGGTGTCCGGGGTCAGGTGCTCGGCGACGGAGTACATCACCTCGCGCCAGGTCCAGAAGGTGCCGCTGCCGACCTGGACGGTGCCGCGCAGCGCCCGGTGGAAGGCGTGGCTGTGGGTGTTGGCGAGCCCCGGCAGGGTGAGTCCGCGCAGCACCTCGGCGCCGGGCGGCGGGGTGGGGACACCGGTGCGGACGGCGCCGATCCGCCCACCGTCCACGTCGAGGGCGACGCCCGGCTCGACGTTCGTGCCGAGCCAGGCGTGTTCCAACCAGTAGGTCCGCTTGGTCACCTGCAGGCCAGCCCTTCCAGTACGTCGGCGAGCGCGTGCACCCCGGCCACGCAGTCGTCCTCGGCGGCGAACTCGGCCGGGGAGTGCGAGACACCGGTGGGGTTGCGCACGAACAGCATGGCGGTGGGAATGCTGCCGGAGAGGATTCCGGCGTCGTGTCCCGCCCCGGTTCCGAGGACGGGCACGGTCAGGCCGGTGTCCTTGCCCAGGATGCGGCCGAGTTCGTCGCGCAGGGCGTGGTCGAACTCGACGACCGGGGTGAAGGACTCGCGGACGACGTCCAGGTCGATGCCGTGGGCGTCGGCGTACTCCCGTGCGGCCTTCTCGATGCCCCCCACCACCGTGTCCAGGGTCTCCTGGTCGGCGGCGCGGGAGTCGAGCCAGCCGCGCACCAGCGAGGGGATGGCGTTGACCCCGTTCGGCTCCACCGCGATCTTCCCGAAGGTGGCGACGGCACCGGCGAGTTCGGCCTCGCGGCGGGCGGCGAGCACGGTCTCGGCGTAGGACAGCATCGGGTCGTGCCGGTCGGCCAGGCGGGTGGTGCCGGCGTGGTTGGCCTCGCCCCGGAAGTCGAACCGCCAGCGCCCGTGCGGCCAGATGGCGCTGGCGATGCCGACCCGGTCGCCGGACAGGTCCAGCGCGCGGCCCTGTTCGACGTGCAGCTCGACGAAGGCGCCGATCCGGGCCAGCCGCCCGGGGTCGGCCCCGATGCCCTCGGGGTCGTACCCGGCGGCCTCCATGGCCTGCGGGAGGGTGATCCCGTCGCCGTCGGTGAGCCGGTGGGCCTGCTCGACGGTCAGCTGCCCGGCGGTGAGCCGGGAGCCGACACAGGCGAGCCCGAACCGGGCCCCTTCCTCGTCACCGAAGTTGACGACAGCCAGCGGCCTGCTGAACCGCACGCCCCTGCCGCGCAGCTCGTCGAGGGCGGCGAAGGAGGACACGACCCCGAGGGGCCCGTCGAAGGCCCCGCCGTCCGGGACGGAGTCGAGATGCGATCCCGTGACGACGGCGTCCCCGGCGGCCGGGTCACCGAGCCAGGCCCACTGGTTGCCGTTCCGGTCGACCTCGTGGACCAGCCCGCGCCCCTCGGCCTGCTCCTTGAACCAGGCCCGGCACTCGGCGTCGGCGCCGTTCCAGGCGTAACGCCGGTATCCGCCGGACTCGCGGTGCCGGCCGACGGGGAGCAGCTCGCGCCACATCTCCTGGAAGGTGGGCACGTTCTGCGCGGTGGACCCGCCAGTCCGTGGGCCGTCGTTCCGCGGGGCGGACCGGGTGGACACGGGCGCACCCGGGGACGGCGGCGGAACGTCAGCCACCGCCGGAGAGTCGCCGTGCCCGCCTTCACTCATGGTCACGCCTCGTCACCCTCGCGCATCGGCACCCGGACCCCCCGCTCCTGGGCCACGGACTCGGCGATGTCGTACCCGGCGTCCACGTGCCGGATGACGCCCATACCCGGGTCGTTGGTCAGCACCCGGCGGATCTTCTCGCCACCCAGCCTGGTGCCGTCGGCCACCGTCACCTGCCCGGCGTGGATGGACCGCCCCATGCCGACGCCGCCACCGTGGTGAATGGACACCCACGACGCACCGGACGCCACGTTCACCATGGCGTTCAGCAGCGGCCAGTCGGCGATCGCGTCGGACCCGTCGAGCATGGCCTCGGTCTCGCGGTAGGGCGAGGCCACCGACCCGCAGTCCAGGTGGTCCCGGCCGATCGCCAGCGGAGCGGCCAGCTCGCCGGAGGCCACCATGTCGTTGAAGCGCTCGCCGGCCTTGTCGCGCTCGCCGTAGCCGAGCCAGCAGATGCGCGCGGGCAGGCCCTGGAAGTGGACGCGCTCGCCGGCCATCTTGATCCAGCGGGCCAGGGACTCGTTCTCCGGGAACAGCTCCAGGATCGCCTTGTCGGTCTTGGCGATGTCGGCGGGGTCGCCGGACAGGGCCGCCCAGCGGAAGGGGCCCTTGCCCTCGCAGAACAACGGGCGGATGTACGCGGGGACGAAGCCGGGGAAGGCGAACGCCCGGTCGTAGCCCGCCAGTCGGGCCTCGCCGCGGATGGAGTTGCCGTAGTCGAAGACCTCGGCGCCGGCGTCCATGAAGCCGACCATGGCCTCGACGTGCCTGGCCATCGACTCACGCGCACGCGTGGTGAAGCCGGCCGGGTCCTTCGCGGCGGCGTCGGCCATGTCCTCGAAGGCCACGCCCACCGGCAGGTAGGACAGCGGGTCGTGGGCGGAGGTCTGGTCGGTGACGATGTCGATGGGGGCGTTCATCGCGAGCAGCTGCGGGACCAGCTCGGCCGCGTTGCCGAGGACGCCGATGGACAGCGGACGGCGGGCGTCACGGGCCTCGGTGGCCAGCTGGAGCGCGTGCTCCAGGGAGTCGGCCCTGACGTCCAGGTAGCGGTGCTCGATACGGCGGTCGATGGCGCGCGGGTCGCAGTCGACGCAGATGGCGACGCCGTCGTTCATCGTCACGGCGAGGGGCTGGGCGCCGCCCATGCCGCCGAGGCCGGCGGTGAGGGTGATGGTCCCGGCGAGGGTGCCGCCGAACTTCTTCGCGGCGACGGCGGCGAAGGTCTCGTAGGTGCCCTGGAGGATGCCCTGGGTGCCGATGTAGATCCAGGAGCCGGCGGTCATCTGGCCGTACATGGTCAGGCCGAGGGCCTCCAGACGGCGGAACTCCTCCCAGTTGGCCCAGTCGCCGACCAGGTTGGAGTTGGCGATCAGGACGCGCGGGGCCCACTCGTGGGTCTGCATCACGCCGACCGGGCGGCCGGACTGGACCAGCATGGTCTCGTCCTGCTTGAGGGTCCGCAGCGTGCGGACCATGGCGTCGAAGGAGCGCCAGTCACGGGCCGCCTTCCCCGTGCCGCCGTAGACGACGAGCTTGTCGGGGTGCTCCGCGACCTCCGGGTCGAGGTTGTTCTGCAGCATGCGCAGGGCGGCTTCCTGCTGCCATCCCAGGGCGCTCAGTTCCGTGCCGCGCGGCGCTCGTACGGGGCGGGGTCCCGACATCGTCTGCCTCCTCCTGTTGCTATGTCTATTCACATCCTGTCGGTCTGAATAGAGCTAGTCAATACATGGGGGCGACCCCGCCCGCGCGCCGTCGGTGTTTGGCTGGATGTACGTGCGGCGGATCCGAGGGGAGAGAGCGTGGAGCGGGACATCGAGGCGCAGGCCGAGGCGACCGAGGCACGGGCGCGCGCGGCCAGGCGGGACGAGGCGGTGCGGGCCGCCGTGGAGCGGGGGCTGCTGGGGCCGGACGCGGCCGTGGTCGGGCTGCTGGACGTGACCGGGATCCGCGGGTCGGCGGCGGCCCTGCGGGCGGCGTTCGACGCGGTCGTACCTCCCGGCACGCCGGTGCTGCACGCCTTCGCGGTGAAGGCGACCCCGCTGGTGCCGGTGCTGCGGCTGCTGCACGAGGCGGGCATCGGCGCGGAGGTGGCGAGCCCGGGCGAGCTGGCGCTGGCGCGGGCGGCCGGGGTGCCGGCCGCCCGCACGGTGCTGGACTCGCCCGCCAAGACCGCGGCGGAGCTGCGCGAGGCGCTGGAGCTGGGCATCGCGGTCAACGCCGACAACCCGCAGGAGCTGGACCGCCTGGACGCCCTCGTACGGTCCGGGCCCCCGCGGTCCGCGCTCGGCATCCGGGTCAACCCGCAGGTCGGCGGCGGCACGATCGGGGCGACCTCGACGGCGACGGAGACCTCGAAGTTCGGGGTGGCGCTGCGCGACGAGGGGGCGCGCGAGTGGGTCGTACGGGCGTATCTGGAGCGGCCGTGGCTGACCCGGCTGCACGCGCACACCGGCTCGCAGGGCATTCCGCTGACCCTGCTGGCGCGGGGACTGGCGCAGACGTACGCGCTCGCGGAGGAGATCAACGAGCGGGCGGGCCGCCGGCAGATCGACACGCTCGACATCGGCGGCGGACTGCCGGTGAACTTCGCGGCCGAGGCGACGGCACCCTCGTACGCGCACTACGCCCGGCTGCTGGCCGAGGAGGTGCCGGGGCTCTTCGACGGGCGGTACGGGCTGGTGACCGAGTTCGGGCGGTCGCTGCTGGCCAAGCACGGGACGGTGGTGGCCCGGGTGGAGTACGCCAAGAGCGCGGGCGGGCGGCGGATCGCGGTGACGCACGCGGGCGTACAGGTGGCGACGCGGACCGTGTACGCGCCGGGGGCGTGGCCGCTGCGGATCGCCGCGTACGACGCCAAGGGGAGGCCGAAGCCGGGGCCGGAGGTGGTGCAGGACGTGGCCGGGCCCGCCTGTTTCTCGGGCGACCTGCTGGCCGAGGGGCGCGCGCTGCCCCTGCTGGAACAGGGCGACTACGCGGCGGCGCTGGACACGGGCGCGTACTACTTCGCCCACCACTACGCCTACAACTCCCTGGCCAGGCCCGGCATCTACGGCTTCGCGCCGGACGGTTCGGGAGGCGTCGCCCTCGCGGCCGTACGAGAGCCGCAGACCATCGCCGAGGTGGTGACGGAGTCCGGCGGGGCGCACGTGGACGCCCTCACCACCCTGCAGGCGCCCGGGAGCCGTTGACGCACCCCCGGCACCCTCGAACGAATGGATCAACCCGCCCGACAGACAGGCCAGTTGACCCACACTAGTACGCCGGACGCATGTTCCACCGGAAAATGCCAAAGGCCTCACCTCTCGCGCACACGTTGCGTAGTGTCGCTGTCACTCAGCCGGAGTCCCAGGCGGGAGGGGAGCTAGGGTGCCCGGAATCGACGAGTGCCTGCTGGAAGCGATGCGATTGCCCGGTGCGCGGGGAGCGGCACTGGTGGACTGGACCAGCGGACTGGCCCTCGGCACGGTCGGGGAGGCGCCCGGTGGCGATCACGAGACGACCGCCGCCGAGGCCGCCGAACTGGCCCGGATGGCCGCCGAGCACGGCGCCTTCGCGGCCCACGCGGACGGACACCCGCCCGTCGAGGACGTGATCGTCAGCAACCACGACAGCTACCACCTGCTGAGATTCGTGGACACCACCTTCGACAGCAGCGTCTTCCTGCACCTGTGGCTCGGCCGCGAAGAGGGCAACCTCGCGCTCGCCCGGATCCGGCTCGGCGAGATGGCGGCCCGGCTGGTGCTGGGATGAGCGTGACAGAGATACCGCCGCTGCCGGTGCGGGAGAAGTCGGCCACCCGGGCCCTCTCACCGATGCTCACCCGGCTCGCCGAGGAGCGGGCCACCGGGATCCTGGTCCGCGAGCACGGCGTCCTGTACCTCGCCGAGGGCCGGGTGGTGCACGCCGAGAGCGCGCTCGCCCCGGGACTCGACGTGCTCCTCACGGCCCACGGCACCCTCGCGGCCGCCGCCTGGCAGCGGGCCGCCGCCGAGGCCGCCGGCCCGCTGCACGCCGCGGAACTCCTGCTGGGCTCCGGGCTGCTGCCCGCGGGCGCGCTGGAGCTGTGCCATCTGGACGCGCTGTACGACGCCGGGTACTTCGCGCTGGCCCCGAGCAGCGCACCCGGCCGCTTCCGCTACGACAGCGGCCCCCGCATCGGCCCGCTGCCCTCGGTCCCGGTCGTCGCCCTGGAGCGGGAGACGCTGCGCCGCCGGCTGCTGCTGCACCGGCTGTGGCCCGACCCGGCGGCCGACAGCGCCCCGCTGATCCGCGCGGACCCGGGGGCCGCCGCGCCCGTCACGCCCCGGCAGCGGGCGGTCCTGGACCGCGTGGACGGCGTCCGCACGGCCACCGGGATCGCCCGGAACCTGGGCCGGCAGGCCTTCCACACGCTGGTCGACGTGCGCCGGCTCGCGGCGGCCGGCCACCTCACCCCGCTGCGCCCGCCCCCTGCCCCGCCGCCCCTACCCCCGGTCACCGACCCCGACATCGCGCTGCTGAAGAGGCTCAGGGATGCGCTGGAGGCGCTTTGAACGGCACCGCCCCGCCGAGAGGAGAGAGCTGATGGTGTCCGAGGAGGACCTCCAGGCCGTCGTGGACGAGCTGCACCGGCTGCGCAGCCGGGTGCCGCAGCTCACCGGCGCCCTGGCGGCCGGCGTCGACGGACTCGTCGTCGCCCACGACACTCCCGGAGTCGACCCGGAGGGCCTCTCGGCGCTCACCGCCGCCGCGCTCGGCGTGGCCGTACGGGTCAGCGACGCCACCGCGAGCGGCGGCTTCCGGGAGCTGCTGGTACGCGGCGAGCGCGGCTATGTCGCCACCTACGCGGCCGGCCGCACCGCCGTACTGACCCTGCTCGCCCAGGACCGGGTCAACGTCGGCCGGCTGCACCTGGAGGGCCGTCGCTCGGGCGCCCGCATCGGGGAGCTGCTCGACGCCGCGGAGACCGCCGCCCGGGCAGCCCGTAGGACCACCACACCCGCACCCGCACGCACCCGGACCACGCGCACTCAGCGCGCCGGCACCACACGCACCGCAACCGACAGTTGAGAGGACCACGATGGCCAACACCGAGACCGCGCTGAAGGAAGCCCTCACCTCCATCGAGGGCGCCACCGGCGTCGCGCTCGTCGACTACACCAGCGGAATGGCGCTGGGCACGATGGGCGGCAGCAAGACCTTCGACCTGAACGTGGCCGCCGCGGGCAACACCGACGTGATCCGCGCCAAGATGCGCACGATGGAGATGCTCGGCCTCAAGGGCGAGATCGAGGACATCCTGATCACGCTGTCGGACCAGTACCACCTGGTCCGCCTGCTCAAGAGCCGTGGCGGCAACGGTCTGTTCCTCTACCTGGTCCTGGACTCGTCCCGGGCCAACCTGGCGATGGCCCGGCACCAGCTGAAAAAGATCGAGGAGGAACTGGAGGTCTGACCGCCGGGAAGAGCTAGACGAGCGCCGCGGTACGGCGGCGGGCCCCGCCCGGGGCCGCGTCGCCGGCCGCGATGCCCGTACCCCGCAGGCCCTTCACGGCCTTCCCCACTGGGCGCCCGCCGCGCCGGTCGAGCCAGTCGACGCGCACCCACAGCAGCGTCTGCCCGGCGCGTTCGCGGCGCCCGATCCAGGCGGCCTTCAGCCGCAGCCCGGTACCGAGGCCGGCCAGCAGCATGCCGCCGGCCGCGGGTACCGCGCAGGACGAGCCGAGCGCGACCGCGAACGCCAGAAGCAGCCACCAGCGGTGGCCCCGGCGCCAGTTGCGCACGGTCACCGCCCGGTCCTGCAGCACGTCGTACTTGCCCGCGCGGGCCGCGCCGCGGGCGAGCGCGTCGTACCGGGCCCTGCGCACCAGTGCCACGACCGCCGCGCCGACCAGGAACAGCGCGGCGCCGGCGAGCACCCCGACCCGCCGACCGGTCACCCCGGCCGGCAGCACCCCGATCCCCGCGGCACACACCCCGAACCACCACAGCGGTGCGGCCCCGGCCCGTACGACGACGGCCACCCGGGCCAGCCCCTGTCCTCCGCGCGCCACGTCAGCCTCCCGTGTCACGTGTCCACACAGCGCCTTGAGTCTTGTGGGGAAGTTAGCGGCCGAACGTGAGACGAGTCTGAGAGCGTGGCTGCGTCACTCCACGAAGAGCCCGCGGGCCGCCGCCTTCGCGTCGAACTCCTCCAGCCGGGCCTGCGCCTGGGGCAGGTCGTCGCAGACCGCCTCCAGCAGCACCCGCCCGAGCAGCATCGGCGCGCACGCGGTGTCGAAGGCGAGCCCGGTGCCGACGGCGGCGGGCAGCAGCAGGTCGGAGTACTTGGCGACGGGCGCGAAGGCGGAGTCGGCGACCGTGACGGTGGTCAGGCCCACGTCCTTGGCGTAGGCGAGGGTGTCGACGACCTCGCGCGGATGCCGGGGCAGCGCGAAGCACAGCAGCGCCGAGGCGCCGGCCCGAACGGCCGCGTCGATCCGGTCGTGGATCATCGTGCCGCCCTCGTTGAGCAGCCGGACGTCCGGGTGGACCTTGGCGGCGAAGTAGGCGAAGCCGTACGCCTGGGAGGCGGCGGCACGCAGGCCCAGCACCGGCAGCGGGCGGGAGGCCGCGAGGATCCGGCCCGCCCGCTGCACCGGGCGCGGGTCGGCGAGCAGGTCGGCGAGGTGCCTCAGGTTCTCGATCTCGGCCTCGACTGCCTGCTGGTACTCGTTGAACGCGCCGGCCTCGGCCGCCGGTTCGGCGGGGACGACCTCGCGCAGGTGCTTGCGCAGGGCCGGATAGCCGTCGAAGCCGAGCGCGACGGCGAACCGGGTCACCGACGGCTGGCTGACCCCGGCCAGCTCGGCCAGCTCCACGCTGGAGAGGAACGGCACGTCGGCGGCCCGCCGGACCATGCTGTGCGCGATACGGCGCTGGGTCGGCGTGAGCCGGTGCCCCTCGAAGAGCGCCTGCAGCCGGTTGGCGGGGCTGTCCGTCACGCCCGGTGTCGCCTCGGTACTCCTGTCCACGCTCATGACGCGCTCCCCCTCCAGATGTCCGTGAACCGGTCGAGCAGTGCGGCCGCCTCCGTCACGTCGTCCGTGAGCGGACGGTCGGCCGGGTCGGGATCGAGGACCGACTCGGCGAGCGCGAACGCCCGTCCGGCCGGCAGCCCCGGGTCGGGCCTCAGGTCGCGCTGGCGCAGCGCCCGGACGGCGGCGACGAGCTCGCAGCCCACCACCAGACGATACGCACCGCACGCGCGCAGGGTCTGCCGCGCGGCGAGCGAGGCGAAGCTCGCCTGTTCCTCGACGCCCCGGGAGAGTACAGCGTGGCCCAGCGAGGCGGGCGCGGAGAAGGCCCGCAGATCTCCGAGGGCCGCCCCGGCCGCGTACTCCAGGATCATCACGCCGGAGGACGCCGGCTCGTGGTCGGCGAGGAAGGGGCGCAGCCGGGTGTAGGCGGGCTCGTTGAGCGTGGACAGGCGGGACGTGGACAGCCGGGCCACCTGGGTCAGTGCGAGCCGGAAGTGGTCCAGGGCGAGGGCGAGTTGGGCCTGGTAGAAGCCGCCGTGGTGGTAGGCGGCCAGGTCCTCGGGGGCGATGAGCGGATTCTCGGCGGCCGCGTTGATCTCCACCGCGAGGACCTGCTCCAGCGCGTCGGCGGCGTCGTGCGCGGGGCCGTGGATCTGGGGCAGGCAGCGGAAGCCGTAGGGGTCCTGGATGCGGCCGAGCGGCGGGGTGGGCCGGTCGGCGGCGCCGATCAGCTCCCGCATCCGCCGGGCCACCTCGGTGCTGCCCCGGTGCGGGCGGGCGGCGTGCACGGGGGCGGCGTACGCCTCGTGGGAGCCGTCGACGGCGAGCAGGGACAGCGCCGCGACGACCTGGGTGGCGCCGATCAGCCCGCGCAGTTCGTGCAGGGCGAGCGCGGACTGGCCGAGGGTGAGGGCGTTGCTGCTGATCAGGGCGAGGGCGTCGTTGTTGTCGAGGGGCTGCGGCTCGGGGGCGCCGGCACCGCGCCAGGGGTGCTCCCCGGCGAGGGCGAGCCCGAGCTGGGCGAGGGCGGCGATGTCGCCCGTGCCGACGGAGCCGAACTCGTTGACGACCGGGTACGCGCCCGCCCGCAGCGCCTCGCACAGGGCGGTGACCACGCTCGGCCGCAGCCCGGCGCCCCCGGCCAGCAGCTGGTTGGCGCGGACGGCGAGCATGGCGCGCACCTGGCGTGCCGGGAGCTGTTCGCCGACGGCGCCGGCGTGGCTGCGCAGCAGGCGCAGGCCGTGGCCGGCGGCGGACTCGGTGGGCACGTCCTCGTTCCGGTTGGCGCCGACACCGGTGGAGCGGCCGTAGACGCGCCCGGTGGCGGCGATCTGCCGGGCGGTGTTCCAGGAGTGCTCGACGCGCCGCATCGCGTCGGCCTCGGGGACCGGCCGCACGGTGCCGTCGGCGAGGCGTACGACGTCCTCGACGCCGAGCAGGGCGCCGTCGAGGATCACCGTCGCGGAGCTGACGGACTGCGGTATGTCCACGATGCGAGACGACATCACTCGCAAACTCCCCTCAATCCGGACATCTGATCTTGCCCTTCGGTCATCCGTTACAGCGGATTAACGCCGAACCGTTGACAAGCTATTCACACACCAAGAACTCTGCATGACGTTATACAGCCGGGCAAGGGACATCTCATGATCCAGTTCGACGCGGTCCACAAGCGCTTCCCCAACGGCACCACAGCAGTCCACGACCTCAGCCTGGAGATCCCGGAGGGCGGCGTCACCGTCCTGGTCGGATCCTCCGGTTGCGGCAAGACGACCACCCTGCGGATGATCAACCGGATGGTCGAGCCGACCTCGGGCACCATCCGCGTCGGCGGCAGGGACGTCACCCGGCAGGACGCGGCCGAGCTGCGCCGCTCCATCGGCTACGTGATCCAGCAGGCCGGCCTCTTCCCGCACCGCACGGTGCTCGACAACATCGCCACCGTCCCGCTGCTCCTCGGCTGGAACCGCAGGAAGGCCCGGGCCCGCGCCGCCGAACTCCTGGAAACCGTCGGCCTCGCCCCCGACGCCGGCAAGCGCTACCCGCACCAGCTCTCCGGCGGCCAGCAGCAGCGCGTCGGCGTCGCCCGCGCCCTCGCCGCCGACCCGCCGGTGCTGCTCATGGACGAGCCGTTCGGCGCGGTCGACCCGGTCGTGCGCACCCAGCTCCAGGACGAACTGCTGCGACTGCAGTCCGAGTTGAGCAAGACCATCGTGTTCGTCACGCACGACATCGACGAGGCGGTGCGCCTCGGCGACCAGATCGCGGTCTTCCGCACCGGCGGCCACCTGGTCCAGTGCGCCCCGCCCGCCGACCTGCTGGCCCGCCCGGCCGACGACTTCGTCGCCGACTTCCTCGGCGCCGAGCGCGGCCTGAAGCTGCTGTCCCTGAAGACCCTCGCGGACGTCCCCCAGGGCCCGGCGCCGCGGGGCGGCACCTGGACCCTCGTCCTCGACGCGGGGGACAAGCCCCTGCACTGGGCCTCGCAGGACGCCGAGATCCCCGTACGCCCACTGAAGGACACCGACTCCCTGCTGTCGGCCCTCAACGAGTCGGTCGCCTCCCCCACCGGACTGGTCGCCCGCGTCGACGCCGAGGGCGTCCTCACCGGCGTCTCCTCCCGCGACGACATCCACGAGCACGCCGGCCGCGCCCACGCCGAAGTGAGGGTGGCCGCATGACGATCGACTGGTCGTGGATATCCGCCCACACCGACGACCTCACCACCCTCACGCTCTCCCACCTCCAGGCCGCGCTCACGGCCGTCGCCCTCGGCCTGCTGATCTCGCTCCCGCTGGCCGTCGTCGCCCACCGCCTGCCCCGGCTGCGCGGCTTCCTGCTCGGCGCCTCGAACGTCCTGTTCACGATCCCGTCGATCGCGATCTTCGTACTCCTGCTGCCGGTCAGCGGCCTGACCCGCACCACCACCGTGACCGGCCTGACGGTCTACACCCTGGTCGTCCTGCTGCGGAACACCGTCGAGGGCCTGGACTCGGTCCCGGTGAAGGTGAAGGAGGCGGCGAAGGCGATGGGCACCCGACCCCTGCGCACGCTGCTGACCGTCGAGTTCCCGCTCGCGCTCCCCGTGATCTTCGCGGGTGTCCGTATCGCCACTGTCATGTCGATCTCCCTGGTCTCCGTCGCGACCTACATCGGCGACGGCGGCCTCGGCCAGCTGTTCACCGACGGCTTCCAGCGCAACTTCCCGACCCCGGTCGTCGCCGGAGTCGTCCTCACCCTGCTCCTCGCCGTCGTCGCGGACGCCGTGCTGGTGGCCGTCCAGTACGCCCTCACCCCCTGGACCAGGAGGCGAGCCTGAGATGTTGGAACTCCTCGAGAACCTCGGGAAGTGGCTGGTCAGCGGCTCCCAGTGGACCGGCCCTGACGGCATCGCGCACCGCCTCGCCGAACACCTCCAGTACTCCCTGCTGGCCACGCTGATCGCCGCCGCCATCGGCCTGCCGCTCGGCCTGCTGATCGGCCACACCGGCAAGGGCGCGTTCCTCGCGATCAACCTCGCCTCCTTCGGCCGGGCCCTGCCGACCGTCGGACTGGTCGTGCTGGTCTTCCTGGCGGGCGGTCTGTCGATGCTGCCGGTGTACGTCGCGCTGGTCGCCCTCGCGGTCCCCGCCATCGTCACCAACACCTACGCCGGCATGACGGCCGTGGACCCGGACGTGAAGGACGCCGCCCGCGGCCAGGGCATGCGCGGCCACCAGGTCCTCCTCCAGGTCGAGCTGCCGCTCGCGCTGCCGCTGGTCATGACGGGCCTGCGCCTGGCCTTGATCCAGGTCGTGGCCACCGCGACGATCGCCGCGTACGTCTCCTTCGGCGGCCTGGGCCGCTACGTCTTCGACGGCCTCGCCCAGCGCGACCTGGTCCAGGTGCTCGGCGGCGCGGTGCTGGTCGCCGTCGTCGCCGTCGTCCTGGACGTGGGCCTCGCCGCCCTCCAGCGCTTCCTCTTCCGCCACCGCACCGCCTAGGGAATCCGACCCATGAACCGACGTACTGTCCTCGGCGGCCTGTTCGCGGTCGCCTCCGTCCCCGCCCTCTCCGCCTGCGCGGGCGGCATCACCTCCCTCAACGGCCAGGGCTCCGCCGCCGGCGGCGGTGGCTCCAGCAAGGGCGGAGTCACCATCGGCACCGCCAACTTCACCGAGAACCAGGTGCTCGGCTACCTCTACGCGGCCGCCCTCCAGGGCGCCGGTGTGAAGACGACCGTCCGCCCCAACCTCGGCACCCGCGAGATCGTCATCCCGGCCCTGAGGGGCGGAGACATCGACCTGCTGCCCGAGTACCAGGGCGCCCTGCTCAACTACCTCGCACCGAAGGTCACGGCCACCGAGTCGGGCGAGATGCAGAACGCCCTCACCCAGGCCCTCCCGGCCGGCCTCCAGGTACTGCCGTACGGCATGGCGGAGGATTCCGACGCCTTCGTCGTCACCCGCGGGACCGCGCAGAAGTACGGCCTCACCTCCCTCGCCGACCTGCGCGAGCAGAACGGCAAGCTGGTCGTCGGCGCCGCCCCCGAGGTGAAGAAGCGCCAGGTCGGCGCGGTCGGCCTGAAGGACGTCTACGGCGTGGAGTTCAAGGAGTTCAAGTCGCTCGACTCCGACGGGCCCCTGGTCAAGGGCGCGCTCAAGAAGGGCGACGTGGACGTGGCGAACCTGTTCACCACCGACACCGACATCAAGGCCAACGACTGGGTGGTGCTCACCGACCCCCAGCACCTGATCCCCAGCCAGCACATCGTCCCGCTCATCGCCGACCGCAAGGCCGACGACACCGTCCGCAAGGCCCTCGCCCGGCTCGGCAACCTGCTGACCACGGCCCAGCTCACCGAGCTCAACCGGCAGGTGGACAAGGACAAGAAGGACCCCGAGGACGTGGCGAACGCGTACGCGAAGCAGCACGGGCTGGTGAAGTAGATGGGCGGCATGGTGGAACTGCGCTCCATCGACGTCGTCCCCGACGACGAGCGGCACGGCACCGCGTTCAGCCAGTTCACTCTCTGGCTGGGCGCCAACCTGCAGATCACGGCGGTCGTCACCGGCGCGCTCGCGGTCGTCTTCGGCGGGGACGTCGTCTGGTCGCTCGTCGGTCTGCTGCTGGGCAACCTCCTCGGCGGGGCGGTGATGGCCCTGCACTCGGCGCAGGGCCCCAGGCTCGGGCTGCCGCAGATGATCCAGTCGCGGGCGCAGTTCGGGGTGCGCGGGGCGGTCGTACCGCTGCTGCTGGTCGTCGTGATGTACGTCGGCTTCTTCGCGTCCGGCAGCGTGCTCGCCGGGCAGGCGGTGGGCGACCTGACGCACACGAACGACACCACCGGGATCGTCGTGTTCGCCGCCGTCACGGCGGTCATGGCGGCCGTCGGCTACCGGGTCATCCACGCCCTCGGCCGTATCGCGAGCACGGTCTGCGCGCTCGCCTTCGTCTACCTGGGCATCCGCCTGCTCGACCGCGCCGACGTGACCGCCCTGCTGCACGACGCCCACTTCTCGCTGCCGGTGTTCCTGCTGGCGACGTCCCTGTCGGCGTCCTGGCAGCTGGCGTTCGGGCCGTACGTGGCGGACTACTCGCGCTATCTGCCGCGCACGACGTCCCCGAGGGCGACCTTCTGGTGGACGCTGTCCGGGTCGGCGCTGGGCTCGCAGTGGTCCATGACCTTCGGGGTGCTGGTCGCGGCCACGGCGGGCGCGAAGTTCCTGGACAGCCAGGTCGGTTACGTCGTCGCCCTCGGCGGCACCGGACTCGTCGCCTCCTTCTTCTACTTCGTCATCGCGCTCGGCAAGCTCACCATCAACGTCCTCAACACCTACGGCGGTTTCATGTCGATGGTGACGAGCGTGAGCGGCTTCCGGGGGCAGCGGCAGCTGTCGCGGGCGGGGCGGGCCGGGTACATCGCGCTCGTCATGGTCGCGGGGACGGCGGTGGCCCTGCTGGGCAAGGACAGCTTCCTGTCCTCCTTCAAGGACTTCCTGCTGTTCCTGCTGACCTTCTTCACGCCCTGGTCGGCGATCAACCTGGTCGACTACTACCTGATCTCCAGGGAGCGCTACGACATCCCGGCCCTGTCCGACCCGCACGGCCGCTACGGCGCCTGGCGCTGGGACGCCCTCGCCGTGTACGCGCTCGGCCTGCTCGCCCAGCTGCCGTTCCTGGCCACCGGCTTCTACACCGGCCCGCTGGTGGAGCCGCTGGGCGGCGCGGACATCTCCTGGATCGTCGGGCTGGCGGTACCGGCGCTGCTGTACTGGCTGGTGGGGCGGCGGAACGCGGCCTGCCCGCCGGCGGACGGCAAGAGGGGGGTTGTCCCCAGTGCGGAGGGCGTGAGCACTCCCTAGGCTGAACGGCATGAGCACACCGGAGACTCGGGACGTCGACCTCAAGAAGGACCTCGACGCCACCGTGCGGGCACGCAGGGACCTGGGCGACGACTACGACTCCGCCCTGGTGGACTCCTTCCTGGAGAAGGTCGAGCAGCGGATCGACGACGTGGTGGACCGCCGGGTGCGGCGCCACCTGGCCGAGGAGCGGATGGAGAGCGCGCGCGGTGCCCGGCGCCCGAAGGACGCCGACACCTGGGCCGAGCGCTTCGGGCTCGCGATCGTCTCGCTGGTCCTGGCGATCCCGCTGACCGCCGTGGCCGGCGGCGTCGCGGGGACGGTCGGGACGATCGCCGCCTGGCTCGGCATCGTCGGCGTCAACTTCGCCCAGGCCGTACGGCTCAACCCGGGGCTGCTCGCCGGCCGCCGCGACCGCTCCGACCCGCAGGACTGAGCCCGGCTCACGCCTGCCGGGTCGGCAGGACCATGATCTGGCGGAGGTTGACGTGCCGGGGCCGGCTGGTGGCGTAGGCGACGACGTCCGCGACCTCCGCCGCCGACAGCATGCCGATCGCGTCGAGCATGCCGTCCAGCTGCCCGGACAGCTCCGCGCTGTCGATGTGGTCCTTCAGCTCGGTGCCCGTCAGCCCCGGCTCGATGTTCGTCACCCGCACGTCCTGCGGCCCGAACTCGGTGCGCAGGGACTGCGAGAGATAGGTCACCGCGGCCTTCGTGGCCCCGTACACCGCGTAGTTGGGGAAGGGGATGTGGGCGCCGATGGAGGAGACGTTCACCAGGTCGGCGGTGCGGCCCTCGCCGGCGGCGGCCACCAGGTCGGCCCGGAAGGCGCGGATGACCCGCAGCACGCCGGTGACGTTGGTGTCCAGCATCCGCTGCCACTCGTCGAGGCGGCCGTCGGCGATCGGGTTCGGGAGCATGACCCCGGCGTTGTTGACGACGAGGTCGACGGACCCGAACGTCTCGTGCACCAGATCCCGGGCGGCCGCCACGGACGCCTCGTCGGTGACGTCGGCGGCCACGGCGAGCGCCTCGCCCCCGTCGGCCCGGATCTTCTCCACCAGAGCCTGAAGCCGGTCCGCGCGCCGGGCGAGCAGCGCCACCCGGGCGCCTTCGGCGGCCAGGTGCCGGGCGACGGCCTCGCCGATGCCGCTGGCGGCTCCGGTGACGACGGCGGTGCGGCCGGAGAGGTTCTCGTACGACATGGGTGTTCCCCCTGGTCTGGACGCCGGGGCGGGCCCCCGGCGGCTGACACCACCCTCGCCGCTTCCGCCCGCCCTACCCAGGGATGCGCTTTTCCTG
Organism: Streptomyces sp. NPDC048191; assembly: GCF_040652655.1. Taxonomy (NCBI): domain Bacteria; kingdom Bacillati; phylum Actinomycetota; class Actinomycetes; order Kitasatosporales; family Streptomycetaceae; genus Streptomyces; species Streptomyces sp. NPDC048191. The sequence goes on from NZ_JBEZMO010000003.1 coordinate 71,029, forward strand.
GGTCTGCCAGTACCAGGTTCACGGCCGGCGCCTGACCTACGATCGACCGTATGGACGGGGACTGGCTGGAAGGGGAAGTCGGCGACTTCCTGCGCTCGCGACGTGCACGGATCCAGCCCGAGGAGGTGGGGCTGGCGAGCCATGGCCGGCGCCGCGTGCCGGGGCTGCGCCGCGAGGAGGTGGCCCAGCTCGCGGGGGTCAGCGTCGACTACTACATCCGCCTGGAGCAGGGGCGCGGGACGAGCGTGAGCGACGCCGTGCTGGACGCGGTCGCCCGGGTGCTGCGGCTGGACGAGACCGAGCAGGCCTATCTGCGCACGGTGGCGCGCCCGCGCCGGCAGCGGGACCGGCAGCGGTCCGCGCCCCGCGTCCGCCCCGGCGTCCGGATCCTGCTCGACGGCATGGAGCGCAGCCCGGCGTTCGTGCTGGGCCGGTGCATGGAGGTCCTCGCGTGGAACGCCCTCGGCGACGCGGTCAACGGCTTCAGCCGCCTGGCGCCGGCGGAGCGGAGCATGCCCCGGCAGGTCTTCCTGGACCCGGCCGGCCGTGACCTCTACCCGGAGTGGCGCGCGGTCGCCGCACAGACGGTGGCCCATCTGCGGGTCAACGCGGGCCGCTACGCCGACGACCCCGAGCTGTGCGCCCTGGTCGGCGAACTCTCCCTGAGGAGCGAGGACTTCCGCCGCCTGTGGGCGGACCACGAGGTCAGCGAGTGCGCCTACGGCGTGAAGAAGATCCGGCACCCGGTGGCGGGACTGCTGACCCTGCCGTACGAGACGCTGACGATCCCGGCGGCCCCGGACCAGACGATCGTGGCGTACACGCCGGAACCGGGGTCGGAGACGGCGGAGCGGCTGGCGCTGCTGGGGAGTTGGGCGAGCACGGAGGCCCGCTGAGAAAGACTGTCGCGGGGACCGCCGCACCCCCGTTGCCGGGGGGCGGGACGACGGCGGTCCCCGCGAGGGACGCGGGCCGGGTCAGGGCCGGGCTTGCGCGTCCGTGGCGTCCATGGAGGTCCGGGAGCCGCTCCGGAGGTCCTAGGCGCCGTTCGGCGTCGGCCTGGGCGGGGAGCCGCTCCCACCCCTGCCGACACCCACCACTGTGCCGGAGGCGTGTTAAGCGGGTGCTGCGCGCACGTGACACGCTCGTACCACTTCCGCGAACCCCGGCCCATCTCAAGAGGCTCGGGTGAACCCGCAGTTCACCGCGGTTTCGCCGCTACTTTCCGCCCTTGGCCAGGAAGGCCAGCAGGTCCTGCCGGCTGACCACGCCGGTCGGCTTGCCCTCGACCAGGACGATCGCCGCGTCGGCCGAGCCGAGCACGGACATCAGGTCGCCGACCGCCTCGCCGGAGCCGACCTGGGGCAGCGGGGCGGACATGTGCTTCTCCAGCGGGTCGTCGAGGGACGCGCGCTTGCTGAACAGCGCGTCCAGCAGCTCCCGTTCCACCACGGACCCGACGACCTCGGCGGCCATCACGTCCGGGTGACCGGCACCCGGCTTGACGACCGGCATCTGCGAGACGCCGTACTCGCGCAGCACCTCGATGGCCTGGCCGACCGTCTCCTCCGGGTGCATGTGCACCAGCGACGGGATGGTGCCGCCCGCCTTGTGGCTCAGCACGTCGCCGACGCGGGCGCTCGGGCCCTCGTCCTCCAGGAAGCCGTAGTCGGCCATCCACTCGTCGTTGAAGATCTTGCTGAGGTAGCCGCGCCCGCTGTCCGGGAGCAGCACGACCACGACGTCGTCCGGGCCGAGCCGCTCGGCGACCCGGAGCGCGGCCACGACGGCCATGCCGCAGGAGCCGCCGACGAGCAGGCCCTCCTCCTTGGCCAGGCGGCGGGTCATCTGGAAGGCGTCCTTGTCGGACACGGCGACGATCTCGTCGGCGACGGTGCGGTCGTAGGCGCTCGGCCAGAAGTCCTCACCGACGCCCTCGATCAGGTACGGCCGCCCCGAACCGCCGGAGTAGACGGATCCCTCCGGGTCGGCGCCGATGACCTGCACCGTGCCGTCGCTGGCGTCCTTCAGATAGCGGCCGGTGCCGGAGATGGTGCCGCCGGTCCCCACGCCCGCCACGAAGTGGGTGATCTTCCCCTCGGTCTGCTCCCACAGCTCGGGGCCGGTCGAGTGATAGTGCGAGAGCGGGTTGTTGGGGTTGGAGTACTGGTCGGGCTTCCACGCGCCCGGGGTCTCACGGACGAGCCGGTCGGAGACGTTGTAGTACGAGTCCGGGTGCTCGGGGTCCACGGCGGTCGGGCACACGACGACCTCGGCACCGTACGCGCGCAGCACGTTGATCTTGTCGGTGGAGACCTTGTCGGGGCACACGAAGATGCACTTGTAGCCCTTCTGCTGCGCCACGATGGCCAGGCCCACACCGGTGTTCCCGCTGGTCGGCTCGACGATCGTGCCGCCCGGCTTCAGTTCCCCGCTCTGCTCGGCGGCCTCGATCATGCGCAGGGCGATGCGGTCCTTCACGGAGCCGCCGGGGTTGAAGTACTCCACCTTGGCCAGGACGGTCGCCTGGATGCCCTTGGTCACGTTGTTGAGTCTCACCAGCGGGGTGTTGCCGACGAGGCTGATCATCGAGTCGTGGAATCGCACCGTTGTCTCCGGTCGCTGCAAAAAGAACTGTTCGTAGTGGTGTCGCCAGCCTAAGGCCACGTGTGTGCCCGGGGCGGCCGTTCACTCCCTGTGGAGATTGACGCACGGTCTGTACGGGGCAAGGAGTGGGTGTACGGCTACGAGGAGGTGGCGGCGACGCATGACGAGCATGTCGAGGGCGAGAGTGGCCCGGCGCATCGCGGCCGGAGCGGCGTACGGCGGTGGCGGGGCCGGGCTGGTCGGCGCGGCCGCGGTGGGTCTGCTCCTGGCGGAGGTACGACTGGCCCGGCGCCATGTGGGCAACGGCAGCAGCGGCCGCGTCCCCATGGCCGACGGCGTCTACGGCCACGCGTACGACATCCCCGGGGAACAGCCCCTGCGCCTGACCATGCTCGGCGACTCCACGGCGGCCGGGCAGGGCGTGCACCGGGCGGGCCAGACACCGGGCGCGCTGCTGGCCTCGGGGCTGGCGGCGGTGGCCGAACGCCCGGTGGAACTGCGCAACGTCGCCCTGCCCGGGGCCCGGTCCGACGATCTGGACCGCCAGGTGGCGCTGGTGCTGTCCGCGGCGCCTCCGGCCCCCGACATCTGCGTGATCATGATCGGCGCGAACGACGTGACGCACCGGATGCCACCGACCCGTTCGGTACGGCACCTGTCGGCGGCGGTACGACGACTGCGCACGGCCGGTGCGGAGGTGGTGGTCGGCACCTGCCCCGACCTCGGCACGATCGAGCCGGTGCAGCAGCCGTTGCGCTGGCTGGCCCGGCGGGCCTCACGGCAGCTGGCGGCGGCACAGACGATCGGGGTGGTGGAGCAGGGGGGCCGGACCGTGTCCCTCGGGGACCTGCTGGGCCCGGAGTTCGAGGCGAACCCCCGGGAGCTGTTCGGCCCCGACAACTACCACCCCTCGGCCGAGGGCTACGCGACGGCCGCCATGGCCGTCCTGCCCACGGTCTGCGCCGCGCTGGGCATGTGGCCGGCGGAGGAGGAGCGGCCGGACGTGTCCCGGCGCGAGGGCTTCCTGCCGGTGGCCCGCGCCGCGGCCGAGGCGGCGTCGGAGGCGGGCACGGAGGTCACGGCGGCGATGCCGACAGGCCCTCGTGGACCGTGGGCCCTGCTCAAGCGCCGGCGCCGGCGCCGGGTACCGGAGGCCGAACCGGCGACTCCCTCGGCCTGAGCGGCCCCTCCCGCCGTCGGCCGAGCGGCGGGAGGCAAAAGCAAGCGCTTAGTAAACTGCGGTCAGTGTCACACCCCCACACGCGTGACCTGAACCATACGGAGCGGTAACTTCCCAAGCGGCCCTGCCCGAAAAGCACAACCGCCCACCCGCCGCGCCTCATCGAGGCGCTCCGCGCCGCCCCCGTTGCATTGGAGCCGTGATGCCCGAAGCCGTCATCGTCTCGACCGCCCGCTCCCCCATCGGCCGCGCCGGCAAGGGTTCCCTCAAGGATCTGCGCCCCGACGACCTGACCGCCACGATCATCCAGGCCGCGCTCGCCAAGGTCCCCGAGCTGGACCCCAGGGACATCGACGACCTGATGCTCGGCTGCGGCCTCCCCGGCGGCGAGCAGGGCCACAACCTCGGCCGCATCGTCGCCGTGCAGATGGGCATGGACCACCTGCCGGGCTGTACCGTCACCCGCTACTGCTCCTCGTCCCTGCAGACCTCCCGCATGGCCCTGCACGCCATCAAGGCCGGCGAGGGCGACGTCTTCATCTCGGCCGGTGTCGAGACGGTCTCCCGCTTCGTCAAGGGCAGCTCCGACGGCCTGCCGGACACGCACAACCCGCTGTTCGCCGAGGCCGAGGCGCGCACCGAGGCCGTGGCCGCGTCGACCGGCTCCACCTGGCACGACCCGCGCGAGGACGGCCTGATCCCCGACGCGTACATCGCGATGGGCCAGACCGCCGAGAACCTCGCCCGCTGGAAGGGCGTCACCCGCGAGGAGATGGACGAGTTCGGCGTCCGCTCGCAGAACCTGGCCGAGCAGGCCATCAAGAACGGCTTCTGGGAGCGCGAGATCACCCCGGTGACCCTCCCCGACGGCACGGTCGTGAGCAAGGACGACGGCCCCCGCCCCGGCGTCACGCTGGAGGGTGTCGCGGGCCTCAAGCCGGTCTTCCGCCCGGACGGGCTGGTCACCGCCGCCAACTGCTGCCCGCTCAACGACGGCGCCGCCGCCGTCGTCATCATGAGCGACACCAAGGCCCGCGAGCTGGGCCTGACGCCGCTCGCCCGGATCGTGTCCACCGGCGTCTCCGGCCTCTCCCCCGAGATCATGGGCCTCGGCCCGGTCGAGGCGAGCCGGCAGGCCCTGCGCCGCGCCGGCCTCACCATCGACGACATCGACCTGGTCGAGATCAACGAGGCCTTCGCCGCCCAGGTGATCCCCTCCTACCGGGACCTCGGCATCGACATCGACAAGCTGAACGTCAACGGCGGCGCCATCGCCGTCGGCCACCCCTTCGGCATGACCGGCGCCCGGATCACCGGCACGCTCATCAACTCCCTGCAGTGGCACGACAAGCAGTTCGGCCTGGAGACGATGTGCGTCGGCGGCGGCCAGGGCATGGCGATGGTCATCGAGCGCCTGAGCTGACGCACCGTCCGTAGCGGGGCAGGCACGTTACGTCAGGAAACGGCCCGGAACCTAGGAAACGCCACGGTTCCGGGCCTTTTCGTGATCCAATCTCCCCCAGGATGTGACCTATCTCGCCCCTGGGACACATCGGTGCAGGTCAGCGCAGGTCAGCGCGGTACGCGACGAACCCGCAAGGCCCAAGCCCTGTCCGTTTCGTGACGTTACGCACTGACAGCTGCTTAGTCCGCCCTTCAAGCTGATGTAGGAAGTCGGGGGTCGACTTTGAACCGGGAGTACGTCAGTGAGCGCCATGCCGATCGCCCTGCTGCTCACCACGGCCGCCACCGGCGCCGTGGGCGTCGCCGTCCTGCGCACCGTGCTCAAGCTGCGCCGCCAGCTCACGGAGCTGGAGAGCCGGCTCGCGGAGAACCAGTCAGCCGCCATGCGCGCGTTGCTGCCGAACGCCCGCAGCCACGCGGACGCCGAGCAGATACGCGCCGCCGTGGCCGAGGCGCTCGCCGAGGAGCGGGAGCGGGAGCTGGCCGAGGCGCGCGCCTTCTGGGCGGCCCAGGAGGCCCGTGACGCCGCCGACGCCCCGACCCTGCTGGGCCTGCCGGACTCCGAGCTGTTCCTGCCCCGGCAGAACGACTTCGCCGGCCTGGAGCCGGTGTCCGAGCCGACCGCCGACTCCGACGAGTTCGCCGGGGAGTCCCCCGAGCTGGCCGCGGCCCGCCGCCGTCACCCCTCGCACCCGGACTTCGTCCCGGTGCAGTCGCCCGCGGTGAACGACCACGAGCGCACGGTGACCACGCTGGAGGAGCTGGCCACCGAGCGCGTCGAGCTCTCCGACGTCCGCCCGGGCCCGCTCGGCACCCTCGACGTCTACGTCTTCGCCGACGGCACCACCCTGTGCATGACCCCGGGCCACCGCGAGACCGCCGAGCGCCTCGCGGCGGCCGTGGAAGCGGGCGAGGCCCCCTACCTCCTGGGCGGCTCGGGCGTCTCCGGCGCCTACACCCTCACCTTCGCCGTCGGCGAGGACACGGTGTACATCCTGGCGGACCGGGTCATCGCGTCCCTGTGACGGCTTCCCGGAAACGGGGCGGGGAACAGTGCCGGTCGCGCACCGGCCTCACACCCCCGCCCGCTGCCGCGCCTCCTCCACCACCCGTACCGCCTCGGCGACTTCCTCATCACTGAGCAACACCAGCGCCAGGTCGTGCGCGGCCACCAGAATCTGGTCGGCCGCGGCGAACATCCCGGCGTCCGGCATCTCCCGGGGCTCGCTCCCCGGCTCCTCCACGGCCTGGGCCCGCCGGGCCAACTCCCTGGCCAGCGCCAGCGCCTCCGCGGCTGCCCCCCGCTGCAGCCGGCTCTGCGGCGCCGCGCGCAACTTGTCGGCGAAGTGATCCACTGCTCGGGTCAAGGGCGTCGTATCAACCACGCGCCGAGAGTAACGTGCCGCACTGTTGCCAATACGCGAACGCTCAGGCACGGTGACGTGAAGGACCGGCTTATATCCCCTTTGCGTTCGGAGGCGCCGATGTCCCAACTCTTCTCCGAGGAGACCCACCGCAATCTGCTCGCCCGCATTCCCCACTGCACCGGTCGTGAAGTCTCCGACTGGCTGCGCACCGTAGAAGAAGGTCCCGCCCTGGTCCGCTTCGAGGAGAAGGTCAGCTGGCTCCGGCACGAGTACGACCTCGCGTACGGCCACGCGAAGGCGATCGTCCATGAGTACGACCTGAGGAGGGCAGCCCGCAAGCTGCTCTAGACGCGCAAGGGCCCCGGGTCGGAACCCGGGGCCCTTCTCATGACCGGCGCACGCGCCGGGTGTTGCCGACGCGCTAGTCGTTGTTGGTGAAGATCGCCACCAGTCGCAGCATCTCCAGGTAGATCCAGACCAGGGTCACCGTGAGGCCGAACGCGGCGAGCCAGGACTCGTTGCGCGGGGCGCCGTAGGCGATGCCGTCCTCGATCTGCTTGAAGTCGAGGGTCAGGAAGAACGCGCCGAGCAGGATCGCGATGATGCCGACGAGGGCGCCGAGCGGACCGAAGCTGCGCAGCCCGCCGTTCTCGGCGACGCCGAACACGACCAGGAGCAGGTTGACCGCCATGACCACCAGGAACGCCATGGCGATGGCCATGCCGATGCGGGCGTAGCGGGCGGTGACGCGGATCCAGCCGGCCTTGTAGACGAGCAGGGTCGCCGCCGAGACCGCCATGGTGCCGAGCACCGCCTGGAACGGGGCGCCGCTCCAGCGGCTGTTGTACATCTCGCTGATGACACCCAGGAAGACGCCCTCGAAGGCGGCGTACCCGAGGATCAGCGCGGGCGACGGGGTCCGCTTGAAGCTCTGGACCATCGCCAGCACGAACGCGATCAGCGCCGAGCCGACGGCCAGGCCGTAGCTGGTCGTCGAGACCGGCAGCAGGGCCCAGGCGAGGACGGCGCCGACGGCGACGGTGCCGAGCGTGATGGCCGAGCGGACGACGACGTCGTCCATGGTCATCCGGTCGGTGGTGGCGGGGGCCTGCGGCGGGGCGCCCACGCCCTGCTGGGCATACGGGTTCTGCGCGTACGGATTCTGCGCGTAGGGGTTGCCCTGTGCGTACCCGGCCTGCGGTGCGGTGTTGAAGCCGGCGTAGCCGTTGTCGCGGCTGAACCCCCGTCGCGAGAAGACCGGGTTACTGCTCCTCATTTCACTCCTCCATGGCTGCCGTGCGCAGCCTTGGCTCAAGAGTAATGGATTGGCAAAGGACCCACCATGATACCTGAGGAGGATCTTTCCCCTGCCGTGCTGCCCAACACGCTACGCGGACCGGTGATTCCCGGCCATGGGTGATCGCCTTCCATGACGAACCTGCTACCACACCGAGACGTGCCGCTAACCCAGGGGGAACCCGGTGTACGCCTCGGCCAGGTCGGTCTCGGCCGCGCGGGAGGAGGCGATCCTTTCCAGCCGCGCCAGCTGGAGGCGGGCGTCGAAGGCGGTGGCGTCGGGGGCCGGATGGAGCATCGTCGTCATGTCGTAGGAGAAGCGTTCGGCCTGCCAGACGCGCCGCAGACAGGTCGCGGAGTAGGAGTCGAGGAGGTCCGGGGAGCCGGTGTCCCGCTCGTGGACGAGGGCGCGGGCGAGGGTGACGACGTCACCGACGGCGAGGTTCAGCCCCTTGGCGCCGGTCGGCGGGACGATGTGGGCGGCGTCGCCGGCGAGGAGGAGCCGGCCGTGGCGCATCGGCTCGTGCACGAAGGAGCGCATGGGGGTGACCGACTTCTGGGTGATGGGCCCGCGCTCCAGCCGCCAGTCGTCCCCGGTCTCGAAGCGCCGCTCCAGCTCCGACCAGATCTCGTCGTCCGGCCAGTCGTCGGCGTCCGTGTCGGCGGGCACCTGGAGGTAGAGGCGGGAGACGGACGGGGAGCGCATCGAGAGAAGGGCGAAGCCGCGCTCGTGGCGGGCGTAGACGAGTTCGTCGTGCGAGGGTGCGACGTCGGCGAGGATGCCGAGCCAGGCGTAGGGGTACGTACGCTCGAACACCCGGGACCGTCCGGCCGGGAAGGCCGCCCGGGACACGCCCCAGAAGCCGTCGCAGCCGACGGCGTAGTCGCACTCCAGCACGTCCTCGCGGCCCTGGTGCCGGAACCGGATGCGCGGCCGGTCGCCGTCGGCGCCCTCCACGGCCAGCGCCTCCGCCTCGAACAGCAGCGGTCCGCCCTCCTCGAGCTGAAGGGCGATCAGGTCCTTGCAGACCTCCGTCTGGGCGTACACCAGCACCGACCGCCCGCCGGTCAGGCCGGGGAAGTCGACGCGGTGGCGGCGGCGGTCGAAGCGCAGCTCGACGCCGTCGTGCCGCAACCCCTCCCGGTCCATCCGCTCCCCGGCGCCGACGGCGCGCAGCACGTCGACCGTGCCCTGCTCCAGGATCCCGGCCCGCTGCCGATGCTCTACGTAGGCGCGGTCACGGCACTCCAGCACGACCGCGTCGACGCCCGCGCGGTGCAGCAGCCGCGCGAGCAGCAGTCCGGCCGGTCCGGCTCCGATGATCCCGACGGTGGTGCGCATCGGTTCGTCCCTTCGGGTCGACTCCACCTGCGTTCGTCCAGTGAACTTTCCTTCACTGATGTCGCGCCGAGTCTGGGCCGGGGGGCATCCGATGTCAATGGGCGGGCACGGCGCGGCCGCCCGCCGGGTCCGTGAGGGGCATTCACGGAACCCGGCGGGCGGCTGTGCGCGGCGGCGGGGCGGTCAGTGGCCCGGCCAGCCGTCCAGGTGGCGGTGGAGCGTGACGGTGGGCTGCGCCTTGGCCTTCGGGGCGTGGGCCACGGCGTCCCGCAGGACCCCGGTGACCTCCCCCGCCAGGCCGTCGACCCGCGTCTTCAGCTCGGCCGCGGGCAGGGTGGAGCGGGTCAGCGCGTCCAGCCGGCGATGGATGTCGGCGAGCCGCTGCCGCGCGCCGGCGTCGAGGCTGAGCGGCGCCGGCGTGGAGACGACGAACTGGTAGGCGCCGGCGAGGGTCTGGCAGCCGGTGCACTCCTTGTTGGCCGCGTCGCTGAGGTTCACGGCGTTGAGGTGCGTGTGCTCACCGGCGATCGTGACGATCTGGAAGGACAGCGCGACCGACCGGCAGTGATCGTCGGCCGAGCAGCCCGCGGAGACGGCGTTGGCCTGGTTGCGCACCCCCGCCGCGTTGACGGTGCCGAACTGGCGGATGGTGAAGGAGTCCCGGGCCTGGGTGTGATGGGCCCGGTCGGAGTGGCTGAAGACGTGGTCGGACGCGTAGGCCGCGTGGGCCGCCCCGGTCAGGGCCTGCGCCGGTACGGCGGCCGCACCGGCGACTCCAGCGGCTCCGGCCGCGAACAGGCCCATGCGCAGGGCGTGCCGGCTGAAGGGGTGGTTGCTGGAGCGTGCCTTGCGGTGGCTGCTCATGGGGTCTCCTGTGGTGTCATGAGGACTCCCTTCGGGGAGTGGGCTCCGGAGAGCCGACGGAAGGTCAGGACGACGTCGGCGCGGGCGAGTCGCCGGGCGGCGGGGACGTCGGACTGCCGGTCGGTGACGCGGGGACGCTCTCCGACGGGGTCGGGGAGGTCGGGGGGCCGGGATCGGGGCTGGTGGGCGGGGGCGGGTTCGCGGACGAGCCGCCCGTGGAGGACTGCGACTGGTGGGGCCCGGTGCCGGTCGGCTCGCCCGGTGCGGAAGCCGACGCGGGCGGCCGGGGCGCGGATGCGGACGCGCTTGCCGACTCACCCGGCGACGGTTCGTCCCCCCGCGCCGACGCGGAGGCCCCCGGTACCGCCGAGGGCGACACGGAGGCGCCGCCGCCGGTGCCGTACCGCCCGTGCCCGCCGTGGGCCGGGGTCGAGGCGTCCCGCGGCGCGGGCTCCTCGGTGGACACCCCGGGCTGCAGGATCGGTGCGATCGGGGGCTGCTTGGGCAGCGGCTTCGGCGTCATCCCGGATACCCAGGCGTAGGAGAGCCCGGTCAGTGCGGCGACGGCGAGCACGCACAGCGCGAGCCGCAGCCGGGGCCGTCCGGCGGTGACGCGCTTCGCGGCCCGGAACAGCCGCCCGCCGATCTTCACGGACAGATAGACGACGCCGGCCATCGGGCACAGCAGCATCACGCTGCCGATCACCCCGACGAGCCCGGCGACGATCTGTCCGTGCGCGAACGCCCCCGCCGTGCCGAGGAGTTGCTCGGTCAGCGAGCGGATCATCGTGGTGAGGATCCGGGGCAGGTTCCACAGCGCGTAGCCCATCTCGCCGACGATCAGCGGGACCATCGTGAGCACCCAGGTGGCCACGATGGTGCGCGCGGACTTCTTCAGCCCGGCGACCTCGGTGCGCGCCGCCCTGCCCTTCGCGCCCGGCACCAGCGAGAACAGGATCGGCTTGATCTTGCCGTAGAGATCCGGGACTCCGGCGAGGTCGCCGAGGATGTAGTAGCCGTCCAGGCGGACGGCCGGCATCAGCTGTTCCAGGATCTCGAAGTGCCCGAGGTAGACCGCGGCCAGGAAGAACTGCGCCCCGGTGGCGAAGTAGGCCCCGGCCATCGCCAGCATGAAGACGACGTTGAAGTACACCCCGCCGAGGTCCGTACGGAGCCGGCCGGCGCGGGAGATCCGGTAGACGTCGGTGACGTCGGTGTACATCGACGGCCAGATGAGGAACAGCCCGCAGCCGATGCAGCCGGGCCGGCCGCCGCCGTACCGGCAGGCGGAGGCGTGGCCGAACTCGTGGAAGACGAGGGAGGCCACGGTGAGGACGAAGACGATGAGGATCAGCACCGGCTGGTCCAGGACCTCCAGCACCGGCTCGATCGCGCCGAAGAAGCCGAACAGCCAGACGTCCATGGCGACGGCCGCGAGCAGCACGGCGGCGACCACGGCCGGGCGGTGCAGCCAGGCCAGGGCCTTGGCGATCCGCGTGGTACGGCGTTCGTCGAAGATCACCCGGTGGCCCTTGAGGGCGAGCAGCAGGTCGGAGCGCGGGGCGTCGACCTCGTCGTCCTCCTGGCCCTCGGGCACGGTCACGCCGAGCGGCTGGAGCTTGTTCTCCAGCAGGTAGCGGATGTTCTCGCCGCTGACCTCGCGGCCGAAGCGGGCGCTGACCCGGTGGGCGATCGTCTCCGCGTCGCGTATGCCGTCCACGGACGACGCCACCAGGTACAGCAGCCGGGACAGCTGCACGACCTGCCCGTCCCCCCGACGGGCGATGTACTTCGGCTCGGTGAAGCCCGAGCCCTGGTACTCACCGTGCAGCCGCAGCCCCGCGCTGAGCCGCGGGGCCGGGCGGACCGGCGTTCCGACGGCCGGCAGGCTGCCGGTCGTCACCTGTTCGTACGTCACCGGCCAGCCCCCGGGCCCGGGCACCGGACCGGTGTCGTACAGCGCGCTGGTGCCGTCGTCGAGCACCGTCATCCGTGGTCTCCCCCCACGTGTCCCCCCCCCATGGCCGCGGGGACGGACCACCCCGCACGCATGCGGTCCGTCCCCGCGGCCGTAGTCCCGGCGGTGCCGTTACTGCTTGACGGTGATCGTCTGCTGGGCCGAGGACTCGGCGTCCGACCACGCGGAGTGGTCGTTCACGGCGGCCGACTCGTTGTGCGCGTTGATGTTCGCGACGTGCTTGGTGACGTTGACCGTCTTGCCGAAGCTGAACTTCAGCCGGCCGAGGGCCTCGCGGCCCGGCAGCAGCTCCGCCGACTCGCCGTCCAGCTCGCGCATGTCCATGCTCATGATGAAGGTCCTTTCGTGGTGTTCGGTCGGGTGGTGCGCGAGCGTTACTGGCTGACGCTGATGGACTGGCAGGCGCCGGAGTCGGCGACCGACCACGAGGAGTGGTCGTTCAGGGCGGCCGACTCGTTGTGGGCGTTGATGTTCGCGACGTGCTTGGTGACGGTGACCGTCTTGCCGAAGCTGAACTTCAGCCGGCCGAGGGCCTCGCGGCCCGGCAGCAGCTCCGCGGACTCGGCGTCGAGCTCATGGGCGTTCAACATGGTCGATTCCCCCTCGGGAAACAGGCGGTTCCGGTCGGAGAGAGTCAGGTTCCCCCCGGACTCTGTCCAACTTGGTCGGACGGGCTGTCCAACGAGATTGGACACTAGGGCCTCGCGGGCCCCCTTCGCAACCCGTTCGGTGAATCACCCTTTCGGCGGCCCGGATACCCGACCGTAGAATCGGCGCCGACAGGGACGGTTCGGTCGAGCGGCGAGCAGGAAGTGGACTTCGGTGGCCAACGCACTGCAGCAGTTGATCCGTGAACGTCTCGACGGCAAGGGCTGGTCCTACGGCGACGTGGCACGGCGCGGCGGCGTCCCCCGCTCCACGGTCCACCATCTGGCGACCACCGACCGGGTCGTCCGCATGCCCCAGGCCACCACACTGGAGGGCCTGGCCAAGGGCCTTCAGCTGCCGCTCGACGCGGTGCGCCGGGCCGCGGCGGAGGCCTGCGGCATCCACGTCTACGGCAACCCGGCCGGCCAGGACACCGACGGTACGGCGGCGGCCCGCACCACCGACCCCGAGGTGGACCTGCTCATCGCCAGCGTCCAGCAGCTGTCGTCCGAGGACCGCCGCCATGTCGCCGCCCTGGTCGAGTCCCTGCTGGGCCGCTCGGCGCGGTCGGCCCCGGAGAAGTGAACCGGCGGTCCGCGCGCGGACCGTGCCGGAAAAATCATGCAACTGCGCCCGAATGGGCCTTCATCCCCCGCTAGTCTCTCGTCCTGCCCGAGGAGCGAGAGCCGCACGATCCCGGGCTCTTGGGGGGAACGTGTTGTTCGTGCATGGCGGGCCGACCACCGCGGTGGTCCGTGGCCCCGCCGGTGAATCGGTCGTCCTGCTCTCCGGGGAGCTTCCTCAGGTGCTCACCGAGGCCGCGGTGACCGAGCTGCTGGACCTGGCCGCCGCGATCCTGGAGGCCGACGAGCTGGAGCTGTTCCACACCTGCCTGGACACCCTGCGCACCGACGGCCTCCGGGCGGGCCGGCGCATCGAGGTGGACGGCGCGGTACTGACGGTGTACGAGGGGGAGTCGTGACGACGGCCGGACCGCTCGGCGGCCGGCACGGGCCGGCGTACGGTCGGAGACCGGGCTCCCGGGCCGCGGGGGACGGAGGTGTGGCCGGGTACCGGAGTGAGCGTGCAGCGGCCGCCGGCCGTCGCGGTGACGACGGTCATCGCGATCCTCCCGAAGCACGCGTCCACACACCCGCACGGGCCGCCGCGAAGGCCGGTCCGGCGTCGATCAGGGCCGCGACGCCCGTGACGACGACGAGCGCGGCCCTGCGCAGGTGATTCAGGGCGGTCATGGCCGTCCTCCTTCCGCACCGCCGGGCGGCCGGTCCGCCCGCGCGTCGCTTCCCATTGGCACAGCCCGGCGCTCCGGGGGCACGACACGGAATCCCGGGACATGCCGAAGGACGACAGATGGTGTATGCGCGGGGAGCCGCGGGAGCGCTCCCAGAGGGGTGGCCCGCTCGTCGCACCACAGGTGCGAAAGTGCCCGGAGCCGGACTTGAACCGGCACGCCCGCGAAGGGGCAGCGAGGTTTAAGCTCGCCGTGTCTGCATTCCACCATCCGGGCAGGCCATGGGCTCCGCTTCGAGGTTCGAGCCTATCGGGACGCATCCCCCGAACAGCGGAAGGGCGGACCGATGTTGTCTTATTTTATTGACGTCTGAGGGTGCATCAGCCCGCGGAACAAGCCATCCGCACTTGCCAACAGCGTGACGTGAGGGGGGTACGCCCGTACGGGGAATGACGGAATTTCACCGTCCGAAGGAGGGTGTTCCACCCGTTCTCGACGCCGTTCGAGAACGGTTCGAGACCGCCCCTCTCAGGGGCCGCCGTCCTCCCCAGGTATGACACGGCGCTCTCCCGTCCGACCCGAGTCGCCCCCGGGAACCGGAACAGCGGCTGACTCCAGGTGCCCTTCGGCGCCGGGACCATGGTGTGGTCCCCCTGGAACACGTCGTCCCGACAGGAGCACCCTCCCGTGACCACCACACCCACCGCCGGCCGGACCACCGCCGTGGCCGCACGCGCCACGGAGCTGTCGAAGATCTACGGGCAGGGTGAGACCCGGGTGGTCGCCCTGGACCGGGTCTCCGTCGACTTCCGGCAGGCCGAGTTCACCGCGATCATGGGTCCGTCCGGCTCCGGCAAGTCCACGCTGATGCACTGCGTGGCCGGCCTCGACACCTTCTCCTCCGGTTCCGTGCGCATCGGCGACACCGAGCTGGGCTCCCTGAAGGACAAGCAGCTCACCAAGCTCCGCCGGGACAAGATCGGCTTCATCTTCCAGGCCTTCAACCTGCTGCCGACGCTGACCGCCCTGGAGAACATCACCCTGCCGATGGACATCGCCGGACGAAAGCCGGACAAGGCCTGGCTGGACCAGGTCATCGCGATGGTCGGCCTGTCCGGGCGGCTCGGCCACCGGCCCTCTCAGCTCTCCGGCGGCCAGCAGCAGCGCGTGGCCGTCGCCCGCGCCCTCGCCTCCCAGCCCGAGATCATCTTCGGTGACGAGCCGACCGGAAACCTCGACTCCCGCTCCGGCGCCGAGGTCCTCGGCTTCCTGCGCAACTCCGTGCGCGAGCTCGGCCAGACCGTCGTCATGGTGACCCACGACCCGGTGGCCGCCGCGTACGCCGACCGCGTGGTCTTCCTCGCGGACGGCCGGATCGTCGACGAGATGTACGGCCCGACGGCCGACTCCGTCCTCGACCTCATGAAGCAGTTCGACGCGAAGGGCCGTACCTCCTGATGTTCCGCACCGCCCTGCGCAACGTCCTCGCGCACAAGGCCCGGCTGCTGATGACCGTGCTCGCCGTCATGCTCGGCGTGGCCTTCGTCTCCGGGACGCTCGTCTTCACCAACACCATCTCCGACGCCTACCAGAAGAGCTCCGCCAAGGGCTTCGACCAGGTCGACGTCGCCGTACGGCCCAAGTACCAGGAGTCCGACGGCGACCGGGTCGGCAGGACCCCGGACCTGACCCGGGCCACGCTGGACAAGGCCGCCAAGGTGCCGGGCGCCGCCTCCGCGACCGGTGTCGTCAGCGGCTTCACCGCACTCGCCGGCAAGGACGGCAAGGCGGCCGGCGGCGACTGGCAGTCCGAGGGCGGCAACTACTGGGGCACCGAGGACGCCCGGTACCCCCTGGTCAGCGGCCACGCCCCGCACGGCACGGGCGAGGTGCTGATCGACTCCAGGACCGCCGAGCGCACCGGCTACAAGGTCGGCGACACCGTGCGGCTCTCGGTCGACGGCCCGGTCCTCACCCCGACCGTCGCGGGCGTCTTCACCACCGACGACGGCAACGTCGCCGCGGGCGGCAGCCTCACGCTCTTCGACACGCCGACCGCACAGACGCTGTTCGGCAAGAAGGGCGCGTACGACGAGATCGACGTCAAGGCCGCGGCCGGCACCAGCCAGTCCGCGCTGAAGGCCGAGCTGGACAAGGCCCTGCCGTCGCACCTGGTGGAGACCACCACCGGCAAGCAGCTCGCCGACGACCAGGCCAGGCAGATCGCCGACTCGATGAGCGGTCTGAAGCAGGCGCTGCTGGTGTTCGCCGGTATCGCGCTGTTCGTCGGCACGTTCATCATCGCCAACACCTTCACCATGCTGGTCGCCCAGCGCACCCGCGAACTGGCCCTGCTGCGCGCGGTCGGCGCCTCCCGCCGCCAGGTGACCCGCTCGGTGCTGATCGAGGCGTTCGCGGTCGGCGCGGTCGCCGGTGTGGCGGGGCTCGCCGCCGGCATCGGCATCGGCGCGGGCCTGCGCTCGCTGCTCGGCTCCTTCGGCGCGAGCGTGCCGGACGGGCCGCTGGTGATCAGCCCCGGCACCGTGGTGGCCGCCCTCGCGGTCGGCATCCTCATCACCATGCTGGCCGCCTGGCTGCCCGGCCGCCGCGCCGCGAAGATCCCGCCGGTGGCGGCCATGAGCAGCGTGCACGCCAAGGCGACGACCAAGTCGCTGGTGCTGCGCAACACGCTCGGCGCGCTGTTCGCGGCGGCCGGTGTCGCGGTGGTCCTCGCGGCCACGTCGATGGACGCCGACTCCGCCCAGGGCCCGATGGGCATCGGCGCGGTCCTGCTGATCATCGGCGTGTTCATCCTGACGCCGCTGCTGTCCCGGCCGCTGATCGCGGCCGCCGCCCCGGTGCTGCGTGCCTTCGGCGTCTCGGGCAAGCTGGCCCGCCAGAACTCGGTACGCAACCCGCGCCGTACGGCGGCCACCGCCTCCGCGCTGATGATCGGCCTCACCCTGATCACCGGCATGACGGTGATGGCGGGCAGCCTGCAGACGGCGATCGACAAGATGGCGTCCTCGGCGATCCGCGCGGACTACGTCGTCTCGATGGCCAACCGCTCCCCGCTCTCCCCGGACGTGGCGAACAAGCTCGCCGCCGCCGACGGCGTCACCGCCAGCAGCCCGCTGCGCAACGCCGAGTCCCGCATCGACGGCAAGACGGAGTTCCTGACCGGCGTCAACGGCTCGTCCATCGGGAAGCTGACGGACCTGAAGGTGGACGAGGGCACCTTCAGGGTGGGCGGCTCGGACGTCGTCGTGGACAAGGACCGGGCCAAGGAGTACGGCTGGACGCCCGGTTCGCACTTCACCGCGCACTTCGAGGACGGCAGCGCACGGCGGCTGACGGTCGCCGGTGTCTACGAGGGCAACGACATGATCAACGGGATCATGCTCGACAACACGGTCCTCACCCCGCACCTGAAGAACCCGGCCGACATGCAGGTCATGGTGAAGACGGCGGGCGGCCCCTCCAGCGCGACGAAGGACGGGCTGACGAAGGTCCTCGGCACCAACCCGGCGATCAAGATCCAGGACAAGCAGGACATCTCCAACAGCATCGCGCAGATCTTCACGACGATGCTGAACATGCTCTACGGCCTGCTCGGCATGGCGGTGATCGTCGCGGTCCTCGGCGTCATCAACACCCTGGCCATGTCGGTCTTCGAGCGCGCCCAGGAGATCGGCATGCTCCGCGCGATCGGCCTGGACCGCAAGGCGGTCAAGCGCATGGTCCGCCTGGAGTCCCTGGTGATCTCCCTGTTCGGCGGGGTGCTCGGCATCGGTCTGGGCGTGTTCTTCGGCTGGGCGGCCGGTCAGCTGCTGGGCACGAAGATGCCGACGTACGAACTGGTCCTGCCCTGGGGCCGGATGGCGGTCTTCCTGCTGCTGGCGGGCATGGTCGGGGTCCTGGCCGCCCTGTGGCCGGCCCGGCGCGCCGCCAGGCTGAACATGCTGACGGCGATCAAGGCCGAGTAGCGGTACGGCACGAGAAGGGAAGGAGGGGGCCTCGCGGCAGCGGGGCCCCCTCCGCCGTGGCGGCTGTCAGGGGTTCCAGGTGCGGGTCCGCAGTGGCAGCCCGGAGGTGCCCCCCTGGGGGGTCCGGATCGCCAGGACCTGGTTGACGCCGATCCGGTTGCCTTCGAAGGCGAGCGCGGAGGCGGCCATGTAGAGCCGCCAGACACGGGCCCGGCCGGGGCTGGTGAGGCGGACGGCACGGTCCCAGTCGGCCTCCAGGTTGGCGACCCAGTGGCGCAGGGTGCGGGCGTAGTGCTCGCGGATGGACTCCACGTCCCGCACCTCGAACCCGGCGCGTTCCAGCTGGGTGACCGTGGTGCCCACGGGCGCGAGTTCGCCGTCCGGGAAGACGTACGCGTCGATGAACTCGTCCACCTCGTAGGTGGATTCGTCGCGCTGCGGGCGGCGGCCGATCTGGTGGTTGAGCAGCCGGCCGCCCGGCTTGAGCAGGTCGTACAACCGGCGGGCGTACTCCAGATAGCGCTCGGCGCCGACGTGCTCGGCCATGCCGATGGAGGAGACGGCGTCGAAGGGGCCGTCCCTGACGTCCCGGTAGTCCTGGACGCGGATCTCCACCCGGTCGGTCAGCCCCTCGTCCGCGACGCGCTTGCGGGCGTACGCCGCCTGCTCCTGCGACAGCGTGACCCCGACGACGCTCACGCCGTGCTCGCGGGCCGCGTGGATGGCCATCGAGCCCCAGCCGCAGCCGACGTCCAGCAGCCGCTGACCCGGCCTCAGACCGAGCTTGGCGCAGATGAGTTCGAGCTTGTCCCGCTGGGCGCCCTCCAGTGTCCCGCCGTCCTCCCAGTAGGCGCACGAGTAGACCATGGACGGCCCGAGGACGATCTCGTAGAAGTCGTTGCCGACGTCGTAGTGGTGGCTGATGGCCCGCTTGTCGGTGCGCCGGGTGTGCAGGTGCCGGCGCGGTCTGCGCATCTCCTCGCGCGGCGGGGCGGGCGGGATCGGCGGCCCCGCCAGCTTCAGCAGCTCGCGGACGGCGGCCCGGACGGCGGGGTCGCGCATGGCCTCGACGATTCCGCGGGCGTCCTCCCCGCGCTCCCACACCAGTCCCGCGAGCGAGTCCAGCACGGTGTACAGGTCGCCCTCGATGTCCAGGTCGCCGGCGACCCAGGCACGGACGAGGCCCAGCTCGCCCGGCTTGAACAGCATGCGGCGCAGGGCGCGGCGGTTGCGCACGACGAGCGCCGGCGCGCCCGGCGGCCCGGCCTGCGATCCGTCCCAGGCCCGCAGGCGGATGGGGAGCGGCGCTCCCAGTAGCTGCTCGGCAAGACTCCTCAGCCGCGACGCGGCGTCGGCCATGGCGCACACCTCCAAGACGAGATCCCGGATGCCGGTAACCACGTAAACACCGTCCGCTGTCCCGCGCAGTCCCGCAAAGGAGTTACAACTGAGCAAAATAGATGCAGACGCCACGTAGATGGCGGTCCCGGAGTGTGCGCGACGACCCGCCGCCGGTCAAGTCACGACTTGAAGGGGCATGACGGGTATGGGGGGCTCGGGCCGTAATGGATGACGTACCCGGCTTCCTCTTCTCCCTCTCGGATGTGCATCGCCATGGTTCGTCTCTCCAGGTTCCAGCGCCTCGCCCTGCTCGCCACGTCGACGACGGTGATCACGGGAGGTGTGTTGTCGCACGGCGCCGCGTTCGCCGCCCCCATGACTCCGCACACCGCCGCCGTGACCGCCGCCGCGCAGTGGAAGAAGATCACCGACACCCCGAGCGGCATCACCGTCCAGCTCCCCGGAAAACCCCAGGTCCAGAAGGAGAACAGCAGCGCGGTCAACAGCCGCGCCTATCTCGTGCCGACCCGGTACGGGGCCATCGGCTTCGCGGTCTACGACTGCCCCGACGCGGACGCGGCCAAGCCGTGGGACCTCAAGGGAGGTCTCAAGGGCGCCGTGGACGGCTACAACAGCGGCGATCCGGGCGCCCACCTGCGCAGCACCGATCTCCACGCCGGCACCACGGCCGACGGCGACCAC
This sequence comes from Streptomyces sp. NPDC048191, assembly GCF_040652655.1. Classification (NCBI taxonomy): domain Bacteria; kingdom Bacillati; phylum Actinomycetota; class Actinomycetes; order Kitasatosporales; family Streptomycetaceae; genus Streptomyces; species Streptomyces sp. NPDC048191. Next base: position 91,056 of record NZ_JBEZMO010000003.1, read on the forward strand.
TACCTGGACGCGAAGCTCGTCGGCAGGGACGGCAAGGTCGGGCACATCCGCTTCGTCGACCACGGCAAGCAGGCCCTCATGGTCATGAACGTCGGCACCGGCGGCAAGCGGGCCGCCGTGGACCGGGACTACCGGCAGGTGCTCGACAGCATCAAGGTTCCGGACCGCGGGGCCCGGGACCACGGTCTGCGCCGGCCCCAGGGACCCGCCGTGGCCACCTGACCGGAAGGCCACCGGCCTCGGCGAGCCGGTGCCCCGCACACGCCGAAGGACCTCCCGCACCACGGATGGCGGGAGGTCCTTCGGATGTTCCGGCGACGCGAGGTCAGGAGGCCTTGGCCTTCTCCTCGGTCTTGGCGGCGGCGACCGGCGCCGGCTTGGCGGCCTCGTAGAACTCCTCGCGCGGGTTCTCCATGGCGCCGAGGGAGACGACCTCGCGCTTGAGGAACATGCCGAGCGTCCAGTCGGCGAAGACGCGGATCTTGCGATTCCAGGTCGGCATCGCCATGCCGTGGTAGCCACGGTGCATGTACCAGGCGAGGCGGCCCTTGAGCTTGATCTTCATCTTGCCCATGACGATCATGGCCACGCCCTTGTGCAGGCCGAGACCGGCGACCGCGCCCTTGTTGGCGTGCTCGTAGTCCTTCTGCGGGAAGCCCCGCATACCGGAGACCACGTTGTCGCCGAGGACACGGGCCTGGCGCAGCGCGTGCTGGGCGTTCGGCGGGCACCAGGCGTTCTCGTTGCCCGCCTTGCGGCCGACGAGGTCCGGGACCTGCGCGTTGTCACCGGCGGCCCAGATGTAGTCCGTGCCCTTGACCTGGAGGGTCGGCTCGCAGTCCACGTGGCCGCGCGGGCCGAGCGGCAGACCGAAGCGGGAGAGGGCGGGGTTCGGCTTGACGCCGGCCGTCCAGACGATCGTGTTGGAGTCGACCTCGAGGCCGTTCTTCAGCACCACGTGGCCGTCGACGCAGGAGTCCATGGAGGTGGAGAGGTAGATCTCCACGCCGCGGCTCTCCAGGTGCTCCTTGCCGTACTGGCCGAGCTTCGGGCCGACCTCGGGAAGGATCTTGTCGGCGGCGTCGACGAGGACGAAGCGCATGTCCTCGCGGGACACGTTCTTGTAGTACTTGGCCGCGTCCCGGGCCATGTCCTCGACCTCGCCGATGGTCTCCGCGCCCGCGAAGCCGCCGCCGATGAAGACGAAGGTGAGCGCCTTGCGGCGGATCTCCTCGTCGGTCGTGGAGTCGGCCTTGTCCAGCTGCTCGAGGACGTGGTTGCGCAGGCCGATGGACTCCTCGATGCCCTTCATGCCGATGCCCTGCTCGGCGAGGCCGGGGATCGGGAAGGTGCGGGAGACCGCGCCCATCGCGATGACGAGGTAGTCGAAGGGCAGCTCGTACGCCTCGCCCACCAGCGGGGCGATCGTGGCGACCTTGCGGTCCTGGTCGATGGTGGTGACCCGACCGGTGAGGACCTCCGCCTTCGGCAGCACGCGCCGCAGCGGGACGACGACGTGGCGAGGGGAGATGTTGCCGGCGGCGGCTTCGGGGAGGAAGGGCTGGTAGGTCATGTACGACCGGGGGTCGACGACCGTGACGGTCGCCTCGCCGTAGCGCATCTTCTTGAGAATGCGCCGAGCTGCGTACAGGCCTACGTACCCACCGCCTACTACGAGGATCCTGGGACGCTCCGTGGTGCTCATGCCATCGAGTATCCACCCGCCTCGGAGGGGGTGCTCGTGCGCCCCTTCACAAGCTCCGGCAGGGCCCGTGCTACACTCCGCGACTCGCGTGACGCAGGTCATGGACGACGAGGGGAACCGCAGCACCCTTTGGACCGTTGTCAAGGCCGCGTGAGCTGCCTCTCTAGGGCGGCGGGGTGAGGGTGAGGGACCCGTGACACCCCGGGAACAACCCATTCCGCAGCAGTTTCACCCCCTCCATCTGAACATGTTCAAACGTCCCTTGGACCCCCGGAAGGGTCAACGGGGACGCTTTCGCGGCCCGACCGGGCCGAATTCCTTGTGAAGAACTTCACGAACTTTCCCGGAGCGGTCGCGACGAAGGGGCCCCGAAGGACCCCTCCATACCGCTCAAACGTTATCCGACCTGCTCAGCAGACCGCTACCCGCGAGTAACAAAAGAGAGCTACGCCACCGACCACGCGATGCCGTCGAGGATGTCGTGCTCGCTCACCACGACCTCCTCGGCGCCGGTCCGCTCCATGATCGCGAGCAGCACGAGGGCGCCCGCGCCGATGACGTCGACCCGGCCGGGGTGCATGGACGGGACCGCCGCGCGCTCGGCGTGCGTGGAGCGCAGCAGCCACTCGGTGATCTCCCGGACCCGGTCGCGGGAGATCCGGGAGTGGTGGATGCGCTCGGAGTCGTACTCCGGCAGTTCCTGGGCGATGGCCGAGACGGTGGTGACGGACCCGGCGAGGCCGACCAGCGTGCGCGCCTCGCGCAGCGGGACCGACTCCTCGGCGAGGTCCAGGGCGGCCTCGATGTCGGCCCGCATGGCGGCGATCTCCGCCTCGGTGGGCGGGTCGGAGACCTTGCCGTCCCGTACCAGGTGTCGTTCCGTCATCCGCACGCAGCCGACGTCCACCGACCGCGCGGCCCTGACGTGCTCCTCACCGACGACGAACTCCGTGGAGCCGCCGCCGATGTCCACCACCAGGTAGGGCCTGCCGAGGTCCGCCCGCCCCGCCAGTTCCCTGGTCGCGCCGGTGAAGGAGTACTCAGCCTCCCGGTCGCCGCTGATGACCTCCGGCTCGACCCCGAGGATGTCCAGCACCCCGCGCACGAAGTCGTCCCGGTTCTCCGCGTCCCGGGAGGCTGAGGTGGCGACGAACCGCACCTTGGCGGCGCCGAGTTCACGGATCACCCCGGCGTACTCCCGGCACGCGGCGAAGGTCCGCTCCAGCGCCTCGGGGGCCAGCCGGCCGGTGCGGTCCACGTCCTGGCCGAGCCGCACGATCGTCATCCGCCGGTCCAGCTCCAGCAGTTCACCGCTGGCCGGGTTGACGTCCGCGACGAGCAGCCGGATCGAGTTGGTGCCGCAGTCGACGGCGGCGACCCGGGAGAAGCCCTCCGGCACCATCGGCCGGGCGGCGAAGAAGCCGCTGCGGACCTCGGCCGGGTCGGCGACCGCGCCCTCCTCGCCGGGGTGCTCGTCCGCCGGGTCGGGCGCCTGGAGCGGCTGCACGCACGGCCCCTTCAGCCACCACTCGGGCAGCATCGCGATCGCCTCGTCGCCGAGCGGGTTCACCCCCGGGCCGGCGGCCAGGGAGTGGCCGACCAGGACGTGCAGGCACTTGACCCGGTCCGGCATGCCGCCGGCGCTGGGGAAGCCCTCCAGCACCTCGATCTCGTCCCGGCGCCGGATGTAGTCCTCGTGCGCGGCCCGGTAGGCGGCGGCCAGCTCGGGGTCGGTCTGCAGCCGCTCGGTCATCTCCTTCATGACGCCGTTCGCCTCCAGCGTCCCGATCGCCGAGGCGGCGCGCGGACACGTCAGGTAGTACGTCGTCGGGAAGGGCGTACCGTCGGGCAGCCGCGGCGCGGTCTCCACGACGTCCGGCTGACCGCACGGGCAGCGGTGCGCGATGGCCCGCAGGCCCCGCGGCGGGCGGCCGAGCTGCTGCTTGAAGGCCTCGACGTCCGCGTCGGTGGGCTCGGTGCGCGGAGTGGGCGGCGGGGGCGTTTCCATGACTGCTTCAGATCGGCTTTCTATCCATTACTGGTCGGAGGCGTCGGACTTGTCGACGCCGTCCCAGACGTTCGCGTACCAGGGCCGGCGGGCGGCCCCGAGGTAGGCACGGGACTGCTTGGCCGCGCCCGGGTCGATCACCACGTACCCGGTCTCCCCGGGCATCACGTAGTGCAGCCGGCGCCGGATCTGCTGCTCGGCGTAGGAGTCGTCCTGCCAGCGCGCCTTGAGGTCGCGCAGCTGCTCGACCCGCTTGCGGGCCTGCTCCTGCTGCCGCTGGAGGTCGGAGATCTGCGCGCGCTGGGAGACGTACTGCCGCATCGGGTAGGCGAGCGCGACGATCAGCGAGCACAGCACCAGCGCGAGCAGCGCCGCGCGGCCGGTGAGCCGCGAACGGCGGGCCTGACGCTTGGTCTGGGAACGGTAGACCCGGGCCGCCGTCTGCTCGCCGAGCAGCCGCAGCCTGGTCGCGGTGGAGAAACGGTCCCGGTCCCTGACGGCCATGTGGCTCTTCGCCTCCCCTTTCACACGTGCGTACGTCCCCGGACACGGTACGGGACCGGGTACGGGGACGTACGTACGACTGGCTGAGACTTGGCCGTGGTTGGATCAGCCCTTGAAGCGGGGGAAGGCCGAGCGGCCCGCGTACACCGCGGCGTCGTCGAGGATCTCCTCGATGCGCAGCAGCTGGTTGTACTTGGCGACACGCTCGGAGCGGGCCGGGGCGCCGGTCTTGATCTGGCCGCAGTTGGTGGCGACGGCCAGGTCGGCGATGGTGACGTCCTCGGTCTCGCCGGAGCGGTGGGACATCATGCACTTGTAGCCGCTGCGCTGGGCGAGCTCGACGGCGTCCAGGGTCTCGGTCAGCGAGCCGATCTGGTTGACCTTGACCAGCAGGGCGTTGGCGGTGCCCTCCTCGATGCCGCGGGCCAGGCGCTCGGGGTTGGTGACGAACAGGTCGTCGCCGACCAGCTGGACCTTGTCGCCGAGTCGGTCGGTGATGACCTTCCAGCCGGCCCAGTCGTCCTCGAACAGCGGGTCCTCGATGGAGACGAGCGGGTACGAGGCGACGAGCTCCTCGTAGTACTCCGTCATCTCGGCGGCGGAGCGCTCCTTGCCCTCGAAGAGGTACTTGCCGTCCTTGTAGAACTCGGAGGCGGCGACGTCGAGCGCGAGGGCGATCTGCTCACCGGGGGCGTAACCGGCTTCCTTGACGGCCTCGAGGATGAGGTCGAGGGCCTCGCGGTTGGAGCCGAGGTTCGGGGCGAAGCCGCCCTCGTCGCCGAGGCCGGTGGCCAGGCCCTTGCTCTTCAGGACCTTCTTCAGGGTGTGGTAGACCTCGGCACCCCAGCGCAGGGCCTCGGAGAAGGACTCCGCGCCGATCGGGGCGATCATGAACTCCTGGATGTCCACGTTGGAGTCCGCGTGCGAACCGCCGTTGAGGATGTTCATCATCGGCACCGGCAGCAGGTGCGCGTTCGGGCCGCCCAGGTAGCGGAAGAGCGGAAGGTCGGACGCCTCGGAGGCGGCGTGGGCGACGGCGAGGGAGACGCCGAGGATGGCGTTGGCGCCGAGGGAGCCCTTGTTGTCGGTGGCGTCCAGGTCGAACATGGCCTGGTCGATCAGGCGCTGCTCGGTGGCGTCGTAACCGACCAGCTCCGGGCCGATCTGCTCGATGACGGCGAGGACGGCCTTCTCGACGCCCTTGCCCTGGTAACGGTTGGAGTCACCGTCGCGCAGCTCGATGGCCTCGAAGGCACCGGTCGAGGCGCCGGACGGGACGGCGGCACGACCCGTGCTGCCGTCGTCGAGGCCGACCTCGACCTCGACCGTGGGGTTGCCTCGGGAGTCCAGGATTTCCCGGGCTACGACGACGTCGATGGACGGCACGAGCATCTCCTTCTTGGAATGTGACGCTGGTAGTGCGGGGCGGTCCGCCTCACGGCTCCGCCTTGCGACTAGAGCCTAACCGTCCCCGGGGGATCAGCGACCGACCGACCGTCCCGTGGACGGGGAGGACACGCAGACGGTACCCATTGTTCATGAGCGGAACAAAGGGGGGTGGGGGTGAAGAGCGGGGAAACGGTAGGGGTGACCGGTGGCGAAAGCAAAGACCCCGCCCCGGCGCGTACGGGGGAACACGCGCCGGGGCGGGGAGCCCGTGGGGACGGGGGGTGGCCCTCACGAGGCCTTCAGCGTGCGGGCCGGGGATGTGAGGGCACTGTGGGTCCGGTCGGAGCCAGGTGTCACTTCAGGTGCAGCTGCTGGCCCGGGTAGATGAGGTTGGCGTCCTCGACGATGTCCTTGTTCAGCTCGAAGAGCTTCTTCCAGCCGCCCTGGACGTGGTGCTTCTCGGCGATGGCGCTGAGGGTGTCGCCCTTGACGACCTTGTACTCGCCGTCGCCCTTCTTGACCTTCTTGCCGGTCGGGGTGGTGACGGTCTTGCTCGCCGAGGGGGCCGTGCGCGTGGTGGAGCGGGTGGCGGCCTGCTGGCCGGTGGAGCGGGTCGTGGTGCCCGACGAGGTGGTCTTCGACGAGGTGGTGGGAGCGGAGCCGTTGTACGCGGCGGAGGACAGGCCCGTGCCGCAGACCGGCCAGGCGCCCTTGCCCTGGCCCGCGAGGACCTTCTCGGCGACGGCTATCTGCTGCGCCTTGGTGGCGAGGTCGGCACGCGAGGCATAGGCGGTGCCGCCGTACGCCGCCCAGGTGGAGTTGGTGAACTGCAGGCCGCCGTAGAAGCCGTTGCCGGTGTTGATGGACCAGTTGCCACCGGACTCGCACTGGGCGACCGCGTCCCACTCGGAGGCGGTGGCGGCGGAGGCGTTGCCGGCCGCCATCAGCGGGGCGGCGACGGCGGCGCCGGTGACACCGGCGAGCGTGATGGCGCGGACGGCCTTGGACGGACGACGGTGCTTGCCCTTGCCGGAGAACAGCATGGATCGATCCCCTCACCGACGCCTGCGAGGTGAGCTGTCGGGTTCGGGCCGGTTGAGTTGCCCGGCCGCACGCTCGCTCTCGCGAGGCGCGGCTTCACCCCAAGCCGGTCCAGCGTCAACCGCTGGGCCCGGCGCTTACCTTGGGTCCCCCGCTCCTGCCTACGGCGCATGACGCGACGACTGTTCCCGGGCAACCGCTGGCAGGATTCGGCGTTGCGACTGCCGGGGCTCGTGGTGACGAGCGGTCCTGACCGTAGACACGCGATCGACGGAATTTCAAAGACGATCAGGGCTTCTGAGACTCATCCCACACTTTCGCCAAACCGGACATCGTTCGCGAAAAGGGGCGTCAACTCTCCCTATTCGGCGTCCTTTTCGCCCTTGACTTTCAGGGTCTGACCGGCGGTGATCTGGTTCGGGTCGGCGCCGATGGCCTTCTTGTTCTGGGCGTAGAGCGCATGCCATCCGCCGTCGACGCCGAGCGCGTCGGCGATGGAGGCGAGGGAGTCGCCCTCGCGCACGGTGTAGGTGTCGGCCGCACCGCCGGCGTGACGCCCGGAGGACGTGGCGTTCTGACCGTTTGTCACGCTTTCGTCCGCACTCTCACCCCGGTGACGTCCACCACTGCTGAGCGCGCCGGTGTCGACCAGGCTCCAAGAACCGCCGCTCTGCGGGGAATTGTCCGAGTCCTCGGTGCCGGGGGTCGTCGCGGGCGAACTGCCGCTCCCCTGCGAGTCCCCGCCGCCGGTCGAGTCCGACTTGTCGGACTTGGGGGTGCTGCTTCCGGTGGAGTCGCCGGTCGCCTCCGGGGTCTTGCCCGCATCCTCACTCCGGCTCGGCGCCGGCGTGGCGCCCGAGTCCGAGGAGGAGCCCGAGGAGTCCGAGCCGGATTCGGCGGCGGAGCCGGACTGGGAACCGGAGCCGGACTGGGACGAATCCGACAGGTCGGACGAGTCCGAGCCGCCGGACGAGCCGGAGACGTCGCCCGAACCGCCGCTGTCGCCGGAGCCGCCGAGGCCCGTGTCGACGTCGACCGAACCGGAGTGGGAGGTCAGCCCGGCGGTCAGCGCGCACATGGCCCACGGCTTGGTGCCCTGGTCGGCGAGCATCTTCTCGGCGACGGCTATCTGCTGGGAACGGCTCGCCTGGTCGGCGCTCTCGGCGTACTGCGTGCCGCCGTACTTGTCCCAGTCGTCCTGCGAGATCTGCAGGCCACCGTAGTAACCGTTTCCGGTGTCGGCGCTCCAGGAACCGCCGCTCTCGCACTCGGCGACCTTGTCCCACGTGGTTCCGTCGGCCGCGCTGGCGCTCGCGGCCCCGAGCAGCGGGATGGCGATGGCGGAGCCGGTCACTCCGGCCGCGACGAGGAGGGCCGGAGCCTGACGGGGGCGACGGTGACGACCGTTCCCGGAGAGCATGCGGAAGCCTTTCGTGCGAGAGCAGAACCGGCGCGGCGAACTGGTACTCCTCGCCACACTGATGGGTGAACGTATCGGCAGACGATCACTTGTCACAAGTTAATGCCGCGTAGATCACGTGAAGATCACAGAGTTGAATGTTCGTCATCTTGCCGTGAGCGGCGGCCGGGACCCCCTCTCACCCGCTGTGTCACCCGTCGGGAACGGCGCCGCCTCACGCGCGGCACACCGGGCGGCCGGAACCATGGCCGATGACACGATCCGGGGGCTTCCCAGCCAGGAGGACACGATGGTGCGGCACACCCGACTGCCCGGCGAGTCCGCGGACTACCTCGCCGCCCGCGAGGAGCTCCGTGACGCCGAGATCGACCTCATGCGGCACCGCGAGAAGGTCGCGGCCCTGCGCAGAGCGCTTCCGCAGGGGGCCGAAGTGGGCGACTACGTCTTCCTCGAGGGCCCCGCCGACCTCGACGCGGGCGACACGCCGGTGCGTGAGGTCTCCCTGGGCGAGCTGTTCACCGGCGGCCCGGACCGGCCGCTGATCGTCTACCACTTCATGTACGGCAAACGGCAGACCGCCCCGTGCCCGATGTGCACCCTGTGGATCGACGGCTTCAACGGGGTCGCCCGCCATGTCGCCCGTAACGCCGACCTCGTCGTCGTCGCGGCCGCCGACCCGGCCACCCTGCGCCGGCACGCCCGCGCACGCGACTGGTCCCGGCTGCGCCTGCTGAGCGCCGGGGACAGCACCTTCAAGTACGACCTCGGCAGCGAGGACGAGGACGGCGCGCAGGACTCCACCGTCTCCGTCTTCACCCGGGAGCCCGACGGTACGGTCCGGCACTTCTACTCCGCCCACCCGCGCATGTCCGAGGACATCGACCAGCGCGGCCTCGACCTCCTCAACCCCGTCTGGCACCTCCTGGACCTCACGCCGGCCGGCCGTGGCGACTGGTTCGCGGGACTGGACTACTGACCGCCGGTGGCCGCCCGGACCGGTGTGAACTCCACCGGCAGGGTGCGCAGGCCCCGCATGATGAGCCCGCCGCGCCATCTCAGGTCGGCCGGATCGGCGGCGAGCCGCAGATCGGGCAGGCGGGTGAGCAGGGTGGCGAGCGCGGTCTGGCCCTCCAGCCGGGCGAGCGGCGCACCGAGGCAGTAGTGGATGCCGTGGCCGTAGCCGAGGTGCTGGTTGTCGCGGCGGGCGAGGTCCAGCACGTCCGGGTCGGCGAACCGCTCCGGGTCCCGGTCGGCCGCCGCGAGCACGACGAGCACCGGGTCCCCGGGCGCGATGTCCTGTCCGCCGACGGTGAGCGGCTCGGTGGCGAACCGCCAGGTGGCCAGCTCCACCGGGCCGTCGTAGCGCAGGAGTTCCTCCACGCCGGTCTCCAGCAGGTCCCGTTCCCCCGCGGCCAGGGAGCGCTGGAGCCCCTCGCGCTGCCCGGGGTGGGTGAGCAGGGCGTAGGTGCCGTTGCCGATCAGGTTGACGGTGGTCTCGAAACCGGCGAACAGCAGGATGAAGGCCATCGCGGCGGCCTCGTTCTCGGTGAGGTGCTCACCGTGGTCGGAGGCGCGGATGAGGCCGGAGATGAGGTCCTCGCCGGGCGCGGGCTCGGCGGGCAGCGCCTCGCGCTTCCTGTGGATCAGCTCGGCGAGGTAGCCGCGCATCTTCTTCACCGACCGGGCGACCCCGCCGCGCGGCCCTCCGCCATGGCGGATCATCATCCCGGCCCAGTCCCGGAAGTCGTCCTGGTCCTCGCGCGGGACGCCGAGCAGGTCGCAGATGGCGTAGATGGGCAGCGGGAAGGCGAACTCGTGGATGAGGTCGGCCGAACCCCTCGCCGCGAACCCGTCGATGAGCCGGTCGGTCAGCTCCTGCACCCGGGGCGCGAACTCGGCCACCCGGCGCGGGGTGAACGCCTTGCTGACCAGGCGGCGCAGCCGGGTGTGGTCCGGCGGGTCGATGTTCAGCAGATGCGTCATCAGCTCCGCCTTGCGCTCACCGGGAATGCCGGTCTTGCCCTTGGCGTGCGCGGGCTCGTCGTGGTGCGCCGGGTTCTTGCTGAGCCGCTGGTCGGCGAGGGCCTGCTTGGCGTCGGCGTACCGGGTGACCAGCCAGGCCTCGACCCCGCTGGGCAGCCGCGTCCGGTGCACGGGCGCATGCTCGCGCAGCCAGGCGTAGGCCGGGTAGGGGTCGGTGGCGAACTCCCAGGTGAAGAGGGCGGGAGCGGAGTCGGCGGCCGGTTCGGGGGCGGCCTGGGGGCGGGGCTGGTCGGTCACTCCTCGACGGTATCCGGATCCCGGTGCGCCTCCGGGTCCCGGTGGTCGCCGGGGGCCGCGCCCAGCGCCTCGGGGGCGACTCCCTCCGCCTCCCGGATGGCGTCCCGGTACGCCCGCGCCGCCGCGCGCAGCGCCGCCTCCGGGTCCACGCCCTCCGCGTCGGCGTGGGCCGCCAGAGCCAGCAGCCGGTAGCCGACGCCCTCGCCCTGCGGGAGCGGAACGTCGAGGCCCGCCGTGCGGGTGCGGGAGGCGAGCTTGGCGGCGAGGGCCAGACCGGGCTGGCCGAGCGGGACGCCCTCGGTGACGGAGGTGCGCCGCTTCTCCTCGGCCTTGGTGCGCAGCCAGTGCTCCTTGACGTCCTCCGGCGTCTCGGCCTTCTCGTCCCCGAAGACGTGCGGGTGGCGGTGGACGAGCTTGGCGACGATGCCGCCGGCCACGTCGTCGACGGAGAACGGCGCGTCCGGGTGCTCCTCGGCGATCCGGGAGTGGAAGACGACCTGGAGCAGGACGTCGCCCAGTTCCTCGCGCAGTTCCTCGCGGTCGCCCGCCTCGATCGCCTCGACCAGTTCGTAGGCCTCCTCGATGCCGTACTTGGCGAGGCCCTCGTGGGTCTGCCGACAGGACCAGGGGCATTCGGCGCGGATGCGGTCCATGACCTGCACGAGGTCCAGCAGGCGGGCACCGGGCAGGTCGTAGGAGGCCGGCAGCAGCTCCAGCTCCGGCATGGCGACGCGGCCGGAGCCGGCCAGCCGGGCCAGGCCGTCGGTGAGCGCGGGCTCCCCCTCTCCGGTGGCCACGACCACCACCGTGTGCCCGCCGGCGCAGGCGTCGACCAGCTCCTGCGCAGTGGGGGACGCCTCCCGCACCGTGATGCCGGCCTCCCGCAGATACGGCAGCTGCGGATGGGCTCCGTCCGCGCACAGCACGGCGTCGGCCGCGCGCAGGGCCTGCCAGGCGGGCCAGGACAGCAGCCCGGGGGCGACGCGGTGGCTGGTGGTGAGCAGGACGATGCGACCGGGGTCGGCGGCGGGGGCGGGGCCGGAGCTGGATGCGTTCACGGTCCGAACGTAACCCACGACGGGAGGGAGCGGATTCGGTTGTCCACAGGGCCGGGAGGATCGTGTGATCGTGTGACCGGAACCCCTCGCGAAGGCGGTCCGGCCGCGCGTTACGCCGACACCGGCTGACCGCCGGACGCGGTCGTGACCTCCCGTACCCAGGGCGTCCTGGCGTCCACACGGCTGCTCTTCTGCACGTCCCAGGTGCCGTAGCGCGGGTTGAGGTCGATGCGCAGTTCCTGGGACGCCTTCGACAGGGCCTTCCAGAAGGCGGGCTGGGTGGTGTCGGTGCCGAGCCGCTGGGCCAGCTTCTGCGCCTCCAGCTGGAGCCGGAGGTTGTCGTCGAGGCGGGCGGGCGCGATGCCGTACTTCTGCAGCCAGGCGGTCTGCAGCCCCTTGGCGCCGCCGGCCTGCTGCTCCAGGCCGGCGCGCATCCGCTCGACCTCCTCGCGGGTGACCGTGATGCCCGCGTCCCGCGCGGCACGGTGCAGCACACGGTCGAGGACCATGTTGTGCAGGGTGTCCCGGGTGAGGCTGCTGGTGGAGGTGAGGACCTGCTGGTACTGGGTCTCGTCCGGCACCGCGGCCCGCTGTGCCCTGCGGACCTCGTCGACCCGGCTCTCCAGCTGGGCGACGGTGATCCGCTGCCCTCCGACGACGGCCGCGGCGCCCGGGTGCGCGTCGTTTCCGCAGGCGGTCAGCAGGGGTGCCGCGGCGGCGATCGCGGCGGTGAGGACGAGCGCGGTGCGACGGCGGCGGTGCAAGGAAACCTCCAAAGGGGAGATTGTGCGACGGTGCACAAAGTCTTGCGGTGATCGATGGTAGGCAGTGGGCAGCCTGTGGCCAACCCATTCGACCAACGATTCGCGCGCGCTTCGGGCACCGCCGCGCCCCGGCCGGCCGGGTACCGGGTCAGCCGGTGATCGCCACCGGCGCGTCCCACGCGTCCCGGTCCACGGTGAGCGCGACCCCGCCGTGCGTCTCCTTGCTGTTCACCATGTACTGGTGGCCGCGGCTGTGGTCGGTGAACTGGGCCGAACCCCACGGCCAGTCCGCGGTCGTGGTGTTCTGCTTGTCCCACAGGGCGTACCAGAGGTTGCCCGGCAGGTCGGTCCTGTCCTTGGCCGTCGCGATCGCCTTGGCGCTGGAGCTGGTGAAGCCGTAGTAGCCGCTGCGGTACGTCTTCGCGCGCAGGCCCTTGTCGAAGGCGCGCACATACGTCAGCACGGCGTCGTTGCACGCCGTGTTCGTGACGTCGTACGCCTCCATGTCGAGGTAGACCGGGCTGCCCGCCTTCATGCCGAGCGCGGAGGCCTTGGCCACGGCGTCGGCGGCGTCCGTGGTGCCGAGGGAGGCGGCCGTGGACGCGGTGATCTTCTCCGGGTTGGCGCCGGACTGGCAGGGCGGCTGGGCGCCGACGTAGATCGGGACGAGCTTCCAGCCCAGGGAGCTGACCGACTTCACCCAGGACGCGGTGAGGTTGGGCTGGGCGCAGCCGCGGTTCCTGCCGCCCACGTAGACGGCCGCGGCGCCGTAGAAGCCGGTGTGCCAGGCCTTCATCGCGGACAGCGAGGGCGCGGTGCAGGTGTCGAACGCGCGCCCGGTGAAGGTCTTCTGGGCCGGCCAGGTGGTGGCGGCCATGGAGGTCTGGGCGGCGATTCCGGCGCCGGCGACGACCGCCGCCCCGGCCACCGCCCATGTGAGGTATCTGCGCTTCTTCGACTGCCGATGGCCGGCCATGAGTCCACCCCTGGTGCGTGTTCCGATGTCGATGCCGTGCCACGGGAGTTCACAGCGAGCTCCCGGGCAACGGCATATTTAACCGCGCACCTGTCCGAGCCACTGCAGGGTGCGCCGGATCTCCAGGGCCATCGGGTGGCCGGGGCCGTGCAGCCGCTCCACGTCCATCAGCAGCCGCGCCAGGGTGTCGTGGGCGGACGGCCGGTCGCCGAGGGCGAGCAGCAGATGGCCGACGCGCCGGCGGACCTCGTGGGCGAGCTGCGGGTCGCCGGAGACGTACTGGTTCTCGTAGTACGGCAGCAGCGCGCGGTACTCGGCGAGCGCGGCCGCCGGCTGGCCCAGCTGCTCCAGGCACTGCGCGGCCTCGTACCGGTAGCGCAGGGACTGCGGGTCGGCCTGACCGGCCTCGGCGGCGCGTTCGTCGGCGAGCCGGCGTAGTTCGGGCAGCGCGCGCCGGTACTGGCCGTCGTCCATGAGCGTGGCCGCGTACTGCTTGCGCAGGGTGCGCACGACCGGGGAGTGCTCGCCGTGCTGCTCGGCCGCGGCGGGCAGGATCGCGCCAAGGATGTCCACGGCCTGGGTGATGCGCCCCTCCCCCAGCAGCCGCTTGACCTCGTCCACGGCCGCGGCGACATCGGGCTTCTCGGCCACCGGTGGCGCCGGCGTGACGGGGGCGGGCTGGGGCGCGGGGGTCCGCGCGCGGTCCGGCCAGGGGGCGTGCGGGCGCAGGAAGGGGCGGGTGGGGTCCAAGGGCGCCCCGGTGGGTGTCCCGCGCGCGGGCAGCAGCGCCGCCAGGTCCTCGTACACCTCCTGCGCGGACGCCGGCCGGTGCTGCGGGTCCTTGGCGAGCAGCCGCAGCACCAGCGTCTCCAGCGCCTCGGGGACCTCGGAGCGGATACGGCGGACGGGCAGCGGGGGCTCGTACAGGTGCCGGTGCAGCACGCCGAGCGCCGTGGAACCCGCGAACGGCACGTCACCACTGAGCAGTTCGTGCATCAGCACACCGAGTGCGTACAGGTCGGTGTACGGGCCGACCGCGCCGCCCATCGCCTGCTCCGGCGCCATGTAGGCGGGCGAGCCGATCGGGGAGCCGGTGTGGGTGAGGCGGGTGGTGTCGCTGTCCATGACGGACGCCACGCCGAGGTCGAGCACGGTGACCGTGCCGTCCTGCTTCACCATCACGTTGCGCGGCTTGAGGTCACGGTGCACGATCGGCACGGCGTGCACGGCGCTGAGCACGGCGCACAGTTGCGCGGCGACCGCGACCGCCCACTGCCACGGGTACGGGTCGTGCTCGGCGAGATGGTCGGACAGGTCGGCGCCGTCGACGTACTGCATGACGAGGAACAGTTCCTCGCCCTCGCTGCCCGCGTCGTGCACGGTCACCAGGCCGGGATGGTCGACCTGAGCGGTCACCCGGCACTCGCGCAGGAACCGGCGGCGCAGCTCGTCCGCCTCCTGGCCCGCCACCTTGTCGGGGCGTAGCAGCTTCACCGCCACGCGCCGGTCGAGCCGCCGGTCGTACGCCGTCCACACCTGGCCCATGCCGCCCTGTCCGATGAGCGTGGACAGTTCGTACCGGCCGGCGACGACACGTCCTGTCGCCACGCTCACCTTCCGCCCTCATGGATGTCCGGTCTGCCGTCCTGCTTGCGCAGGTAGTCGCTCAGCTCGTCCAGCTCGGCGCGGACCTGGTCGATGTGGCTGGGCGCCGGGCGCTGCGGCGGCGGGGTGGCCGGCGGCTGGGGCACGGGGGCGTGCGGCATCGGGGGCGGGGTGTGCGGGGCGACGGGGGACGGCGGGAACGGCGTGTCGCGGCCCGCCCGGCCGATCGGCACGGTCGGGACGCTCGCCGCCGGGTACGGGTTCGCGGGGCCCGGGTAGGCGTACCCGCCCTGCCCCCGCTGCGCCGCCCACGCCTGCTGGCGCCGCGTGTAGTGGCGGATCTCCGCCGTGAGGTAGTACACGGTCGTGGCCAGCAGCGTGCCGAGCAGCAGGATCATGGCGAAGTTGCCGGCCGGGGTGGTTATCTCGTCGCCCGGTTCCATCGCCAGCAGCGTGATGGTGAGGATGTTGGAGGCCAGCGCCGCGATGAACAGGCCCCAGTCCAGCGACCGGCGCGTGACGGCCGCCAGCCGCAGCATCATCGCCCACGCCAGGAAACCGATGCTGAACAACCCGATCGCCACGAACAGCACACGCAGCACGACCAGCCACGCGGTGTGCGGCGGCTGCTTCACCGGCTGTCCGTAGCCGTGGCCTTGCATGACTGCTCCTGATGCCTGAAGTGGGCGTACGTGTCCGCCCGGCGCTCCAAGGGTCGGGCAACGCCGGTCGTGCGATTGTCGCTTCGAGCATATGGCCCGGCACGGACAAGCGTCCCGGTTGTACCGAACCGTTGTCCGGCCCACACCGGCGATCCACCGGCGAACGGCCGCCGGTCAGCGGCCGGTCACCACCCCGACGGCCTTCGGCGGGGCGCTCAGCCGGGAGCCACCGTGCCGTCGGTGAGGCCGTCGTACATCCCGCGCACGAGCTGTTCCCCGAGCCGGCTCGCGTGGCGCAGTGCCCGCTCGAACTCGTCGAGTGCGCGGAAGCGGGCACCGTAGCGCCGCTGCTCGTCCAGCGGGAGCCGGGGCAGCTGCAGACGGCGCACGTCCAGCCGGGTCGCGGTGGAGGCGTAACTGCTGGCCTGCCGGTTGTTGGCGGTGCCGCGCAGGAAACCGGCGAGGAACCACGGGTCGAGCGCCGCGCGATCGGGGCGCAGCAGCACGAGATTGCGCCCCAGGGCGGCGCCCCCCGTCGTGCCGTCGATCACACGGGCCACCGAGCCCCCGCCCAGCACCGGTACGACGATGTCACCCGGCTCGGTCAGCACCGCCTCCTCCTCGCTCTCGGGCAGCGTCCCGGAGGGCGCGGTGCCGGCGAGGACGTCGTGGTCGGTGAGGACCGGCACGCGCGCGCGGCCGCCGCTACCGCCGGTGCGCATCAGCAGCGCGCCCCCGCGCGCGAGTTCGCCGATGGTGGTGAGCGGCCAGCGCGCGCCCGGTGCGGGATCGGCGGGCGGCGGTGTGAGGTCGGCGGTCAGGCGCAGGGTCGCGCCGAGGCGCTCGCGCACCTCCGTGAGCTGCTCCGCGCCGTCGGCGACGGAGGCAGGCGGCAGATGACGGGCGGGGGCGAGGTCCACGTCGTCGTCGAGGAGTTCGATGACCGGCACGGAACGGGCGAGCCCGGGCCGCTCCTCCAGCCGCCCCGCCCGCTCGAAGGTGCGCCAGGCGTCCAGCACGGCCTCCCGCACCGCAGCCCAGTCCGGACCGCCGCGCCCCTCCCCGGCGAACCTCCCCGTGTCCGCGAGCAGCACCTCGGGCGCGGCCGGCGCCCGGTCCGGCCTGCGCAGCACCCACACGTGCAGCGGGATGTTGTACGGCGGCGCGGCCCCGACCGGCAGCGCGACCACGGCCCTGAGCGCGCCCCGGCGCAGCAGGTCGGCACGGATCCGGCGCCCGGACCGGCGGGAGGCGGCGGCCGGCGGCATGAGCAGCACCGCGAACCCGCCGTCGGCCAGCCGGGCCAGCGCGTGCTGCACCCAGGCCAGTTCGGACTCGGTGCGGGCCGGGAAGCCGTACTCCCAGCGGGCGTCGTACGCGAGTTCGTCGTGCCCCCAGTTGCGCTCGTTGAAGGGCGGATGGCACAGCACCGCGTCGGCGCGCAGCTCCGGGTGGGCGTCGGCGCGCAGCGTGTCACCGGCGGCGCCGCGCACGGTGGCCCGGGAGTGCAGCGCGAGCCGCAGCACGGTCAGCGCGGCCAGGTCGGGTGCGCTGTCCTGGGCGTACAGCTCCTGGCCGGGCCGGGTGTCGACGGCCCGCAGCAGGGCGCCGGTGCCACAGGCGGGGTCCAGGACGGTGCGGACCGGCCCGGCGAGGTCGGCCATGAGACCGGCGAGGTCGGCGGGGGTGAGCGTGTACTGGCGGGGGTTGGCGTCGAGGTGCCGGCCCAGCAGGAACTCGAAGGCCTGCCGCGCCCCGATCTCGGCGGCCAGCTCCGCCGCGCCGCGCAGGAGCGGTGCGGAGGGGAGGAGTTGGGGGCCGGTGGGGATGCGGAGGGCCGGGGTGTGCGGGGTGGGGCCGGGGGTGCGGGGAGTGGAGGTGCGGGGCTTCGGGGCGGCGGGGGTCGAGGTGCCGGGCGTAGTGGGCTGAGGGGGCGTGCCGTGAACGGCGGGGGTGGTGTGAACAGCCGGTGGGGAGTTCACGGGCTGCCCAGCCGGTGAGGCGTTCACGTCGGGGGTCGTGAGCGGTGCGTTCACACCGGCGGCCCGGGAGGCCGCGTTCACATCGGCCGGTCCGGGCCCCGCGTTCACACCAGGCACTCCGGATGGCGCGTTCACACCGCCTGCCGTAGCACCCGAGTTCACACCCGGCGACCCCGAGGACGCGTTCACACCAGTACCCCCCGCGCCGCCGAAGCGCGGTGTCAGCACCTGCTCCAGCACACCCGGCAGCACCGCGGCCAGGCGCGCGTCGGAGCCGGCGCTCGCGTCGAGCCAGACGGTGGGGCGCTCATGGATCAGCAGCAGTGCGCACCCCGCGTGCACCAGGGCGGTCAGCGGACCCTCGGGATGTCCGACGAGCTGCTGCCAGACCCGCTCACGCAGCGGGACCTCGGCCAGCTTGCCCTGCTTGCGCAGCCAGCCCTCCACCTCGGCGAGCGCGAAGGACGGGCTGGTCTCGGTGCCGCCCACCGGCTTGGGGAAGTCGGCGTGCCGGCGGCGCCAGTTGCTGACGGCGGCCCGGCCCACTCCGGCGAGCCGCGCGATCCCGGCCGCGGTCACCTCAGTCGCGTTGTCCTGCACCGGCCCCGCTCCCCTCGTCCCATGTGTGCGCCGAGCATACCGGCGCACACAAGATCCATGCATTCACGGGCGTGTACTCAACTCAACCTGTGAACCGTGTTGACTCGGTTCACAGGCTCTGCTCTTATTGACCCAGCGAACGAGCGGCCACCGGAGGGGGCGGCCGCCGCTTTGGGGAGGGGATTCGCCATGGGCACGAAGGCCAAGGTCGCACTGGGCGCCGTCGTGGGGATCGTCGTCATCGGCGCCGTGTCCGCCAACGCCGGCAGCAGCGGCAAGGACAACGGCTCCGGCGGCAGCGACAAGGGCTCTTCCGCCGCCGCCGGGCACACGCCCGGCGGCACCAAGGGCAAGAAGGACGTGGGGAGCGGCCGGGCGGCCGGGGCGAAGAAGGCCGCCATCGCCGGCGACGGCGAGTACCAGGTCGGCTCCGACGTGAAGCCGGGCACGTACCGCACCAGGGGCAACAGCGACGACATGTGCTACTGGGAGCGCGCCAAGGACGCCAAGGGCGAGACCGACTCGCTGCTCGCCAACGACAACGTCACCGGCACGAGTTACGTGACCGTCAAGGCCACCGACAAGATCTTCAAGTCCAGCGGCTGCAAGGACTGGGAGGCCGTCGACCCCAAGGCGAAGGGCACGCCCGCCTCCTCGATGGCCGGCGACGGCGGCATGTACAAGGTCGGCACGGACATCGCGCCGGGCACGTACAAGTCGGTCGGCAACAAGGACGACTCCTGCTACTGGGAGCGCACCAAGGACGCCGAGCACGGGCTGGACTCGATCATCGCCAACAACAACGTGACCGGCACGGCCGTCGTCACCATCAGCCCGGGCGACGCCTACTTCAAGACCACCGGCTGCGGCGACTGGAAGAAGGCGGCCTGAGCCGGCCAGCTCCAGCTGCGGCTCACCCGGCACCGCTCGCCGGCCGCTCACCCCCCACCCCCGAGCGCTCACCGCTCACGGTCACCCCTGAGCGTTCACCGCTCACCGCTCGCACGCACCGCTCACCGAACCTGTCCCCCGGCTCCGGCCGCCCGGGCTCGACCCGCGCGGCCGGAGCCGGTGCCGGACGCCGTACGGCATGCCGTACACATGTCCCCGTAACACCCAGCTCTTCGAAGGACTGTCATGCGCCTCACCCCCCGTGTCGCCACGCTCCTCGCCGTCGCGGCGCTCCCCCTGGCCCTCACCGCCTGCTCCTCCGGCTCCGCCTCCGACACCGGTGGTGCGAGCGCCAAGCCGGCCGGAGCGAAGGACCTGAACGCGGGCCTGCCCACCGGTACGCAGCTGAAGAAGGCGCTCGCGCCCGCGTCGGCCGTACCGGCCGGGTTCACCGCCGAGGCCGACGGCTCCTCGGACAGCGGCGGCCAGTTCCTCTCCCCGTCCGCCAGGAGCACCGCGAAGCCGGACTGCACCCGGCTGGAGAGCACGTCCTGGATCCAGGTGACCGGCTACAAGGGAGGCGTGTCGTTCGCGCAGAACGACTATGTGAACCACGACAAGACCGAGGAGGTCGCCCAGGAGGTCGACGCGTTCCAGGGCGGTACGGCGGCCACGGTGATGAAGGCGATGCAGAGCGTCGCCGGCGCGTGCGCCACCTTCACGGACACCGACGCGCACGCCAAGGTGAAGCTCACGGGCACGTCCACGGCCGGGCTCGGTGACGAGGCCTACACGATGACGCTGACGAGCGGCGCCTGGCAGAACGGCACCACGCTGATAGCGGCCCGCTCCGGCGACTCCGTGGTCACCGTGCTGTCCACGGCGGGCGCCGACAACGGCGCCGCGTCCGCGAAGAAGGTGACGACGACGGTCCTCGCGGCGCTGAAGAAGGCGTGAGGTGAAGCCGGGTGGTCAGGCCTGACCACCCGGCTTTCCCGTGCCACGACCGTTCTCGTCCCAGTGAAGGTTGCCCATGCGTCCCGCGTCCCGCCCCGCCGGCCGGGCGGCCGCCGAAGAAGGCGCCGTACGGGGCCGCGGCGTACCCGCGGCCGCGCTGCGGGCGGCGCTCGCCCTCGGTCTGCTGATCGGGTTCTACCTGCTGGCCGTGCTCGTCCTCGTCGCCCTGGCGGTCCTGGACGTCGTCCTGGCCCGGGGTCCGGGTTTCACGGTCGTGGCTCTGGAGGGCTACCTGGGCTCCCTGGCGATCGCGTGGTGCGTGCTGCGCGTCGTCCTGCTCAGCCGTGGCCGCGGGGACGGGCGGGGCGGGCCTTCCGGTCTGTCGCCGACGCCGCGGGAGCAGCCGGAGCTGTGGCGGCGCGTGCGTGACCTGGCCGACCGGGTGGGCACCCGGCCGCCCGCGGAGATACGGGTGATCCCGGGGGCCGGTGCCATGGTCCAGGAGGACGCCCGGTGGCTCGGGCTGGTCGCGGGCGAACGGCGGCTCTTCCTCGGCGTGGCCCTGCTGATCGGCCTGCCGGAGGACGAGCTGGACGCCGTGCTCGCGCACGAGCTGGGGCATTACGCGCACCACGACACCCGGCTGGGCGGCGGCCTGCTGTGGGCACTGCACAGCAGGTTGCTGAACACCGTGCACACGCTGCGGCACCGGGCGGCCGCCGAGGAGGCGGGGCAGAAGGCGACGTTCGAGGCACGGGCCGCCCGGCGCCGGGTGGCCGGCGCGCCGCCGGTGAAGCGGGAGCCCACTCGGGGCCCGGACCACTATCTGGCCCTCGTCTTCTCCGCGTACGCCAGGCTGTGCCTGCGCCTGACCGAGGCCGTCAGCCGCCGACAGGAGTACGCGGCCGACCTGGTGGCCGCCCGGATCGCCGGACGGGACACCACGGCCGCCGCACTGCGCCGCATCCCCGTGCTCGAAGCCGCCGACGACCTCTACGTGAACGGTTACGCACGGCTGGGCTGGGAGGCCGGACTGCTGCCGCCGGAGGGCCAGTTCTACGGCGGGCTCGCCCTCCTGCTCGCGGACGACACACGCCGGGCGGAGCTGAAAGCGCTGTCCGAGGAGCCGCTCCCGCAGGACACGCCCCCGGAGAGGTCCCCCTACGACACCCACCCGCCCACGGCCGACCGCATCGCGGCGCTGGAGGCACTCCCCGACGACGGACGCGCCCCGGCGTTCGCACGCCGGCCCGCGTCCGCACTGCTCCGGGCGCCCGACAGCCTCTTCGCCGAACTGGAGCGGGTCGTACTGAGCCCGGAGGCACTGGCCGGGCGGCGGGTGCCCTGGGCCGACCTGCCCTCGCTGGCCCGGCGTGAGCGCTGGACGCGCGGAGCCGGGCCGCTGCTGGAGGCCATGGCCCAGGTGGCCGGTGCGGCCGGTGTCGCCGCCCCGCCCGGAGTCCCCCGACTCGCCCACCTCCTGGACCTGTTCGACCACGGCCTGCTGTACGACATCGCCGGCCGGCTGCCCAAGTCGGCGGAGGCGGGCCGGAGCAGCGGCCGTGCGGCGCGCGAGTTCGCCAGAACGGCCCTGCGCTCGGCCCTGCGCCAACTGGCCCTGCTCACGGCGCTGGAGACGGGGCTGTGCCGGTGGGAGCTGTGCTGGGCGGGCCCGCCGGCGCGCCGGGTGGCACCCGACCGGCTCACCGAGGCCCTGGAGGAGGCCCTGGACCACGCGGTCGCCAACCCACCCCGCACGGCGCCGCTGCGCGCTCTGCTGCTCGGCGGCGCGGGTTCCGCGTTCGACGGCATGGCGCCTCCGCCCCCCGCGTCGCCCTGGCCCCCGCCCCACACCCTGTCCTGACAGCCTCCGCCGCCCCGCTCCGACAGCCTCAACGGCCGCCACGCCAGGCGGCCCCGACCCGAAAAGACCCGGTATGAACGTCCTGATCGACATAGCCGGCGCAGGCGCCCTCGTCTACGCGGCCGTCACCATCCCGCGCAACGCCCGCAAGGCGCGCGCCGCCCGGGCCGAGGCGAAGGCCAAGGCGCCCGTCAACATCGACCCCGCCCAATACGGGCTGGTGCCCGCCGCTCAGCTCGACGCCCGTTCCGCGGGGCCTGACCCCGAGGCCGACGCGGTCGCGGCGGCCGCGCTCGCCGGTGACTGGCGGCAGGCCGCCGCCTACCTGGCCGGGGCGGGCCGCGACTGGGACCTGCGGTGGTACCGGCTCGGCACGCTCACCCAGGCCGCCGCCGAGGACGACACCTGGCTCAAGGCGTGGCGGACCGAGTACCCCGGCGATCCGTCCGCCGCGCTCGTGCACGCCGACGCGCTCGTCGTGCTCGCGGGCAAGGTCCGCGGTGCGAAGCAGGCGAAGCACACCACGGCCGAGCAGTTCGAGGGCTTCCACCGGCTGCTGGCGGAGGCGCTGCCCGCCTGCCGGGAGGCCGCCCGGATGGCGCCCGAGGACCCGTGCCCCTGGGTCGCGCAGCTCACCATCGCCCGGGGGCTCGGCTGGTCGCACGACGACTTCGGGGCGCTGTGGGCCGAGGTCGCCGCACGCGACCCGTACCACTTCGGCGCGCATGTCAGCGCCCTGCAGTACTGGTGCGCCAAGTGGCGCGGTTCGCACGAGCTGATGTACGCGTTCGCCGAGCAGGCCGCGGCCTCCGCGCCGTGGGACAGCCTGCTCCCCGTGCTTCGTCTGTACGCGCTGATGGAGCACGCGTTCCGGGACCCCAAGGCGCCCGTGTACAACCAGCCGTTCGTGCAGCCGGCCCTGGACGCCGTCCTGGACGCCGTGGAGCGGACGCCGGCCGGGCACCACCGGCTGCCGCTGGTCCGGCACCTGCTGGCGGACACCCTGTTCCAGACGAAGCGGTACGCGGAGGCCGTCGAGCAGTTCCGGGCGGTCGGCGGACACATCGGCAGCGTGCCCTGGACGTACTCCGGCAACCCGGTCAAGGCCTTCGTCTTCGCCCGTACCAACACCTTCGTCTCCTGGGAGAAGGCGGGCCGTCCCGCCCCCGCACCACGCGGCCACGGCACGGGAAGCTGACGGCCGCCCCGGGCGAGGAGGCTACAGCCGGTGCCGCATCCACACGTTGGGCTCGACGTAGACGGCGTATCCGCGCTCCGGTTCGCAGCGGACCGGGACCAGCGCGCCGGGCACCTCCACGTCGGCCGGGGTGTCGAAGGGCAGCCCGGTCCAGCCGCGCCACTCCTCCAGTGAGGCGCCCACGGTCATGGAGGCCGGCGCGACGGAGTCGATGGTGGCACCGGCGCGCGCGTGGACGCGCAGCCAGGGGTCCTTGGGCAGGCCGTCGGGGCGGACCCGGTGGGCGTACTCGGTGATCGGGGTGTGCGGCTCGCGGTGTTTGGCGCTGGGGCGGACGGGGGCGACGACCTCGCGGAAGCCGCGGGCGCGGGCGTTCTCCCGCATCGCCGAGAGCATCACGGCGGACAGGCCGTGGCCCTGGGCGTGCGGGGCGATGGTGACGGAGACGGCGCTCACCGTGTCGGGGCGGGTACCGCGGCGCAGGTCGGCGAAGGCCCAGAGCAGGACCTGGTCCCAGCCGCGCGCGGGCAGGGTGCGCCGGCCGTCGACGTGGAGGGCGAAGGGCACGCTGAAGGCGTGGGCGACGATCTCGCCGTGCTCGTCCTCGGCGAACAGCGCGTACTCGGGCAGGTCGGTGGGGATGCGGCCGTAATGGGCGGCGCCCACGGGGTCGTTGGTCACGAACTCGGGCCATGTGTCGGCCATGTCGAACACCGCCGGCAGCCGGTCGGGCCGCTCGGCGATGCTGCTCACCTTGACGTCCATGCGGCTCACGGTATGCGGCACGCGGCCCGGTCCGGTAACGGTTTGCCGGTCAGCGGGCGCGGAAACGCTCCGGTGCCCTGGTCGGGTTGCCGCCCGTGGGGAGTTTCTGGCCGGGGCAGCCGGTGAGGACCTTCTTCATGGCGGCCTTCTCGGCGGCGGTGACCCACAGGCCGTACTTCTTCTTCACCGCGACCTGGTCGGCCACGTAGACGCAGCGGTACGTCGTGTTGGGCGGCAGCCAGGTGGCGGCGTCGCCGTCCCCCTTGCCGCGGTTGGTGCTCGCGTCGACCGCTATGAGGTTGAGGGGATCGTTGGCCAGGGCTATGCGCTTGCTGGCGTCCCAGTACTTGGCGCCCTTCTGCCAGGCGTCGGAGAGGGGGACGACGTGGTCGATGTCGACCTGGCTGCTGCCGCGCCGGTAGGTGATGTCCTTGCCGGAGTAGGGGTCGGGTTCGAGCAGGCCGTAGGAGACCTTGCAGTCGCCGCCGGTGAACCTCACGTTCCTCAGGTCGCGTTTGAGTATGTCGTCGCGGGTGTCGCAGGAGTTGGAGTCGGTGTCCGCCCACGCGGTGCCGAACCTGGTCCGCGAGTAACCGGTCTTCGGCGCCCGGCCCTTGACGGTCAGTGAGTCGACGGCGGCGAGGACGGCGCCGCTGCCGCCGCCCCGGGGGCCGGAGGACCCCTCGCTCTGCCCGGGCTTGCAGCCGCTCACGGCGACCAGCACGACCACCGCGGTGACCGCTCCACTCCTCAGACGCGCCACGGTACGTCCCCCCTCACTCGCGCCGGTCCGCCCTCAGCCACCGGCGGAATCGTTCCGTCCCTTACGGTAGCCGCCCTGCGGTCGAGTTGAGACGCGGCCTGAAGGGGCACGGGGAGCGGTGAGCGGGCGCGCGTGTGCGCCCGCTCACCGCTCCTCGTGCCCTGACGGCTCCTACGATCCCAGGATCGAGGCGAGGAACTCGCCGACCCAGCCCAGCAGTTCGCGCCCGACCAGCGGCTTGCCGCCGACCTTCGCGGTCTTCGGGCGCGGGACCAGCACCTGGTGCACGGCCGGCTTGATGACCGAGCCCGGGTAGAGCCGCTTGACCCGCAGCTCCTGCGACTCGCGCAACTCGACCGGCGCGAAACGGATGTTGGTGCCCTGCAGCACGATCTCGCCGACGCCGCACGCACGCGCGAGCATCCGCAGACCGGCCACCAGCAGCAGGTTCTCCACCGGTTCGGGCAGCTTGCCGTAGCGGTCGGTGAGTTCCTCGCGGACCGCCTTGATGTCCTCCTCCGAGTTGGCGGAGGCGATGGCCCGGTAGGCCTGCAGGCGCAGCCGCTCGCCGGGCGCGTAGTCGTGCGGGACGTGCGCGTCGACCGGCAGCTCGATCTTGACCTCGAGCGGCGGCTCCTCCTCGACCTCGCCGGTCTCCAGCTGCCGCCGGTAGTCGGCGACGGCCTCGCCGACCATCCGGACGTACAGGTCGAAGCCGACGCCCGCGATGTGCCCGGACTGCTCTCCGCCGAGGAGGTTGCCGGCGCCGCGGATCTCCAGGTCCTTCATGGCCACGTACATGCCCGCGCCCATCTCGGTGTGCTGGGCGATGGTGGCCAGGCGTTCGTGCGCGGTCTCGGTCAGCGGCTTCTCCGGCGGGTACAGGAAGTACGCGTAGCCGCGCTCCCTGCCCCGGCCGACGCGGCCGCGCAGCTGGTGCAGCTGCGACAGGCCGAAGGTGTCGCCGCGCTCCACGATCAGGGTGTTGGCGTTGGAGATGTCGATGCCGGACTCGACGATCGTGGTCGAGACGAGGACGTCGAACCTCTTCTCCCAGAAGTCGACGACGACCTGCTCCAGCGTCGACTCCGACATCTGGCCGTGGGCCGTGGCGATGCGCGCCTCGGGGACGATCTCGCGCAGGCGCGCTGCCGCGCGGTCGATGGACTCGACGCGGTTGTGGATGTAGAAGACCTGGCCCTCGCGCAGCAGTTCGCGGCGGATGGCCGCGCCGATCTGCTTCTCCTCGTACGGCCCGACGAAGGTGAGCACCGGGTGGCGCTCCTCCGGGGGCGTGGTGATCGTGGACATCTCGCGGATGCCGGTGACCGCCATCTCCAGGGTGCGCGGGATGGGGGTCGCGGACATGGTCAGCACGTCCACGTTGGCGCGGAGCTTCTTCAGCTGCTCCTTGTGCTCGACGCCGAAGCGCTGCTCCTCGTCGACGATGACCAGGCCCAGGTCCTTGAACTTCGTCTCGGAGGAGAACAGCCGGTGGGTGCCGATGACGACGTCCACCGCGCCGTCCTTGAGGCCTTCCAGGACGGCCTTGGCCTCGGTGTCGGTCTGGAAGCGCGACAGGGCCTTCACGCTCACCGGGAACTGCGCGTACCGCTCGGAGAACGTCCCGAAGTGCTGCTGCACCAGCAGGGTCGTCGGCACGAGGACGGCGACCTGCTTGCCGTCCTGTACGGCCTTGAAGGCGGCCCGCACCGCGATCTCGGTCTTGCCGTAGCCGACGTCGCCGCAGATCAGGCGGTCCATGGGGACCGACTTCTCCATGTCCTCCTTGACCTCGGCGATGGTGGTGAGCTGGTCGGGGGTCTCCGCGTAGGGGAAGGCGTCCTCCAGCTCGCGCTGCCAGGGCGTGTCGGCTCCGAAGGTGTGGCCGGGGGCGGCCATGCGGGCGCTGTAGAGCTTGATCAGGTCGGCGGCGATCTCCTTGACCGCCTTCTTCGCGCGTGCCTTGGTCTTCGTCCAGTCGGCGCCGCCGAGCCGGTGCAGGGTGGGCGCCTCGCCGCCGACGTACTTGGTGATCTGCTCCAGCTGGTCGGTCGGGATGTAGAGCCGGTCGCCGGGCTGGCCGCGCTTGGCGGGCGCGTACTCCACGACCAGGTACTCGCGGGTGGCGCCCTGCACGGTGCGCTGGACCATCTCGATGTAGCGGCCGACGCCGTGCTGTTCGTGGACGATGTAGTCGCCCGGCTCCAGGGTGAGCGGGTCGATGGTCTTGCGGCGCCGGGCCGGCATCCGGGCGCCCTCGCGGCCGGTGGCGCGCTGCCCGGACAGGTCGGTCTCGGTGAGCACGGCGAGCTTGAGGGCCGGGTCGACGAGGCCGTACTCGATCGAACCGCAGGAGACGTGCACGACGGAGGGGCTCAGTGCGCCGAGGTCGGCGTCCATCCGGGCGGCGATGCCCTCGTTGCCGAGCACCTCGACCGTGCGGGCGGCCGGGCCGTGGCCCTCGGTGACGAACACCGTGCGCCAGCCGTCGGCGAGCCAGCCCTTGGTGTCGGCGAGGGCCCGCGCGGTGTCGCCGCGGTAGGTCTCGGGCGCATGCATGCCGAGCTTGAGGGTGTCCGCGTCGAGTTCGAGATCGGCCGCGAACGGCGACACCGACCACCACATCATGTCCAGCTCGCGGGCCCGGTCGCGGACGTCGGCGATGGACCACAGGGAGGCGGCGCCGACGTCGATCGGGGCCTCGCCGCCGCCGGCGGTGGCCGCCCAGGAGGCCTGCAGGAACTCCTGCGAGGTGGCCACGAGGTCGGCGGCGCGCGTGCGGACCCGCTCCGGGTCGCAGACGACGGCCATGGCGCCCTGCGGGAGCACGTCGAGGAGCAGTTCCATGTCGTCGACGAGGACGGGGGCGAGGGACTCCATGCCCTCGACCGCGATGCCCTCGGCGATCCTGTTCAGGAGTTCGCCGAGCTCCGGGTGCTCCTCGGCGAGGGCACGCGCGCGTGCCCGGACGTCGTCGGTGAGCAGCAGCTCGCGGCACGGCGGTGCCCACAGTCCGTGCTCGGCGACTTCGAGGGAGCGCTGGTCGGCGACCTTGAAGTAGCGGATCTCCTCGACGTCGTCGCCCCAGAACTCCACGCGCAGGGGGTGTTCCTCGGTGGGCGGGAAGACGTCGAGGATGCCGCCGCGCACGGCGAACTCGCCGCGCTTCTCGACGAGCTCCACGCGCGCGTAGGCGGCGGCCGCGAGGGCTTCCACGACGTCGTCCAGATCGGCGCTCATGCCGGTCCTCAGGGACACCGGCTCCAGGTCGCCGAGGCCCTTGACCTGCGGCTGGAGCACGGAGCGCACGGGCGCGACGACGACGGAGACCGGGCCGGTCCCAGGGTCGTCGGGGCTGGGGTGGGCGAGGCGGCGCAGGACGGCGAGGCGGCGGCCGACGGTGTCGCTGCGGGGGCTGAGCCGCTCGTGCGGGAGGGTCTCCCAGGAGGGGTACTCCACGACGCCCTCGGCGGGCAGCAGGGAGCGCAGGGCAGCCGCCAGGTCCTCGGCCTCGCGGCCCGTCGCCGTGACGGCGAGCACCGTGCGGCCGGCCTCGCGGGCGAGGGCGGCGACCGTGAGGGGGCGGGCCGCCGGGGGGCCGACGAGGTCGACGTGCATGCGGTTGCCGTCCGCGGCCGCTGTGATCGCTTCCGCGAGGGCGGGGTCCTTGACGACGGCGTCGAGCAGACCGTGCAGGCTCATGGAGGGGCTTTCCGTCCAGGGGTGGGCAACGCGAATAACCCGACGCGTGTGACGGCCGGGGTTGTCCAGCGTACGACTCCGTCGGGGCCGGCGTCGGAGCCTGTGGACAACCCCTGTTCCACGTGACGACAAAAACCCGGTGCCGGGAGTCCTCCAGGACTCCCGGCACCGGGTCCTCCCCCGCAACCCCCGTATGCGGTGGTCGTGGGCCCGGCCCGCGCGGCTAGTCGGTCGCGATCGCGTTCAGCACGTTCATCCGGCCCGCCCGGAACGCCGGGACCAGCGCGGCGAACAGGCCCACGAAGGCCGAGCCGATGAAGACCGCGACGATCGTCGGCCAGGGGATCTCCAGGATCTTCAGACCCTGCAGGGCGAGGAGCTTCTGGGCGGTCGCGCCCCAGCCCATGCCCAGGCCCAGGCCGAGCAGGGCGCCGAAGACGGCGATCACCACGGACTCCAGGCGGATCATGCGGCGCAGCTGGCGGCGGGACAGGCCGATGGCCCGCATGAGGCCGATCTCCCGGGTCCGCTCGACCACCGACAGGGCCAGGGTGTTCACCACACCCAGGACCGCCACGATGATCGCGAGGGCGAGCAGGCCGTAGATCATGTTGAGCAGCTGGCCGATCTGGTCCTTCAGGGCCTTCTTGTAGTCGGTCTGGTCGCGCACGGTGAGCTGCGGGTAGCCGTCGTGCAGCGCCGACTTCAGGGCCTTGTAGGCGGCGGCCTGCTGTCCGTCCTTCGCGCTGGCGAAGACCAGCTGGTCGAGCGGCATCTTCGCGGCGGGGACGTACTTGGCGAGCGTGGCGGTCGACGTGTACTTGGCGCCCTGGTCGATCACGTCGTCGCTGCTGGTGATCGCCCGGACCGTCAGGTGGGCGGTGGAACCCTCCTTGAACGCGACGGTGATCCTCGACCCGAGGTGGATGCCGTGGGCCTTGGCGAACTTCTCGTGGACGGACATCGAGTCGGGCAGGTAGGCGTCCTTGAGGTTGCCGGCGACGGTCTTCTTGCGCAGGTCGGTCGCGTAGGTCGGGTCGGCCGCGGTGATGTCCGTGTCCTTGAGCGTCCGGCCGTCGGGCGTGGTGAAGTCGGCCAGGGTCGGCCGGTACTCGGTGACCCGCGCGAGCCCCGGGGTGTCCTTGATGAGCCGGACCGCCTGCGGCACGACACGCTGGCCGTTGTCGGCCTGGATGATGAAGTCGGTGCCGACGGTCTTGTCGAGCTGGTCGGTGGCCGAGGCGACCATGGAGGAGCCGACCACCGACAGGCAGGCCACCAGGGCCAGGCCGATCATCAGGGCCGCGCCGGTGGCGCCGGTGCGGCGCGGGTTGCGCAGCGCGTTGCGCTCGGCCATGCGGCCCACGGGGCCGAAGATCCGCAGGATGACCGCGCCCAGGATCCGGACGAGGCCGGCGGCGAGCAGCGGGCCGATGACGACGAAGCCGATCAGCGTGGCGACCACGCCGAGGCCCAGCCAGCCCGAGCCGGACTTGGCCTTGTCGGCGGTGGCGGCGAGGTAGAGGCTGAAGCCGCCCGCGGCGGTGAGGAGCAGGCCGATGACGGCCCGGACGGCGCCGGCCCTGGCGTCGGCCGGGGCGCCCGCGTCGCGCAGCGCGGCCATCGGGGAGACCTTCCCGGCGCGCCGGGCGGGCAGGTAGGCGGCCAGGACGGTGACCACGACGCCGAGGAGCAGGCCCACGGTGGGTGTCGTCCAGGCGACGGTCAGGTCGTCGGTGGACAGGTGCATGCCCATCTGGCCCATCAGCTTCATCAGGCCGACCGCGATGCCGACGCCCGCGCCGACGCCGAGCACGGAGCCGATCACGCCGAGCAGCAGCGCCTCGACCAGCACGGACCGGTTGACCTGCTTGCGGGAGGAGCCGATGGCGCGCATCAGGCCGATCTCGCGGGTGCGCTGGGCGACCAGCATGGAGAAGGTGTTGATGATCAGGAAGATGCCGACGAGGAAGGCGATCCCGGCGAAGCCGAGCATCGCGTACTTCATGACGTTCAGGAAGCTCTCGACGCTCTTCTGGTTGGCGTCGGCGACCTCCTTGGCGGTCTGCACCTTGTAGCCGTGGCCGAGGGCGGCGGTCACGTTCTTCTTCAGCTGCGGGTCGGTCACGCCCTGGGCGGCGGTGACGTTGACGTTGGTGAAGACGCCGGTCCGGCCGACCAGGGTCTGCTGGGCGGTCCTGGTGTCGAGGTAGAAGATGGCCGCGCCGGGGTTGGTGACCTTGAAGGCGGCGATGCCGGACACGCGCGCGTGGTGCGTGCCGACGACCGAGATGATGCCGATCTCGGAGCCGATCTCCAGGTGGTGCTTGTCGGCGGTGTCCTCGTCGACCATGACCTGGTCGGGGCCCTTGGGCGCCGTACCGGAGGTGATCTTCATGGTGCGGGCGTCATTGCCGTTCCAGCTGCCCACGATGGTGGGGGCGCCGCTGTCCGGCGACAGCTTGTCCTTCTTGGCGTCGACGACGGTCACCGAGGTGGAGAAGACGGTGCCCTCCGCCTTCCGCACGCCCTCGGCCCCGCGTACCTCGCCGACGACGGAGGCCGGCATGACCGGCGGCTTGCCGGTGCGGGAGGTCGTCTCACCGGTGTCGGAGGAGCCCTTCGCGCTGACCGTCACGTCCGAGGACGTGGCCTGGAAGAGCTTGTCGAAGGTGGTGTTCATCGTGTCGGTGAACACCAGCGTCCCGCACACGAAGGCGACCGACAGCAGGACCGCGATCGCCGAGAGCGCCATCCGGCCCTTGTGCGCGAAGAAGTTGCGCATCGAGGTCTTCAGGACGGTCATGACGTACGCCCCCGGGCGTCGAAGTCCTTCATGCGGTCCAGGACCTGATCGGCCGTCGGCTGGTACATCTCGTCGACGATCCGGCCGTCGGCGAGGTAGAGCACGCGGTCGGCGTAGGAGGCGGCCACGGGGTCGTGGGTGACCATCACGATGGTCTGGCCCAGCTCGTCCACGGACCGCCGCAGGAAGCCGAGCACTTCGGCACCCGCGCGCGAGTCGAGGTTCCCGGTCGGCTCGTCCCCGAAGATGATCTCCGGGCGGGCGGCGAGGGCGCGGGCCACGGCGACGCGCTGCTGCTGGCCGCCGGAGAGCTGGGTCGGCCGGTGCTTGAGCCGTCCGGCGAGCCCGACGGTCTCCACGACCCGGTCCAGCCACGCCTTGTCCGGTTTGCGCCCGGCGATGTCCATGGGCAGCGTGATGTTCTCGATCGCGTTCAGCGTCGGCAGCAGGTTGAACGCCTGGAAGATGAAGCCGATCCGGTCCCGGCGCAGCTGGGTGAGCTTCTTGTCCTTCAGGCCGGTGATCTCGGTCTCGTCCAGGTGGATCTGACCGCTCGTCACGGTGTCGAGGCCCGCGAGGCAGTGCATCAGCGTGGACTTGCCGGACCCCGAGGGGCCCATGATCGCGGTGAACTGGCCCCGCGCGATGTCCACGTCGACGTGGTCGAGGGCGACGACACGCGTCTCGCCCGACCCGTACGCCTTCACGACCTGCCGCGCCCGCGCGGCAACGGCCGTAGGCCCTCCAGTGCCCCCGTGCCTGGGAATGGTCACAGCCGATGTCACGGTATGTCTCCTATGTCGGTTGGCAAGTCGGTGAGTGGCGCCCCGGTGGCCGAGGTGCCGTGCTCGGGTACGTCGTCGAGTCTCGCGGCCGGCGGGGCCCTCGCGCGCTGGTGCGAAGCCCCGTCCTGCCCCGGGGGAAAACCCCACCCCGCCGGTGCGGTCAGCCGCCCCCCAGCGGCATAAAGCCAGGTTAAGGACCGGGCCCGGCCGTTCTCGTCCTCCGCCGGGACGAACCCTCCCCGAGCCGTAGTACGGAGGTACCCCTAGGGGTGCTCCACCCCTGGGCGGAGCCGGTCTCGGGGTCGTCTCCACCCTTCGGTGCGGGAATCCTCCACCCTGCCGTCGCGTCAGGGTCAAGCGCGGGGCCGCGCGGGCGCCGTTTCTCCCCTTCGAGGGGTGCGCGGCGCGTGGGAAGCTGTCGTACCGCGGACAGGTGCACCGGCCACGGATCGGGCCGGCATCGAGCGACGGGGAGGGGTTCGCAGTGGGGGGTACGACACCCGCGATACGCAGCGGCGCCGATCGGCGCCAGGAAACCCGGCCGCGCGGGGCGGTCGTCGCCGCGCTGATGCTGGCGATGGCGCTGGCGGCGCTGGACGCCACCATCGTCTCCACGGCCGTACCGCAGATCGTCGGCGACCTCGGCGGGTTCTCCGTCTTCTCCTGGCTCTTCTCCGGCTATCTGCTCGCCGTGACCGTCACGCTGCCCGTCTACGGCAAGCTGTCCGACACCTTCGGCCGCAAGCCGGTGCTGGTGACGGGCGCGGCCGTGTTCCTGCTGGGCTCGCTGCTGTGCGCGGGCGCCTGGAACATGGCGGCGCTGATCGCGTTCCGGATCGTGCAGGGCCTGGGCGGCGGGGCGTTGCAGGGCACCGTGCAGACGCTGGCGGCCGATCTGTATCCGCTGGCCGAGCGCCCGAAGATCCAGTCCAGGCTGTCCACGGTGTGGGCGGTGTCGGCGGTGGCCGGGCCGGGGCTCGGCGGTGTGCTCGCCGCGTACGCCGACTGGCGCTGGATCTTCCTGATCAACCTGCCCATCGGCGCCGCGGCGCTGTGGCTGATCGTCCGCCATCTGCACGAGCCCGGTCGCCAGGCGCCGGAAGACGTCGCGCACGCGCGCGTGGACTGGGCGGGCGCGCTCGCGGTGTTCGCCTGCGGCGGGGTGCTGCTGACCGCGCTGGTGCAGGGCGGGGTCGCCTGGCCGTGGCTGTCGGCGCCGTCGCTGACACTGTTCGGCACGGGCCTGGCCCTGGCCGGCGTGGTGGTCGTGGTGGAGCGGCGGGCGGCGCAGCCGATCATCCCGGGGTGGGTGTGGCGGCGGCGGACGATCGCGGCCGTCAATCTGGCGCTCGGCGCGCTGGGGTTGCTGATGGTGGCGCCGAGCGTGTTCCTGCCGACGTACGCGCAGTCCGTGCTCGGACTCGCGCCCGTGGCCGCCGGTTTCGTGCTGTCGGTGTGGACGCTCACCTGGCCGGTGTCGGCGGCGCTGAGCCGGCACGTCTACCGGCGCATCGGTTTCAGGGACACCGCGCTGCTCGGCATCGGCCTGGCCACGCTCATCCTGTGCGCGTTCCCCCTCCTGCCCTACCCCGGCTCGTGGTGGCAGCCGACGCTGCTGATGATGCTGCTGGGCGGGGCGCTCGGGCTGTTCCAGCTGCCGCTGATCGTCGGGGTGCAGTCCACGGTGGGCTGGTCGGAGCGGGGCACCACGACCGCGTCCGTGCTGTTCTGCCGGCAGACCGGGCAGACCCTCGGTGCCTCGCTGTTCGGCGCCGTCGCCAACGGGGTGCTGGCCGCGCGGCTGGGCGGGGCGGGCGATCTGGACTCCGTCACGCGCGCGCTGGACGCCGGTACGGCCCCGGAGGCGACCCGGCGGGCCATCGCCGGCGCGGTGCACGCGGTGTACCTCGGCGCGGCGGTCGCGGCAGCCCTGGCCTTCCTGGTCCTGCTGCTCGTGGCACCGCGACGGTTCCCGGTACGCGACGACTGAACACACCGGCCTGCGCCCCACCGGCGAGGCGTGCCCGCCGCTCACGCTGAACGCCGGGGCAGCGCGCCGGCCAAGGGGCGGAGGAGCACCGCCGGGGCCGTACGCGCGCGTGCGCCCCGGAGGCGACCCGGCGGGCCATCGCCGGCGCGGTGCACGCGGTGTACCTCGGCGCGGCGGTCGCGGCAGCCCTGGCCTTCCTGGTCCTGCTGCTCGTGGCACCGCGACGGTTCCCGGTACGCGACGAGTGAACCCACCGACCTGCGCCCCACCGGCGAGGCGTGCCCGCCGCTCACGCTGAACGCCGTGGCGGCGCGCCGGTCAGGGGGGCGGAGGAGCACCCCCGGGGCCGACGCGCGCGTGCGCGCCGGGCGTACGCGGGCCGGTTAACGCGGGTAACACCCCAGCTCGGGTCCCTTTTCGCGTAGTAAGCGCATACCGACCGGCCAGTTCGGTGAAAACGCCACGCGGCCGCGGAAGCCGCGAGTAGCGTGCGGGACTCCCACCCCCCACCTCCCTGCGGTCCGCCGCCACGGACCCGAGCCACGCAAGGAGCCCCGGGATGTCCTATGACCCGCCGCATCCGCCGTATCCGCACCCGACGTATCCGCACCCGTTCGACACCCCGCCCCAACCGCCGTACGACCCACCGCGGCCCTTCCGCGAACCGCCCCGGCCGTCGGCCTCCTACGGCCCACCGGACCTCACCTACCCGTGGCAGCCCGCTCCGCCGCCACCCCGCCCGGCCCGCAGGCCGCTTCGGGACCCCGTGGGCCACCACAGCGACCTGCGGGTGCTGCGCAGCGCCTACCGCTGGCAGCGGCGCACCGCCACGCTCACCGCGCTGGGCTACTTCACGCTGTTCCTGGTGCTGTCCGCGAGCGCGCCCGGCGTGATGACCCGCACCGCCGTCGACGGCATCCCCGCCGGCCTGCTGCTCGCCCTGATCCAGCTCCCCGTCACCTGGCTCGCGATCGCCCTGTACGAGCACACCGCGCGCCGCCATGTCGATCCGCTCGCGGACCGCATCCGCAAGGAGGCCGAACTGGACGCACGCCGGGGAGCGGCCCGATGACCGCCGCCGCCACTCCCGCCGTGGGAGGCTTCACCGGTTTCAGCGGCTCGGCCCAGTCCATGTCCCTGGTCGCCTTCTCCACCGTCGCCACGGTGACGCTGCTGCTGTGCGTGATGACCGGCCCCGACCGCGACGACCTCGACGAGTTCTACACCGGCTACGGCTCCCTGTCCCCGCTGCGCAACGGCCTCGCCATCGCCGGCGACTACATCTCCGCGGCCACCGTCCTCGGCACCGGCGGAGTGATCGCCCTGTGCGGCTACGACGGTGTCGTCCTCGCCCTCAGCACGACGCTGTCGCTGATGCTGCTGATGTTCCTGCTGGCCGAACCGCTGCGCAACGCGGGCCGGTTCACCATGGGCGACGCGCTCGCGCGCCGGCTGCCCGGCCGCTGTGTGCGCATCACGGCCTGCGCGGTGACGATCGCCGCGCTGGTGCCGCTGATGCTGGTCCAACTCGCCGGGACCGGACAGCTGATGGCGTTCATCCTGGGCTTCTCCAACGCGTCCCTGAAGACCGCGTGCGTCGTGGGACTCGGCGCCCTGATGATCGCCTACGCGGCGATCGGCGGCATGAAGGGCACCGCGCTCATCCAGATCCTGAAGATCGTGATGCTGCTCGGTTCGGGCGCCGTGATCGCCGTACTGGTCCTGCACCGCTTCGACTGGGACCCGGGCGCCCTGTTCGCCGCGGCCGCACGGCAGAGCGGGGCCGGGCCGGCCTTCCTGCACTCCGGGCTGGAGTTCGGCACCGGGCCCCGGTCCCGGGTCGACATGGTCGCCTCGGAGCTGACCGTGGTGCTGGGCGGCGGCGTCCTGCCGCACATCACCATGCGCATGTACACCGCCTCCAGCGCCCGCCAGGTGCGCCGCTCGATGTCCTGGGCGGTGTCGGTCGTCGCCCTGTTCGTGCTGGTCATCACCGTGGTCGGGTTCGGCGCCACGGCACTGGTCGGCCGCGCGGCGATCGCCGGGGCCGATCCGCAGGGCAACACCGCGTACCTGCTCGGCTCGCGGGCGGCGTTCGGCGCGGGGGTGTCCACGGCGGAGACGTTCCTGTTCACGCTGGTCACCACCGCGATCTTCCTGACCCTGCTCGCCTCGGTCGCCGGGATGATCCTCGCCTGCGCCAACTCCCTCGCCCACGACGTCTTCGCCGCCCGCGTGCAGGAGATGCCGGCCCGCCGCGAGATGGCCCTGGCCCGCGTCTCGGCCCTCGCCATAGGAGTGCCGACGATCCTGCTGGCCACCCTGGTGCAGCACCACAGCCTGCAGCCCCTGGTGACGCTCTCCTTCTGCCTGGGCGCCTCGGCCATCGCACCCGCCCTGGTGTACGGCCTCTTCTGGCGCCGCTACACCCGCAGCGGGCTGCTCGCCACGCTGATCGGGGGCTCGCTGACCGTGCTGCTGATCATGCCCGGCACCAACCTGGTCTCCGGCTCGCCCGTCTCGGCCTTTCCCCACGCCGACTTCAACTGGTTCCCGTTCACCACGACCGGCATCGTCTCCATCCCGGCCGGCTTCCTGTTCGGCTGGCTCGGCACGATGGCCTGCGGCCGCGCCAAGGCGCAGCAGCAGCGCCACCAGTACGAGGCGGTGGAGGGGTGGATCCTGGCGGGGGCCACGCGGAAGGGGGACTGAGCGGGGGCGCTACTCCAGTTCCAGTGCCGCCCGGCCCTTCAGCGTCAGCAGGCTGCTGCGGACGTGGTCCATGTGCGCCGTCACGTCCTCCCAGGTCTCGCCGTGCTCGCGCAGCACCTGTTCCGTCTCGTGGGCGATGCGTTCCTCGCGCACGCGCGCGTCGGCGATGATCTCGGCGGCACGCGCGCGTGCCTCCTCCTGGCTGCGGCGCGCGGACTCCTCGGCCTCCCCGAGGGCCCGCCGGGCCTCGGACAGCGCGGCCTCGGCCCGGCTCATCCGCTCCGCGTACCCGGCGTCCAGCGCGGCGATCCGCTCGGCCTCCTCGCGCTCGGCCTCGGCCCACTGCGCAGCGTGCGCCCGGGACTGCTCGGCGAGCATGCCGGTCATGCGCTGACGCACCTCACGCAACGCGGCGAGCGCCTCGGAGCGCCCTTCCTTCACTTCGCGGCGGGCGCCGACGCGGAGGGCGTCGGCCTCGGCGCGCGCGGCGAGGAGGCACTGGCGGGCGCATTCGTCGGCCTCCGCGAGGAGCGCGTCAGCCGCCGCCTGCGCCTCCCGGCGTACGCCCTCGGCGTGTGCTTCGGCCTGCGCGAGGTGCTGGTCCGCCTCGCGCCGCGTGCGCTCGCGAAGGTCCGCCGCCTCGTCCAGCACGACCTGGAACAACCGCCGCGCACCCTCCCCGAGCGCCTCGTACGTCTGCGGTGGGAGCTGGGCGACGACCTCGCGCATCCGCGCGGCCTCCGCCCCCATGTCCTTGGCGAGCACGGTCAGCCGCGCCGCCCGTTCCCACGCGGCGTCACGGTCGTACGACAACGTCTCCACGAAGGCGTCGACCTGGTCGGGGCGGTAGCCGCGCCCCCGGACGGTCGCGAAGCCGTGCGGCGACACCGATGTGCTGCTCACCCTGGGAACCCCTCTCCACCGGACGTGCGCGACAGGTTGATTTCGCGCACATCTTGATGGATCCGGCGTAAGTGCTCATAACGCGACACTCCGCAGCCGCGGCACGGCCCGGATCGCGCGTTCCGCCACCGGCGCGGCGCGCGGGCCCGGGCGCGAGTTCCGCCAGGCGCGCCGCGTCCGCCGCCGTCGCACGCCCCTCGGGCGAGGCGAACGCGGCGTGCCGCTCCTGAGGTGACTCCCACTCCGGCGTCACGACGCGGCGCGGGCCGGAAAGCCGGCGGCCGGGTGCGATGTGCACCTCGCGGTGGTGCCGCCAGGACACCTCAGGGCCGACGGGCGCCTCCTGGACGACGAGGAAAACGGACCGTCACCGTGCCACCCTCCCCCGGCGCGTGAGGACGGCGGCGCCCACCCGTTCGGCCGACAGGCACCCCGGCTCGGCCGGCAGGGAACAGACACCGGCGCCGCCCCGGCCCCACCGGGAAGGTCATGAGCCGGTACCGGGTCGACCAGGTCCGCCTCCCGCAACACCCGCACGACGGCGAGGCTGCCGGTGCCGACCGCGTCCCGCCGCTCGGCCCGCACGGCCTTCATCCGTACGGAGAACGGGCCGTCCCGCACGCGGCCGAGGCGGAACTCGTCCCCGGCGACCGCCTCGGGCCGTGCCGGAAGGCCCAGCCGTCGTACGGCGTACCCGCGGACCCGTCCGGGCCGGACACGAGCCCGTCCAGCTCGCCCGGGTACGGCCCGAGGTCCAGCCGTCCCTCATGCCCGTCACACGCACGCGACGGGCATGATCCACCCACCTCCGGCCGACGCGCCTACAGCAGGCCGTCCCACATCTGCTCCAGCAGCACCGACCACCAGCTCTCCGGCGAACCGAGCGCCGCCGGGTCCAGGGCGGCCAGCTGCGCCTGGAAGTCGACGGTCCAGCGGCCCGCCTGCTCCTGGTTCAGCCCGTACCGCAGACGCCACATCCGGCCCAGCAGCGCCAGGCAGCGCGCGAACTCCGGCAGCCCGGTGTTCACGAACTGCGGCGGCACCGGAGCCCCGCCCGGCCCCGCCTCCACCGGCACGGCCACGATGTTCGCGGTGCCGTACTGCACACAGATCGCCTTGCCGAAGTCGGTGCCCATCACGAGGTACGAGCCCGCGTCCGCCGCGGGCTGCACCCCGCGTTCGGCCGCCAGCTCCGCCAGCGTCGGAACGGGACGGCCCGGCTGGGCCTGCGCCCAGAAGAACGGACCCAGGTCCACCGGCAGACCGGCCACGACCAGCGTGTGCGCCACGATCGGCGGCACACCCTGCCGGGACACCGCCTGCTGCTCGAACCGGAAGACCCCCGGCCCGAACGCCGCCGCCAGCTCCTGCGCGATGCCCTCCGGCGGGACGGGCGGCGCGGCCTGCACCGGCGGCAGCGGCGCCCGCACCGGCGCGGGCCGCGCGGGACCGTCCGCCACCTGGTGCAACTCGCCCTGGTGCGCCAGCAACTGCTGCATGCCCTGCTGCCGGCTCGCGTGATCCATGCCGTACGGCGCGATGCTCGTGATCCGCGCCTGCGGCCACTGCTCCCGGATCATCCGCGCACAGTAGGCACCCGGCAGCTCGCACGACTCCAGCTCCGTGTGCAGCTCCAGCACCTGACCCGGCGGCACGTTCATCGCCCGCAGCTCATGGAAGATCTGCCACTCCGGATGCGGCGTACCCGGCGCCGAACGCCGGATCAGCTGCTGCTCCGAACCGTCCTGGGCGCGATAGCGCAGCACGGCCTGATAGCCGGGGCCCACCGTCGGCTGCCCCTGCTGCGGATACCCGTACGCCGGCGGCTGACCGGGAGCCGGCGCGCCCGGCGGCGGCATCGCCCCCGGCGGCATCGGCTGCGGGGCACCCGGCGGCACACCGGGAGCGCCCGGCGGCACGCCCGGGGCGCCCGGCACACCGAGGGTGCCGGGGGCGGGCGGCGGCGGGGGCGCGCCGGGACCCGTCACGGGGGGCGCGGCCAGCACGGTCTCCGCGTGGTGCACGGCCTCACGCCCGCCTCCCGGTGCGCCCGGAGCGCCGGGCCCACCATGACCGGCTGGGGCACCGGGCGGCTGCGGCGCACCCGGGGCACCGGGACCCGCGGAGGCACCGGGACCCGCGGGGACGCCCGGCGGCTGCGGCGCGCTCGGCGCGGGAGGCATGCCCGGGGCACCCGGACCACCCGGCATGCCCGGGGCGCCCGGAGGCTGCGGCGCGCCCCCACCCAACTGGCCGGGGTCGGCGAACACCGTGGCCGCGTGGTGCACGTCGCCCGGAGGCGCGGCAGGCGGACGGGGGGCACCCGGAGCGTTCGGCGCGCCCGGCGCCTGCGCTCCTTCCACGCCACCGGGACCGGCCTGCGCGCCCGCCCCGCCCTGGCCCTCGGGCCCCTCCGGTCCGAGCGACGACATCAGCTGCGTCGGCACATACCCACCGGCAGCCGCACCCGGCGCGGGCGGCGGCGTCGCACCCCCGGGACGCACGCCCGGCGTACCGGGGGCACCCGGCGGCGGAGGCGGCGCGCCCACACCACCGCGCGCCTTCTTCGGCGGCGGCGCGGCCTTGCTCGTCGCGGCGTCCGCGATGTCCCCGGCGTTCGGCGCGAGCCGCCGCGCGGACGCACCCGAGTCGGCCGAAGGCAGCGGCGCGCCAGGTGCACCAGGAGCACCGGCGGCGTCGCCGGGCGCCGGCGGATAGCCGTAGGGCGGTACGCCCTGGGACGGCGGCGGGGGCGTGCTGCCCTGCGGAGCGGCGGGCGCACCGGGAACAGCAGGGGGCGGGAGCGGGCTGCCGGGCGCCGGCGGGTACGCGGGCGTGCCCGGCGGAGGGGTACCAGGAGCCGCCGGCGGCTGCGGGTAGCCGTACGGCGGCGTACCGGGCGGCGGCGGGGGCGCACTGCCCTGCGGAGCACCCGGCCCACCCGGCGGGAAGCCCTGCCCGCCCGGCGCGTTCGAGGCATCCAGCGCCGGCGCGACCGCCGTCGGCGGCAGCTGGCTGCCCCCCGACATCAACGCCGTCTTCGCATCCGGCACACTCGCCGGCGGCGGAGCCCCCTCGCCCGAATCGCTCAGCGGCGGCGCGAACACCGTCGCCGGCAACGGCACGGAACGGTCGTCCTCACCGGAGTCGGCGTTCGTGTCCGTACCGGCCCAGGGCGTCGCCCCCACCGGCACATCCGCGGACGGCGCACCCACCGGAGCAGCCGCCCCCGGCACACCGGACGCCCCCGGCGCACCAGGACCACCCTGCGCCCCACCAGGCACCCCGGCCTGCGTCTCCGCGAGCCCCGCCCCACCGGACGAAGCCCCACCACCGGCACCGGCCCCGGACGCACCCACGTCCTCTCCACCGGAAGCCCCGGCCCCCGGGCCGCCCCCGCTCTCCGGCCGCCGGTCCCCGATACCCAGCTTGTCCGCAGCCTCCTGCAACCACTCCGGAGGAGTCAGCAGGAACGACGTCTGATTCAGATCCACCCGGGCAGCCGCCGGCGCCGGCACCGCATCCCGCGGCTCGTCGGCACGGCCGTACTCCTCCTCGTACCGGCGGATCACCTCACCCACCGGCAGCCCCGGCCACAGCGTCGCCTCCCCGCTGTCCCGGGCGATCACCAACCGCTGCGCACCCGCGTCCGAACGCGGACCCTCCGCCCGGTCCTCACCCCACACCACGAAACCCAGCTCGAACTCCCGCACCCGCACCTCACGATGCTGGTACGCGGGCACGTCACCGTTGATCCACTCCTCGGCGCGCTCCTGCGCCTGCGCGTAGGTCACCATCGCCTGAAGCTCACTCCCCCACCGCACCGGACGACGCCGAGCCGGCGGACACCGGAACGACACGGGCGAAACCACCGTCGACCATCAGATTCGCCACCGTCTCCAACTCCGGCGGACTCCCCGCGAGCCGCGACAGAAAGACGTCGAAATCATCACCGCACGGCCGCAGCAGACGCTCCACCCGATCCGCCGGCGGCCACGACGGATCCACGTCCCGCACATCGTCGTACGCGCAGAACCACACCGAACCCAGCCGCTCGCCCTTCACCTTCACCGCGAGCAACCCGCCCTGCACGAACGCCACCCCGAGGTAATCCTTCGTCAGATGGTCCCGCAGACACTTGTTGACGTACACCAGGTCGTTCACAGCCGCCTCGTCACGCACCGTGAAGAACGGCTGGTCCAGCAGCAGACCCAACTCGGCGTCCAACGCCGTACCCACCGGCGCACAACCACCCGCCGCCTTCAAGAACGAGCGGTACGCGCCGGGAAGCCGATACCCCAGATCCTCCTCGACGCCCTGCACCTGCGCCTCCGACACCGCCACACCCGACTTCGGCAGCCCGAAATGCGCCGGCCGCGTCTCCTGCAACGGCCGCGTCCCCCGCTTGCCGTGGTCCACCGGCGCCGTCGCCACCCCACCGTGATGCCGCAGCAACGCCTTCACCTCGACCGGAACCAACTCCAGCCGCCGCGAACCGACCACGTGATGCCACGTCCAGCCGTGCGGCGTCGCCACATCCGGCACCGTGTCCCACAACTCGTGCCCCGCCGCCGCCAACGCCGCGTTCGCCGACACGTAGTCCGTCAACCGCAACTCGTCCACACCGAAACCCTCCGGCGGCTCGGCGATCTCCACCGCCACACGCGCGTACGGAGAGAAATCCGGGTAACCACGCTCATCGACACGTACCCCTCTCGGGTGACGCGCCGCACGAACCGGATCCGGGAAGTGCACAACCTGCCCGGCGTAGGCCGCGTTCGGCGGCGCGGCTTGCTGCCCGAGCCGACCTGTCGTCATGGCGGTAGCCCCCTGCGGCGTTCTCTCTGGCCTCAATACGGCGATGTCGATCGCGGACGACGACAGCCTATGCGGTACACGAACCCCGGTCACCGGCCCACCGCATCCCCGGGGAAACCACCCCTCCGCTTCCGTGACCAGCCGTCACCCCACCGTGACGACCAGCCCCGACACGGGCGTGTCGCACCGCCCCAGCTTCCGCACCGGCCACGGCATTTGGCACCCTGTGTCCTTCGAGGGGACGCCCGGGGAGGGAAAACGATCATGAACACCTTGCGAGCCGGAAGCCCGGACGCGCGGGCCGGCGACCCCCGCATCGGCTGGAGCGGCACCGACACACCCCCCGCCCCCACCCTCCGCCACCGCCGCGACGGCATCCTGCCCACCGTCGCCGCCGCCCTCTCCGTCCGCGGCGCCACCCTCACCGGCACCGCCGCCCGCGGCGACCAACCCCCACCCCTGCACCCCCTCGTCCAGGACTTCCTCGACACCCTCACCAGCGGCGAACGCGACCGCTTCACCGGCCGCTGCGCCGAAACCATCCTCATCTCCCGGCACCTCACCGCAGCCGACGCCACCCGCAGCAAACGCGCCGCCCGCAAACCCATGACCAACAGCGAAGCCCGCAAAGCCCTCAAACACGCCAAACTCACCGCCCGCCGCATACGCGAGGACGGCGACCCCCTCCACGGCAGCTTCGCCACCCCCTGCCGCGCCTGCACCGCCCTCAGCGCCCACTTCGGCGTCCGCATCGTCGACCCCACGGCAACCGACGGCTGAAAACCACCGTCCACCGGAGTACCACCCCGCAGACACGACGAACGAAGGGCAGATGCACCCCGATCACGCCACCACCCCCAAGCCGCCCACCCGCCACGAGCACGGAGCCACCCCACCCCGCTTCCCCGTACTCGTCGACGCCGCCCTGCGCGCCGCCGGCTGGCAACCCGGACGCTGGGACATAAAACAGGCCGAAATCTGGGCCGACGCCCTACGCGAACACACCTCACCCGCCGGACACCGGCACACCGTCTTCCCCGCCGCCGTCGAAGCCTGGGCCGAATTCGGCGGCCTCACCATCACCCCCGGCGGCCCCGGCCGCCAGATCGCCCCCGCCGCCCTCCACCTCGACCCCCTCCACGGCCTCCACCACGCCCGCACCCTCGGCGACCTCGGCCGCGCCCTCGGCACCGACCTCTGCCCCCTCGGCGAGGAAACCGACACCGCCGCCGTCCTCGCCATCGACACCGAAGGCCGCGTCTACACCCTCGACCACACCGGCGACTGGTACGCAGGCCCCGACATCGACCACGCCCTCGCCACCCTCATCACCGGCATCGAACCCGTACGCCTCACCGCAGGCTGAACCCCCGCCCGGCCACCGCTACACCGCCGGAATCACCGCCGACACCCGAAAACCCCCCGCATCCGTCGGCCCCGACACGAACACACCACCCAGCGCCACGACCCGCTCCCGCATCCCCACCAGGCCGTTACCACCCGACGGCAACCCCGCCGCCGACGCCGACCCCGGCTCCGGCGGCGGCTCGTTCTCCACCTGCATCGCGATCTCCGACACCCGGTGCGCCAACCGCACATGCGTCTTCGCACCCGCCGCATGCTTGTGGACGTTCGTCAACGCCTCCTGCACCACCCGGTACGCCGTCTGCTCGACCTGAGCCGCATACGACCGCACCTCCCCCTCCACCGACAGATCCACGACCATCCCCGCAGCCGCCGACTGCCCGACCAACTCATCCAGCTCCGACAGACACGGCCCGTCCTCCACCACAGCCCGCGAAGCCGCAGCCGCAGCCGCCTCCCGCACCGCCGCCAACGGCACCCCCGCCGCACGCCGGCCCACGTCCTCCCCCGCCCGCAGCACCCCGAGCATCT
The DNA here is from genome assembly GCF_040652655.1 of Streptomyces sp. NPDC048191. NCBI lineage: Bacteria > Bacillati > Actinomycetota > Actinomycetes > Kitasatosporales > Streptomycetaceae > Streptomyces > Streptomyces sp. NPDC048191. The sequence goes on from NZ_JBEZMO010000003.1 coordinate 135,103, forward strand.
CCCGCAACTCGGTCAACGCCTGCCGCCCCATGTCCCCCACCAGCGCCGCGTTCCGCACCGCCTTCTCAGGATCCTTACGGGCCACCGCCTGCAGCGCCGCGGCATGCACCACCATCAGACTCACCCGATGCGCGACCACGTCATGCATCTCACGCGCGATCCGCGTACGCTCCTCGTTCCTGGCCCACTCGGCCCGCTCCTCCGCCCGCTCCGCGAGCAACTGAAGCTCCCGCTCCAGACTGTCCGCCCGCTCCCTGAGGCTCTCCATCAACCGCCGCCGCGCCCCCACGTACAAACCCAGCAGCACCGGCGGAGCCGTCAGCCCCAACGCCGTCGTCACCGCCGCGAACGGCACGAACCAGTCACCCAGCGTCAGATCGCCCCGCGCCATGTCCTGCCGCACCCGCACGAACGTCACGACCGCCGTCCCCACCAGCGACATCCCCGCCAGCGCCCCGATGATCCGGCGCGGCAGCTCACACGCGGCGAGCGTGTACAGGCCGACGATCCCCAGCAGGAACCCCATCTGCGCGGGCGTGATCGCGATGGCGACGAGGACGACGGCGATCGGCCACTTCCGCCGCACCAGCAGCACCGACCCGGCGATCACCCCGAAAACGACCCCCACCGCCACCGGAATCCCCGCGTCCCGGGCGAACGGAATCCCCTCCGCACCACACTCCACGGCGGACACCAGCGCCAGACTCCCGTCGAGCGCCGCACTACGCCACCTGGTCCACCACCACGGGCCGGTCAGGCCCTTGGCGTGCTCTTCCCCCGTCATGGTCATACGTCCAGCCTACGGGCGACCCGCGCGGCTTTTCCGGTGACTTTCACCGACCTCCACACACCACACTCCGTAACCGGCCGACCTCGAAACCCACCCCTTTCACTCGAACTGGTGAACCCCTTCCGTTCGACGCCGGAACGCCTCATTCCGGCCGGACGGTATGCCCATGGCACATTCGCATGGCAAATACGCCGACTTCGAGGGCCTGCGGGAACGGGCGGTCGCGCTGCGGCGGGCGGGGCTCAGCCGACGACAGATCCGCGACCGGCTGCACGTCGACAACAACGACATCCTCAACCGCCTCCTGGAGGGCGAGCCACCGCCCGAGTGGACCAAGCGCCCGAACGCGAAGGACGACCTGAGGGACAAGGCGAGGGAGCTACGACTCCAGGGCTGGACCTACGACCAGATCCAGGTGGAGCTGGGGTGTTCGAAGAGCTCGATCTCGCTTTGGGTGCGGGATCTGCCCAGGCCGGAGCGGAAGCGCAGCTACGAAGAAGCGGCGGCCATCGCCCGGAGGGGCTGGGAGGCGAAGCTGCAGATCCGCGAGGAGGAGCGCAAACAGCGCAAGGAGGCAGCGCGAGCGGAGATTGGCGCGCTGACGGATCGCGAGTTGTTCCTTGCGGGCATCGCCCTCTACTGGGCAGAGGGCTCGAAGAGCAAACCGTACGCTCGGCGCGAGTGCGTCACTTTCGTCAACAGCGACCCCGATGTCATCGCGCTCTACCTGGCGTGGCTCGATCTGCTCGGAGTGAAGAAGGACCGCATGCGGTTCCGCGTCATGATCCACGAGAAGGCCGACATCGGCGCGGCCGAGCGCTACTGGGCCGACTCGGCTGCTGTCGATGTCGCCGTCTTCCTGAAAGCGACCCTCAAGAAGCACAACCCCAAGACCGTGCGCAAGAACACGGGTGATGACTATCGGGGCTGCCTCGTGATCAAGGTCTTGCAGGGAGCCGACTTGTATCAGCGCATCGAGGGTTGGTGGACTGGGATAGCTGCCAACGCCCAGGCCCGTCTCAGGTAAGGTCTGATGCAGTGATCCGCCGTAGTGTAATTGGCAGCACGGCACCCTTTGGAGGTGTTTCGGTCTAGGTTCGAGTCCTAGCGGCGGAGCTGCGCTCCCGGGCCCTGACCGCACAGTCAGGGCCCGCTCTCACCTCCCCCAAGTAACACCCCGGTATCCTGCGGCTGTCATCCCCACTCACCCACAGCCGAAGGGCAACCCCGTGAGCGCCATCCGCCCGGCAGCCGTCGTCGTTCTCGCAGCGGGTGAGGGCACCCGTATGAAGTCGGCCACACCGAAGGTCCTGCACGAGATCTGTGGCCGTTCCCTCGTGGGCCATGTGCTGGCCGCCGCCCGTGAGTTGGACCCGGAGAACCTGGTCGTCGTCGTGGGGCACGCCCGGGAGCAGGTCGCCGCGCATCTGAACGAGATCGACCCGGCCACCAGGACCGCCGTGCAGGCGGAGCAGAACGGGACCGGGCATGCCGTGCGCATGGGTCTGGAGGAGCTGGGCGGGGCCGTGGACGGGACCGTCGTGGTGGTCTGCGGGGACACGCCGCTTCTCACCGGGGACACGCTCACGCGGCTCGCGGCCACTCATGCCGCCGACGGCAACGCGGTGACCGTTCTCACCGCTGAGGTGCCGGACGCCACCGGGTACGGGCGGATCGTCCGTGACGACGTGACCGGTGCCGTGACGGCGATCGTGGAGCACAAGGACGCGACCGAGGTCCAGCGGGCGATCCGGGAGATCAACAGTGGGGTGTTCGCGTTCGACGGGCAGTTGCTGGCGGACGCGCTGAAGAAGGTGCGGACGGACAACAGTCAGGGTGAGGAGTACCTGACCGATGTGCTCGGCATTCTCCGCGAGGCCGGTCACCGTGTCGGTGCGTCCGTGGCGGGCGATCACCGGGAGATCGCGGGGATCAACAACCGGGTGCAGTTGGCCGAGGCGCGCCGGATTCTGAACGACCGGCTGCTGACCCGGGCGATGCTCGACGGGGTCACCGTGGTCGATCCGGCCTCCACCTGGGTGGATGTGACGGTCACGTTCGAGCGGGACGCGGTCGTTCACCCCAACACGCTGCTCTCCGGGTCGACGCACCTCGGTGAGGGTGCGGAGGTGGGGCCGAACAGCCGGCTGAAGGACACGCAGGTCGGCGCGGGGGCGCGGGTGGACAACACGGTGTCGGACGGGGCGGTCGTGGGTCCGCAGGCGAGCGTCGGGCCGTACGCGTACCTCCGTCCTGGTACCCGTCTGGGCCTCAAGGGCAAGATCGGTACGTACGTCGAGACGAAGAACGCCTCGATCGGTGAGGGAACGAAGGTTCCGCATCTGTCCTACGTCGGTGACGCGACGATCGGTGAGTACACGAACATCGGGGCGGCGAGTGTGTTCGTGAACTATGACGGTGAGGAGAAGCACCACACCACGGTCGGGTCGCACTGCAAGACGGGTTCGGACAACATGTTTGTGGCTCCTGTCACGGTCGGGGACGGTGCTTACACCGCCGCCGGGTCTGTGATCACGAAGGATGTGCCGCCCGGTTCGCTGGCCGTGGCCCGTGGTCAGCAGCGGAATATCGAGGGTTGGGTGGCTCGGAAGCGTCCGGGGAGCGCGGCTGCGAGGGCGGCCGAGGCGGTGTCCCGGAGGGGCGAGAGCGAGGACTGACGGGAAACGGGTACGTCAAACACGGCGTACCGTGATAAGTGCACATCCGCACACGTGCACCCGCACCCCTACCAGCTGGTTCGGCCTCTCATGCCCAGACGGGAGGTCGTAGACGCAGCCGGCTGGTCTGAGACGACCTCTGAGGAGACTGTGCTGTGACCGGGATCAAGACGACCGGCGAGAAGAAGTTGATGTTCTTCTCCGGCCGCGCCCACCCCGAGCTTGCCGAGGAGGTCGCCCAGCAGTTGGGTGTCGGGGTTGTCCCGACGAAGGCCTTCGACTTCGCGAACGGTGAGATCTATGTCCGTTACCAGGAGTCGGCGCGTGGTGCGGACTGCTTTGTGATCCAGAGCCACACGGCTCCGATCAATCAGTGGATCATGGAGCAGTTGATCATGATCGACGCGTTGAAGCGTGCGTCGGCTCGTTCCATCACGGTGATTGTGCCGTTCTACGGTTACGCGCGGCAGGACAAGAAGCACCGGGGTCGTGAACCCATTTCGGCGCGTCTGATCGCTGATCTGATGAAGACGGCGGGTGCGGACCGGATCCTGACGGTGGATCTGCACACGGATCAGATCCAGGGTTTCTTCGACGGGCCGGTGGATCACCTGTTCGCGTTGCCGCTGCTTGCCGACTATGTGGGCGAGAAGGTGGACCGGGACAAGCTGACGGTCGTGTCGCCGGATGCCGGTCGGGTGCGGGTGGCGGACCGCTGGTGTGACCGGTTGGGTGCGCCGCTGGCGATCGTGCACAAGCGGCGTGACAAGGACGTGGCGAACCAGGTGACGGTCCACGAGGTCGTGGGTGAGGTCAAGGGCCGGGTGTGTGTGCTGGTCGATGACATGATCGACACGGGTGGGACGATCTGTGCCGCGGCTGATGCGCTGTTCGCGCATGGTGCGGAGGATGTCATCGTGACGGCCACGCACGGTGTGCTGTCGGGTCCGGCTGCTGACCGGTTGAAGAACTCGCGGGTGAGTGAGTTCGTGTTCACGAACACGCTGCCGACGCCGGCGGAGCTGGGGCGGGATCTGGACAAGATCAGGGTGTTGTCGATCGCTCCGACGATCGCGAGTGCGGTGCGTGAGGTGTTCGAGGATGGTTCGGTGACGAGCCTGTTCGACGAGCAGTGAGGTTTCTGCGCCGCCTGCGCTAGCGGCGGCTGAAGATCGTTTTGGGTGCGGCCTCCCCCTCCGAGTAGACTGCTGCAGTTGCTCGGCGAGGGAGGCCGTACTCGTGCAGTACGGCGGTCCGTTATCGACGCGCTCTTCGTAGCAGGCCGTTCGTGGCCGGGTGACCACGCCCGTTCCCAGTTCCTACGAGGAGTGATCATCATGTCCGAGGTGAAGCTCGCCGCCGAGACCCGTACCGAGTTCGGCAAGGGTGCGGCCCGTCGCATCCGCCGTGACAGCAAGGTTCCGGTTGTTCTCTACGGCCACGGCACCGAGCCGCTGCACCTGACCCTGCCGGGTCACGACCTGCTGCTGGCGCTGCGTACGCCGAACGTCCTGATCTCCCTGGACATCGACGGCAAGACCAACGAGCTGGCGATCCCGAAGGCCGTGCAGCGTGACCCGCTGAAGGGCTTCCTGGAGCACGTGGACCTGCTGCTGGTCAAGCGTGGCGAGAAGGTCACGGTCGAGGTCCCGGTGCACGCCGAGGGCGAGCTGGCCCCGGGTGGCAACCTGCTGGAGCACGTCCTGAACGCGCTGCCGGTCGAGGCCGAGGCCACGCACATCCCTGAGGCCGTCACGGTGTCCGTGGAGGGTCTGGAGGCCGGTGCCTCCGTCCTCGCCAAGGACATCACCCTTCCGAAGGGCACCACGCTGGCCGTCGAGGAGGACGCTGTCGTCCTGCAGGTCCTGGCCGCGCAGGCCGAGGAGACCGAGGGTGAAGAGGCCGTCGAGGGCGAAGAGGTCGCCGAGGCCTGATCCTCGCCGTAGTCGTCGTCTGTTCAGCCGTCGCTCTCCCTCGCGGGGAGCGGCGGCTGGCGCGTATGAAGGAGACATGGACGTGACCACCCCCGCAGGTGCCCCCTGGCTGGTCGTGGGGCTCGGGAATCCCGGGCCGGAGTACGCCATGAACCGGCACAACGTCGGTTTCATGGTGGTGGACCTGATCGCGGAGCGGATCGGGGGGAAGTTCAAGCGGGCGGGCAAGGCGCAGGCGCAGGTGGTGGAGGGGCGGATCGGTCCGGCGGGGCCGGGCAGCCGGCGGGTGATCCTGGCGAAGCCGATGTCGTACATGAACCTGTCCGGTGGTCCGGTGAACGCGTTGCGGGACTTCTACAAGGTGCCGGTGGCGAACATCGTGGCCGTGCACGACGAGCTGGACATCGACTACGGGGTGCTGCGGCTGAAGCTGGGTGGCGGTGACAACGGGCACAACGGTCTGAAGTCGATGACGAAGGCGATGGGTTCGGACTATCACCGGGTGCGGTTCGGGATCGGGCGGCCTCCGGGTCGTATGCAGGTGGCGGATTTCGTGCTGAGGGACTTCTCGTCGGCGGAGCGCAAGGAGCTGGACTACTTCGTGGACCGTGCGGCGGATGCGGTGGAGTGTCTGGTGACCGAGGGTCTGGAGCGGGCGCAGAGCGCGTACAACTCCTGACATGTGGCTCCAGGGCGGACACGTGGGTTGACCGGTCGTGGCGGTATGGCCAATGATCCCGGCCATGCCTGCCTCTGCCACCTCTGCTCGCCAGGCGTCCGTGTCCGCGTTGCGGTTCGGGCGGGTCGCGGCGATGGGTGCCCTCGCCGTGCTCATTCTGTTCGGCGGGGTGTGGGGGTCCTGGGGGACCGCGCAGTACGTGATGCTGACCAAGGGACGCGAGTCCGGCACGGTGAGGGTGTCGAGCTGCGCCGGGGGCAGGTGCGCGGGTCCGTTCGCGCCGGTGTCGGCGGGGGCGCGGGCACGTGCGCGTGTGGAGATCGCCGAGTCGGTGGCGGTGCGCAAGGGGCGGACGTACGACGTGGTGCTGAAGCCGGGTACGGCGGACGCGGTGCGTTCGGGTCCGGCGGGGATCCTGTACGCCTGGGTGCCGTTGGGCGGTGCGTTGTTGCTGGCGTCGGTGGTCGTCGCGGGCGGGATGCGGCTGACGCGGGTGGCGTGGGTGCTGGCGGGGTGCGGGGTGGCGTTGTTGACGGGGGCTTTTCTGGCGGTGTCCGCCGGTTCGTGAGCCTGTGCGCGGGTGATGGCCGCCGGGTGTTGCGTCTTCGTGATTGACCTTGGGCCAGTGATGGCTGGAAGCTGAGCCGCCCCCTCCACAGCTTCCCCGTAGGCCACTCGAAGATGGGCCAGCCCCATGCGTACCTTCATCCGTGCCGGCGCGGTGACCGCCGGTCTGTCGGCGGCGCTGTTCCTCGCGCCCGCCGCGCACGCCGCTCCGCCCGGTGACAACGGCGATGTGAAGATCCACAAGTCCTCGACGGACCAGTACGACGAGCGCAACGAGCCGCATGTGTGCTCGTTCTATCTGGATGCCTTCCACTTCGACGGCGGCCAGCAGGTCGGCTGGCACATCGAGGTGTGGGCCCCGACCGGTGGCACGAAGGGCACGACCGTGAAGTCGGGTGCCCTGTCCCTGGACGCCGACGGTCATGGCCGCACGGCGGACATGACCCTGCCCGACGGGCACTACAAGCTGTTCTGGAACTTCGCCGGCGAGAAGGGCGCGGCCAAGCACAAGGTGTTCTGGACGGACTGCCAGGGCTCCGGCAGCGGTGGCGGTGCGCCGTCGTCGGGTCCGTCGTCCGGTACGACGTCGAGCGCGTCCCCCGCGCCCTCCTCGTCCGCTTCGCCGTCCGCGTCCTCGTCTTCGCCGGCCTCCGCTGCGCCGTCGTCCTCGTCCTCCCCCGCTCCCTCCTCCTCGCCGTCCGCGCAGGGTGGTGGCGGCGGTCTCGCCGAGACCGGCAACGGTGTTCCGGTGGGTGCGCTGTCGGGTGTCGCGGCCGCGCTGGTCGGTGCGGGCGGCTACCTGGTGGCGCGGCGCCTCAGGGCGCGCGGCTGACCTGGGCCGAAACGGGCGGTGCCCCCGGGGTCGTACGACCCCGGGGGCACCGCTTTCGTGTGTCGTGGCGGTCAGCCGGTGTTGCGCAGGCCGGCTGCCACGCCGTTGACGGTGAGGAGCAGGGCGCGGGAGAGCAGGGGGTCGGGGCCGGCGTCGGCCGCGGCGGCGTCGCGCTGGCGCTTGAGCAGGGTGACCTGGAGGTAGGAGATGGGGTCCAGGTAGGCGTCGCGGATGGCGAAGGTCTGCTTGAGGACGGGCTGGGCGTCCAGCAGCTCCTGTTCGCCGGTGATGCGCAGCACCTCGCGGACGGTCAGCTCGTGTTCGGCCTTGATGGTGTCGAAGACGTGCTTGAGCTCGTCGGGGACGAGGGTGTCGACGTAGTGCTGGGCGATGCGCAGGTCGGTCTTGGCGAGGGTCATCTCGACGTTGGAGATGAAGTTGCGGAAGAAGTGCCACTGTTCGTGCATCTCGTCGAGCACGGTGTCGAGGCCCGCCTCGCGCAGCGCCTTGAGGCCGGAGCCGACGCCGAACCAGCCGGGGACGATCTGCCGGGACTGGGTCCAGCCGAACACCCACGGGATGGCGCGCAGGCCGTCGAGGGAGACGCCCGAGCCGGGGCGGCGGGAGGGCCGTGAGCCGAGGTGCAGGTCGGCGAGCTGGTCGACCGGCGTGGAGGCGAGGAAGTACGTCGGCAGGTCCGGGTCCTCGACGAAGGCGCGGTAGGCGGCGTGGGCGGCGTCGGAGACGACGTCCATGGCGGCGTCCCAGCGGGCGAGGGCCTCGTCGGACTGGCGGGGCGCGGTGTGCAGGGCGGAGGCCTGCAGGGTGGCCGCGACGGTCAGTTCCAGGTTCTCCCGGGCCAGGGACGGGATGAGGTACTTGTCGGAGATGACCTCGCCCTGTTCGGTGACCTTGATCTCGCCCTCCAGGGTGCCCCAGGGCTGGGCGAGGATGGCGTCGTGGGAGGGGCCGCCGCCGCGGCCGACGGTGCCGCCGCGGCCGTGGAAGAGCCTGAGCCGTACGCCGTAGCGGTGGGCGACGTCGCGCAGGCGGCGCTGGGCGCGGTGGATCTCCCACTGGCTGGTGGTGATGCCGCCGAACTTGGAGGAGTCGGAGTAGCCGAGCATGACCTCCTGGACGTCGCCGCGCAGCGCGACCAGGCGCCGGTAGGACGGGTCGGAGAGCATGTCCTCCAGGATTGTGTCGGCGGCCTTGAGCTCGTCGGTGGTCTCCAGGAGGGGGACGATGCCGATCTTCGCCCAGCCGGCGTGGAGGTCGACGAGGCCGGCCTCGCGGGCGAGGACGGCGGCGGCGAAGACGTCGTCGGCGCCCTGGCACATGGAGATGATGTAGGACTCGACGACTTCGGGGCCGAAGACCTGAAGGGCCTTCTTGATTGTTTCGAAGACGCCGAGGGTCTTGTGCCCGGCGGCGTCGACGGGTGCCGGGGTGGGGGCCAGCGGGCGGCGCGAGCGCAGTTCCTTGGCGAGGAGCTTGGCCCGGTACTCGCGGGGCATGTCGGCGTAGCGCCAGGACTCCTCGCCGAGGCGGTCGAAGAGCTGGCCGAGGGCGTGGTGGTGGGCGTCGGCGTGCTCGCGGACGTCCATGGTGGCGAGCTGGAGGCCGAAGGCGGCGAGGGTGCGGATGGTGCGGGCGAGGCGGCCGTCGGCGAGGAGGCCGCCGCGGTGCTCGCGCAGTGAGGCCTGGATGAGCCTGAGGTCGTTCAGGAGCTCGCTGGTGCCGAGGTAGTCGCGGCCCTCCTCGTGCGGGGTGCCCTTGGCGAGGCGCTGCTTGGTGTTCTCCAGCTTCTGCCGGATGCAGGTGGCCTTGAGGCGGTAGGGCTCCTCGGCGTTGAGGCGCTTGTAGCGGGGGCTGATCTCGGGGAGCTGTTCCAGGTCCTGGTTCAGGGACTGGAGCAGTTCCTCGGTGGCTCCGGTGTAGCGGATGGAGTTGGAGAGCAGCCCGCGCAGCTCGTCGATCATCTCCAGGGCGTCGTTGATGCCGTGCTCGTGCTGGAGGATGAGGACGTCCCAGGTCACCTGGGGGGTGACGTTGGGGTTGCCGTCGCGGTCGCCGCCGATCCAGGTGCCGAAGGTGAGCGGACGGGTGTCGTCGGGGAGCTTGACGCCGACGCGCTCCAGTTCCGCGGTCAGGTCCTCCAGGACGTCGCCGACGGCGTTCGCGTGCAGTTCGTCGAGGTAGTAGATGGCGTTGCGGGCCTCGTCGGCGGGCTCGGGGCGCACGACGCGCAGTTCGTCGGTCTGCCACACCAGGTCGATGTTCTCGGCGAGGCGGACGTCGTGGCGGCGGCGGTCGGTGTCGAGGACGGGGGTGTCCAGGAGCGCGGCGATGCGCCGGAGCTTGTTCAGGACCGAGCGGCGCGCGGCCTCGGTGGGGTGTGCCGTGAACACCGGGCGGACGTTCAGGTTGTGGACGGTCTGCTTCAGGTGTTCGGGGTCGGCGTCCTTGAGCCGGTCCGCGGTGCGGGCGAGGAGGCCGCCCTCGGCGGCGCGCCGGGCGCGCAGCTCGCGGCCGCGGTGCACCTGCTCGGTGACGTTGGCGAGGTGGAAGTAGGTGGAGAAGGCGCGCACCAGCTTGGCGGCGGTCTCCAGTTCGGTGCCGCGCAGCAGCTCGGCGGCGGCGTCACCGTCCTCGCGGGTGAGACGGCGGACCTTCTCGACCAGGTCGAGGAGCTCGGGCCCTTCCTGCCGTACGAGGGTCTCGCCCAGGAGATCACCCAGCCGGCGGATGTCGGCGCGCAGCTCGCTGCTGGTCGTGGTGGTCTGGTCGTCGGCACTGCTCACAGGTGCGGCTCCTTGCAGTGTTGAAGCTCGTCTGGGAGGGAACCCGGCCGGCTGCCACGCGGCGGAAGCCGCATACGGGCTGGAGCGTCCGGGAAGGAAACTTCAGCGGACCGCGCTGTCCGACCGAGTTCAAGGATAGGTGTCGATGGGGACGCGCAGGCTCTGGGGCTCTTGCCGCCGCTCGACACGCTGCCATACTTACGTCGCCGTAGGTTACGGAACCGTAGGGAACTACCGTCGAGTCCCGCTCGGTCCCGGCGGCCCGGCACCTGCCTCGACCCTCGACCCCACAGGGGACGCGCATGACCTCAAGTTCCGATGTGATCGAAGAAGCCCGTGAGGCCGACGACACCCCGACCCCGTCCGCCACGCTGGGTGGCGAGCGGAAGCGTTCGATCGAGCAGATCACGCTGCTCCTGTTCATCACGGTGCCGTTCCTGGCACTCGTGGCGGCGGTGCCGCTGGCCTGGGGCTGGGGGGTGAGCTGGCTCGATCTGGGCCTGCTGGTGTTCTTCTACTTCCTGGGGTGCCACGGCATCACGATCGGTTTCCACCGGTACTTCACCCATGGTTCGTTCAAGGCCAAGCGGCCCCTGAGGATCGCGCTGGCGATCATGGGTTCACTGGCGGTCGAGGGCCCCCTGGTGCGCTGGGTGGCCGATCACCGCAAGCACCACAAGTTCTCCGACGCGGACGGAGACCCGCATTCCCCGTGGCGGTTCGGCGAGACGGTTCCGGCGCTGATGAAGGGCCTGTGGTGGGCCCACATCGGCTGGATGTTCGACGAGGAGCAGACCCCGCAGGACAAGTACGCGCCGGATCTGATCAAGGACCCGGCCATCCGGGCGATCTCCCGCCAGTTCGTGTACTGGACGGTCGTCTCGCTGATCCTGCCGCCGCTGATCGGCGGTCTGGTGACGATGTCCTGGTGGGGCGCGTTCACCGCGTTCTTCTGGGGTTCACTCGTACGAGTGGCTCTGCTGCACCATGTGACGTGGTCGATCAACTCGATCTGTCACGCGGTGGGCAAGCGGCCGTTCAAGTCGCGGGACCGTTCGGGCAACGTGTGGTGGCTGGCGGTGCTGTCGTGCGGTGAGTCGTGGCACAACCTGCACCACGCCGACCCGACCTCGGCGCGGCACGGTGTGATGCGCGGCCAGATCGACTCCTCGGCGCGGTTCATCCGTATCTTCGAGCGGTTCGGCTGGGCGTACGACGTGCGCTGGCCGTCACGCTCGCGTATCGATTCGCGCCGGAACACCGGGGAAGGCGGCTCCCGGAGCCGGAGGGAGACCGCGAAGGCGGCATGATTGACGCCGTGGCGACCGACTCCAGCAGCACCTCCAGCAACGACAAACCGCGGCGGACCCGCCGGACCCGGATGACCGGCGCCGAGCGCCGCCAGCAGCTGCTGGAGATCGGTCGCACCCTCTTCGCCGCAAAGGGTTTCGAGGGCACCTCGGTGGAGGAGATCGCGGCCAAGGCCGGGGTGTCCAAGCCGGTGGTGTACGAGCACTTCGGCGGCAAGGAGGGCCTGTACGCGGTGGTGGTCGACCGGGAGATGCGGCGGCTGCTGGACATGGTCACGAGCTCGCTGACGGCCGGCCATCCGCGTGAGCTGTGCGAGCAGGCCGCGTTCGCCCTCCTGGACTACATCGAGGAGTACACGGACGGCTTCCGCATCCTGGTGCGCGACTCCCCCATCCCCCAGTCCACGGGCACCTTCGCCTCCCTCATCTCCGACATCGCCACCCAGGTGGAGGACATCCTGGGCCGCGAGTTCAAGTCCCGCGGCTTCGATCCGAAGCTGGCGCCGCTGTACGCGCAGGCGCTGGTCGGCATGGTCGCGCTGACCGGGCAGTGGTGGCTGGACGTGCGCCGCCCGAAGAAGGCGGAGGTCGCGGCGCATCTGGTGAACCTGGCCTGGCACGGCCTGGACGGGCTGGAGCAGAAGCCACGGCTGATCGGACACCGGAAGAACTGAACCCGCCCGCGCCGCGGCGGCACCAGCCCCGAACCCCGGCTCCCGGCCACAAGGCCACCACTACGGCACACCCGGTGACCCCACCCGGCCGGGCACGGCCCCGGACCGGCTCGACCAGAAGCCGCGGCCGATCGGACGCCGAAAGCACTGAACCGGTCCGCGCCACGCCCTCGAAGACCCGCACGGCCCGTGCGCTGTCCCCAGGGGCGCGGGGCGCGGGCGGCTTCAGGCCCGCCGGGGCACGGGCGCCCGGGCGGCATCAAGCCCGCCGGGGCGCGGGCGCCCGGGCGGCATCAGGCCCGAACCCCGGCTCCCGGCCACAAGGCCACCACCGCAGCACACCCGGTGACCCCACCCGGCCGGGCACCGCCCCGGACCAGCTCGACCAGAAGCCACGGCCGATCGGGACACCGAAAGAACCGAACCCCGCCGCACCACGCCCCCGAAGACCCAGGGGCGCGGGCGTCTGGGCGGGGTCAGGTCCGAGGGCCCGGTTCCCGGCACAGGGCCACCGCCGTGGCCGCGGCCGCGCACAGCACCGCGGCCCACGTCCAGCGCGAGGTGTCCCAGGCCTGCGACAGGGGCTGCGCGAAGGGCCGGGCCGCGTCCGGCAGCGGCAGCAGAGCCCCGACCAGGACGCACAGCACCGTGCCCGGTGCGGCCAGCGCCCCGCCGCCGCCCGGGGTCAGGCGCAGGCCGAGCGCCGCCAGGGCGAGGACGAGGCTGAGCAGCGCCAGGGCTTCGAGGGTCAGCCCGCCCGCGGGCAGCAGCGGGCGTTCGTCCGGGTTCGTCGCGAAGGTGCCGAGCACGACGACACCGGCCCAGGCGCAGCCCGCGCACAGCACGGCGAGCGTGCCCCGCACGGCCCGGGGCAGCCAGCGCGGCAGCGGGACGACCTCGGTGGTGCGGGCCGCCGGGTCGTCGAGGACGAACGCGGCGCCGACGGCGATCAGCACCGCTCCGGCCCGCATGAGCAGGACGACGTCGGTCATCCGCACCCCGCCGGCCAGCGCGGGGCCGCCCGCCAGCAGCAGCGCGGCGGCGGCCGCCACGGCCAGCGGGGCGGTCCGGGTGGCGCGCACGGCGTAGGGGATCAGCTGCCGCAGGCAGGCGTACCGGTTCGGGGCGTTCACGGGTGTCATCGGCACGTCCGCTCGTCGGCCGGGACCTGCGGGGGCGCGGGCACGCCCAGGAGCGTGGCGGCGCGGTCGGTCGTGGTGCCCGGTGCGGTCAGTTCGGTCCAGGCGGCGCGGACCTTGGCGCCGATGTCGTCGGCCGGCCGGTCGAGCAGGTCGAGGGCGTACGTGGACTCACGGGCGTCGAAGGCGAGACCGGTGGAGGAGTCCAGGACGAGCAGGCTCAGGCCGCCGGTCGTACGGGAGGCCAGGTCGTGCAGGGCGGCGCGGGTCCCGTCGGTGGCCTGCCCCGCCAGCCACAGCGTGAGGACGGCGCGGGAGCCGCACACCGTGTCGATGCGGGGCTGGTGCGGGGGCGCTCCGGTGACGGTGCGGTAGGCGAACAGGGTCGAGAACTCGGCCACGGCGTCGCTCTCGGCGTCCGCTCCCGCGCTGCCCGCGCTCCACCAGGTGCCGACGGGTACGGCGTCGGGCGTGTGGGCACGGCGGTCGTCGGCGTCCCAGGCGGCCTGGGGCAGCGGCTGCCCGGAGGAGGCCTGGGTTCCGGGGTGGAAGAGGCGCTGGCGTACGGCGTAGCGGGCGTCGGCGGTCGGTGCGGGGGTGCGGTGCAGGATGCCGCGTACGACGCCGTCCCACTGCGGGATGCGTCCGGTGAACTCCGGGAAGGCGCAGTAGGTGACCTGGCCTCGGGTGCTGCAGTCCTGTTCGCGCGCCGGGTGCTCGGTGGCCAGGGCGCGTGCGCGGGCGACGTCGTCCGGTACGGGGCGCAGTTGCATGGTGCCCGCCAGCGCGGCGAGAACGGCGGCGAGTGCGGCGCAGGTCCACAGGGCGCCGGTACCCCGGCTCTGCGGGCCGGGCGCCGTGTTCGGCTCGTCGCGCAGCAGCGCGAGCGCGGCGCAGCCGACGCTGAGGGCGGCGAGCCACAGCAGATGCCAGCCGGCGGGCCGGGCCAGCAGCCCGGACGGCAGCGGCTGGGCGAACTCGTCCTCGATGGCGACGACGGTCAGCCACCGCCAGCCGGAGGTGTTCTGCACGGCGGCGACGAAGGTGAGCACCGCGAGTCCGGCCACCGTCAGCGACGCGGTGGCCGGCGAGCCGCTCAGGCGGGCGAGCAGCACCCCGAGCACCCCGGCGATGAGCACCGCCGCGGGCCCGGTCGCGACCTCGGCCCAGTCGATCGTGCCGACGGCGCCGGGCAGCGCGGCGAGTTGCAGGATCCGGGCGACGGCGAGGGCCGCGGTGAGGGCGACGGCGGGCAGCAGGGCGAGCAGGTGCGCGGCGGCGCGGGCGCGCCGGCCGAGCACCAGGACGGCGTACACCGGCTCCACTCCGTGCCGTCGCCCGCGCAGCACCCCGAAGTCGGCGGCGAGCAGCACGCCGACGGCGATCAGCAGCAGTGCCGGCTGGCCGGTGCGGGAGCTGTCCTGGAGCACGGGGTAGCGCTGGGCGTCGGCGCCGAGGGTGAGGTCGTACACCCACAGGGCGAGGTAGGCGGCGACGGAGGCGAGGAACGCGGGGTGGCGCAGCAGCCGCAGTGCCTCGGTGCGGGCCAGGGCGGTGACGGCGCCCCGGGTCCGGGCCGTGGTCCGCGCGGCGGGCCGGGTGGTGGTCAGGGTGCTCACCGGGTCGGCTCCCGCTGGGCGGTGGCGTCGAGGAGCAGCAGGTAGCCGTCCTCCAGGGTGGGTTCGAGCAGGGGCGCGCCGGGTGGTGGTGTGCCGATGTTGCGTACGGTGCCGGCGCCGGTGCGCCAGCCTGCCAGGGCCCGCGGGTCGCGTGCGGTGCTCGCCCAGACGCGGTCGGCGGCGACGGCGGCGAGGGCGGGTGGTTCGCCGTCGAACTTGACGGTGCCGTGGTCGAGGACGATGACGCGGTGGCACAGCGCGGCGACGTCCTCGGTCTGGTGCGTGGACAGCAGGACGGTGCGGCCGGCACCGAGGTCGGCGATCAACTCCCTGAAGTGCAGCCGCTGTTCGGGGTCCAGACCCACGGTGGGCTCGTCGAGGATGAGGAACTGGGGGTCACCGACGAGTGCCGCGGCGAGCGCCACACGCTGACGCATGCCGCCGGAGAGCTGCTTGATCTTCTTGCCGCGCCGCTCGGGCAGGCCCACGGCGTCGAGGACCCGCTGCACCTCGCGGTGGCGGGCGGCGCGGTCGGTCATCTCCTTGAGGATCGCCACGTAGTCGACGAACTCGAAGGCGGTGAAGGAGGGATGGAAGCCGGGGTCCTGCGGCAGATACCCGAGGCTGCGCCGGACGGCGAGCCGGCCCTGCGGGGTGCGCGGGTCGTGCCCGAGGACGTGGAGGTCGCCGCCGCCCGGTGGTGCCGCGGTCGCGAGGGTGCGGAGCAGGGTGGTCTTGCCCGCGCCGTTGGGCCCGAGCAGTCCGGTGACGCCGGGGTCGAGCTGGAAGGTGACGCCGGCCAGGGCGCGCACGCTGCGGTAGTCGACGGTGAGGTCGCGCACCGCTACGGCGGCGGTGGAGACGGTCATGGATTCCCCCTGTTCGGTACCTGGTTCGAGGTCTTTCGCGGTGAGGTGGCTAGTGGGCGGGTCGCGGTGCCCCGCGGTCGTAGGAGGTGCGGGTCAGCGCGATGGAGACGGCGGTCCCGCACAGCACGGCGGCCGCGCCGAGCTGTCCGCCCGCCGACAGCACGAGGTCCCGGACGGGTTCGAAGAGCACCAGCAGGCACAGGGCCCAGGTCCCGCCCACCGCGCCCGCGGCCACGACGGGTTCGACACGGGCCGACAGGGCGAGGGTGAGCGAGGTGAGGGCGAGCGAGGGCAGCAGCCAGCCGAGCGTCCGGGGGGCGGGGCCGGGCAGCGCGACGGCGATCGCGGCGGCGGGCACGAGCGCGGTGGTGACGACGGTGACGGTGCGCAGGAGCAGCAGCCGCAGCCCGTGGAACGGTGCGACGACCGTCATCTCGTACATCGGGTCGGTGCGCGGCCCGAACGACAGGGCGACGCCCGCCACGGGCAGCGCCGGGGCGACCACGAAGAACGGCAGCGTGGCGGAGACGGCGTGCCCGAGGCGCGCCACGACGAGGGTGAGCAGCAGCGTGACGACGGCCCCGGCGAGCCAGGAGCGGCGCAGCGCCGGGGTCGCGGTGATCAGCCGCGCGGTGTGCCCGGGAACCCTCAGGGCGAGCAGCACCCGCTCCACGGCACCGGGCCTCGGCACGTCGCGGGCCTGGACCAGCCTGGCCCAGATGGCGGCGGTGCGGTCCTGGTCGGCGTACCGGGTGAGGCCGGCGCGGCAGGCGGCGCACACGGCGAGGTGGGTGTCGGCGCGCTGCAGGGCGGCGCCGCTCAACTGCCGGCCCTGGTAGTCGCGCAGCGCCTGCGTACCGAGATGCTCCACTGCCACCTGGTCTCCGTTCCTGTACTGGTGCGGCCCGCTCACGCCAGTTCCTCCCGCAGTCGTCTGCGGGCCCGCATGGCCCGGGTCTTGACGGTGCCCGCCGGGATCCGCAGCGCCTTCGCGGCCTCGGCGGTACTCAATCCGTCGACGACGGTGGCCTGCAGGACCTCGCGGAGTTCGGCCGGCAACCGGGCGAGCGCGTCGGCGAGTTCGCCGTACGGCAGCCCGTGCAGCGCCTCGTCCTCGGCGGACGGATGAGCGGGGCGCTGGCGCAGCCGGCCGAGCAGCCGGGTGAGCCGCTCACGCGCTCCGTGCCCGCGTTGCACGTCGACGAGCCTGCGCGCCCCGATGCGCCACAGCCAGCCCGCGGCGCTGCCGTCCGACCCCGGCATCTCGCGGAAGCGGGCCGTGCCGTGCCACACCGCGAGGAAGGTCTCCTGCACCACGTCGTCGACGATCGCGGGGTCCGGGCACCGGTAGGAGAGCCGGGCGACCAACCACGGCTCGTACCGGCGGTAGAGCAGCTCGAAGGCATGACTGTCGCCCGCCTCGATCGCACGCAGCAGCATGCTGTCGCTGCGCCGCTCCCCACCCATGTCCGTCACACCTCCTCATCGGACGAGGGGGCCGGAGCGGTTCACGGTTCCCGGATTTTTCCTCAACTCACCCTCATTGCATGGGGTTTCAGCCACCTGCCCGACAGGGTTCGGCCAAATCCGTGCGGTCACCCCACCACTTTTCGAACATTGGCCACAGAACTACCCATAGTCAATTCGGAAGTGTTTCCTCCCCCCACTGCCCCGGCGTAGCTTCGCCAGCACTCGGGCCCGACCAACCCGAGACGGGTCCGACCAACCCGACAAATGAAAAGAAGGGGGAACTTTCTCATGCCCGAGACCAAGGCATCAGGGAAGAAGACGCTCGCCCGCGCGGCTACCGTCGTCCTGGCGACGGGAGCGCTGGCGGGGATGCTGGGCGCCGTGCCCGCGTCCGCCGCGCCGGTGCAGGTCAGGTCCGTGCCGTCGTGCATCACCATCAAGAACACGTCGAGCTGGGTGACCACGACGACGCGGGTCACCAACAACTGCTCGTCGACGTACCGCTACTACTTCAAGTGGGACCGGCACGTCGACGGCTCGTGCGAGACCTACACGCCGGGCCACTGGCACTCCG
Source organism: Streptomyces sp. NPDC048191 (assembly GCF_040652655.1). NCBI lineage: Bacteria > Bacillati > Actinomycetota > Actinomycetes > Kitasatosporales > Streptomycetaceae > Streptomyces > Streptomyces sp. NPDC048191. The sequence continues at coordinate 153,042 of NZ_JBEZMO010000003.1, forward strand.
AGACGGTGGCCATCACGGCCCGCTTCGCGGGTCTGGGCAGCTGTTGATCGACGAGCACTGAGCACGAAGGCGTAAGGCGCGAGGTCTTCCCCGACCCTAATTCGGGGAAGACCCCGCGCCGCCTCCCATGATGCCCCGTCACAGGCCCGGCGCGCCCACGAACTCCAGCCGGTTGCCGACCGGGTCCTCGCTGTAGAAACGCAGCCGGCCGGGGATGTTGTCGTCCCAGGTCACCGTGGCGCCGAGAGACTCCAGCCGGGCCGCGTACGCCTCGATCCCCGTCACGCGCAGCCCTGGATGCGCCTTCTTCGCCGGACGGAAGTCACTCTCGACGCCCAGGTGGAGCTGGACGGCCCCGGACTGGAACCAGCACCCACCGCGCGCCGCGAGCACGGGCGGCTTCGGGATCTCCGTCATCCCCAGCACACCGACGTAGTACGCCCGCAGCGCGTCCTCCGAGCCGGGCGGGGCCGCCAGTTGCACGTGGTCGACCGAGACGAGCACGCTCAGACCTCCTTCACGGCGACGGCGAACAGCCGGCGGAACGGCAGGACGGTCCCGTACGACGCGCCGGGGTAGGCCTGCCGCAGCAGGTCCCGGTACTCGGTGAGGAACGCGTCCCGCGCCACGGGGTCGTCGGCGAGCGCGGTCAGGGCGGGCCGCAGACCGGTGCCCTTCACCCAGTCCAGGACCGGATCCTCACCCTGAAGCACATGGAAGTACGTGGTCTGCCACACGTCGGTCGCGCAGCCGAGGCGGGCGAGACGGTCCAGGTAGGCGTCCGGGGCGTGCACGGAGTCGGTGTGCCGCAGGACGTCGGCGAGGCGGGACTTCCAGCGGGGGGTCCCGGCGAGTTCGCGCATCAGGGCGTGCAGCGGGGCGTCGATGTTGTCCGGCACCTGGAAGGCGAACGTGCCGCCGGGCTTCAGTGCGGCGATCCAGTCGGCGAAGCGGTCGGCGTGCCCCGGCACCCACTGGAGGGTGGCGTTGGAGACGATCAGGTCGTACGGCTCCGCGGGTACCCAGGTACGGACGTCGGCGTGGGCGAAGTCCAGGCGGCCGCCGCCGGCCGTGGGGCCCTCGTGCGCGGTGTGGGCCGCGTCGAGCATCTCGGGCGAGTTGTCGTGGCCGGTGACGTGGGCGGCGGGCCAGCGTTCGGTGAGCAGGACGGTGACGTTGCCCGGGCCGCAGCCGAGGTCGGCGATGCGGGGCGCCTGCGTGGGCAGGGCGGGGACGCGGGCGAGGAGGTCGAGGAAGGGGCGTGCGCGATGACCGGCGTGCCGCAGGTACTGACCGGGGTCCCAGGTGGCGTTCGTCATGGCTCCACTGTCCCCGGCATATTATCTCGATGTCAAGAGACTCGACATCAAGAGACTTCATGTCGACACAACCACTACACTGATCTCCATGGAGGACGAGGTCGATCGGCTGGTCGCAGCGTGGCGCCGGGAACGTCCGGACCTCGACGTGGAGCCGCTGGAAGTGCTCAGCCGGGTGAGTCGACTCGCCCGGCATCTGGACCGTGCGCGCCGGCTCGCCTTCGCCGAGCACCAGCTGGAGCCCTGGGAGTTCGACGTGCTGACCGCGCTCAGGCGCGCGGGTACGCCGTACCAGCTCTCCCCCGGTCAGCTGCTCACACAGACCCTGGTCACGTCGGGCACCATGACCAACCGCATCGACCGGCTGGCCAAGAAGGGCCTGGTGGAGCGGCTGCCCGACCCGAGCGACCGGCGGGGCGTACTGGTCCGGCTGACCGGGACCGGGCGGGACCGGGCGGACCAGGCACTGGCGGGCCTGCTCGAGCAGGAGCGGGCGATCCTGTCCGAGCTGTCCCGCGCCCAGCGCGCGGAACTCGCCGGTCTGCTACGCCAGTTGACCGCCCCGTTCGACAACATCCCCGGCTAGGTCGGCCGGTCCGACCCCGGCGCGCCGGGCCAGGGCGACAGCGGCCAGCGTGGAGTGCACGCCCAGCTTGCCGAGGACGTTCTGCATATGGGTGCGCACGGTGTGCGGCGAGAGGAAGAGCCGCTCGGCGACGGCCTTCCTGCCCAGCCCCGCGACCATGCACCGCAGCACCTCCCGCTCGCGCGGGGTGAGGGACTCCACCAGCCGCTCGCTCTCGGTGCGGTGCCGGCGGGCGGCCGTCAGCTCCTTGAGCACGCCGGTGAGCAGGGCGGGCGGCAAGTGGGTCTCGTCGCGCAGCACACCCCGGATCACCGTCAGCAGCCGGGACAGCGAGCAGTCCTTGGCGACCCACCCCGAGGCACCGGCCTGGAGCGCGAGCGCCGCCCGACGGGGATCGTCCTTCTCGGCGAGCACGACGATCCGTACCCCGGGCTGGGCCGCCCGCACCCCGGTGACCAGCGAGATGCCGTCGACCAGTCCCTCCTCGTCGCCGTCCTGCACGGGCACGGCCGGGCGGGTGCCGGGGACGTTGCCGCCGAGGTCGGCGTCGACCAGGAGGACGTCGAAGCGGCGCCCCTCGCCGGCCGCCCGCTCCAGGCAGCGCAGCGCGGCCGGACCGCTGCCGGCGGCGGAGACGTCGACGTCCGGCTCGGCGGCCAGGGCGGCGGCGAGCGACTCGGCGAAGATGCGGTGGTCGTCGACGACCAGGACTCGGATACGAACCACGAAACCCCCTTCCCCAGGCTCCGCACGGAGCAGGGGACTACCAAGGTCCGGAAAGGGCCCGGCCATCAGCCGGTCCGGAACGACCGGAAGGTCCGGCGCGGTCCGGAGAGCGACGACCCGCGCGGGTACGACACCAACGGATAAGGACACGCGCCGCACGGCCGCCGCCGTCGCGGAGACTGCTACCCCCACCGCGGGCGCCGTACCCGCCTGTCTCGCCCCCTGATCAGCACCGGCCCCCACCGGTGCTGTTCCACAGAGTACGGATGGGAGCACGCAGCGGAAGGAGATTTGCAGAACTGGCCGTCCAGCGCGTTTATCGTGTGCCGCATGTTTCGTATTGAGGCGGAAGTCGACAAAGGCCGACGCGATCTGCTCCGCTCACGGCTGCGGGACACCAACACGGCCGCGTCCCCGGTCCTGGCAGCCCTGCGCGGCACCCCCGGCGAACGCGAGGTCCCCCTCCACGTGTGGGCCCTGGACCCCTCCGGTGACCTGGCGGGCGGCCTGGTCGGCCACACCTGGACGACCTGGCTGCACGTCACCTACCTGTGGGTCGACGCCCGCCACCGGGGCACGGGCCTCGGCTCCCGTCTCCTGTCCGAGGCCGAACACATCGCCACCACCGACCGCGCCTGCACCACCGCCCGCCTGGAGACCTGGGACTTCCAGGCCCCGGAGTTCTACAGGAAACAGGGCTACGAGGTGGTGGGCGTGATCCCCGACTACCCACCGGGGGTCACGGAGTACACCCTGACGAAACGGCTCGTCCCTCAGGGTTCCTGAGGCTCCTCGGCGAGCCCCCGTCCCCCGCAAGCAGCCGTCAGACCACCCGCCGCGCCCCCGCCGAAGGCACCGCCTCGAACACCCGTGGTGTGCTGAAGCCCGCTGCCGCGAAGGCCTCCTCGATGGTCTTGGTGTGGGTGTCGACGTCGGTGGCCTCCGTCAGGACGATCGCCGAGCCGCCGAACCCGCCGCCGGTCATGCGGGCACCGAGGGCGCCGTTCGCCAGGGCGGTGTCGACGACCAGGTCCAGCTCCGGGCAGGAGATGCGGAAGTCGTCGCGCAGGGAGACGTGGCCCTCGGTGAGGACCGGCCCGATCGCCCGGGTGTCGCCGGCCCGCAGCAGGGACACCGTCCGCTCCACCCGCTCGTCCTCCGTCACCACGTGCCGGACCAGTCGGACGATCTCCTCCTCGTCGCCGAGCCGGCCCAGCGCCGCGTCCAGCTCGGTGTACGGGACGTCCCGCAGGGCGTCGACGCCGAGCAGGGCCGCGCCCTTCTCGCAGCCGGCCCGGCGCTTGCCGTACTCGCCGCCGCTGTGCGCGTGCTTGACCTGGGTGTCGACCACCAGCAGACGCAGACCCTCGGCCGCGAGGTCGAAGGGGATCTGCTGCTGGGACAGGTCACGGGTGTCCAGGAACAGCGCGTGGCCCTGCTCGCAGCAGGCCGAGGCCGTCTGGTCCATGATCCCGGTCGGCGCGCCGACGTAGACGTTCTCGGCGCGCTGGCACAGCCGGGCCAGCTTCCAGCCGGGCAGGCCCCGTTCGTACAGGTCGTTGAGCGCCAGCGCGATGACGACCTCCAGGGCCGCCGAGGAGGACAGGCCCGCGCCCGTCGGGACCGTCGAGGACAGGTGGACGTCCGCGCCGGTCACGCCGTGGCCCGCCTCGCACAGCGCCCAGACCACGCCCGCCGGGTACGCCGTCCAGTTCCGGTCGCTCTGCGGGGCCAGGGCGTCCAGCCGGAGTTCCACGACGCCGCCCTCGACGTCCGCCGAGTGCAGCCGCAGGACGCCGTCGTCCCGGCGGGAGACCGCCGCGACCGCCTGGTGCGGCAGCGCGAACGGCATCACGAAGCCGTCGTTGTAGTCGGTGTGCTCGCCGATCAGGTTGACCCGGCCCGGCGCCGCCCACACCCCCTCCGGCTGCGTGCCGTACAGCTCGGCGAAGCGCTCCGCGACCTGCTGTGCCCCCACTAGTGCTCCCTCGTGATGTGCTGCGCGAACTTCCAGGCGTCCGCGACGATGCCCGCGAGATCCGCGCGGGTCGGGTTCCAGCCCAGTTTCTCGCGGGCCGTGTCCGCCGAGGCGACCAGGACGGCCGGGTCGCCGCCCCTGCGGGGGGCCACGGTCTCGGGGATCGGGTGGCCGGTGACCCGCCGGACCGTCTCGACGACCTGGCGGACGGAGAAGCCCTCGCCGTTGCCGAGGTTGCAGATCAGGTGCTCGCCCGGCCGCGCGGCCGTCAGGGCCAGCAGGTGGGCCTCGGCGAGGTCCGCGACGTGGATGTAGTCGCGCACGCAGGTGCCGTCCGGGGTCGGGTAGTCGTCGCCGTAGACGGAGATCGCCTCGCGGCGGCCCTGGGCGACCTGGAGGACCAGCGGGATGAGGTGCGACTCGGGGTCGTGGCGCTCACCGTACGCGCCGTACGCGCCCGCCACGTTGAAGTAGCGCAGGGAGACCGCCGCCAGGCCGTGCGCGTTCGCCTCGCTGGTGATCATGTGGTCGACGGCCAGCTTGGAGGCGCCATAGGGGTTGGTCGGCCTCGTCGGCGCGCTCTCCACGATCGGGACCTGCTCCGGCTCGCCGTACGTGGCCGCCGTGGAGGAGAAGACGAGTGTGCGGACGCCCGCCTCGCGCATCGCGGCGAGCAGTGCCATGGAGCCGGCGACGTTGTTGTCCCAGTACTTCTCCGGCTTCACCACCGACTCGCCGACCTGCGAGGACGCGGCGAAGTGCAGCACGCCGTCGTAGGAGGGGTCGAGCCACTTGGCGGCGTCGCGGATGTCGCCCTCGACGAAGGCCGCCCCGCCGGGCACACCCTCGCGGAAACCGGTGGAGAGGTTGTCGAGGACGGTGACCTCGTGGCCGGCCTCCAGCAGATGCTGGGCCACGACACTGCCGACGTAACCCGCGCCACCCGTCACCAGGTACTTCATGAACTCGCTACCTCTCGCAGTCGCTCGGCCGCGCGTTCCGGCGGCACGTCGTTGATGAACACGCTCATGCCGGACTCGGAACCCGCGAGAAACTTCAGCTTGCCGGAAGTGCGGCGGATGGTGAAAAGCTCGAGGTGGAGCGCGAAGTCGTCCCTCGTCACGCCGTGGAACTCCGCCAGCGCGCCGAACGGGGCCTGGTGCCAGGCCGCGATGTACGGAGTCGCGGGCTCACCGGTGCCGAAGATCCGGTCGAAGCGCCTCAAGAGTTCCAGATAGACCTGGGGAAACTCTGTGCGTGCCGCCTCGTCCAGCGCGAGCAGGTCGGGGACGCGCCGCCTGGGGTACAGGTGGACCTCGTACGGCCAGTGGGCCGCGTACGGCACGAAGGCCACCCAGTGTTCACCCTCAAGGACGACCCGCTCACCGGCGAGTTCCCGCGCGAGGACGGCGTCGAACAGGTTCTCCCCGCCGGTCGCCTCCTTGTGCAGGGCGAGTGAGCGCAGCATCAGGGCGGTGCGGGGCGTGGTGAAGGGGTAGGCGTAGATCTGACCGTGCGGGTGACCGAGGGTCACGCCGATCTCCTCGCCGCGGTTCTCGAAGCAGAAGACCTGCTCGACGGAGGGCAGATGCGACAGCTCCGACGTACGGTCCGTCCACGCGTCCAGCACCAGGCGCGCCTGCTCCTCGGTGAGGTCGGCGAAGGACGCGTCGTGGTCGGAGGTGAAGCAGACGACCTCGCAGCGGCCGGAGTCGCCGGCGAGGGAGGGGAACCGGTTCTCGAAGACGACGACGTCGTACGAGGAGTCCGGGATCTCGCTGAGCCGCTCGCCCCGCGACGGGCACAGGGGGCACTCGTCGGCCGGCGGATGGTAGGTGCGGCCCTGCCGGTGGGAGGCGACGGCGACACGGTCGCCGAGCAGCACGTCGCGGCGGATCTCGGACGTGGTGACCGTACGGTCCAGCGGGCGGCGGTCGAGCGCGTCGCGCACGGTGTCGTCCCGAAGGTCGTAGTAGATCAGCTCACGACCGTCGGCCAGCCGGGTCGAGGTCTTCTTCACGCCGGACTCCTCTATGTCCCGCACCCAATCACTCAACACAATCAAACATAACAGAACACCACCAGACAACACCTCGGCCGATCACAATCAAACAAAGAACACCACTCGAAGTGTTCAATTACTGAACACGGCGGCGTAGGTTCCGCTTGGATCAGTTCGCGCAACGAAGCGAGTTCTCATGCAAACCCCCACAAACAGTCCCCTCTATCTGGCGGCGGCGCTACGGCTCCCCACCAACTGGCTGGACTACACGATCCTGGCGATCTACTTCGTCGTCGTCCTCGGCATCGGCTTCGCGGCCCGCCGCTCGGTGAAGACCAGCCTCGACTTCTTCCTCTCCGGACGCTCGCTGCCCGCCTGGATCACCGGCCTCGCCTTCATCTCGGCGAACCTGGCCGCCACCGAGATCCTCGGCATGGCCGCGAACAGCGCCCAGTACGGCGCGTACACCGTGCACTGGTACTGGATCGGCGCCATCCCCGCCATGGTCTTCCTGGGCCTGGTGATGATGCCCTTCTACTACGGCAGCAAGGTCCGCTCGGTCCCCGAGTTCCTGCTGCTGCGCTTCGACCGGGCCGCTCACCTGCTCAGTTCGATCCTGTTCGCGTTCGCCGCGATCCTGATCGCGGGCGTCAACCTCTACGCCCTCGCGATCGTCGTCGAGGCCCTGCTCGGCTGGCCCCAGTGGGTCGCCATCGTCGTCGCCGGCGCCTTCGTCCTCGCGTACATCACCCTCGGCGGCCTGTCCTCGGCGATCTACAACGAGGTCCTGCAGTTCTTCGTGATCCTGGCCGCCCTCATCCCGATCACCATCCTCGGCCTGAAGAAGGTCGGCGGCTGGGGCGGGCTGACCGACAAGCTCTCCGCGACCCACGGCCACAACTTCACGACCGCCTGGGGCGGCACCGGCATCGGCAGCGTCAACCCGCTCGGCGCCAACTGGCTGACCATCGTCCTCGGCCTCGGCTTCGTGCTGTCCTTCGGCTACTGGACGACGAACTTCGCCGAGGTGCAGCGCGCCCTGTCCGCGAAGAACCTCTCCGCCGGCCAGCGCACCCCGCTGATCGCCGCCTACCCGAAGATCTTCATCGTCTTCCTGGTGATGATCCCGGGCCTGGTCGCCGCCGCGCTCGTACCGAAGTTCGGCACCGCCGGCTCCGGCTACCAGTACAACGACGCCATCCCCTTCCTGATGCAGGAGCTGCTGCCCAACGGCGTGCTCGGCATCGCCGTCACCGGCCTGCTGGCGGCCTTCATGGCGGGCATGGCGGCCAACGTGTCGTCCTTCAACACGGTGTTCACGAACGACATCTGGGCCAAGTACGTGGTGCGCGGCCGCGAGGACGGCTACTACGTCCGCTTCGGCCGCCTGATCACCGCGATCGGCGTGCTGGCGTCGGTCGGTACGGCGTTCCTGGCGTCGTCGTTCTCGAACATCATGAGCTACCTGCAGACGCTGTTCTCCTTCTTCAACGTGCCGATGTTCGTCGTCTTCATCGTCGGCATGTTCTGGAAGCGCGCGTCCGCCAAGTCCGGCTTCTGGGGTCTGCTCGCGGGCACCGTCACCGCGATGATCAACTACTTCGTGCTCTACAAGAAGGGCATCATCGCCATCCCCTCCGACCAGGGCGCCAACTTCGTCTCCGCGATCGCGGGCTTCGTCGCCGGCGCGGTCGTGATGGTCGTGGTGTCCCTGTTCACCAGGCCGAAGCCGGCGCGGGAGCTGCAGGGCCTGGTCTACGGCACCCGCTCCCCCGGCATGTCCGAGGCGCCCGCGCCGGGTGACGAGGCCTGGTACCGCAAGCCGGCCCTGCTGGGCTGGGGCGCGGTCGTCCTGGCCGCCGCCTGCTACATCCCGTTCTCGTTCTGACGCGGGAGGATCGAGGAAACCATGAGCGACAACTCCGAGCACTCCGACCGCCGGCACGAGGGCTTCCACTACAGCGAGGACGACGTCCAGCGGGAAGTCACCGAGCTGCAGGGCAAGTCCGCGACCGCGGCCCGCATCTTCGACCTGCGCCGCATCATCGGCGGCCTGTTCGTGCTGTACGGCGTCATCGTCACGATCACCGGCATCACCGACTCCCAGGCCGCCATCGACAAGGCCGAGGGCGTCAACATCAACCTCTGGACCGGGATCGGCATGCTCCTGCTGGGCATCTTCTTCCTGGCCTGGCTGAAGCTGCGGCCCACCCCACCGCCGCTTCCTCCGGAAGGGTTGCCGGAGGAGAGGCAGGGGGAGTAACCCGCCGTCCGCGGGCGCGTGGGAGCTGGTCGCGCAGTTCCCCGCGCGCCTTCGCGGCGCCTCGCCCGCGGTCCGCGGGCAGTCGTGCCGCCCGGGCCTACCCGGGACCGGAACCCAACGGCCCCGCCCGGTCCAGCAGTCCCGTCCGCGCGGCCAACGCCGCCGCCTCCAGCCGCGAGCCCACCCCCAGCTTCATCAGCACCCGCTGGACATGGGTCCGGGCCGTACTCGGCGCGATCCCCATCCCCGCCGCGATCAGACGCGTGTCCTCCCCGTCGGCCACCCGCACCAGCACCTCCACCTCCCGCGGTGTCAGCATCGACAGCAACCGCTGAGCCTCGTCGTCGGGCTGTGCGGCAGGGTTGAGCAGTTCCCCGAAGGCCCCTTGGAGCAGCTGCGGAGCAACCGCCGCCTCCCCCGCCCGCGCCTTCATGATCGCCCGTTCGACCCCCTCGATGCGCTCGTCGTGCCGCACGTACCCCGACGCCCCCGCGGCGAACGCCGCCGCGATGCCGCGCGGCGACGGCACCGGGCCCAGTACCAGCACCGCCACCTGCGGCCGCTCCCGCTTGATCTTCACCACCGGGTCGAACACGCCTGGTTCGGCCGGCGCCGCCGTACCCAGCAGGCACACCTCAGGTGCCCGCGCGATCACCAGATCCGCCGCGCCCGCGGCCGGCGCCGCCGCGGCGAGCACCCGGTGCCCGCGCAGCTTCAGCGCCGACGCCAACGCCTCCGCGAGCAGGCGATGGTCGTCGACGACCATGAGCCGCACTCCCATAGAGCAACCCCCCAGTCCCCCCCATGGATGCCCCACTATGGACGCCCACAGCTCCGCAAGGACAGAGGGCCCCCCGGCACCTCGTCCTTCATGCCCCCGGAAGCTACACGCTTGTTCGACGTCGCGCTGCCCCTCTTGATGAGAAGTGCCCCGGATCGATGAAATCCGGGGCACTTCTCGGTAAGTCACCCATTCGGGCGAGACGTACGGCGGTGTCGGCGTGACGGTCAGCCGTCGGTGCCGAACGCCAGGATCATGTACTCCTTCAGGCCCGCCACGTGCTTCGTCTCGGTGTACACCTGGGACATGTACAGCCGCCCGTGCCCGAACAGGAACTCCGCGGAGTCCGGCAGCATGCCGCTCTCCGCCTCCCGCTCGCTCCCCTTGGCCGGGTTCTCCAGCAGCTTGGTCGTCCTGAAGCTGCCGCCGTCGATGCTGACGACCTGGCCTCCCTTGTCGTACGGCGGCCGCTTGTAGGCGAGCAGGTTGCCGCCGTCCATGCGCAGCGGGGAGAGCGTGGAGCCGTCACCGGCCTCGGCGCGCTGGCCGGTCGGCTTGCCGGTGGTGAGGTCGAAGGCGACGATCTCGTTGGTCTCGCTCACGGCCGAGGAACCGTCGTCGTGCTCCTCGGTCGGCACGTACAGCCTGCCGTTGCCGACGACGATCTCGTGACAGTCCTCGATGTGGGAGATCCCGTCGCAGCTGCCGCCGTAGGTCTTGCTGGGCGCGGAGATGTGGGCGAGCAGCCTGCCGGTCCTGTTGTCGATGGAGAAGTAGTCCGAGACACCACTGCCGTCGTCGGCGCCGCCACCGACGTCCGCGGCCACCACCAGCGGGTCGGTGGAGACGACGGAGGCGTAGTCGATACCGCCGTCCATCTTGTAGTCGGAGATCACCTTCCCCGACCTGGGGTCGATGTTCTGGATGTGCAGCTGCTTGTTGTCGTAGCCGCCGCACTTGCGGACCGCGACCAGCTTGGCGCCGCCGCCGTACCCCGCGTCGTAGCAGGTGTCGCCCTCCTTCGGCTGCCACAGCACCTTGCCGGAGTCGAGGTCGAACGCGGCACCGCCGTCGGTGCTGCCAACCGCGACGGTGTGCTGAGCGACCGTCAGGTTCTCGAAACTGAGCGGGAAGTCACCGGACTTGACCGAGTTCGTCCACAGCCGCTTTCCCGAGTCGAGGTCGATCCCGGCGATCCGGGTGCAGCCCGGGGTGGTGTCCTGCGGGGACGACTTCGCCCGGAAGGCGATCGCCGTCCGGTCGTCCGGGGTGACGTGGCCGGTGACCGCGCACACCGAGCCCGGCAGCTTGAGCGTCCACACCCGGGTGCCCTTGGCGGGGTCGTAGCCGATGATCTCGGCGTCGCCGGTCTTGGCGTACACCTTGTCGGTCAGCCAGGAACCGTCGGTGAAGACCTGCTCCTTCGTCGTGGGCATCGGGACGGAGAAGAGGAGCCTGCCCGAGGGGTCGGCCGGCACCTTCTCCTTGCCGACGCCGCCCGTGTTCCCCGTGTCGCCGCCCTTGTCGCCGCCGGAAGAGGCGGTGTCGTGCTTCTTCCCGTCGCTCCCGGAGGAGTTGGCGTACCAGATCCCGCCGCCGACGATCAGCGCGATGGCGACGACCGCCGCCACGATGATGTACAGCGCGGCGTTGTTCCGCCCGCCGCCCTGCGGCGGCTGCGGCTGCATCGGCACGGTCGGCGGCTGTCCCGGGTAGCCGTAACCCGGCTGCCCGGGCTGCGCGTACGGGTGCTGCGGCTGACCACCGTAGGGGGCGGCGGCCGGCTGACCGTACGCCGGGGGCTGCTGCGCGCCGGGATAGCCGTAACCGGGCTGGGGCGGCTGCGGGGGCGGCGCGGCCTGCGGGTAGCCGTAGCCGGGCTGCGGCTGGGGCGGCTGCGGGGGCTGCTGCGGCGGGGTCGGCGGGCCGAAACCGCCCTGCTGCGGGGGCTGGTTGGGCGGCGGAGGGGGCGGCTGGGTCATGGGGCGGGTACCTCGGTGCGGCTCGAAGGCCGGTCGGCGACGGGGATTCGGGAGGAACGGGGAAGCCGGAACGGCGGCTCAGTCACCGAAGGCCATGATCAGCTTCTCCTTCGACTGGTCGCTGCCGGACAGCCGGCCGGCGGAGATGAAGAACCGCCCGTCGGCCCAGTCCACGACACCGTCGTAGAAGCTGTCCTCGATCTCGGCCGCGCCCTGCGGGTTCTGCAGCAGCCTGGTGCTCCGGTGGGAGGAGCCGGTGACGGGGATCGACACCACCTGGCCGCCCGTGTCGTACGACGGCTGCACGTACGCGACGAGCTTGCCGCCCTCGACCTTCACCGGGTACATCGGCTCGTCCGCCGGGGACTTGGTCCGCCAGCGCGCCTTGCCGTCCGCCAGGCTGATCGCGACGATCTCGTTGGCGCTGCTGGTGGTGTCCGTCGGCAGGTACAGCGTGTCGGAGTCCGCGGCCGCTCCCTGGCAGCCCTGCAGGTCGCGTTCGAGGACCGCCCAGCCGCAGTGGGGGGCGAACTTCTCGTCGACCTTGACCTCGGAGCGGAACTTGCCGTCCTTGGTGAACGTCGAGATGTTCCAGGCCTTCTTGTCCTGGTTGGTCAGATAGACCACCAGCGGGTCGACCGAGAACGTCCGGGTGACCTGCCAGCCCTTCTTCACCGTCTGCGTCCAGCGCACCTTGCCGCTGGCCGGGTCGAGTTCCTGGATCTCGTCGTGCGCGCTGCTGCCGCCCGCGCCGCAGGAGGACACCTGGATCAGCCGGCCGGTGCCGCCCGCGTACGCGGCCGGGAAGCAGGCCGCGCCGTACTTGCCCTTGTCGTACAGCTTCTTTCCGCTGTCGATGTCGTACGCCGTGCCCGACTCCGAACGGCCCACCATCAGCGTCCTGCCGCTCACGGTCAGCTCGACGTTGAGCGCGCTGTCGAACAGCCCGCCGTCGGCGACCTTCGCACTCCAGCCCTTCTGGCCGGTGTTCAGGTCGATCTGCTGCAGCTGGTTGCACTTGGCGTTGTCGCTGACACCGCTCATGTACGCCACGACGACCTTGCCGTCGGCCGACTTCTGCGGGGTGACCGCGCAGATCTTCTGCGGGAAGGACAGGGGACCCCACGCGGGCCTGCCGTCGCCGACCCCATAGGCGAAGACCTGCTTGTACGCCGCCTTCACCACCGCCTTGTCCGTCACCCACATGCCGGGCGCGTCGGCCCCGGAACCGGGGGCGTCCGGTGCCGACTTGTACCAGAGCACCTTCGCCTCACCGGGCCGCCGGCCGTCGTTGAGGTTCTCCGGGTCGTCGCCGCCGCTGGACGCGCTCGGCGAGGCGGAGGAGGACTGCTTGGGGCCGTCGCTCTGCTGGGCGACGGGCTTCTTGCCGCCGCCGTCGTCCCCGTTCGTGACCGCGTACACCACGCCGCCGATGACGAGCAGCGCGGCCACCGCGGCACCGATGACCAGCGCGGTCCTCCCCTTGGGCCGGCCGCCCGGCGCGGTGCCGGGCGCGCCCGGGTACGGCGGCTGCTGCGGGTAGCCGAATCCGGGCTGGGGCGCCGCCCCGTAGGGGCCCGGCTGCTGCGGATGGCCGTAGGGGCCGGGAGCGCCGGGCGCGGCGGGGGCGCCGTACGGGCCCGGTTGCCCGGGGTAGCCGTAGCCGGGCTGGGGCGGCTGCGGAGGAGCGGCGGGCGGCTGGGCCGGCGGCGGCGGCGGTGTGGGAGGTACGCCCGCGGCGCCCGGGGTGCTCTGCGGGGCGCCGAAACCACCCTGGGCCGGTGGGGCCGGCGGGGGTCCGAAACCGCCGCCCTGCGGCGGCTGGTCCTGCGGTGCTCCGAACCCGCCCTGCGGCGGCTGGTCGGGCGGCTGGGTCATCAGCGCTCTTCCCCCTCGTTCACTGATTTTTAGCCACGCCCTGAGGTTCTCGACGGACCCTGGGTCGTTACTCAGACAGTTCTCAGACGGCTCTTTCTATCACCCGGTACCGACAGCGCAGGGGCTCGGATCCGCCGCTGTTCCCAAGGGACGACCGGCCCGTGATGCCGCCGTTACGCGCCTTCACGCCCCCTTCACGCGGCGCACGCAACAGCGCCGCGCGCGGCTTGATTTCAGCCGCGCGCGGCGAGCGCCCTCACCTCGCGTTTCCGCTACGCGTCCTCGGCCAACTCCAGCCAGCGCATCTCCAGTTCCTCGCGCTCGCCGGCGAGGTCGCGCAACTGGGCGTCCAGATCGGCGACCTTCGCGAAGTCGGTGGCGTTGTCGGCGATCTGGGCGTGCAGCCTGGACTCCTTCTCGGAGATCTTGTCCAACTGCCGCTCGATCTTCTGCAGTTCCTTCTTGGCGGCTCGCTGGTCGGCGGCGCTCTTCTCCGCGGTGGCCGGCTTGGGCGCCGCCGCGGCGGCCTGCGCGGCGACCGCCTCCTCCATCCGCTGCCGCCGCTCCAGGTACTCGTCGATGCCGCGCGGCAGCATCCGCAGGGCGCCGTCGCCGAGGAGGGCGAAGACCCGGTCCGTGGTGCGCTCGACGAAGAACCGGTCGTGGGAGATGACGATCATCGAGCCGGGCCAGCCGTCGAGGACGTCCTCCAGCTGGGTGAGGGTCTCGATGTCGAGGTCGTTGGTGGGCTCGTCGAGGAAGAGGACGTTGGGCTCGTCCATGAGGAGCCGCAGCAGCTGCAGGCGCCGGCGCTCGCCACCGGAGAGGTCGCCGACCGGCGTCCACTGCTTCTCCTTGTTGAAGCCGAACGTCTCGCACAGCTGCCCGGCGGTCATCTCGCGCCCCTTGCCGAGGTCGACGCGTTCGCGCACCTGCTGGACGGCTTCCAGGACCCGCGTGTCCGGGTTCAGCTCGGCGACCTCCTGGGAGAGGTAGGCGAGCTTGACGGTCCTGCCGACGGCGACGCGGCCACCGGCCGGCTGCTCCTCGCCCTCCGTGCGCGCCGCCGCGGCCATGGCGCGCAGCAGCGAGGTCTTGCCGGCGCCGTTCACGCCGACGAGACCGATCCGGTCACCCGGCCCGAGCTGCCAGGTGACGTGCTTGAGCAGCACCTTCGGCCCGGCCTGCACGGTGACGTCCTCCAGGTCGAACACCGTCTTGCCGAGCCGCGAGGAGGCGAACTTCATCAGCTCGGAGCTGTCCCGGGGCGGCGGCACGTCCGCGATCAGCTCGTTGGCGGCCTCGACCCGGAAGCGCGGCTTGGACGTACGGGCGGGGGCGCCGCGCCGCAGCCAGGCCAGCTCCTTCCTGATCAGGTTCTGCCGCTTGGCCTCCTCCGTGGCGGCGATCCGCTCGCGCTCGGCACGCGCGAAGACGTAGTCGGAGTAGCCGCCCTCGTACTCGTACACGTCGCCGCGCTGCACGTCCCACATGCGGGTGCACACCTGGTCCAGGAACCACCGGTCGTGGGTCACGCACACCAGCGCCGAGCGCCGGTTCCGCAGGTGCTTCGCGAGCCAGGCGATGCCCTCGACGTCGAGGTGGTTGGTGGGCTCGTCGAGGACGAGCAGGTCCTGTTCCTCGATGAGCAGCTTGGCGAGCGCGATACGGCGCCGCTCACCACCGGAGAGCGGTCCGATGACGGTGTCGAGCCCCTTGGGGAAGCCCGGCAGGTCCAGCCCGCCGAACAGCCCGGTCAGTACGTCCCTGACCTTGGCATTGCCCGCCCACTCGTGGTCGGCCATGTCGCCGATGACCTCGTGCCGGACGGTGGCGGCGGGGTCGAGGGAGTCGTGCTGCGTGAGCACGCCGAGCCGCAGTCCGCCGGAGTGCGTGACACGTCCGGTGTCGGCCTCCTCCAGCTTGGCGAGCATGCGGATGAGGGTGGTCTTGCCGTCGCCGTTGCGTCCGACGACCCCGATCCGGTCCCCTTCCGACACACCGAGCGAGACGCCGTCGAGCAGGGCACGGGTGCCGTACACCTTGCTGACGTTCTCGACATTGACCAGGTTGACGGCCATTTCACTCCTGTGCGCGGGGATCGGTCGACCTTCTAGCGTAGGCCCTCGGGGATGAGGGGCGGGGCGCGAGGGGGTGGTCACTCTTTGTGATGACGTGATCGGGAACGGGCCGCTACCGTGGAGGGCAGGCAGCAGGATCCCGTCCATGGGAGGAACCATGACCGCCGAGTCCGTAGAGCACCGCGTCCAGTGGCCGGTGCCGCCGCAGGACGGCTACACCGTGGACGACCTGTTCACGCTGCCTGATCTCCCGCCGCACACCGAGCTGATCGACGGGAGCCTGGTTTTCGTAAGTCCGCAGCGCCGTTTTCACTACCGCGTGATCGACCTGTTGGTCACCGGTCTATGCAGCTCTCTCGGCCCGGAGTTCAGTGTCGAACGGGAGATGACCGTCATCCTCGACAACCGCAACGGTCCCGAACCTGATGTCAGCGTAGTCCGAGCCGACGCGGTCACCGGGCTGGACCAGACCAGGTTTCATGCCGAGGACGTCCTGCTTGCCGTGGAGGTGGTGTCCCCCGACTCTGAATCCCGCGATCGTACGACCAAACCGCAGAAGTATGCCGCTGCGGGCATCCCAAACTTCTGGCGCGTCGAGCAGAACGGAACCACCGGTGGGCCCGTCATCCACGTCTACGAGCTCGACACACTGACCAAGTCCTACGTGCACATGGGCACGCATCGCGACCAGATCAAGGTCGACAAGCCCGCGTCCATCGACATCGACCTGACCACAATCGACAGGCGGCCCTAGATCCTCAGACCACCGTCGCCCCCGCCACCGGCCCCGCCGCCGTCCGCACCGCCCTGCACGTGCCGGACGCCCGCAGGGCCGCCGCCACCTTCTCCCCCGCCTCGGCATCCCGCACGAGGAACGCCGTGGTCGGCCCCGACCCGGACACCAGCGCAGCAAGCGCACCCGCCCCCCGCCCCGCCTCCAGCGTGTCCGCCAGCTCCGGGAACAGGGACAGCGCCGCAGGCTGAAGATCATTGGACACAGCCGCGGCCAGCGCCTCAGCGTCCCCCTTCGCCAGCGCCTGGAGCAGCTCCGCCGAAGCCACCGGCTCGGGAATCTCCCGATCCTCCGCGAGCCGGTCGAACTCCCGGAAGACCGCCGGTGTGGACAGCCCCCGCTCGGCCATCGCGAACACCCAGTGGAAGGTGCCACCGGTCTCCAGGGTGGTCAGCCGCTCGCCCCGCCCGACGCCGAGAGCGGCGCCCCCGACCAGGCTGAACGGCACATCGCTGCCCAGCTCGGCGCAGATCGCCAGCAGCTCGGCCCGCGAGGCCGCCGTACCCCACAGCGTGTTGCAGGCGAGCAGCGCGCCCGCGCCGTCCGCGCTGCCGCCCGCCATGCCGCCGGCGACCGGGATGTCCTTGGCGATGTGGATGTGGACGTTCGGCTCGATGCCCCGGCGCCCGGCGAGCGCGATCGCCGCGCGCGCGGCGAGGTTGGAGTCGTCGAGCGGTACCTGGTCGGCGTCCGGGCCCTCGCAGGTGATCCGGAGTTCGTCCGCGGGGGTCACCGTCACCTCGTCGTACAGGCCGACGGCGAGGAAGACGTTGGCGAGGTCGTGGAACCCGTCGGGGCGGGCGGCGCCGACCGCCAGCTGGACGTTGACCTTGGCCGGAACCCGTACCGTGACGCTCACGCGCCCGCCTCCCTGTTCTCCGCGATCCGCGCGAACTCCTCCACCGTCAGCGACTCCCCGCGCGCCTGCGGCGAGACACCCGCCGCGACCAGGGCGGCCTCGGCGGCGGCGGCGGACCCGGCCCAGCCGGCCAGCGCCGCCCGCAGGGTCTTCCTGCGCTGCGCGAAGGCCGCGTCCACGACGGCGAAGACCTCCTTCTTGGAGGC
The DNA here is from genome assembly GCF_040652655.1 of Streptomyces sp. NPDC048191. Taxonomy (NCBI): domain Bacteria; kingdom Bacillati; phylum Actinomycetota; class Actinomycetes; order Kitasatosporales; family Streptomycetaceae; genus Streptomyces; species Streptomyces sp. NPDC048191. Next base: position 170,496 of record NZ_JBEZMO010000003.1, read on the forward strand.
CGTGGTCTTGATCGGCTCGGTCCGCCGGACGAGGGAGACCAACCCGCTGTCGACGTTCGGCGCGGGCCAGAAGACGTTGCGGCCGATGGCACCGGCCCGCTTGACATCGGCGTACCAGTTGGCCTTCACCGACGGCACGCCGTACACCTTCGAGCCGGGCGCGGCGGCCAGCCGGTCGGCGACCTCGGACTGCACCATGACGAGGGTGCGCTCGATGCTCGGGAAGGTGTCGAGCATGTGCAGCAGCACGGGCACGGCGACGTTGTAGGGGAGGTTCGCGACCAGCGCCGTCGGCGGGGGGCCGGGCAGCTCGGTGACGTGCATCGCGTCGGAGTGGACGAGCGCGAACCGGTCGGCGCGCGCCGGCATGCGCGCCCCGATGGTCGCGGGGAGGGCGGCGGCGAGTACGTCGTCGATCTCGACGGCGGTGACCCGGTCGGCGACCTCCAGCAGCGCGAGCGTGAGGGAGCCGAGCCCCGGGCCGACCTCGACGACCACGTCGGCGGGGCGGACCTCGGCGGTGCGGACGATACGGCGGACCGTGTTGGCGTCGATCACGAAGTTCTGGCCGCGCTGCTTGGTGGGGCGGACACCGAGCGCTGCCGCGAGCTCGCGGATGTCGGCGGGGCCGAGGAGGGCGTCGGGGGTGGGGCTGCTCACGGGACAAGGGTACGGGGCCGGGGATGGCCGGGTTGCCAGGTGCCTGCCCCCCCGGGGGGCGCGGGCTGTCCCGGTGTCCGGCTTCCACCCCCGGCAACGGTCGCGGCCCGTCCCTGCTCTCCCCGCCCGCGTCAGCCGCGCAGCCGTGTCCCGCAGTGCGGCCAGGGCGTGGCACCCCGGCGCATGTACAGCTTCTTCGCGCGGAAGGTCTGCTCCTCCGCCGGGGCGTCCTGGGGGCGTCCGCTGCCGCCGAGGCTGTGCCAGGTGCGGGCGTCGAACTGGTAGAGCCCGCCGAACGTCCCGGAGGGGTCGACCGCGTGCGGGCGGCCGCCGGACTCGCAGGCGGCGAGGCCGCCCCAGTCCAGGCCGTCGGCGCCGTCCACCGAGCTCGGCAGCGGCCTGGTGCCGACCTTCACGACCTGTTTGCGCGGCTTGCGCACCACCTCGGAGGTCTCGCGGCGCGGTTTCTCCTGGACGCCGTTCACGGTGCGCAGGAGATAGGTGTCGCGCCGGAGTCCGGGCCGCCCGGCCTGGTAGACGACCTCGGTGCCCTTGAAGAGGGTGGGGTCGTCGGTGCGCTCGACCGCGAACGGGATCTGCTCCTCGCGGATCTCCCGGGCGCCGCTGATCCGCAGCACGGTCACCGTCTGTCCGTCGCGCGGGAAGCTCTCGGGCGGGACGGAGGTCGTGTCCTGGCCCTCCAGGCCGATCCCGGCCTCCTCGACGGCCTCCCGGACGGTGGCCGCGTTGGTGCGGATGGTCCGGGTCCGGCCGTCCGCCATGATCGTGACGGCGCGTTCGGTGCGCACGTCGAGCGCGAGCCCGGCGCGCCCGATGCTCTTCGAGCGCGAGGTGGACAGGTACGCGCCCTCCGCGCGCACCCCCAGTTCGTCGAGCGCCCCTTCCACGGTGTGCGCCGTCGTCCACACCTGGCGCCGCTGACCGTCGAGGGTGAGCCGGACGGGGCGTCCGTAGCGCACGGCGACCGCGTCCCCGCTGGCGAGCGCCGCTCCGGGGGCGGGCGCGACCATGTCGTGCGCGCCGACGCGCACGCCCTCCTCGGCGAGCAGCTCGTGCACGTCGTCGGCGAAGGTGTGCAGGGTGCGGTGCCTGCCGTCGACGCTCAGCTCGACCGCCTTGTCCTTGGCGACGAACGCGGTGGTGCCGCCGGCGAGGAAGGCCACGACCAGGGCCTGCGGCAGCAGGCGGCGCACGGCGGACTCCGGGCGCTCGGCGCCCCGCGCCCTGCGCCGACGCGCGGCCCGCCCGCCCACTCCGGCGGGCACCTCGCTCTCGCACTCCCTTGCGTCGTGCGCCGAGCCGTCTTCGTCCGCCGTGCCGTCGTCGTTCGGCGCACGGCCCCTGCCCGGCGCGCTGCCGCCCTGCCGTGGCAGCACCGGCTCGCCGACGAAGTACGCCTCCGACTCGTAGGCGGGCCGGTAGGTGTCCTTGGACAGTCCGTACGCCAGGGTCTCCGCGGTGTACAAGGAGGCGTCGGGACGGCCGTACGGCGGGTACGGCTCGTGGTTCTCGAACGTCTCGTACTGCGACTTGCTCACGCCGACACGCTCCAGAGGTGCCAGAGGGGGTCCGGATCGGGCCCCCAGAACCTAGCGGAGCTGTCGTCACTCTCCAAAGCGACGCGACTACGTACTGTTGCGCGCCGAGCCCGCGTTCAACACTCGAACTGACGGCTCAGTACCCGAAGGCACGGGCGGTGTTCGCGGCGAGGGCCGTCGCCAGCGCGTCCTCGTCGGTGCCGCGCACGGCGGCCATGGCACGGACCGTGACCGGGACGAGGTACGGCGCGTTGGGCCGGCCGCGGTACGGCGCCGGGGTCAGGAACGGTGCGTCGGTCTCCACGAGGACCAGCTCCAGCGGCGCGACGGCGAGGGCGTCCCGCAGGTTCTGGGCGTTCTTGAAGGTGACGTTGCCGGCGAAGGACATGAAGTAGCCCTCGCGGGCGCAGATCTCCGCCATCTCGGCGTCGCCGGAGTAGCAGTGGAAGACGGTGCGCTCGGGGGCGCCCTCCTCCTTCAGGACCCGCAGGACGTCGGCGTGGGCGTCGCGGTCGTGGATGACGAGCGCCTTGCCGTGCCGCTTGGCGATCTCGATGTGGGCGCGGAAGGACCGTTCCTGTGCGGCCTTGCCCTCCGGGCCGGTGCGGAAGTGGTCCAGCCCCGTCTCGCCGACGCCCTTCACCTGGGGCAGCCGGGCCAGCCGGTCGATCTCGGCGAGGGCCTCGTCCAGCGCCGCGTCTCCGCCCGGCTCCCGGGCGCCCTGCCGCGACCAGCCGTCGGGGTCGCCGTGGACGATGCGCGGGGCCTCGTTGGGGTGGAGGGCGACGGTGGCGTGGACGCCGTCGAACGCGGCCGCGGTCTCGGCGGCCCACTGCGAGCCCTTGATGTCGCAGCCGACCTGGACGACCGTCGTCACCCCCACCGAGGCGGCCTTGGCGAGGCCTTCCTCGACCGTGCCCGACTGCATGTCGAGGTGGGTGTGCGAATCGGCGACCGGGACCCGCAGCGGCGGCGGGAGCGGCGGTGCGGCGTTCTTGTCGCCCTTGGAGGTCTGGCCGGCGTTCGAAGGCATGCTCCGATCCTACGAAAGGAGCATGCCCCCGACGGCCGGTGCTCCGCTCAGCCGGCCTTGTGCTGGAAGGGGTGCAGGAGGTCGGACAGGTGCCAGTGGTGCGGCTCCTTGGGTGCCGCGGGCAGCTCGGGCACCTCGACCGGGCCCGCCTGGGGCACGCTGTGGTGCCGCTCCCCGGCGCCGCGCACCGACGAGACCTGTCCCGCGCGCATGATCCGCACCACGTGGCCGTCGCAGTTGTGGCAGCTGGGCCGGCTCAGCGGCGACGGCACGACCCGGCCGTCGGCCACGTAGAGCACGAACTCCTGCCCCTCGGCATCCGTGTGGTGCTCTATCTCGTACGACTGCTCCCAGCCGTGCCCGCACCTCATGCAGGCGAACGCGTACGACTCGTGAACGACGGCTGTGGGCGTGCCGCGGAGGCCGGTCTGCCCTGCGATCTCACTCATGCCAGCTCCTCTTGTCCGCTGGTCGGGGGACGAATACATCCCTTCGACCAGTGGACGCCTTCACCAGCGCGAATGCATCAGGGCTGTCGAGTGTTGGAGGCGATTTGAGTCTTCCTTGCCGAAAAGCCCCCGGTCGGCCCCGTTTCCCTTTGCCATCGGCGACAGCCCTTTGCCGTCCCATGGCTCGTCCGCTCACCCGAGAACGCCCCTGCTCACAGGGCCTATGGGCGCACGCCGGGGCAGCGCCCCGAAAGGGGCGCGGGCGACCGCGCGACCCGCGGGAACGGCCCCGCGGCCCGCCACGGACCCCGGGCCCACCGGTGCTATCCGGCTCCGGCTCCCCCGGCGGAGCTCTTCGCTGCAACCACGGCGTCGAAGACGACCCGCTTCGGCAGCCCGGCGTCCGCCGCGACCGCCGCGATGGCCTCCTTGCGCCGCTCCCCGGCCTCCTCACGCGCGCGTACCCGACGTACCAGTTCCGCGGCGTCCAGTTCCTCGGGTCCGCGTTCCGGCGCCCCCTCGACCACCACGGTGATCTCCCCACGGACCCCCTCCGCGGCCCAGCGCGCCAGCTCGGCCAGCGGACCGCGCCGCACCTCCTCGTAGGTCTTGGTCAGCTCGCGGCAGACGGCGGCCCGCCGGTCGGCGCCGAAGACCTCGGCCATGGCGGCGAGGGTGTCGTCGAGCCGGTGCGGGGCCTCGAAGTACACGAGGGTGCGGCGCTCGCCCGCGACCTCCCGCAGCCGGGACAGCCGCTCGCCCGCCTTGCGCGGCAGGAAGCCCTCGAAGCAGAACCGGTCGACGGGCAGCCCTGACAGCGCCAGGGCGGTGAGCACGGCGGACGGCCCGGGCACGGCGGTGACCCGGATCTCCTTCTCGACGGCGGCCGCGACCAGCCGGTAGCCCGGGTCGGAGACCGACGGCATCCCGGCGTCGGTCACCAGCAGCACACGCGCGCCGCCGAGCAGCTCCTCGACCAGCTCCGGCGTCCGTGCGGTCTCGTTGCCCTCGAAGTACGACACCACGCGGCCCTTGGGCGTGACGCCGAGGGCCTGGGTGAGCCGGCGCAGCCGCCGGGTGTCCTCGGCGGCGACGACGTCGGCGCCGGCCAGCTCCTCGGCCAGCCGCGGCGGCGCGTCCGCGATGTCGCCGATGGGGGTACCTGCCAGGACAAGGGTTCCAGTCACACCCCCATCCTCCCAGCCCCCGGCCGCCGCGCGGCCCGCCCCCGTACCCCGGGAGAACCACCGCATCCCGACCGGTACCGCACATGCACGGGACTCGCACAGAACGGTTCCCTACCATGGCGCGGTGACCAGTACCGCGTCCTCCATGGACCTCCGGCAGGGCCAGACGCCGCACGACCAGCGGCCGTCGTGGCAGCAGCGGCTGCGCCGATTCGGATACGTAGCGGCCAAGGACGCGCCCTCGGGCGACGTACGCGACCGGCTGGTGCCCCCGTACGCCGAGCCGGGCCCCCGGCTGTGGCAGACGCTCGGCGTGCCGCCGGTCCTCGCCGAGCGGATCACCCGCTGGTCGGGCTGGGGCGGTCCGCTGCTGGTGACGCTGATGGCGGGCCTGATGCGGTTCTGGAACCTGGGCAGCCCGCGCGCGGTGATATTCGACGAGACGTACTACGCCAAGGACGCCTGGGCGCTCGTCCACCGCGGTTTCGAGGTCAACTGGGACAAGAACGCCAACGACCTGGTGCTGCAGACCCACGGTCACCTCGTGATCCCGACGGACGCGGCCTATGTCGTGCACCCGCCGGTCGGCAAGTACGTCATCGGGCTCGGCGAGCTGATGTTCGGGTTCGACCCGTTCGGCTGGCGGTTCATGACGGCCCTGCTGGGGACGCTGAGCGTGCTGCTGCTGTGCCGGATCGGGCGCCGGATGTTCCGCTCGACGTTCCTCGGCTGCCTGGCGGGCGCGCTGATGGCGGTGGACGGCCTGCAGTTCGTGATGAGCCGGACCTCGCTGCTCGACGGCGTGCTGATGTTCTTCGTGGTGGCCGCGTTCGGCTGTCTGGTCATCGACCGGGACCGGTCACGGGAGAGACTGGCCGCCGCGCTGCCGGTGGACGCCGACGGCCGGGTCCGGCCGGACGAGCAGGTGGCCGATACGTTCCGCTTCGGCCTGCGTCCCTGGCGCTGGGCGGCGGGGCTGATGCTGGGCCTGGCCATCGGCACGAAGTGGAACGGCTTGTACATCCTGGCCGCGTTCTGCGTGATGGCGGTGCTGTGGGACGTCGGTGCGCGCAGGACGGCCGGGGCCCGGCGCCCGTACGCGGCGGCCCTGAAGTACGACACCGGCATCGCCTTCCTGGCCACGGTCCCGCTGGCGATCGCCGTCTACCTGCTCTCCTGGACCGGCTGGATCCTCTCCCCGGCCGACGGCACCGGCGGCTACTTCCGCAACTGGGCGGCCACCGACGGCAAGGGCGGCAGCTGGACCTTCCTGCCGGACTGGCTGCGCAGCCTGTGGCACTACGAGCACGAGGTGTACGAGTTCCACGTCGGCCTGACCTCCCCGCACACCTACCAGTCCAACCCGTGGAGCTGGATCGTGCTGGGCCGCCCGGTGTCGTACTTCTACGAGTCCCCCAACCCCGGCGCCGACGGCTGCCCCGCGAACGCCGGACAGAAGTGCGCCCGTGAGGTGCTGGCGATCGGCACGCCGCTGCTGTGGTGGGCGGCCTGCTTCGCGATCCTGTACGTCCTGTGGCGCTGGGCGTTCCGCCGCGACTGGCGGGCCGGTGCCATCGCGTGCGGGATCGCGGCCGGTTATCTGCCCTGGTTCATGTACCAGGAGCGGACGATCTTCCTGTTCTACGCGGTCGTCTTCCTGCCGTTCCTGTGCCTGGCGGTGGCGATGATGATCGGTGCGATCATCGGCCCGCCGGGCTCCTCCGAGACCCGCCGGGTGGTCGGCGCCTCGGCGGCGGGCGTGCTGGTGCTGCTGATCGCCTGGAACTTCATCTACTTCTGGCCCCTTTACACCGGCACGGCCATCCCGATCGACTCCTGGCGGTCGCGGATGTGGCTGGACACCTGGGTCTAGCCGGGCGGACACGCCAGGACGGCCCGGCAGGATGCCGGGCCGTCCTTCACGTGGCCGACAGGCTCCATGCTCCGGACGAGCGAACCTGGTAGTAACCGCGGCCCGGCCAAACCCTGGCCGGGACCCGACACGATCGGCTCGCGGCGCTCGTGGACGCCGTGCGGATTGTCGCAACCGTGCTACGGATCGGCCGCCGACATCACCCGCCAAGGTGGGGACCTTAAGGTGAGTGCCGTCGTTGAGGAGTGTGAGGGCTTACGGGGACCCCGGGGAAGGCACGGAGGAACTGAGGCTGTGGGCAAGAGAAGGCGCGTCGCCGAGCGAGGGAAGACGACCAGACCCGCCGTACTCGGCGGGCTGATCGCCGTGGTCGTCGGCGGCGCCGGTTTCGGCGTCTACGCGCTGACCGGCGGCGGGGCGGCGGCCGACGAGCCGGCGTCCGCCAGAGCCGACCACAAGGCCGTCAAGACCGGCCCGCTCAGCACCGCCGAGATCCGCACGGCCTCCACCCGCTTCCTCACCGCCTGGCAGCAGGGCAGGCTCACCGAGGCGGCCGCCACCACCGACGACGCCTCGGCCGCCGCCAAGCTGCTCACCGGCTACGCCAAGGACGCCCACCTGAAGGGCGTCACACTCACCGCCGGCACGGCCACGGGCGCCAAGGTGCCGTTCTCCGTCAAGGCGACGGTGTCGTACCAGAACCTCAGCAAGCCGCTGGCGTACGGCAGTTCGCTCACCGTGGTGCGCCGGGCGAGCGACGGCAAGCCGCTGGTCGACTGGCACTCCTCGGTCGTCCACCCGGACCTGAAGGACGGCGACACGCTCGTCACGGGCGAGTCCGGCACCCCTCCGATCAAGGCGCTGGACCGGGACGGCGGCGAGCTGACGACGGCCAAGTACCCCTCCCTGGGCTCGGTGTTGGACGGGCTGCGGGAGAAGTACGGCAAGACGGCGGGCGGCAAGGCCGGCATCGAGCTGCGCGTGGTGCGCGGCAAGGCCGCACAGCAGGCGAAGCTCTCCGACAAGACGCTGGTGGAGCTGAGCAAGGGCACGCCGGGCACGGTGAGGACGACGCTCAGCCCGACCTTCCAGGCGGCCGCCGAGCAGCAGGTCGGCAAGCGGTCGAAGGCCTCCGTGGTCGTCGTACGGCCCTCGACCGGTGAGATCCTCGCGGTCGCCAACAGCGAGCACGGCTTCAACGTCGCCTTCCAGGGCTCTCTCGCGCCCGGTTCCACGATGAAGATCGTGACGTCGACCATGCTGTTCGAGAAGAAGCTCATCACCCCGGACGCGTCCCACCCCTGCCCCAAGACGTACAAGCTGGCGGGCTGGACGTTCCACAACGACGACAACTCCGAGATCAAGAAGGGCACGTTCAAGCAGAGCTTCGGCGCCTCCTGCAACAACGCCTTCATCGATTTCGCGCCCAAGCTGTCCAACGGCGACCTGACGAAGGAGGCCCAGCAGGTCTACGGCCTCGGCATGGACAACTGGGCCATCGGCGTCCCGTCGTTCGACGGCTCCGTCCCGGTGCAGAGCGGCGCGCAGATGGGCGCCTCGCTGATCGGGCAGGGCGGGGTGCGCATGAACCCGCTGAACATGGCGTCGGTGTCGGCCACGGTGGCGTCGGGCTCCTTCCACCAGCCGTACCTGGTCTCCCCGGACGTGGACCACCGCACGCCGGCGAAGGCCGCGCGCACGATGTCGTCGCAGACGCGGTCCCAGCTGAAGGACGTCATGCGGTTCACGGCGGACTACGGCACGGCCGCCAAGGCGATGGCGGGCATGAGCGGGGACTACGGCGCCAAGACGGGCTCCGCCGAGGTCGACGGGCAGAAGAAGCCGAACGGCTGGTTCACCGCCTACAAGGGCGATCTCGCCGCGGCGGGCGTGGTGCAGGCGGGCGGGCACGGCGGCGACACCGCCGGCCCGATCGTGGCGGCCCTCCTCAAGATGGGCGGCTGATCAGCTCCGCACCACCGGCTCCGCCGTGTACGTCCGGAGCAGAAATCTCGCCAGCGCCTTCGACTCGAACTGGACCACCTCGACACCGTGGTCGGTGTGGAACTCGACGACGGCCTGCACGCGCCCGCACGGCCACACCCGTACGGCGCCGCTCTCGGCCGGTGCCCGCAGTCCCCGTTCCAGCAGCGCGCGGGAGAAGGTCCACTCGTGCGGGCCGGGTACTGGCAGGTCGATCCGGACCGACCATGGATCGGAGTCGGGGTCATACCGCAGCATCACCGGTACGGACCCGGGATCCTCCTCGTCCGTGACGATATGGGCGCGCGCGTACTGCTCGACCACAGACATCGGACCGCCCTCTCACCCTGAGTGACCTGCACGGAAGCTATGCATTCGCTTCTTATCCAATGTGCCACATTTTCCGTTTTGCGCCTTTTGGAGGCATTCATCTCCTTGCAGCTGCTCGTACGAGCTCCTAGTTCTTGCAAAGCGTTCGCAACAACGGTCTAAAATCATTCGGTGCATGTACCTGACGGATTCATCGACGCCCCCACCTCCGCCGTCACCGGGGTGGTCGCCGCCGGCGCCCTCGCGGTGAGCCTGCGCGGGGCCCGCCGTGAGCTCGACGAACGGACCGCCCCGCTGGCCGGTCTGGTGGCGGCGTTCATCTTCGCCGTACAGATGCTCAACTTCCCCGTCGCGGCCGGAACAAGCGGCCACCTGCTGGGCGGGGCACTCGCCGCGATCCTGGTGGGCCCCTGCACGGGCGTGCTGTGCGTGTCCGTGGTGCTGCTGATGCAGGGCGTGCTGTTCGCGGACGGCGGGCTCACCGCGCTCGGTGTGAACGTCACCGACATGGCGCTCACCACGACGGTCGTGTCGTACGCCGTCTTCCGGGCGCTGCTCGCCGTGCTGCCCCGCGGACGGCGCTCGGTGACCGTCGCCTCCTTCGTCGCGGCGCTGGTCTCCGTGCCGGCCGCCGCCGTCGTCTTCACCCTCCTCTACGCGGTCGGCGGCACGACCGACGTCTCCATCGGCAAGGTCGCGACCGCGATGATCGGCGTCCATGTCCTCATCGGCCTCGGCGAGGCCGTCATCACGGCGCTCACGGTCGGTGCGGTGATCGCCGTGCGCCCGGACCTCGTGCACGGCGCGCGCGGCCTGCGGCAACGGCTCAAGCTTCGGGTGAACGGCGGGCTGGTGGACGCTCCGGCTCCCACGGCACCCGTGGCGGCGCGCACGTCCCGGCGCGCGCTGTGGGTGACGGGTCTGGTCACCTCGCTGGTGCTCGCCGGTTTCGTCAGCTTCTACGCCTCCTCGAATCCCGACGGCCTGGAGAAGGTCGCGCACGACAAGGGCATCGACACCAAGGAGCGGAAGCACGCCGCCGCCGACTCCCCGCTCGCCGGCTACGGCGTCAGGGACGTCTCCGACGCCCGGCTGTCCGGCTGTCTCGCGGGCGTGATCGGCGTCGGCGTCACGGTCGTGGCGGGCAGCGCGGTGTTCTGGGCGGTGCGCCGGCGGCGGGGCTCGGACGTCTCCCCCGTGAACACGGGCCTGTGACGTGGGCGCGGGACACGCCCACCGGCTCTACCGGCACGGGCACTCGCCCGTGCACGGCCTGCCGCCGCACACCAAACTCGCCGCCGCCTTCCTGTTCGTCGTGGTCGTCGTGTCGACCCCGCGCGGGGCGATGTGGGCGTTCGCGGTGTACGCCCTCCTCCTCGCCCGCGTCGCGTACCACGCGCGCGTGCCCGCCGTCTTCCTGCTCCGGCGACTGCTGATCGAGGTCCCGTTCGTGGCGTTCGCGGTGCTCATGCCGTTCGTGGCGGAGGGCGAGCGGGTGCACGCACTGGGCCTCTCGCTCAGCGTGAACGGGCTGTGGGGCGCCTGGAACGTGCTCGCCAAGGGCACCCTCGGCGTCGCCGCCTCCGTACTGCTGGCCGCCACCACCGAACTGCGTGAACTGCTGCTCGGGCTCCAGCGGTTGAGGCTTCCGCCGCTGCTGGTCCAGATCGCGTCCTTCATGATCCGCTACGGCGACGTCGTCACCGACGAGATGCGCCGGATGCGGATCGCCCGGGAGTCGCGCGGCTTCGAGGCCCGGGGCGTGCGGCACTGGGGCGTGCTCGCCAAGTCCGCCGGCGCGCTGTTCATCCGCTCCTACGAACGCGGCGAGCGCGTGCACCTGGCCATGGTGAGCCGCGGCTATGCCGGTTCCATGCCGGTCATCGACGAGGTGACCGCGTCCGGCGCGCAGTGGCGGCGCGCGCTCGCGCTCCCCTCGACCGCCCTCGTCGTCTGCCTGCTGGGATGGTTCCTGTGAGTACTGCCACCGCTTCGCTGGAGGTCTCCGGCCTCGCCTTCGCCTACCCGGACGGCCACCAGGCCCTGTTCGGCGTCGACTTCACCATCGCACGTGGCGAGCGGGTCGCGCTGCTCGGCCCGAACGGCGCCGGCAAGACCACGCTGGTGCTGCACCTCAACGGCATCCTGGGGGGCGGCACCGGCACGGTGACGGTGGCCGGGCTGCCCGTGGGCGAGCAGCACATGGCCGCGATCCGGCAGAAGGTCGGCATCGTCTTCCAGGACCCGGACGACCAGTTGTTCATGCCGACTGTGCGCGAGGACGTGGCGTTCGGACCGGCCGCCGCCGGGATCAAGGGCGCCGCGCTGGAGGAACGGGTGCACCGTGCCCTCGAACGGGTCGGCATGCGGGACTTCGCCGACCGCCCGCCGCACCACCTGTCCTTCGGGCAGCGCCGGCGCGTGGCGGTGGCCACCGTGCTCGCGATGGAGCCGGAGATCCTCGTCCTGGACGAGCCGTCCTCCAACCTCGACCCGGCCGCGCGCCGCGAACTCGCCGACATCCTGCGCTCCCTGGACGTCACCGTGCTCATGGTCACCCACGACCTGCCGTACGCCCTGGAGCTGTGCCCGCGCTCCCTCGTCCTCAGCGACGGCGTGATCGCGGCCGACGGCCCGACCGGCGAACTGCTCTGCGACGCGGAGCTGATGCGGGCGCACCGGCTGGAGTTGCCCTTCGGCTTCGACCCGAAGTCCGTGACAATGGGCGGGTGACGAACGAGGACCGCGCCGCCGAGGGGTCGCTGCTGCTGGACGACCAGCTGTGCTTCGCGCTGTACGCGGCACAGCGCGCCGTGACCGCCGCCTACCGTCCCCTCCTGGACGACCTCGGGATCACCTACCCGCAGTACCTCGTGCTGCTGGTGCTGTGGGAGCGCGGCGAGACCAGCGTGAAGGAGCTGGCGCGCGCCCTCCGGCTGGACTACGGCACCGTCTCCCCGCTGCTGAAGCGGCTGGAGGGGGCGGGTCTGGTGCGCAGGGAGCGCTCGGCCGGCGACGAGCGCTCGGTGCTCGTCACGTGCACGGGGCGCGGCGAGGAACTCAGGGAGCGCGCGGAGCGCGTACCCGGCGCCCTGCTCACCACGACGGGCCTCGGCGCGCAGGAGGTCGCGTGGTTGCGCGAGGCGTTGTGGAGGCTCACCGGGCGCGCCGACGCGGCGGCCGACCGGCGCTGAGCTCGCGTTACCCCCAGTTGCGGCCCCCTGCCTCCAGCTGCTGACCTACCGGCCAGTACCTTGTGCACGATGTACTTGTGCGCCACTTGTTCCGGGGGAGGCCGGCCATGACCGAGGACACCGCTGTCGACACCCGTCCGACGAAGATCATGTACGTCGCCGAGGCCACCGCCCACGGCGGCCGCAACGGCTACGTCACCAGCCAGGACGGCCAGCTCGAGCTGAAGGTGGCGATGCCTCCGGAGCTGGGCGGCGACGGCAACGGCACCAACCCGGAGCAGCTGTTCGCGGCCGGCTACAGCTCCTGCTTCCACAACGCGCTGATCCTGGTCGGCAACCGGGAGGGCTACGACCTGACCGGCTCCACGGTGGCCACCAAGGTCGGCATCGGACCGAACAAGCACCGCGGCTACGGCCTCGCGGTCGCCCTCAGCGTCTCCCTGCCGGTCCTGGACCCGGACGTGGCGGCCCGCCTGGTGGACGCGGCGCACGAGGTCTGCCCGTACTCCAACGCGACGCGCGGCAACATCGACGTAACGATCCTGCTGGGCTGATCCCACCGAGGAATCCCAGGCGCGCAGCCGGTGTTCCACCCACTGTCGCAGGCGATGGGACAGTGATCGAAAGGACGGCGGGCGTGGACGTGAACGGCACAGTGGCCGAGGGCTTCGAGCCGGTCAGGGAGGCGTTCGCAGCGAACTTCACGCTGCTCGGGGAGCGTGGCGCAGCCGTCGCCGTGTACCGCGACGGGCACAGGGTCGTCGATCTGTGGGCCGGCGCGAAGAACGTCGAGGACACGGAAGGCACGGCCCCGTGGGAGCCCGGGACCGCGCAGATCGTGCGGTCCGCGACCAAGGGCGTCGCCGCCGCGGCGCTGCTGCTCCTGCACCAGCGCGGCGAACTGGACCTGGACGCCCCGGTCGGCACGTACTGGCCCGAGTACAAGGCGGCCGGCAAGGAGCACACCCTCGTACGGCACCTGCTGGCACACCGCGCGGGCGTACCCGTACTGGACCGCCCGCTCACCCCCGCCGAGGCCGCCGACCCCGATCTCGGCGCCGCGGCGGTCGCCGCCCAGGCGCCGGTGTGGGAGCCGGGCACCGACCACGGCTACCACGCGCAGACCTACAGCTGGCTCACCGGCGAGCTGATCCGGCGGATCACCGGCCGCCCGGTCGGCGAGTGGATCGCGCAGGAGATCGCGCGTCCCGTCGGCGCGGACCTGTGGCTCGGCCTGCCGGAGCCGGAGCAGGCGCGCGCGGGCCGCGTCGGCCCCGCCGAGGCACCCGAGGCCGTGGGCGGCCTGAAGACCCGGCCCAAGCGCGCGGTCGCCGAGGCCTACGCCGACCCGGACTCGCTGACCCGGCGCGCGTTCGCCGCGATCACCCCGCTCCCCGACGAGAACGACCCCGCCTACCGCGCGGCCGCCCTGCCCGCCTCCAACGGCATCGCCACCGCCGACGGGCTGGCGCGCTTCTACGCCTCGCTGATCGGCGAGGTCGACGGCGGCACCCGGCTGTTCACCCCGGAGACGAGGGAGCTGGCCCGCGGCGAGCAGTCCGCCGGACCGGACCGGGTCCTGGTGGTCGGCACCCGGTTCGGCCTCGGCTACATGCTGCACGGCGCGGCGTCCCCGCTGCTCTCCCCCGGCTCCTTCGGCCACCCGGGCCGGGGCGGCGCCCTCGCGTTCGCCGACCCGGAGACCGGCATCGCCTTCGGCTATGTCACCAACGGCTTCCGGAAGAGCGTGACGGCGGACCCGAGGGCACAGGCGCTGGTACGGGCGGTACGCACGGCGCTCGCGTAGAAGCTCACACGTTGATCGTGTGCGAGGTCCGTCCGGACGCCGCGTCGATCTCGTCGTGCGCCTTGGTCAGCAGTTGCATGGCCAGTTCGTTGAGGGCACGCGCGCCGGCTATCTCCTCGCCCACCCTGGGCTGGTTGGAGTCGACGCTGTGCCGGGTGGCGTGCCCGTGCGCCCGTACCTCCGTTCCGTCGGGCAAGCGCACCAGGGCCGCTGCCCGTGTGTGCTGATCGTCCTCCATGAACTCCAGCTCGACATGCCATCCGACAGCGGTGTGCATCATGACGATCACCTCCGAAAACCGCTGCTTCCAGGGTGCGCCCCGGCACCCCGGCCCGTCATGTCGACGTCGCCCCGGCCGCCCGGCGTCCCGCCCTACTCGTCCTTGCCGTCGAAACTCGCGAAGTAGGCGGCGGCCATGTCCTCGTCCGCATGCCCCTGTGCGGCGGCCCGCGCGAACCGTTCCGCGGTCGCCGCGGCGACGTCCAGCCGTACGCCGCCGTGCTCGCCGGCCTGCACGATGAGACGGGCGTCCTTCTCGGCGGTGGCCACCGCGAACGACGCCGGGGACAGCTTGCCGTCGAGCACCAGCGCGATCTTGGTCCGCAGGTAGCCCATGTCGAGCGGGCCGCCCGCGACGAGGTCGAAGAAGCCCTGCGGATCCACCCCGAGGGCCTGGGAGAGGGCGAGGACCTCACCGGCCGCCGCGGTGGCGGCGAGCACCCAGCTGTTGGCGACCAGCTTCAGCCGGCTGGCGCTGCCCGCGCCGCCGTCGTCGCCGGTCCACATGGTCTTCGCGCCCACCGCGTCGAAGACGGGCGCGACCGTCTCCCGCCCCTCCCGCGGCCCGGCCGCCAGCACGGTCAGCTGTCCCGCCTCGGCGGGCTGCTTGGTGCCGAGGACGGGCGCGTCGTAGAAGACGAGCCCCTGCTCGGCCGCGAAGGCCGCCAGGTCGCCGACCAGTTCGATCCCGGCGGTGGTGCACTGCGCCCACACCGTGCCGGGCCGCAGGGCGGGCGCGGCCTCCCGCATGACGTCCAGGACGGTGTTGCCGTCGTACAGCATCGTCAGGACGACGTCGGCGCCCTCGACGGCCGCGGCGGGAGTGCCGGCGATGCGGGCGCCGTCGGCGGCGAGCGGCTCGGCCTTCTCGCGCGTACGGTTCCACGCGCGCACGTCCAGCCCGGCCCGGCACAGGTTGCGGGCCATCGCGGCCCCCATGATGCCGGTGCCCAGTACGGTGACGGTCGGCTTGTCGGTCATTGACGGCTCCCTGTCGTTCCTGTTGCTGCCCGGTGCTCCTCACTACCGGGCTACCCACCTACCCGGCGTGCATCATCAACCCGATCCCCACCACGAGCAGTCCGGCCGCCGCGATCCTGGGCCCGCCGAAGCGCTCCTTGAAGAGCACCGCTCCGATCGCGGCGCCGACGATGATCGAGGACTCGCGCAGGGCGGCGATCGGCGCCAGTTCGGCGCGGGTCTGGGCCCACAGGACCAGGGCGTACGCGGTGACGGACAGGGCGGCGCCGAGGAGGCCGAGGGCGGCGTACGGCCGGAGCAGCCGGACGGTGCCGGCACGCGCGCGTGCGTACAGGTAGGCCGGGACGACGACGCCCTGGATGGCCATGAGCCAGGCGATGTACCCGAGCGGGGAGTGCGCCGCGCGTACGCCCAGGCCGTCGATGACGGTGTACACCGCGATCGTCAGCCCGGTCGCGAGGGCCGCGCCGATCGCCGCCCAGTCGGGCCGGCCGCCGCGCAGCCCCCACAGGCTGACACCCATGAGCCCCACACAGGACACGGCGATCCCGGCCATCGCCCAGGCGCCGGGCACCTCATGGGCGAACAGGGCGGCCAGCACGGTGACCACGAGCGGGGCGCTGCCGCGTGCGAGGGGGTACGCCTGCCCGAAGTCACCGAGCCGGAAGGAGGTCATCAGCAGGGCGTAATAGGCGATGTGGACCACCGCCGAGGCCAGCAGGTACGGCCAGGCGGGTCCGGCCGGGAACGCCACGAACGGCGCCGTCGCCAGGCCGATCAGCACCCCGCCGCCGGAGATCAGGGTGAAGCCGACCAGTTTGTCGGTGATGCGGTGCGCGATGGCGTTCCAGCTCGCGTGGGTCACCGCGGCCAGCAGGACGGCGGCCGTGACGAGTGGCGTCACGCGGTCGGCTCGCGCACGTCCACCAGGTCGGCGCCGGCATGCGCGACGAGCGCCCCGGGCTCGATCGGGAAGACGGTGTGCGGCGTACCGGCGGCCGCCCACACCACGTCGTGGGCGAGCAGCGAGCGGTCGGCGAGGACACGCGTGCGCGTGCGGTGTCCGAAGGGCGGCACACCGCCGATGGCGTACCCGGTGGTCTCGCGCACCACACCGGCGTCGGCCCGGGTGACCTTGCCCGCGCCCAGTTCCTCCCGCACCCGCTCCACGTCCACGCGTGAGGCCCCGTCCATCAGGACCAGCACCGGTGCCCCGTCGGCGGCGAAGATCAGCGACTTGCAGATCTGGCTGAGCTCGCACCCGATGGCCGCGGCGGCCTCGGCGGCGGTCCGGGTGGCCTCCGGGAACCGCCGGGTCCGTGCGAGGACGTCGGCGAGGCCGAGGGTGCGGAGGGCTTCGGCGAAACGGGGGTGGGCTCCGGACTCGTCGGCGTCAGTGGCGGCTGTCGTCGTCATGCCGGGCACGCTACGCCATCGGCCGAGCCGTGCTCACGGCGTTTTGCAGGGGGGCGACAGAATGCCGGTGAGGGTGCAGCCCCGTCCCCACGGGCACCCTCACCGGCCGCTCTGTCAGAAGCGGTACGTCAGGCCCGTACCAGCTCCTTCTCCTCGTCGGGGTCGGCGTCCTTGCGCCGCGCTTCCGACTGGGCGCGCAGGCCCTCGCCCTCGACGTCCACGTTGGGCAGCGCGCGGTCGAGCCACTTCGGCAGCCACCAGGCCCGCTTGCCGAGCAGGGCGAGCACCGCGGGGACGACGGCCATGCGGACGATGAACGCGTCGAAGAAGACGGCGACCGCGAGGCCGAAGCCGATCATCTTGACCATCGCCTCGCTGGAGCCGATGAAGCCGGAGAAGACGGCGATCATGATGACGGCGGCCGCGGTCACGACCCGTGCCCCGTGCTTGAAGCCGGTCACCACGGCCTGGCTGGGCTTCTCGCCGTGGACGTACGCCTCCCGCATCCGGGTCACGAGGAAGACCTCGTAGTCCATCGCCAGGCCGAAGACGACACCCACCATGAAGATCGGCATCATCGACATGACCGGGCCGGTCTGCTCGACGTTCATCAGGCCGGACAGCCAGCCCCACTGGAAGACCGCGACGACCGCGCCGAGGGCCGCGAGCACGCTGAGCAGGAAGCCGAGGGCCGCCTTCAGCGGGACGAGGATCGAGCGGAAGACCACGATCAGCAGCAGGAACGCGAGGCCCACCACCAGCGCCAGGTAGGGCAGGAGGGCGTCGTTCAGCTTCTGCGAGACGTCGATGTTCATCGCCGTCGTACCGGTGACCAGGATCTTGGAGTCCGTCGACCGGGCGATGTCGACGCCCTTGTCACGGATGGTGTGCACCAGGTCCTCGGTCGTCTGCGAGGACGGCTTGGACCCGGGTACGACGGTGATGGTCGCGGTGTCGCCGGCCTTGTTGGGCACGGCCGGGGTGACCGTGACGACGTCCTTGAGGCCCTTGATCTCGTCGCCGACCTTGGTGAACGCCGCCTTGGGGTGCTCGCTGCCCTTGGCGTCGACCACGACCATCAGCGGGCCGTTGAAGCCGGGCCCGAAGCCCTCGGAGAGCAGGTCGTAGGCGCGGCGCTGGGTGGTGGAGGTGGGCTGGGAGCCGTCGTCGGGCAGGCCCAGCTCCAGGGAGGCGGCCGGGATCGCCGCCGCGCCGAGGCCGAGCACACCGAGCAGCAGGACGGCGACCGGGCGGCGTACGACGAAGCTCGCCCAGCGGGTGCCCATGTTGGGGCGGCCCGGCTTCTTCGGCGTACGGCCGCCGCCGAGCAGCTTGCTCTTCTGGCCCGCCGGCTTGACCCTGCGGCCCGCGTAGCCGAGCAGCGCCGGGATCAGCGTCAGCGCGATGAGGACGGCGATGGCGACGGTGCCGGCCGCCGCGACGCCCATCTTGGTCAGCATCGGGATGTTGACGACCGACAGGCCGACCAGGGCGATGACGACGGTGAGACCGGCGAAGACGACGGCCGAGCCCGCCGTGCCGACGGCCCGTCCGGCCGCTTCCTCGCGCTCGCGGCCCTCGGCCAGTTCGGCGCGGTAGCGGGAGACGATGAAGAGGGCGTAGTCGATGCCGACGGCCAGACCGATCATGGACGCCAGGGTGGAGGTGGTGGTGCCGAGGTCCAGGGCGCTGGCGAGCGCGGTGATGGTGGATACGCCGATGCCGACGCCGATGAGGGCGGTGAGCAGCGGGAATCCGGCCGCGAGCAGCGAGCCGAAGGTGATGACGAGGACCACGGCGGCGATCACGATGCCGATGGCCTCGCTGGAGCCCGTCTCCGGCGTCGCGGTGAGCGCGTCACCGCCGACCTCGACGGTCAGCCCGGCGTCCCGCGCGTGCTGCGCGGCCTCCTTCAGGGCGTCCCGGGAGGTGTCCTTCAGCTCCATGCCGGAGACCTTGTACTTCACCGAGGCGTAGGCGATCGTGCCGTTCTTGCTGACGGCGTGCCCGGCGTAGGGGTCGGCGACCGAGGTGACCTCGGAGCCGCTCTTCAGTTCCTTGACGGTCTTCTCGACGGCCGCCTTGTTGCCGGCGTCGGTCATCTTCTCGCCGCCGGGCGCCTTGAAGACGACCCGTGCGGTGGCGCCGTCGGCGCTCATCCCGGGGAAGCGCTGTTCCAGCAGGTCGAAGGCCTTCTGCGCCTCGGTGCCGGGGATGGAGAAGGACGTGTTGCCGGCGGGCGGCGCGGAGGCGGCGCCCACCCCGGCGAGGGTGAGCAGCGCGACCCATATCAGGGCGACGAAGTGCCGTCGCCGGAAGGCGAGACGGCCGAGTTTGTACAGAAACGTGGCCACGGAGGCGTACTCCCGGTCAGGTCGTGGGGTTCATCAGGGCAGGGGTGATCAGCCCGACGACGTGAGCGGTGACGTCAGGTGGTGGGCTTGCTCGGGGATCAGAGGGCGATCAGCTGGTGGTGGCGCCGAGGGCGGGGAGGACCACGGCGTCGATGTACGACAGGAGGAAGGCCTGGGTCGGCGGCTGCTCGTCGATGAGCGAGCGGGCTGCGAACCCGCCGATCATCATGTGCATCACGTAGTCGATCGCGGGGTTGTCCGCACGGACCTCGCCCCGGTCGATCGCCCGCTGCAGCACGCGGCGGAACTCCGCCATCTCCGGCTCGATGAGATGGTCCTTGAACGCCCGCAGGAGGTCGGGATTGCCGTGGACGGCCATCGCCAGGCCCCGCATGAGCGCGGAGTTCTGTTCCATCTCGCAGTCGTCCGAGCGCAGGGTGAGGGCGTGCAGGTCGCCCCTGAGCGATCCGGTGTCGACGTCGTCGGCGGAACCGCCCGGCTTGCTGTGCCGCACCGCCTTCGCCACCAGCTCGGCCTTGCCGCCCCACTGGCGGTAGAGGGTGGCCTTGCTGGACCGGGTGCGGGCGGCGACGGCGTCCATGGTGAGGGCGTCGTAGCCGACCTCACGGAGCAGGTCGAGCACTGCCCCGTACAACTCGGCCTCACGCTCGGGTGTGATCCGGCTGCGACGTGCCGCTGCGACAACCTCGGTCATGCCACTCACCTTCCCACTCCGGAGCGTCCTGCTTCGTACCACCATGAAGATACCCTGAGTCCATGCGAAACGAAACCGTTTCGTACGTGTCTTGGGTCACGGCCGTGAGCGCCGCATAAGTTGCTGGGCCCCACCGGGCGGAAAAGCATGGGGTGGTGAGCTATCTGCGCCATCCCCACCTCTACGGCGACCTGCTGTGCTTCGTGGCCGAGGACGACCTCTGGCTGGCCCCGCTCGATACGGCGGGCCGTGCCTGGCGGCTCACCGCGGACCGTACGAAGACCGGGCACCCGCGCTTCTCGCCCGACGGCCGCCGGATCGCCTACACGACCTGGCACAGCCTCGTGCCCGAGATCCATCTCGTCGGCGTCGAGGGCGGCCCCGAGCGGCAGCTGACGTACTGGGGCAGTTCCGACACCCAGGTGTGCGGCTGGACCCCCGAGGGCGACATCCTGGCCGTCGCCTCCCACGGTCAGCCCTTCTCCTACTTCACCTGGGCCTACAAGGTCCCCACCGACGGCGACCCCGGCGGGCGGCTGCCCTGGGGGCCGGTCGCCGACATCCAGGTCGCCGACGTCGCCGGCGAGCACAAGACCCTCCTGCTCACCGGCACCCCACCGCACGAACCGGCCTCCTGGAAGCGCTACCGCGGCGGCGCCATGGGCCGCCTGTGGCTGCACGGACGGCAACTCGTGCCCGATATCGGCGGCCATCTGGCCTCCCCCATGTTCGTCGCCGGCCGGATCGCCTTCCTCTCCGACCACGAGGGCGTCGGCAACCTCTACTCCTGCGCCCACGACGGCACCGACCTGCGCCGCCACACCGACCACGACGCCTTCTACGCCCGGCACGCCTCCAGCGACGGCACCCGGGTGGTCTACCAGTGCGCGGGCGAGCTGTGGCTGGTGGACGACCTCTCCCCCGGCGCCGTACCGCGCAAGCTGGACGTCCGCCTCTCCGGGCCCGCCACCGGCCGCCGCCGCTACCAGGTGCCGGCCGCGCAGAACGTCGACGGCATCTCCGTGGACGACACCGGCCGGGCCAGCGCCGTCGTCGTACGCGGCAGCCTGTACTGGCTCACTCACCGCGACGGCCCCGCCCGTACGATCGCCGACACGCCCGGCGTACGGGTACGGCTGCCGGAGATGCTGGGGACGACCGGCCAGGTCGCGTACGTCACCGACGCCGAGGGCGAGGACGCCGTCGAGCTCGCCCAGCTGCCCCGCGCGACCGGCGACCGCCCCCACCACCGCCTCGCCTCCGGCCGGCTGGGCCGCGTCCTGGAGATGGTCTCCGACCCACTGGGCGAACGGCTGGCGATCGCGTCGCACGACGGGCGCCTGCTGTTGATCGACGTCGCGGAGGAGGCGGGTGAGGAGCTCGGCGCCACGACGGACACCGACGCCCAGGACACCGAACCAACGGCCACCACCGACGCCCAGGACACCGGGCCCACGGCCACCACCGACGCCCAGGACACCGAAGGCGTGGCAGGCGCCGACCACCAGGACACCGAACCCGCAGAAGCCGCCGGAGGTCAGGACACCGGCGCGGCGGAAGCCACCGGAGGCCGGGGCACCGACCCCGCGGAAGCCGCCGCAGACGGGGGCGCCCAAGCCACAGATGCCACCGGAGGCCAGGACACCCAACCCACGGAAGCCGCCACAGACCGGGGCGCCCAAGCCACAGATACCGCCGGAGGCCAGGACACCCAACCCACGGAAGCCGCCGCAGACCGGGGCGCCCAAGCCACAGATGCCACCGGAGGCCAGGACACCCAACCCACGGAAGCCGCCGCAGACCGGGGCGCCCAAGCCACAGATGCCGCCGCAGACCGGGGCATCGAACCCGCGGAAGCCGCCGCAGACCGGGGCGCCCGAGCCACAGATGCCGCCGGAGGCCAGGGCACCGAACACGCGGAAGCCGCCGGAGTCGAGGACACCCGACCCGCGGAAACCACCGGCGAGCAGGACACCGAATCGCCGGAAGCCGTCGGCGACCTGGGCGGCGAAGCCTCGGGGGACGTCGGAGGCCGGGTCACCGAGTTGATCCGTTCCATCAACGGGCCCGTCCGCGACCTCGCCTTCTCGCCGGACGGCGCGTGGCTGACCTGGTCCCACCCGGGCATCGGCCGCTCCCTGCGCCAGATCAAGCTGGCCCGCATCAAGGACCGGATGATCGTGGACGTGACCAACGGCCGCTTCGAGGACGAGAACCCCGTCTTCACCCGCGACGGCCGCTACCTCGCCTTCCTCTCCTGGCGCGGCTTCGACCCGGTGTACGACGTCCACACCGGCGACCTGTCCTTCCCGCTCGGCTGCCGCCCGTACCTCGTCCCGCTGAACTCGGCGACCCCCTCGCCCTTCGCCCTGAACCCGGAGGGCCGTCCGGCCGCCGGCGGGCTCGACCCCGTCGAGGAGGAGGAGACGGGCGAGGCCGGCACGGTGACCGTGGAGGTGGAGGGTCTGGCGATGCGGGTCACGCCGTTCCCGGTGATCGCCTCCAAGTACTCGGCGCTGTACCCGGTCGCCGGCGGCGGACTGGTCTGGCTGCGCTGGCCCATCTCCGGCGCGCTCGGCGAGACCTTCGCCAACCCGGCCGACATCAGCGGCCGGCCGACCCTGGAGTACTTCAACCTCACCAAGGCCAAGAAGTCCGAACTGGTCGACCACCTGGACTGGTTCACGGTGAGCGGCGACGGCACCCGGCTGGTCGTCGTGGACGAGGGCGACCTGCGCGCGGTGCCCGCCACGGAGATGGGCGACATCGACACCACCGTCTGGATCGACCTGCGCCGCATCCTGCACGTGGTCGACCCGCCGGCCGA
The DNA here is from genome assembly GCF_040652655.1 of Streptomyces sp. NPDC048191. NCBI lineage: Bacteria > Bacillati > Actinomycetota > Actinomycetes > Kitasatosporales > Streptomycetaceae > Streptomyces > Streptomyces sp. NPDC048191. The sequence goes on from NZ_JBEZMO010000003.1 coordinate 193,143, forward strand.
GTGGCGCCAGGCGTACGACGAGGCGGGACGGATCATCCGCGCCTACTTCTGGGACCCCGGCATGTGCGGCATCGACTGGGACGCCGTGCTCGACCAGTACCGGCCGCTCGTCGAACGGGTCACCTCCCCCGACGAGTTCGCCGACCTCATGCGGGAGGTCCTCGGCGAACTCGGCACCTCGCACGCCTACGTCACCGCCGCCCGCCGCAACGAGGGCCCGCCCCACTACCAGCGCTGGCAGGGTCTCCTCGGCGCCAACCTCGTGCGCCGCGACGGCGGCTGGACGGTCAAACGCATCCTGCCCGGCGACTCATCGGACTCCAAGGCCCGTTCACCGCTGGCCGGCACGGGCATCCGCGAGGGCGCCGTCCTCACCCACGTCGACGGCCGCCCGGTCGATCCGGTCACCGGGCCGTTCCCCCTCCTCGCCGGCTCCGGTGGTACGACCGTGGAGCTGACCTTCACCCCGCCGGAGGGGAAGCCGGGCCGCGCCCGCCGGGTCGCCGTCGTCCCGCTCATCGACGAACGGCCGCTGCGCTACCAGGACTGGGTCGCCAAACGCCGCGAGGTGGTCCGGGAGCTGAGCGGCGGCAAGTGCGGCTACCTGCACATCCCCGACATGGGCGGCTCCGGCTGGGCCCAGTTCAACCGCGACCTGCGCATGGAGGTCTCCCGTCCCGCCCTGATCGTGGACGTGCGCGGCAACGCGGGCGGGCACATCAGCGAACTCGTCATCGAGAAGCTGACCCGGACCATCCTGGGCTGGGACCTGACGCGGGACGCGCAACCGGTGTCGTACACCTCCAACGCGCCGAGGGGGCCGGTGGTCGCCCTGGCCGACGAGGCGACCTCCTCGGACGGTGACATGATCACGGCCGCGTTCAAGCTGCTGAAGCTCGGCCCGGTCGTCGGTCAGCGCACCTGGGGCGGCGTGGTCGGCATGACCGGCCGCCACCGCCTCGGCGACGGCACCGTCATCACCGTCCCGATGAATGCGGCCTGGTTCGACGCCTACGGCTGGTCCGTGGAGAACCACGGAGTCGCCCCCGACCTGGAGATCATGCGCACCCCGCTGGACTGGGCGGAAGGCCGTCATGCCCAGATGGACGACGCCATCCAACTGGCCCTGGACCTCCTGGAGACCAACCCCGCCGCCATTCCCCCCGACCACAGCGAGGTCCCCAACCGCTCCCGCCCGAAGCTGCCACCTCGCCGGTAGAAAACCAGCGCAGGGCTCCCTTCGCGAAGAAGGGCGCCCCACGCCGATCCGGCCAAAGCCGAGTGCAGCGACTACGCGTCGTAGTCCCGGTCGAAGCGGTCTTCCATCTCCGCTTCGGTGTCCTCGATGTCGCGCATGTTCTCGCGACCGCGCTGCGACTGCTGGCCACGCTGCGACTGCTGCTGACCACGCTGGGACTGCTGCTGACCACGCTGGGACTGCTGCTGGCCGGCCCGCTCACGGGCCTCGCCGAGCTTCTGCTTGCCCTGTTCCTGCCACTCGTTGGCCTTGTCCTTCATACCCATGTGGGTTCACTCCCGTGGTGGGTGAGTTGGGGATGGCCCCTCAGTGGGGCCTCACTCAGATTCACACGGGCGACCACGGAACGCATGTGGATCAGTCACGGTGCGTAGCACGCGCCGCCTCGTCCGCCGCCCCACCTGCGCCGACGAGCCCCGAGCGCATCCCCTGCAGGCGCGGCGCGAACCGCTTCATCTCGCGCTGCCCGACCGTCCCGATGAGCGCCGGGAGATACCCGCGCACGCCCTGCATGCCGCGCAGCCACCACTGCCCGTACACGTGCGCCGAGCGCCGCTCGATCCCGGCGACCAGCCGCTCGACCGCCGGCCCCAGCGGGTATGTCTTGTTCGACGGCCACGGCAGCCGCTGCCGCAACTCCCGCATGACGTCGTCCTGGTCGGCACCGCGCACCATGTCGGTGTCGGTCCAGGACAGGTACCCGACGCCGACGCGCACGCCCTGGTGGCCGACCTCGGCGCGCAGACTGTGCGCGTACGCCTCCACGCCCGACTTGGACGCGCAGTACGCCGTCATCATCGGCGCCGGGGTGATCGCGGCGAGCGAGGCGATCTGCAGCAGATAGCCCCGGCTCTCCACCAGCACCGGCAGGAACGCCCGCGCGGTCACCGCCGAACCGATCAGGTTCACCTCGATCACTCGGCGCCAGGCCTGCGGATCGGAGTCGGCGAACGGACCGCCCGTCGCCACACCGGCGTTGGCCACCACGATGTCGACCTTCCCGAACCGCGCCTTCACCTCCTCGGCGACCCGGCTCATCGCCTCGTGGTCGGTGACGTCGGCGTACCAGTGGGCGCTGTCGCTGTGCAGGCGCGAGGAGACCTCCTTGAGCGCCTCCTCCTCCAGGCCGACCAGCGCGACCTTCGCACCGCGCGCGGAGAGCTTGCGCGCCAGCAGCTCACCGACACCGCGCGCCGCTCCGGTGACGACCGCGACCTGCCCTTCGAGACCGACCCTGCTCATGCGCCCTCCTTGATCTGCGCGGAATCCGTTGCTTCGGGGGTGCTCTCCGCGACGACGTACGTGGTGACGAGCTCCCGGATCCGGCCGGTCACCAGGTCGGGGGCCTCGATCGGCGTCATGTGGCCGACGCCGGTCAGCTCGGTGAGGCCGACGCAGTGCGGCAGCGCTGCGACCAGGGCGCGGGCGTGCACGGGGGGCGTGAGCTTGTCGGAGGCGCCGTGCACGACAGCGGTGGGCGCCTGCAACTCCCGTACGCCGTGGTCGAGATCGAGCGCCTCGAGCACGCGCGACCAGGCGTGGCGCACTGCGCGCGGGCAGGCGTGCACGATCCGCGCGCACGCCTCCACCATGTGCGGGGCGGAACCGGCGCCCATGGTGGCGTACCTGAGGATGCTCTTCGCGACCGGCGTGACCGGTCCGAGGGGGGCACGCGAGCCGAGGACCCGCCCGGTGATCCAGGTGCGTACCCGCCCGGCGCCGAGCGGCACCACCCGCGCCTCGGCGACCAGCCGCGAGCTGCCGGTGCTGCACAGCAGAACGGCGGCGGCGTGTTCACGGAAACGGGGGCGGGTGGCCGCGGCCATGACCGTCATCCCGCCCATGGAGTGACCGACGATCAGCGCCTTCTCCCCGCGCGCGAGCGTCTGCTCCAGCACCGCTTCGAGGTCGTCCGCCAGCGCCTGCGTGGTGCAGGCGGGGCTCGCGGGGCTGCGCCCGTGGCCCCTCTGGTCGTAGGCGATCACGCGGTGATCGGTGGCCAGTTCCCGTATCTGCGCGGCCCAGAAGGCGGTCGAGCAGGTCCAGCCGTGGGAGAGGACCACGCAGGGCGCGCCCTCGGGGCCGTGCACCTCGACGTGCAGTCGGGCACCGTCGGCGGAGACGACGGTGAGTTCGCGGGCGGGGGTGGGCGGCGCGTACGGCCCAAAGGCCGCGGCCGGCACGGAGGTTCGGCGGCTCATGCGACGGCCTCGCTCTGCTTCCCGGACACCACGGCCGGCTTGCGGACGACCTCGTACTCGGAGAGGTCCACCCGCCGCGTCGCGCGCCGGAACTCGGAGGTCGTACCGGGCCAGATGGTGGTGTTGCGGCCGCTCGCGTCCAGGTACCAACTGGTGCAGCCGCCGGTGTTCCACACGGTGCGCTTCATGCGCTCCTGGACCTTGTGGTTCCAGTCCTCGACGGCCGCGGGCCGGGCATCGAGGGCCGTACGGCCACCGAGGACGCTCAGTTGCCGCAGATAGTCGGCCATGTAGTTCAGCTGGGACTCGATCATGAGGATCATGGAGGAGTTGCCGAGGCCGGTGTTGGGCCCGATGATCGTCATCCAGTTCGGGAAGCCGGCGGCCGCGGCACCGCGCAGCGCCTGCATGCCGCTCTTCCAGGACTCGGCGAGGGTGATGCCGTCCGCCCCGACCACCCGCTCGGCGATCGGCATGTCCGTGACGTGGAAACCCGTACCGAAGATGATCGCGTCGACCTCGGTCTCGGTGCCATCGGCCGCCACGACGGTCGACCCACGGATCTCGCCCAGCCCACTGGCGACGACGTCCACATTCGGCTTGGCCAGCGCCGGGTAGTACTCGCTGGACAGCAGGATCCGCTTGCAGCCGATGCGGTAGTCGGGGGTGAGCTTGGCGCGCAGGGCCGGGTCCTTGATGGCGCGGGCCATGTTGCGCTTGGCGAGCTGCTCGATCAGGCCGAGTTCGTCGGGGTGCTTGGTGAACGCCTGGACCTGCAGTTCCCGGATGCCCCACAGCAGGCCGCGCCTCAGCTGGGTGGTGAAGGGCACGGCCCGGTGCAGCCGGCGCTCGACGCCGCTGATGGCGCGGTCGACCCGGGGCATCACCCACGGCGGGGTGCGCTGGAAGAGGGTGAGCCGGCCGACCTCGCGCTGGATCGCGGGCACGATCTGGATGGCGGAGGCGCCGGTGCCGATCATGGCCACGCGCTTGCCGCGCAGGTCGTAGTCGTGGTCCCAGCGGGCGGAGTGGAACACCTTGCCCGGGAAGGAGTCCAGGCCCGGGATCTCGGGGATCTTCGGGTCGGACAGCGGTCCGGTGGCGGAGACGACGACGTCGGCGGTGAGCGTGCCACGCGCGGTGTCGATCCGCCACCACAGGTTCTCGGCGTCCCAGGTCATCAGCTTGACCTCGGAGTCGAAGCGGATGTGCGGGCGCAGTCCGAAGAGGTCGGTGACGTGCTCCAGATAGGCGCGGATGTGCCGCTGCCCCGAGAAGGTGCGCGGCCAGTCGGGGTTGGGCGCGAAGGAGAAGGAGTAGAGGTGGGAGGGCACGTCACAGGCGCACCCGGGGTAACTGTTGTCCCGCCAGGTGCCTCCCACGCTGTCCGCCCGCTCCAGGACGACGAAGTCGGTGATCCCTTCGCGGCGCAGCCGCACGGCGGCCCCCAGCCCGCCGAACCCGGACCCGATCACCGCCACCCGTACATGCTCGTGCTCGGCCATCGACGAAGCCTCCACGCATCACCTAGGAACCCAGAAACCCTGCCAGTGAACACTGGCGCAATGGGACTGTAGAGCAGCTCCGTACCGAGCGGTAGGGGGGCGGGGAAGGAAAGTTACCCGCGGTACAACATAGGCTGCGGGCGTGGCAGAGGACGCAGAACGCAAGGAAGGCGGGCGCGAGTACCGCATGGAGGAGCTGGCGCGTCTCGCCGGCATCACCGTGCGCACCCTGCGCTTCTACCGCGAGCGCAAGCTGATCCCGCCACCCCGGCGCGAGGGCCGTATCGCCTGGTACGACGACCACCACCTGGCCCGCCTGCGCACGATCGCCGCCCTGCTGGAGCGCGGCCACACCCTGAACGGCATCGCCGAACTCGCGGAGGCCCTCGACCAGGGCCGGAACGTCGCCGACCTGCTCGGCGTCGGCACTCCCACCGAGGAGGAGCCGGTCCGCCTCACCCCGGAGGAGCTCGCCGCCCGCTTCGAGGGCGAGGTCACCCCCGAGAATCTCGCCGCCGCCATGGAGCTGGGCTACCTCGGCACCGACGGCGACGAGATCGTCCACATCAGCCGACGTCTGCTCGACGTATCCTCCGCCCTGGTCCGCGAGGGCATCCCGCTCGCCGAGGTCCTCGCCGCCGGCGCCCGCGTCCGCGAACACGCCGACGCCCTGGCCGAACTCTTCGCCACCCTGATCCTGCGCCACGCCCCCGAGGAGGACCTGCACCGACTGCGCCCCCTGGCCCGCAGCGTGGTGGAGGCCGAACTCTCCCTGGCCCTGGACCGGCGGATCAGCAAGCGGGACTAGAGGTCGTAGACGACGGTCACCGGCGCATGGTCGGACCAGCGCTCGGCATGCGTGGCCGCACGCTCGACGAAGCCCTTGACGGCCTTCCCGGCGAGACCGGGCGTGGCGACGTGGTAGTCGATGCGCCATCCCGAATCGTTGTCGAAGGCCCGCCCCCGGTACGACCACCAGGTGTACGGCCCCTCGACCCCGGGGTGCAGGGCGCGTACGACGTCGACGTAGCCGCCCTCGCCGGCGGCGAAGACCCGGTCGAGCCACTCCCGCTCCTCGGGCAGGAAGCCGGAGTTCTTGGTGTTGCCGCGCCAGTTCTTGAGGTCCGCCTGCTGGTGGGCGATGTTCCAGTCGCCGCACACGACCACCTCGCGGCCGTCGGCGGCGGCCCGCTCGCGCAGCACCTTGAGATGGGCGAGGAACTCCCCCATGAAACGGACCTTCTCGTCCTGCCGCTCGGTGCCGACCTCTCCGGAGGGCAGATAGAGGGAGGCGACCGTGACACCGGGCAGGTCGGCCTCGACATAGCGCCCGCCGCCGTCGAACTCGGCCGAGCCGAACCCGACCCGGACACGGTCGGGTTCACGCCGCGTGTAGAGGGAGACACCCGCGCGGCCCTTGGCGGCGGCCGGGGCGTGCACGACGTGCCAGCCGTCGGGCCGCCGTACCTCCTCGGGCAGCTGGTGCGGCTCGGCTCGCACCTCCTGCAGGCAGACGACGTCCGCCTCCGTCTGCGCGAGCCACTCCACGAAGCCCTTCCTGGCAGCGGCCCGCAGCCCGTTCACGTTCACCGAGGTCACAGTCAGCACCCCGGCACGATACCGGCACACTGGTCGGGGTCCTCAAAGCCCGAGGCCAACCGTCTGCATAGAAGTACGATACCCAGCATGAATATACGTCGCGTTCGTTTCGATCACCCCGACGCCGTGAAGCTCAACGACGAGGTCCAGGCCGAGTACGCCGAGCGCTACGGCTCCGAGGGGGACGCCACCGCCCTCGACACGGCGGACTTCGACCCGCCCCACGGCGTCTACCTGATCGCGTACGACGCGTTCGACCGGCCCGTGGCCACCGGCGGCTGGCGCAGCCAGGACCGCAACGAGGAGGGCAACGAGGACGGCGACGCCGAACTGAAGCGCATGTTCGTCATAGCGGACATGCGCGGCCGGGGTCTGGCCCGTCGCATCCTCGCGGCCCTGGAGGAGGACGCCCGCGCGGCCGGCCGTGCCCGCATGGTCCTGGAGACCGGCAGCAAGCAGCCGGAGGCCATCGCGCTGTACACGTCCTGCGGATACGAGCCCTGCACCAAGTTCGGCTACTACCGCCACCACGAGGAAAGCCGCTGCTTCGCGAAGCAGCTGTAGACACGATGAAGCCCCAGTCGGCTTTCGCCGACTGGGGCTTCATGCTGCGTGGACCTGAGGGGATTTGAACCCCTGGCCCCCTCGATGCGAACGAGGTGCGCTACCGGACTGCGCCACAGGCCCTTGCAACGAGTGAAACTCTAGCATCCCCATCGGGGTGCTTGGAAATCCGTTCCCTGACTGGTCAGAGGCGGGCTTCCGGCGGCGTGACGGCAGTCACTCGTTGGCCGCGCGCGGGCGGTCGCCGTCCTCGTACTGGTCGAAGAGGGGCGTGCGTCCGCGCTCGCGCGCGCGGCGCGCCGCGGCCGCGCCGGGCACTGCGCCGCGCGAGCCCTTCCGGGCGTGCGGGAGCGCGTCGCCGCGAGCGTCCGCCGGCCTGTCCGCGGACGCGGGCACCTGCTCGTCCGCCCCGGCCGTCGGCGCGTGGTTCGCCTCGTGCTCCGGCGCGACCGAGCTGGAGCGCGCCGAGCTCCACGTGTCGGGCGCCCCCAGGTCCACGTCGGACGTGGCGCGCGGCGCGACCGGTGCCGTCACATAGGTCGGCAGGGGCACCGGCACCGGGTCCCAGCTGTCCCCGCCCGGCCGCCGCTGCCGTTCCCGCTGCTGGTCGACCCACTCGGCGTGATCCGTCTGTTCGACCAGGGCGCGCCGGTCCGCCGCGAGCGCGGCGAGCCCGGTGTCCGTCCCGGCCTGTGGGGCCTCCTCCGGTTCGTCGGCGGCGGAGCCCGTGTCGAGGGGTGCACGCCGACGCGGCTGGCGTTCCCGCAGCCGCTGGGCGGCGGCCTCGGCGCGCCGGCGGTCCATCTGGTAGGCGAAGCGACGGCGCTCCTGGGAGCGCAGATACGCGATGTACCCGCTGAGCAGCACGGCCGGGGCGGCAGGCGCCCAGAGGAAGGCGAGTCCGCCGACGGCGGCGACGATCGCGCCGAGCGTGAAGGCGAGGAAGAGTACGACGGTGGTGCGTCTGCGGCGCGCGAGGACCTTCGAGCGCCGGGCTCGTGCCGCGGCCGCCTGCGCCGAGGGCGTGGGCCGCACGGGCGGCACTCGCTTGGGCGCGGACGCGGGGCCGGACGCGGGCGCGGCGGCCTGTTCGCGTGCCGGTTCCGCCCTCCCGGTCGCCTCGGGCTCGGCGTCGGCGTGCGCCTGACGGCGGGTCGGAGGCATGGCGAAGGCCCGGACGTCCACCGAGTCGGTGACGGCGTCCGGGTCGCCGGTGTCCGGCTCCCCCTCCTGGGCGGAGCGCGCCCGCAGGTCCTTGGCGTACCGGCGCTCCATTCCCGCCCGTCCGGACAGCAGCCGGATGGCGGTGCTGAAGCGTTCCGTCGGACGGGCCTCGTTCAGCTCGTCCTGCCTACGGAGCCACATCGGCACCAAGTAGGCGGCCCAGGCCCCGACAATGACTGCGTAGATGAGGCCGCTGCTGCTCACGTCTCACACCGTAGAGGGGTTTACGCGAGGCCATCCGCCAATTGGGCCGGTGTGTCGCACGATCTGGCTGATATTTCCAGCTTTTTTTGCGACCGATGCGATCAGCGGACCACCGTAGGTGCGAATTCAATGCCCCCGAGACGGTCAACAACCGATCAATTTCGAACACGTATTCAATTTCCGGTGTTCTGGGGTTTCTGCCGCGCCTGCTGGGACCGTGCCCGCTTCCACCGCGCCAGCAACCCGTCGGGCACCTCTTCCGCGGTGAGCGCGAACACCAGGTGGTCGCGCCAGGCCCCGTCGATGTGGAGATAACGCGGCCGGAGTCCCTCCTCGCGGAATCCCAGTTTCTCCACGACCCGGCGGCTGGGCCGGTTCTCGGGGCGAATGCAGACCTCGATGCGGTGCAGTCCGACGGTGCGGAAACAGTGGTCCGCCACGAGCGCGACGGCCGTCGGCATCACTCCGCGTCCGGCCACCGCCTCGTCCACCCAGTAGCCGATGTGCCCCGAGCACATCGAACCCCAGGTGATCCCGGCGACGGTCAACTGCCCGACGAGCCGCCCCTGGTACTCGATGACGAACGGCAGCATCCGGCCCGCGTGGGCCTCGGAGCGCAGGTGCCGGACCATCTGGCGGTAGGTCGGCCGGTGCGTGATCGGTCCGCTCGGCGTGGGCGGCGGAATGGTCGCCTCCCAGGGGCGCAGCCAGTCCCGGTTGCGCCGGTTCACCTCACGCCAGGGCCGCTGGTCGCGCAGCTTTATCGGCCGGAGGACGACATCGCCGTCCGCCAGCACGACGGGCCAGGAAGGGCTGTTCAGCTCGCACCCCCGCTACTGGGTCTGGGGTGGTCGCCGCCGCGGATCTGCTCGACCGCGTGGACCAGCAGGGGCTCCAGCACGGCGAGGCCGTCCTTCACACCGCCCGTGGAGCCCGGCAGATTGACGATCAGGGTCCGCCCCGCCACCCCGGCCAGGCCCCGCGAGAGCGCCGCCGCCGGGACCTTCTGGCGCCCGTACGCCCGGATGGCCTCTGCGATGCCCGGCACCTCGTGGTCGAGCACCGCACGGGTCGCCTCGGGCGTGCGGTCGGTGGGCGATATCCCGGTGCCGCCGGTGGTGACGATGGCGTCGTACCCGGCGTCGACGCCCGCGCGCAGGGCCGCCTCCACGGGGTCCCCGTCCGGGACGACCCGGGGGCCGTCGACGTCGAAGCCGAAGCTCCTGAGGCCGTCGGCGATCAAGGGGCCGCCCTTGTCCTCGTAGACACCCGCGGCAGCCCTGTTGGAGGCGGTGACCACGAGAGCGCGGTAGCTCATGCCCTGCTCCAGTCGCCCGACTTGCCGCCCGTCTTCTCCTCCACGCGTACGTCCGTGATGACCGCTCCCTTGTCGACCGCCTTGACCATGTCGATCACGGTGAGCGCGGCGACCGTCACCGCGGTGAGGGCCTCCATCTCGACGCCCGTACGATCCGTCGTCTTCACGGTGGCCTGGATCTCCACGGCGTCGTCCGCGACCGACAGGTCCAGTTTCACACCCGACACCGACAACGGGTGGCACAGCGGGATCAGGTCCGGGGTGCGCTTGGCACCCATGATCCCGGCGATACGCGCGGTGGCGAGGGCGTCGCCCTTGGGCACCCCCTCGCCGCGCAGCAGCTCGACCACGCGGGGTGAGACGAGTACGCGGCCGGCGGCGCGGGCGGTGCGCGCCGTCACGTCCTTCCCGGACACGTCGACCATGCGGGCCGCGCCCGCCTCGTCGATGTGCGTCAGTCCGTCCTGCGCAGGGGGTCCGGGGGTCTCCCCCCGGAATGACTCAGCCATGGTGTGTGCCGCTCCCGGTCCGGGCCCGTCACAGTGCGGTGCACGGGCCTGTTGTGCGCGACACGGTACCTCCAACCAGCGGGGCTCAGCCGAGCAGGACCACTTCCACCTCGGTGCCGGGCTCGACGGACTCCACGTCCTCGGGGACGACGATCAGGGCGTCGGCATGCGCCAGCGCCGCGATCAGGTGCGAGCCGGCGCCGCCGACGGGGACCACCTCGCCGTCGCCGTACGCACCGCGCAGGAACTGCCGGCGTCCCTTGGGCGAGCGCAGTGCCTTGTCCGCCTTCAGGGTGGCCCGCACCCGGGGCCGGTGCACGTCCGGGAGGCCCATCAGGGCGCGAATGGCGGGGCGGACGAACAGCTCGAAGGAGACGTACGACGACACCGGGTTGCCCGGCAGCGCCAGCAGTGGCGTGTGGTCGGGGCCGACGGAACCGAAGCCCTGGGGCTTGCCGGGCTGCATGGCGAGCTTGCGGAACTCCACCCCGCTGCCCGCCTCGTCCGCGTCGCCGGCGTACGACAGCGCCTCCTTGACGACGTCGTACGCCCCGACGCTCACCCCGCCCGTGGTCACCAGCAGGTCGGCGCGGACGAGCTGGTCCTCGATGGTGGAGCGCAGGGTCTCGGCGTCGTCGGCGACGGCGCCCACCCGGTAGGCGATCGCTCCGGCGTCCCGCGCGGCGGCGGTCAGGGCGAAGCTGTTGGAGTCGTAGATCTGGCCGCCGGCCAGGTTCTCGCCGGGCTGCACGAGTTCGCTGCCGGTGGACAGGACGACCACGCGCGGACGCGGGCGCACCCGGACCGTGCCGCGGCCGATCGCGGCCAGCAGCGCGATCTGCGGCGGGCCGAGGATCGTCCCGGCCTCCAGGGCGCGGTCTCCGGCCTTCACGTCGCTGCCCTGGTCGCGCACGTGCGCGCGTGCCTCGACGGGCCGGTGCACACGCACCTGCCCCCGGGCGCCCTCGGGGGCCAGACTGCGCGCCCGCATGCCGCTCACCGGGCCCTCGCCGAGTCCTCCGTCCGTCCACTCCACCGGGACGACGGCCTCGGCGCCGGGCGGCAGCGGGGCGCCGGTCATGATGCGGGCGGCCTGACCGGGTCCGACCCGGACCGGGTCGGCCGCGCCCGCCGCGACGTCCCCGACGACCTCCAGGGCGGCCGGGAACTCCTCACCGGCGCCCGCCACGTCCGCGACCCGCACCGCGTACCCGTCCATGGAGCTGTTGTCGAACGGCGGCAGGGACACGGGCACCGTCACGTCCTCGACCAGGACGCAGCCCTGGGCGTCGAGCAGTTGCAGCTCGATGGGTTCGAGGGGGCGGACGGTCGAGAGGATGTCCTCCAGGTGCTCGTCCACCGACCACAGGTCGTCCGGGCCGGCGGGGCTGGTCGCGGCGCTGCTCAAGATTGCTGCATCTCCTCGGCTACGTAACTGCGAAGCCAGGTCCGGAAGTCCGGGCCCAGGTCTTCACGTTCGCACGCGAGTCTGACAATGGCACGCAGGTAGTCGCCACGGTCACCGGTGTCATAGCGGCGGCCCTGGAAGACGACGCCGTGCACCGGCCCGCCCACCTTCTCGTCCTCGGCGAGTTGCTGGAGGGCGTCGGTGAGCTGGATCTCGCCGCCGCGGCCGGGCTCGGTCTTGCGGAGTATGTCGAAGATGTGCGGGTCGAGGACGTAACGGCCGATGACGGCGTAGTTGGACGGGGCGTCCTCCGGGTCCGGCTTCTCGACCAGCCCGGTCACCTTGACGACGTCGCCGTCGGCGGTCGCCTCCACGGCCGCGCAGCCGTAGAGGTGGATCTGCTCGGGCGCGACCTCCATGAGGGCGATCACGCTGCCGCCGTGCCGCTCCTGGATCTCGATCATGCGCTGCAGGAGCGGGTCGCGCGGGTCGATCAGGTCGTCACCCAGAAGCACCGCGAAGGGCTCGTGGCCGACGTGCGGGGCGGCGCACAGCACGGCGTGGCCGAGGCCCCTGGGGTCGCCCTGGCGCACGTAGTGCATGGTCGCCAGGTCGCTGGACTCCTGCACCTTCGCGAGCCGTTCGGCGTCACCCTTCTTCTCGAGCGCCGATTCCAGCTCGTAGTTGCGGTCGAAGTGGTCCTCGAGGGGACGCTTGTTGCGTCCCGTGATCATGAGGACATCGTCGAGCCCCGCCGACACGGCCTCCTCGACCACGTACTGGATCGCCGGCTTGTCGACAACCGGCAGCATCTCCTTGGGAGTGGCCTTGGTGGCCGGCAGGAACCGGGTGCCGAGGCCGGCCGCGGGAATGACAGCCTTGCTGATCCTGGGGTGCGACTGAGTCATGCCCGCAACCTTATCCGGTGCCTTTGTGGGGAAACTGTGGCTCCGGTTGGTTGACCCTTTATGACAGCATTCAAGAAGGGTGCGAGAACGACCCGTGGAACACGACGGACGCACGAGCGAGCCTGACAAGCGAATGTTGCGGCGGGAGTTCCTCTCGGTGAGGAACAGGTTGACGGCCGATGACGTCGGCGAGACGGGCCGCGCGCTGGCGGAGCGCGCCCTGGAGCTGCCCGAGCTGGCCGGTGCGCGCACGGTGGCGGCGTACGTCTCCGTGGGGAGCGAGCCCGGCACGCCGGCGCTGCTGGACGCGCTGCGCGCGCGGGGCGTGCGTGTCCTGCTCCCGGCGCTCCTGCCGGACAACGACCTGGACTGGGGCGAATACGCCGGCCCGGACTCCCTCGCGCGGGTCCAATACGGCGGGAAAATGGCGCTTTTCGAGCCCTCCGGCGCACGTCTTGGCCCGGACGCCGTGACGGCCGCGGACGTCGTCCTGCTGCCCGGGCTCGCCGTCGACGCCCGCGGGATGCGCCTGGGGCGCGGCGGAGGGTCGTACGACCGCGTGCTGGCCCGTCTGGAGCGTGCGGGCGCACGCCCCCGGCTCGTGGTGCTGCTGTACGACACGGAGGTCGTCGCGCACGTCCCCGCGGAGGCGCACGACAAGCCGGTGCACGCGGTGGTGACGCCGTCGGGCGTGCACCGGTTCCGGATGTGAAGAGGCCCTCCACGCGCGCGTGGAGGGCCTTCTCAGCGCCGTGGCAAAGAGCCGCTCACGGTTTGAGGACGAGCGTGTCGCTGGTGCTGTCGTCGACCGCCTTGCCCGAGAACGACCAGGGCAGCAGCTCGCCCTTGGCCCACAGGCTCGTCTGGTCCGTGTAGTGCGCGCTGAAGGCGTGCCCGGAGGCGCCGGTCAGGTTGATCCACTTGGACTTGTCGAAGTCGGCCAGGTTCACGACCATCCGCATGGACGGCACCCAGACGACGCCGTAGCCGCCGGCGGCGTTCCAGCCGGTCGCGTTCACCGTGGCCTCGCCGCCGCTGAGCTTCCAGGGGCCCCGGTTGAGGATGTACTGCAGGGCCTTGGGTCCGTCGGTGCCGAGGGTCTGGTTCTTCAGGAACAGACGGTGCAGCCGGCCCCAGCTCCAGGTGTCGATGTCCTTGCCGAGCTTGGCGGTCAGCTCCCAGCGGGCGTCGATCATGGCGCGGGCGAAGAGCTCGTCCATGTTGTTCGCCGCGGGGCGGGTGCCCGACTTGGGCGTCTTCCACCAGTCGCTGTCCGGCTTCTCCATCAGGGTGCGCACGACCTCGAACCAGCGGTCGCCGCCGTCCGGCTGCGCCTGGTCGGCGTCGCGCTCACCGCACTCGCGCACCTTGCTGTCCTCGTCGACCGGACCGGTGCTGTCGATCTTGTCGACCCACAGGCACTGCCCCTTGACGCGCAGTTCCTTGGGGAGCTTGTTGCCGAAGGCGAGCTTGAGGACGTTGCGCCAGACGGCGTTGAAGTAGGCGGCCGCCGCGGAGTCGGACTCCTGGGTGTAGTCCCAGCCCTCCAGCAGCTTCTGTGCCTCGCGCACGTTCTTGTCGTCGAGGTTGATCTTCAGCAGCTTCGGCACCAGCAGCTTGGCGATCTCGCTGCTGTTGTCCAGCTGCATCTGCCGCATGTCGTCGGTGGAGATCTTGCCGCCGTCCTTGATCTTGGACTCGATCAGGTCGGTGATGCGCTGGCTGCGGGTGCCGTAACCCCAGTCGGTGGTGAGGGTGTACGGGTACTTGTCCTTGTCGACCACGGCCTGGTTGGCGGTGACGATGTAGCCGCGCTTGGGGTTGTACTCGTAGGGCAGCTCGTCCTGCTTGATGAAGCCGGTCCAGCGGTACTTCGAGCTCCATCCGGGCGCCGGGATGGAGCCGTCGTCCACGGAGGAGCGCGTGGGGATCTTGCCGGGCAGCGTGTAGCCGATGTGGTTGTCGGTGTCGGCGTAGATCAGGTTCTGCGAGGGCACGTCGAACAGGGCTGCCGCCTGGCGGAAGTCGCTCCAGTCCGCCGCCCTGTCGAGGGCGAAGACGGCGTCCATGGAGGTGCCGGGGTCGAGCGCGGTCCACCTCAGGGCGATGCCGTAGCCGTCGCCGCGGTCGGGCGCGGCGGTGTTGACCGTGGCCCTCTTGCCGACCTGGACGAGTTCGTCGTCACGGTCGGACAGCAGCGGCATCCCGTCCTGGGTCTGGCGGACGACGATCGTCTTGGACGAGCCGCCGGCGACCTTGATGGTCTCCTCGCGGGTCGTGAACGGCCGGACCTTGCCGTCGTACAGGTAGCCGTTCGCGGTCACCTTCTCCAGGTAGAGGTCGGTGACGTCGACGCCGGAGTTGGTCATGCCCCAGGCGACGTTCGCGTTGTGACCGATGATCACACCGGGCATGCCGGCAAAGGTGTAGCCGGTCACGTCGTACTGGCACTTGGTGGAGACGCTGCGGCAGTGCAGGCCCATCTGGTACCAGACGGAGGGCAGCGACGCCGACAGGTGCGGGTCGTTGGCGAGCAGCGGCTTCTTGGTGATGGTGTACTTCCCGGACACCACCCAGGAGTTGGAGCCGATGCCCTGGCCGTTCACGCCGACGGCGGCCGGGACGTCGTCCAGGACGTTGTAGAGGCCCGCCAGCTGGCTCGTGAGCGACGAACCGGTCGGGCCCGAGGCGGAGGAGCCGGTCGCGCCCGTCGTGCCGCCGGAGCCGCCCGTGGTGCCGCCGGCCGTGCCCGTCGTGCCGGTGCTCTGCGAGGTGCCGGTGGCGGAGCCGGTGCCGCCGCCCTGCTGGAAGGACCTGCGCAGCGAGCTGTACTGGCCCTCCTGCACGATCGGCTTGTTCCGGCTGTACGGGTACTCCGGGTACAGGTCCGCGATCTGCTGCGGACCGAGCCGGCTCGTCATCAGGGCGCGGTCGATCTCGTCCTGCATGTTGCCGCGCAGGTCCCAGGCCATCGCCTTCAGCCAGGAGACGGAGTCGACCGGGGTCCACTTCTGCGGCTTGTAGTCGTTGACGAAGCCCAGGGCGGCGTACTCCAGGGAGATGTCCTTGCCGTCCTTGCCCTGGAGGTAGGCGTTGACTCCCTCGGCGTACGCCTGGAGGTACTTCTTGGTGGCGGCCGACAGCTTGGTGTCGTACTCCTGCTTGGCGACCCGGTCCCAGCCCAGGGTGCGCAGGAACTCGTCGTTCTTGACCTGGCTCTTGCCGAACATCTCCGACAGGCGCCCGGAGGTCATGTGCCGGCGCACGTCCATCTCGTAGAACCGGTCCTGCGCCTGGACGTAGCCCTGCGCCATGAACAGGTCCTCGTCGGAGGACGCGTAGATCTGCGGGATGCCGTTGCCGTCCCGCTTCACGTCGACCGGACCCGACAGGCCCTGCAGCGTGATCGAACCCCTGGTCTGCGGGAAGGAGGCGCGGACGGTGCTGATCGACCAGTACCCGCCGTAGGCGATGCCTCCGATGACGGCCAGTACCAGGACCAGCACCAGCAATCGGGCTTTGCGCCCCTTCTTCCTGCCGGACTTGGCGGGCGCGGCACCGGTCGTCGCGGTGTCACCCGTTGTGGCGGTGGTGTTGGGGGGCATCGCTGTCCTTGCTGTCCTAACGCGAGCGGCAGGTCGGGCTGTGACTTTGAATGAGCGCTGGAGCAACCATAGGCGCAGGGCCCTGTCCCCCTTGACTCGGAGTCGGGAACCAGCGCGCACGGACGTTCGATCTTGCCCCGCCGAGCGTCAAGAAAGCGTCAAGAGTTAGGTAAGGTAATGAAGTAACCGGAGATCCCAGGGGAGGAAACGCCGCTGACTGTTCACCACCTCAACCAGCTCCTGCTCGTCTGCTCCGTGGTCCTGCTCGTCGCCGTCGCGGCGGTCCGGATCTCCTCCCGCAGCGGGCTCCCCAGCCTGCTCGTCTACCTGGCCATCGGCGTCCTCATGGGCCAGGACGGCATCGGCGAGATCCACTTCAACAGCGCCGCCGTGACCCAGGTCATGGGGTACGCGGCCCTGGTCGTGATCCTCGCCGAGGGCGGCCTCGGCACGAAGTGGAAGGAGATCAGGCCGGTCCTGTCGTCCGCCTCCGTCCTGGCGACCGCCGGAGTCGCCGTCAGCGTGGGCGTCACCGCGGCCGGCGCGCACTATCTGATCGGGCTGGAGTGGCGGCAGGCCCTCATCATCGGCGCGGTGGTGTCCTCGACGGACGCGGCGGCGGTCTTCTCGGTGCTGCGCAGAGTCCCCCTCCCCGCGCGCGTGACCGGCACGCTGGAGGCGGAGTCCGGCTTCAACGACGCCCCGGTGGTCATCCTGGTCGTCGCGTTCTCCACGGCCGGCCCGGTCGAGCACTGGTACGTCCTGCTCGGCGAGATCGCCCTGGAGCTGGCCATCGGCGCGGCCATAGGCCTCGCGGTGGGCTGGTTCGGCTCCTGGGGGCTCAAGCACGTGGCCCTGCCCGCCTCCGGCCTCTACCCGATCGCCGTGATGGCGATCGCCGTGACGGCGTACGCCGCCGGCGCCCTCGCGCACGGCAGTGGCTTCCTGGCCGTCTACCTGGCCTCGGTGATGCTCGGCAACGCCAAGCTCCCCCACTGGCCCGCCACGCGCGGATTCGCCGAGGGACTCGGCTGGATCGCCCAGATCGGCATGTTCGTCGTGCTCGGTCTGCTCGTCACCCCGCACGAGCTGGGCGACGACGTCTGGCCCGCCCTGGTCATCGGGCTCGTCCTGACCATGGTGGCCCGGCCGCTGAGCGTGGTGCTCAGCCTCGCGCCGTTCCGCGTGCCGTGGCGGGAGGAGACGCTGATGTCGTGGGCGGGACTGCGCGGCGCGGTGCCCATCATCCTGGCCACCATCCCGATGGTGAACGGCGTCACCGGCAGCCGCCGCATCTTCAACATCGTCTTCGTCCTGGTCGTGGTCTACACCCTCGTCCAGGGGCCGACGTTGCCCTGGCTGGCGCGCACGCTGCGCCTGGGAGAGGCGGGCGAGGCCTCCGACCTCGGCATCGAGTCGGCGCCGCTGGAGCGGCTGCGCGGACACCTGCTGTCCGTCACGATCCCCGAGGGCTCCCGGATGCACGGCGTGGAGGTGAACGAGCTGCGGTTGCCTCCCGGGGCCGCCGTCACCCTGGTCGTCCGCGAAGAAAAATCGTTTGTCCCGATGCCCACGACAGTGCTGCGCCGCGGCGACGAGCTGCTGGTCGTCGCCACCGACCCGGTCCGCGACGCGGCCGAACGACGCCTGCGCGCCGTCGCCCACGGCGGCAAGCTGGCGAGCTGGCTGGGCACGAACGGGGCGGACAGCTCGCACGGCTCGCACTGAGTCGGCGCTTCGTACGGTTCACATCCCGTGAAATCCCAGGCGTCCCCGCCCCGTGGTGCTCGTTTTCACAGCCGGGCTGGGCGGCGGTCCCTGTAGCATGAAGGCGCACCCTGATCGAACCAACTCTGCCTGACGCAGAGCTGGCGCGACCGTATGGCGGCCGAGTCCCCCCACCCGTAGTGGGCGCCGGTATCTACCGCAGTCCGCGCAAGAGGACAGCTCTCGGCGCCCCGGCCCACCCGGCCCGCGCGCTACCAGGCGGCAGAAAGGCACGGGCCGTGGGATCCACGGTCACCACCACCGAAGCGGAGAAGACCTCGCCGGCCTCGTCCCGCCCGGGATACGGACAGCTGCTGCGCACCCGCGGCGCCTGGACCTTCCTGCTCCCCGGTTTCGCGGCGCGCCAGCCGTTCGCGATGCTCACCCTCTCCATCGTGCTGCTCGTGCAGCACACCACCGGCTCGTACGGCGCCGCGGGCGCCACGGCGGCCGTCACCGGTGTCTCCATGGCGCTGTTCGCGCCGTACAGCGGCCGCCTCGCCGATCGCTACGGCCAGCGCGCCGTACTGGTCCCCGGCGTCCTGGTGCACACGCTGGCGGGCCTGTCGCTGACCGCGCTCGCGCTGGCGCACGCCCCCCTGTGGGCGCTGTTCCTGGCGGCCGTCCCGACCGGCGCCTCGGTGCCGCAGGTCGGCCCCATGGTGCGCGCGCGCTGGGGCGTGAAGCTGCAGGGCTCGCCCCTGATGACCACGGCGGCGGCGTTCGAGTCGGTCACGGACGAGCTGACCTTCGTCTTCGGTCCGCTGCTGGCGACGGCCCTGTGCACCGCCGTGACACCGGCGGCGGGCCTGGTCACGGAGGGCGCGCTCACCCTCGTCGGCGGTCTGCTGTTCGCCGCGCAGAAGGGCACGCAGCCGCAGGTGAGCGGCGGCGGGCACGCGCGCGTGCAGCACGCCTCCGCGCTGCGCGTGCCGGGCGTGCGTGTGCTGGTCGTGACCTTCCTGGGCATCGGGTCCGTCTTCGGCGGCATGCAGGTGTCGCTGGCCGCGTTCACCGAGTCGATCGGCGAGCCCGGCCTGAACGGCGTCCTGTACGGCGTCTTCGCCGCCGGGAACATGCTGTCCGGCATCGTCTGCGGCGCGATCGCCTGGAAGGTCGCCCCCCAGCGCCGCCTGGTCGTCGGCTACACGGCTCTCGCCGTCGTCGCCTCCGCCCTGTGGACGGCGCACTCGGTGCCGCTGCTCGCCGGGCTCGGTCTGCTGGTCGGCATGTGCATCGCGCCGGCGCTGATCACGGGCTACACGCTGGTCGAGGGCCTGGTCCCGGCCGGTGCCCGTACCGAGGCCTTCACCTGGCTGACCGGCGCCGTCGCGCTCGGGCAGGCGGCCGCCGTCACCGTCGCCGGGCAGCTGGAGGACCGGCTGTGGGACGGCGCGGGGTTCCTGGTGCCGATGGCCGGCACCGTGCTCGCGCTGGCGACCCTGCTGGCGCTGCGCTCGCGGCTGGTCGCGCAGCGGCAGAACCGCACCGTCGCACGTGGCGTCGGTCACCGCGTGCCGGTGACGGTGGACTGATCCCCCGGAATACGTCAGTATGGATCGTCGTTAGCACTCATCGAGTAAGAGTGCCAGGAGGAAGACAGTGCCGACCTACCAGTACCAGTGCACCGAGTGCGGCGAGGGCCTTGAGGCGGTGCAGAAGTTCACCGATGACGCCCTGACCGAGTGCCCCAACTGCGATGGCCGCCTGAAGAAGGTGTTCTCCGCGGTCGGCATCGTCTTCAAGGGCTCCGGCTTCTACCGCAACGACTCCCGCGGCTCCTCGTCGAGCAGCAGCCCGGCGTCGAAGTCCTCGAGCACGTCCTCGGGCACGTCGTCGACCGGCTCCTCGGCGTCCGACTCCAAGCCGTCCTCGTCGAGCTCCACGAGCAGCTCCGCGGCCTGACCTGTCTTCCCCGGACCCTGCCGTCGTGCGACGGCAGGGTCTTCGGTGCTTCCGGGCACCGGGTCCACCGCGGTCGCACCGCCCGCTAGTGTGCTGGTCATGGCGAACGCAGAGATCGGCGTGATCGGTGGCTCGGGCTTCTACTCGTTCCTCGACGACGTGACCGAGGTCCAGGTGGAGACCCCCTACGGGCCGCCCAGTGACTCCCTCTTCTTCGGTGACGTCGCCGGCCGGCGGGTCGCCTTCCTGCCCCGGCACGGTCGCGGCCACCATCTGCCGCCGCATCGCATCAACTACCGCGCCAACCTGTGGGCGCTGCGCTCCGTCGGCGTCCGGCAGGTGCTGGGGCCCTGCGCGGTGGGCGGGCTGCAGCCGGAGTACGGCCCCGGCACCCTGCTCGTGCCGGACCAGTTCGCGGACCGTACGAAGTCCCGGGCGCAGACGTACTTCGACGGGTTGCCGCGCCCCGACGGAACCGTGCCGAACGTCGTGCACGTCTCGATGGCGGACCCCTACTGCCCCACCGGACGGGCCGTCGCGCTGAAGGCCGCCCGGGGCCGGGACTGGGAGCCGGTGGACGGCGGCACGCTGGTCGTGGTCGAGGGGCCGCGCTTCTCCACCCGTGCGGAATCGTTGTGGCACCGGGCGCAGGGCTGGTCGGTCGTGGGCATGACCGGTCACCCGGAGGCGGCCCTCGCCCGGGAGCTGGAGCTGTGCTACACGTCGCTGACCCTGGTCACCGATCTGGACGCCGGCGCCGAGACCGGTGAGGGCGTCTCGCACGAGGAAGTGCTGCGGGTGTTCGCGGCCAACGTGGACCGGCTGCGCGGCGTGCTCTTCGACGCGGTGGCGGCACTGCCGGAGACGGGGGCCCGGGACTGCCTGTGCACGAACGCGCTCGGCGGCATGGATCCGGGCTTCGAGCTGCCGTAACGCCTTCGCGGGAAGACCCGGAATTCCCCGTTCGGGTGGGCGGGTTGTCCACACTCCGCCCGTGGTCCACCGGCTCCGGCGGAATTCGGCGCGAGGCCTCATCGTGGCATCGCAAGCCGAATTCCTCGTCGCAGGCGGTGATCTCCGTGCCTCTGTCCCCGTCCCTGAATCCGTCCGTCACTCCGCCTTCACCTGCTCCGCCTTTCCCGCCTCCCCTCCGGCTTCCGCGCCCACTGGGCACGGATGCCCCGGCGACCGGTGAGGTCCCCGAGTTCCCTCCGGTGCGCGTGCGCGGCGGGCGGTATCAGCTGCAGCGGCTCGTACGGCACCGGAGGCGGGCCGTCGCGGCCGGCCTCGCGGTGACGGCGGCCGCGCTCGTCGCCGCGGGACCGCGCACCGGGGCCGATCCGCACGGCGTGGACCGGGCCCGCGGACACCCGGTCACGGTGCCCGTACGCCGGCACGCGGCCGTGGAGGCGGTGACGGCGCCGGTGCGGATCGCCGACGCGGCCACGGTCAGGCTGCTGCGGCCCGGCGACCGCGTCGATGTCATCGCCGCCGAGGACCCGTCGGCCGGGGGTGTCGCCCGGGTGCTCGCGCGCGGTGCGCGGGTGACCAGGGTGCCCGAGCCGTTGGAGGGCGGCGCCGAGAGCGGGGCGCTGGTCGTGCTGTCGGTGCCGCGTGCCACGGCGGCGCGGCTCGTCGGCGCGAGCGCGACGGCGCGGCTGGCGGTGACGCTGTGCTGAACCGGCTCGGACACCTTCCCGGCGGCTTGCCGTCAAGTCGCTCGATCAAGCGGCGGGACTGGACACGACGGCCACCCGGTGCCGTAGGTTGCGGAGCGTTTCGTTCCACACCCTGTGCATACGAGGAGAGTCCCCGAGGTGAGCGCGAAGAAGGAACCGAGCGTCTGGCAGGGCTTCAAGGCCTTCCTGATGCGCGGCAACGTCGTCGATCTGGCAGTCGCGGTGGTCATCGGCGCGGCCTTCACGAACATCGTGAACTCGGTGGTCAAGGGGGTCATCAACCCGCTGGTCGGAGCGATCGGCACACAGAACCTGGACCACTACAGCTCCTGTCTGAAGGACCCGTGCGCGGTCAGCCCGGACGGCACGGTCAAGAGCGGTGTACCGATCCTGTGGGGCTCTGTCCTCGGCGCCACGCTGACGTTCGTGATCACCGCGGCGGTCGTGTACTTCCTGATGATCCTGCCGATGTCGAAGTACCTGGCCCGGCAGGCGGCCCGCAAGGCGGCGCGGGAGGGCACCAAGGAGGTCATCGACGTGACCGAGCTGGAGGTGCTCAAGGAGATCCGCGACGCGCTGGTCGCGCAGCGTGGATCGGGGCACGACGAGCGATAGGGCCGCCGCGGACGGCTCACAGGTGGTGGGGCGGCTTCTCGTCGAGGAAGCGCTTCAGGTCGGCGGCGCTGTCGCCGTCCGTGCGCTCGCCCCATCCGCGGTCGGTGTCGTCCGAGGACTGCTGGTCCAGCGGGTCGTCGAAGACCAGCGCGGGCTTCGGGGCGCGGGGCTCGGATTCGGGGGCGGTGCTCATGGCTCAAGGGTACGGTCCCGGCACCCTCGCCCAGCCCTCCCGGGGCCCTGCCCCCAAGGCCCGGCGCCGGCCGGTCGGTGGCCGAGACGTGCCATCTGACCTGGGGTTTGTGGAGGACTTCGAACCGCCGCGTCTTTGTGAATCGGTGCACAAGATTTCGGGCAGGATTTCTGCTGTCCTGGGAGGCATGACGTCGAGTTCCCCTCCGGCACCCGCCTCCTCGGGCGCACCACGGCCCTCCGGTCCCCTGCGACGGCTCACCGCGCGCGGGCGCGACGAGGCGCACCGGGTCTCCTCCCCGCTTGAGCTCTTCTTCGACCTGTGCTTCGTCGTGGCGATCGCGCAGGCGGGCGTGGAACTGGTGCACGCCGTCGCGGAGGGGCACGCGGGCAACGGAATCCTCAACTACGCCATGCAGTTCTTCGCCATCTGGTGGGCGTGGATGAACTTCACCTGGTTCGCCTCGGCGTACGACAACGACGACGCGCTCTACCGGGTCGTCACCCTGGTGCAGGTCGCCGGCGTCCTCGTGCTGGCCGCCGGCATTTCCCGGGCCTTCCAGCAGCACGACTACCTGGTGGTCTGGATCGGCTACGTGATCATGCGGCTGGCGATGGTCGCGCAGTGGCTGAGAGCCGCGAGATCGGCCGAGGGCGCCGAGAGAACCACGGCGGTGCGCTACGTGTGCGGCGTGCTGCTGTGCCAGGTGGGCTGGCTCGGACTGGTACTGCTGCCCGGGCCGGCGCGGCCGTGGGTCTTCCTCGTGATGGCGCTCGCGGAGATGTGCGTACCGCTGTACGCGGAGAGGGGCTACGAGACCTCCTGGCATCCGCACCACATCGCCGAGCGGTACGGGCTGTTCACCATCATCGTGCTCGGCGAGACGGTCGCCGCGGCGACCGTCGCCGTGAAGTCGGCCGTGGACGAGCACGGCGCCCTGGGCGAGCTGCTGCCGATCGCGGCGGGCGGGCTGCTGATCGTCTTCTCCGCGTGGTGGATCTACTTCGTGGTGCCCATCCACGGCCACCTGCGCGCCAACGGACAGGCCTTCCTCTGGGGTTACGGCCACTACCTGATCTTCGCCTCCGCCGCGGCGATCGGCGCGGGCCTGGAGGTGGCCGTGGAGCACGCGGTCGGCAAGACGCACATCTCCACCCTGTCCGCGTCGGCGGCCGTGACGCTGCCGACGGCGCTGTACCTGCTGACCGTCTGGCTGCTGCACTCGCGGCACTTCAAGGTCGGCATCGCCCAGCAGCTGGTGCTGCCGGTCACGGCACTGCTGGTGATCTGCTGCAGCTTCCTGGGCGACTGGGCGGTGCTCGCGGCGGGGTTCGTGTGCTCGGCCGCGGTGGCGACCGGTGTGATGCTGACGGCGCGCATGGTCCACCGGGAGCGGGCGGCGGGCGCCACCGCTCCGGCCGGCTGAGCCCTCCCGCGCGCCCCGGCAGGCGAGACTGGCGCCCATGACTGTTGACGCGATCACGGACGTGGCAGGGCTGCGCGTGGGGCACACCGCCCGCAGCGGGGACGGCTGGCTCACCGGTACGACGGTCGTCCTCGCCCCGGAAGGCGGCGCCGTCGCCGGCGTGGACGTACGCGGCGGCGGCCCCGGCACCAAGGAGACCGACGCGCTCGACCCGCGCAACGTGGTGCACCGGGTCGACGCCGTAGTGCTGACCGGTGGCAGCGCGTACGGGCTCGACGCGGCGTCCGGCGTGATGGCCTGGCTGGAGGAGCGGCGGCGCGGAGTACGGGTGGGCCCGGACCCGGCGCACGTCGTGCCGGTCGTGCCCGCCGCGTGCGTCTTCGACCTGGGGCGCGGCGGGGACTTCCGGGCGCGGCCGGACGCCGCGACCGGACGCGCCGCGGTGGAGGCCGCCGCGGCGAGTGCGCCGGGCGCCCGGGTGGCGCAGGGGTGTGTCGGAGCCGGCACGGGTGCCGTGGCGGGCCGGATCAAGGGCGGGGTGGGCACCGCGAGCACGGTGCTGGACTCGGGGATCACCGTGGCCGCGCTGGTGGTCGTGAACGCCGCGGGGTCGGTGATCGAGCCCGGGACGGGGGCGCTGTACGGGGAGTTGTCGCAGGGGCGGGTGGAGTGTCCCGCGGAGCACGTGCACGAGGCCGCGCGCCGGCGTCTCGACGAGAGCGCCGCGCACAACGCGCCGCCTCCGCTCAACACGACGCTGGCGGTGGTCGCGACCGACGCGAACCTCTCCAAGGCGCAGGCGCAGAAGGTGGCGGGCACGGCGCACGACGGGATCGCACGCGCCGTACGTCCGGTGCACCTCATGAACGACGGCGACACGGTGTTCGCGCTGGCGACCGGCGCGCGCCCGCTCGCCGAGCACCCGTTGGAGCTCAACGCCCTCCTCGCCGCCGGAGCGGACGTGGTGACGCGCGCGATCGTGCGGGGCGTGCGCGCCGCCGAGTCGGTCGACGGGCCGGGCGGGACGTGGCCGTCGTACGGGGAGTTGTACGGGGCGCGCTAGGCGGGCGGGGGTGGGTGACGCCCTCACCCGCGTGCTCTTGGTGCGCATGGCGGTCAACGCCGGTAGCTCCACGGCCCGTTGGGAACGTGACGTGGTGAGAAACCGGGGCCGGACGGCCCCTCGGGGCTTGAATTGTCGCGGTTCTGTCACGTGATGGCGTTCACGGGGAACGGGGGGAACCTTCCCGGCCGCCAGTGCCCTCTTTCTCCACGCACCGGAACGGAACACGCACATCACACGAACCTGGAGCAGCCCGTGACAACGCCGGACATTGCAGCGCGGCGCGTACTGGGGGCCTGTGCCGCCCTGGTGATCGGCACCCTCACCCTGACCGCTTGCGGTGGCAGCGCCAACGCCACCAGCGACGGCAAGGGCGGCAAGGACTCCCCCAAGGCGTCGGCGGCCCAGATCGTGATCTCGGCCAAGGACGGTTCGACCGGCGCGTCCATCAACGCGACCGGGGTGAAGGTCAGCGGCGGCAGGCTGACCGAGGTGACGATGTCCGTGGCCGGGACGCAGAAGGCCGTGGCGGGGACGGTGTCGGCGGACGGCACCAGCTGGAAGCCGAAGGACCAGCTGGACCGCGGGACGAAGTACGAGATAGACGCGACCGCGAAGGACGCCGACGGGCGCATCACCGCGACCAAGTCCATCTTCACCACTGTCACGTCGGCCAACAGTTTCGTCGGCACCTACTCCCCGGACGACGGCACCACGGTCGGGGCGGGCATGCCGGTGTCGTTCACGTTCGACAAGTCGATCACCGACAAGAAGGCCGTGCAGTCGCACATCACGGTCGACTCCAGTAGTGGTCAGCAGGTGGTCGGGCACTGGTTCGGGGACCGGCGGCTGGACTTCCGGCCGCAGGAGTACTGGAAGGCCGGCTCCAAGGTCACGATGAAGATCGCCCTGGACGGGGTCCAGGGCGCCAAGGGCGTCTACGGGGTGCAGAAGAAGACCGTCTCCTTCACCGTCGGGCGCTCGCAGGTCTCCACGGTCGACGCCACCACGCAGACCATGACCGTGGTGCGGGACGGCAGGACGATCAAGACCATCCCGATCTCCACCGGCAGCCCGGACCACACCACGTACAACGGGCAGATGGTGATCTCCGAGAAGTTCACGCAGACGCCCATGGACAGCCGGACGGTCGGCCTCGGCAACGCGTACAACATCCCGGACGTCCCGCACGCGATGCGCCTGACGAACTCCGGCACCTTCATCCACGGCAACTACTGGTACAACACGGGCAACCCGCCCTTCGGCCGCGAGGGCACCAGCCACGGCTGCGTCGGCCTGGCGGATGTGCAGGGTGGGCAGGGCGCCACGCCGGCCAAGTGGTTCTTCGACAACTCGCTGATCGGTGACGTGGTGATCGTGAAGAACTCCCCCGACTCGACGGTCGCCCCGGACAACGGACTCAACGGCTGGAACATGCCGTGGAGCGCCTGGACCGCCGGAAGTGCCGTCTGAGCGGCGGGTTTTGACGTTCCATGGGGCCGCGCGGGAACTTTTCGCGCGGCCCGCGCGTTTTCCCGGCGTACGTTTTCTCGGTTCCCGGACATGATGTCCGACCGAGGGGCTACGGTATGCACCCACAAGGTGACATGCAGCAACGCCGGGAGTTGTCTTGAGCGTTCCGTACGAGACGGCAGCGTACGAACCAGCCGGGTCGCCCGAGTCTCCGGAGGAGCATCTCGCGCGACTCCTCGGCCGCGCCCTGAACTCGTTCGAGCTGCCCGACGAGGTGATACGGCAGCTCGACAGCGCGCTGGCGCACGACAGTTCGCTGCACTCCGCGTACCACAGCGCGGGGCTGCACCGGGAGACGTACCGGCACACCTGGCTGCTCGCCGACGGCTCCGCGGTCACGCTGTGGGAGCTCGCGCACAACCCCACGCCGGGCGGCATCTGCGAGCACGAGGTGTACGTCGACGAGGAGGAGCTGCAGACGGCGTCGGCGCGGCTCGGGGTGCCACCGCAGACGCCGGAGTTCGAGCTGCCGGCACTGATGCGGCTGTGGGCGGTCCCGGAGCCCCGGCACGTGTTCGCCTCCGACGACTCGGCGGACCACGCGCGCCGGCTGCTGCGCCGCGCGGAGAACCCGGACCGGCCCGGCGCGAGGACGGCGGCGCTGCTGGCGACGGCGACCGCGCACGAGATCACGCAGGCGTTCGGGCGCCCCGGGCGGGCCGGACGCGTGGGTCTGAGCTACGCGTTGTACGAGCACGCGTTCCTGCTGCCGGACGGCAGCGAGGTCTCCCTGTGGGAGGTCGAGCACACGGCGACGCCCGACGGGCGGCACATGTGCGAGGTGTACATGTCGCAGGACGCGGCCCGGGACGCCATGGAGCGGCGCGCGGCGCGACAGGGGTAGCGCGTGGGCGGCCTGCGTGGGCCCCTGGCCGGTCAGTGACCGCCGAGCTGCCGCACCAGCCCGGCGAAGGCGTCCCGTTCCGCCGGGGTCAGTTCCACCGACTCCCGCTGGGGACCGGACTGCGGCTGGGACGGGAGGACCGGAAGGCGGGGAACCCGGAGCTCTCGGACGGCCTCCGCGCGGAAGCGGCGCAGCAGGCGCAGGACGCTGATCGCCCAGACCACGCCGGCCAGGGTGAGGACGGCCAGGCCGGCCAGCTGGAGACTCGTGACATGCGCAGGCATGCGATCCAGTACACACCACGGTCCGGGACTTTGGCCCCGGACCGTGACGCAACTCGCATGTGCCGTGAACAACTCACAGCGAACCAAAGGGACAAGGTGCGGTGTGAGGTGGTGCGCCGGTCAGGCCGCCACGGGCTGCTTGGTCTCCTTCGTCGTGGTGGCCGCGTTTGCGGCGGGGTCGGTGACCGTGCTGTCGGGGCTCTGCTTGCGCATGCCCTTGAGGAGGACGACCAGGGCCGTGGTGGCGCAGACGCCGGCGGCGATGGCGATGAGGTACAGGAACGGGTTGCCGATCAGCGGGACCACGAAGATGCCGCCGTGCGGGGCGCGCAGGGTGGCGCCGAAGGCCATCGACAGGGCGCCGGTGAGCGCGCCGCCGACCATCGACGACGGGATCACACGCAGCGGGTCGGCCGCGGCGAACGGGATCGCGCCCTCGGAGATGAAGGAGGCGCCCAGCACCCAGGCGGCCTTGCCGTTCTCACGCTCGGTCTGGGTGAAGAGCCTGCCGCGGACGGTGGTGGCCAGGGCCATCGCCAGCGGCGGGACCATGCCGGCCGCCATCACCGCGGCCATGATCTTCATCGCGGAGTCGCTCGGGTTCGAGACCGCGATGCCGGCGGTGGCGAAGGTGTAGGCGACCTTGTTGACCGGGCCGCCCAGGTCGAAGCACATCATCAGGCCGAGCAGGGCGCCGAGCAGGATCGCGTTGGTGCCGGTGAGACCGTTCAGCCAGTCGGTGAGGCCCTTCTGGGCGGAGGCGATGGGCTTGCCGATGACGACGAACATCAGGAAGCCGACGATCGCCGAGGAGATCAGCGGTATCACCACCACCGGCATGATGCCGCGCAACGCCTTGGGGATCTGCACCTTCTGGACGGCGATCACCACGCCACCGGCGATCAGACCGGCCGCCAGGCCGCCGAGGAAGCCCGCGTTGATGGTCAGCGAGATCGCGCCGCCCACGAAGCCGGGGACGAGGCCGGGCCGGTCGGCCATGCCGTAGGCGATGTAACCGGCCAGGACGGGGACGAGGAAGCCGAAGGCCACGCCGCCGATCTGGAAGAGCAGGGCGCCCCAGCTGTCGGCCTGCGTCCACATGAAGTGGTCCATCACCGACGGCGCCTTGTTGATCTTGTAGCCGCCGATCGCGAAGCCCAGGGCGATGAGGAGACCGCCCGCGGCCACGAACGGGACCATGTAGCTCACGCCGCTCATCAGCCACTTGCGGAGCTTGGTGCCGTATCCCTCGGTGGAGTCGCCCGCCCGCTCGACCGGCGTGCTGCCCGGCGCGGACGCCGGCGCGCTCGTCTCGCCGCGCGCCGCCTTCTCGCGCACCTCGGTGATGAGTGCGGCGGGGCGGTTGATGCCCGCCTTCACTCCGACGTCGACGGTCGGCTTGCCGGCGAAGCGGTCCTTGTCGCGTACGGGAACGTCGTGGGCGAAGATCACGGCGTCCGCCGCCGCGATCACCGCCGGGTCCAGCCGGGTGAAGCCGGCCGAGCCCTGCGTCTCGACGGCGAGTTCGACGCCCGCGTCACGTCCCGCGTTCTCCAGGGACTCGGCCGCCATGTACGTGTGCGCGATTCCGGTCGGGCAGGAGGTGACGGCGACGATACGGAAGGGCCGCTCGCCGGAGTCCGCGGCGGAGGCGGCGCCCGCGGAGGCCGCCCGGACGGGGGCGGAGGGGCCCGGCGTCTGTGCCGTGGTGTCCGCCGCGGCGCCGGCGGAGGCCGCCACCGACGCCGCAGCGGAGTCTTCAGAGGCACCCGCAGCGCCCACGGCGCCCTCAGCGGCGCCCGCCGCGGTACTCGCGCCCGCGGCTGATCCTGTCTCCCCGGCGCCTGCGCCCGCGCTCGTCTCCGGCTCCGCACCCTCATCCGAAGGCTCCGCCGGCGCCTGCGTCGCGCTCGGCGTCTCGTCCCCGCGGATCAGCGCCGCCGCCGTCTCCGCGTCGGTCACCGCGCGCAGCGCCGAGGTGAACTCGGTGTTCATCAGCTGGCGGGCCAGGGAGGAGAGGATCGTGAGGTGGGCGTCGTCGGCGCCGGCGGGTGCCGCGATCAGGAAGATCAGGTCGGCCGGACCGTCGGCGGCACCGAAGTCGATGCCGGCGGCGCTGCGGCCGAAGGCGAGGGTCGGCGCGGTGACGTGGGCGCTGCGGCAGTGCGGGATGCCGATGCCGCCGTCGAGACCGGTCGGCATCTGGGCCTCGCGGGCGGCCACGTCGGCGAGGAAGCCGTCCAGGTCGGTCACCCGGCCCTTGGCCACCATGCGCTCGGCCAGGGCACGCGCCGCCGCGTCCTTGGTGTCGGCGGACAGGTCGAGATCGACCAGGTCCGCGGTGATCATGTCGCTCATCGCGGGCTCCTATGCACGCGTATCGCCCGGGGAGTGGGGTGGGCGGGGAGGGGGACGGGGGTGCTGTGGGGGGAGGCGGTGGGAGTGGGGGTGGCGGCCGTGGTGAGCAACGGGGAGTCTCGCCACGGCCGGGTCGGGGCCGTCGTACGGCGGCGGATCAGGGCGTTCATGGCGCCGGCTCCGTCAGTTCGCGGTCGAGGGGGATCTCGGCCGTCACGGTCACCGCCGCCGGGTCCAGGTCGGCGGGGGTCGGCATGACGCTGCCGGGGAGCTGGACGGCTGCGGCGCCGTGGGCGACGGCGGAGGCGAGGGCCTCGGGGCCGCTGCCGCCGGCGATCAGGAACCCGGCGAGGGAGGAGTCGCCGGCGCCGACGTTGCTGCGGACGGTGTCCACGCGCGCGGTGGCGAACCAGGCGCCCGCGTCCTCCACCAGGAGCTGCCCGTCAGCGCCCAGGCTCGCCAGGACGGCGCGCGCGCCCATGCCGCGCAGCTCCTCGGCCGCCTTCAGCGCGTCGCCCACGGTGGCCAGGGGGCGCCCGACGGCTTCCGCGAGTTCCTCGGCGTTGGGCTTCACCACGTCCGGCCGCGCGCGCAGCGCCTCCAGCAGCGCAGGCCCCGAGGTGTCCAGCGCGATGTGCGCGCCCCCAGCGTGCGCCCGCGTGACGACGTCGGCGTACCACGAGGGCGCGAGCCCCCGGGGCAGGCTGCCGCAGCACGCGATCCAGTCGGCGTCCCGTGACTGTTCGCGGACGGTGTCCAGGAGGAGTTCCTGTTCGGCCGGGGACAGTGCGGGGCCGGGGGCGTTGATCTTCGTCAGTGTCCCGTCCGCCTCCGCGAGCGCGATGTTGGAGCGGGTGGATCCGGTGATCGGGACGGGCGCGACCTCGATGCCCTGCGCGTCGAGCAGGTCGGCGACGAGTGCGCCCGGCGCACCCCCCAGGGGCAGGACGGCGACCGTGCGCCGGCCGGCGGCCGCGACGGCGCGCGAGACGTTCACGCCCTTGCCGCCGGGGTCCATGCGCTCGGTGTCGGCCCGGATGACCTCGCCGCGCTTGAGGGCCTGGACCTCGTAGGTGCGGTCGAGGGAGGGGTTGGGGGTGACGGTGAGGATCATGTGCGCACTACTTCCGTGCCGCCACGCTCGATGACGGCGGCGTCTTCGGGGCTCAGGCCGTTGTCGGTGATCAGCAGGTCCACGTCGCTCAGGTCACCGAAGCGGGCGAAGTGTTCCTGGCCGTGCTTGGAGGAGTCGGCCAGCAGCACCACGCGGCGGGCGGCGGCGACCGCGGCCCGCTTGACCGCGGCCTCGGCGAGGTCCGGGGTGGTCAGACCGTGCTCGGCGGAGAAGCCGTTCGCGGCCACGAACAGCACGTCGGCGCGGATCTCGCCGTAAGCGCGCAGCGCCCAGGCGTCCACGGCGGCGCGCGTGCGGTGCCGTACGCGCCCCCCGACCAGATGGAGCTGGATGCCCGGGTGGTCGGCCAGGCGGGCGGCGATGGGCAGGCTGTGCGTGACGACGGTGAGGGCGGCCTCCAGCGGGATCGCGGCGGCGACCCGCGCGACCGTCGTACCGGCGTCGAGGATCATCGTGCCCTCGGTCGGCAGTTCGGCGATCGCGGCCTTGGCGATGCGGTCCTTCTCGTCGGCGGCGGTCGACTCGCGTTCGGTGAGGTCGGGTTCGAAGTCGAGACGGCCGACGGGGATGGCACCGCCGTGCACCCGTCGGACGAGGCCGGCGCGGTCAAGGGCCTTCAGGTCACGGCGGATCGTTTCCGCGGTGACCTGGAACTCCTCTGCCAGCGACAGCACGTCCACCCGGCCGCCGTCACGTGCGAGCCGGAGGATCTCCTGCTGCCGTTCCGGTGCGTACATGTCGTTGGCCTCCGCCTCGATGCTCGGTGCCCGTTCGCTTCCGAGTGATGCCCGAACGTGTGGTTTCACTGGGAGGCTACGCTCGGCTTTCCGGAAAGTAAACAGGTTCGGATTTCAATCGGGCATGAACGGACTTCCGCGTCCCGCCCGGCGGTCTTCGGAACGCACCCGGACAACGCGACGAGGCCCGGCACCTGATCGGTGCCGGGCCTCGTCGCGCCTGGTCAGGGGACCAGTTCGGGTTCCCTCTGTGCCGTCGGCTGCTCCTCTTCCGCCGCGCCCTCCCCATGCTGGGCCGGCCGCTTCGGGAGGGCGGACATCAGGACGAAGATCGCGCCCATGATCCCGGCGACCCACCACAGCGCGTGCTGGAAGGCGTGCACGAAGGCCGGGCCGACCTCGGCCCGGGACAACCGGTCGCCGACCTCACCGAAGAACACCACCGACACGAGCCCCAGACCCAGCGCGTTGCCCATCTGCTGCACCGTGTTGATCAGCCCGGACGCGGAGCCGGCGTGCTCGCGCGGCACCTCGGACAGCACCGCGTCGGTCAGCGGGGCGACGATCAGTCCCATCCCGGCGCCCATCACGACCAGCGGCAGGGCCATCTGCCAGGACGCGATGGCGAGGCCGTACCGGTGCGCCTCCCACAGATAGAGCAGTACGCCCGCCGCCATGATCAGCGCGCCAGCCTGGAGCACCTTCCGCCCGAACCGGGGGACCAGCTGCTGCACCGACATCCCGGCCGCCGTGGACACCGCGAGGGAGAACGGCACGCCGGTCAGCCCGGCCCGCAGCGGACTCCAGCCCAGCCCGATCTGCATGTACAGCGTCCAGACCAGGAAGAAGATGCCGAGCGCGACACCGAAGACGGTCTGTACGGCGATGCCCGCGGCGAAGCTCTTCACCCGGAAGAGGGACAGCTCGATGAGCGGGGAACCGTCCCGGGCCGCCTTCCGTTTTTCGTACGACACCAGCGCCACGAAGACGACGAGCGCGCCGGCCATGCAGAGGTACCCCCACAGGGGCCAGCCCAGCTCGCGGCCGCGCGTGAGCGGGTAGAGCAGCATCAGCAGGCCCAGCGAGACCAGGGCGACACCGACGAGGTCCAGCTTCAGTGCCTTGGGGGCCTTCGATTCGGTGATGAAGCGGCGGCCCAGGATCCAGGCCAGGACGCCGACGGGGAGGTTGATGAGGAAGATGGGCCGCCATTCGAGGCCGAACAGGTTCCACTCGGTCAGCAGCGCGCCGAGCAGCGGTCCGGAGACCGCGCCCAGGCCGACGACCGCGCCGAACAGACCGAACACCTTGCCCCGTTCGTGGGCGGGGAAGGTGGCGTGCACGATCGACAGCACCTGCGGCACCATCATCGCCGCCATACCGCCCTGCAGGAAACGGGAGGCGACCAGCATCTCCGGGTTCGCGGCGAAACCGCACAGGGCGGAGGCGAGGGTGAAGCCACCGACACCGGTCAGGAACAGCCGCTTGCGGCCGTGGATGTCGCCGAGACGACCACCGGTGATCAGACCGGCGGCGAAGGCCAGGGCATAGCCGGCGGTGATCCACTGGATCTGGCTGACCGAGGCGTCGGCGCTGCGCTGGATGGACGGAATGGCGATGTTGACGATCGTGACGTCGACCAGGTCCATGAACGCGGCGGTCATGACGATCGCCAGCGCGAACCAGCGAGCGCGGTCCGGGGACGGTTCGGCGCGCGCCGTGGCAGCGGCCGCGGGAGGCCGGGTGCGAGTCGTCTGTGACGGGGGAGTGTTGTCGTCGCCGTAGGTCATGAAATGAAGGTAGGACCCCAGTAGGTCAGATCATGTCCTAGTTCTGCGGCATTCTCGTACGCATGACGACGGACACACCGGCACGGCTCCTGCAGCTGCTCTCGCTCCTCCAGACCCCGCGCGAGTGGCCCGGCGGGGAACTCGCCGAGCGCCTCGGAGTGTCGCGTCGTACGGTGTGGCGGGACATCGACCGGCTGCGGGAGCTGGGCTATCCGGTGCAGGCCACGAAGGGCGCTGACGGCGGGTACCGGCTGGTCGCGGGGAAGGCGATGCCGCCGCTGGTCCTGGACGACGAGGAGGCCGTGGCGATCGCGGTGGGGCTGCGGGCCGGCGCCGGGCATGCGGTGGAGGGCGTCGACGAGGCGTCGGTACGGGCCCTGGCCAAGCTGGAGCAGGTGCTGCCGGCCCGGCTGCGCCACAGGGTATCCACGCTGCAGGCGGCGACCACGGCGCTGACCAGCGGGGACGGGGCGAGTATCGCGCCGGAGACACTGACCGTGATGGCGTCGACGGTGGCGGGGCACGAGCGGCTGCGGTTCTCCTACCGCGACAAGGAAGGCGGAGAGTCGCGGCGGCTGACCGAGCCGCACCGGCTGGTGTCGACCGGCCGGCGGTGGTACCTCGTCGCCTACGACCTCGATCGCGCCGACTGGCGGACCTTCCGGGTGGACCGGGTGAGACAGCCGTTCGCCACCGGGGCCCGGTTCGCCCCGCGGGAGTTGCCGACGGGGAACGCCGCCGAGTACCTGCGGCAGTCCATCCACCGGCGGCAGGAGACGTACGAGTTCGCGGTGCGGTTCGCCGCGCCGGCGGAGCAGGTGTCCGTGAAGGTGCCGGCGTGGGTCGGGGTACCGGAGGACGACGGCGAGGGCGGTTGCCTGCTGCGCGGCACCTCCGGGGATCCGGTGGAGTGGCTGGCGATGCGGCTGGCGATGACGGGGTACGAGTTCGCGGTGCGGGAGCCCAGTGAACTGGTCGCGTGTGTGCGGGAGTTGGGGCGCCGACTGAGTCGGGCGGGAGCGGATGGGGAGGAGGGTGGGAGTGGGAGTGGGACTGGGACTGAGACTGGGATGAGACTGGGGCGCTGCGGTGACGGGCCCGTCTGACCGCTCGAGAGGCGTGCCGGTCTGTGGCGGGCCTGGCCTCGGTCGCCTCGTCGCACTCCCTCACTCCCGCACGCCCGCACGCCCGCACGCCCGCACGCCGTACTGTCCCGGCACCGCGCCCCGCGCCGCGTGCCGCCGTGCCACCGCGGCCCGGTGAGGGCCCCCTGGCCGGCGCCCTAGCTCCGGGTGGCGCCCCACTCGAATCCACGCAAGGACGCGAGGTGGCGCAGGGCCAGGGCAGCGGGGCCCTCCGGGCCCGTGGGTGGGGAGGAGGTGGCTGCCCAGGACTCCACGGCCACGCGGACGGCGGCGCCGGCGACGGCCGCGGCGAAGCGGAGGTCCGGGGTGACCGGACGGCGGCCCGGGGCAGCGGGCTGGAGGTCCGGGGTGACCGGTGCGGGGGTCGCAGGCCGGGAGGCAACGTTGTCGCCGTGCCCCTCGTACCCTCCACCCTCCTCATGACCTCCGCCCGCCGCGGCCTCCTCGGCGCCACTGTTGGCAACTCCGCCTTCCCCGCCCCCCTTCGGCGTCACCCGGGACGCCAGGATCTCGGCCAGGGTCTGGTCCGACTCCTGGCACACCTCGGCCCAGACCTTGCGCAGGGCGGGGCTGGTGTCGGCCAGGCGGATCAGGGTGCGGACCCATTCCCAGGACGCCGCCGAGACGGCGACGCCGGGAGTGAGGGTGTGCTGGACGGCGTGTTCCAGGGCCTCCGGGACCGTGAGGTGGGCCGGGGCCGAGCGGACGGCTTCCGCCCAACGCTGGGCGCCCGTCGCGTAGAGGGGGGCGACCGCTTCCTCCTTGGTGGCGAAGTAGCGGTAGAACGTACGCGGTGCGATGCCCGCGGCCTGCGCGATGTCCTCGGCGCGGGTCGCCCTCAGTCCCTGGCGGACGAACAGGGCGGCCGCGGCGCGGGCGATCTCCGTCCGGGTTTCGGCCTTCCGGCGCTCGGTCAGCGAGACCGGCGCGGACGCGGAAAGCTGCTGGTGGGCGGTGCTGGAGGTGCTACGCGGGGTGGTGCTCATCCCGGCAGGTTATGTCCATGTGGCAGAATCTGCCATCCGGCGGTCCACCCCGGGGTTCAGGTACGGGGTGGGCCGCCGTTCCAGGTGCGCCACCGTCCCGGCACCGCCGTCCGCCGGCCCTCGTCAACGGCCGGCCGGCACCGGAGCCTTCGCCCCCGGCTCGACTGGGCGGCGAGCACGCTGCGGGCTCCTGCGGCCGTGGCCTGATAGCAACCTGTATCCGGCCCCCGGACAGTTGACCGATGAGGCTCTCAACCCCGGGTTGGCGCCATCCAGTTGACGAACCGGGGCTCTGCGGCACGCAGACCCAGCGGACACAGATGAAGCCGGGCCCCGGCACCTGGGGGGGATAGGTGCCGAGACCCGGCTCGGGAAGGTCCCGGCGCCGGGGGGGATGTGCGTCGGGACCTGGCTGTGTGGCGTGGGTCGTGCCGAATGGGCGTGTGGGGTCGGCCGATCCGTGTGGTGCAGGGGGAGTGCGGTTCCCGGGCCTGGCTGATGTGGGGCCCGCAGGAGTTTTTCCCGCGGACCTGGGAGTTGAAGCGATGGGACCACGCCATGTTTGCGCCGTCTTCCGCCACCGGCGTGCGCTCCCCCAGGCACCGTACGCCCACAGGCATCACACACGCCCCCGCACGCATACACCCACGGGCACCACAAGCCCCGGGAGGCGGTACCCCACGAGCACCACAGGCCCCTGCGGGCCGTACTCCACAAGCCCCCGTGGGCCGTACTCCACAAGCACCACAGACCGCCGCGGCCGTACCCACAAGCACCACATACCCCCGCGGGCCGTACCCACAAGCACCACATACCCCGCGGGCCGTACCCCACAAGCACCACAGACCCCCGCAGGCCGTACGCGCAGGCGCTCCAGGCCGACGGTGACGACCGCACGCCCGAGTCAGCGGGCTCCGCTGGGCACCACGTTCGTATCCGGCGGCGCACCGCGCCCGTGGTGGGTGGGCGGGCGGCGCGTGCCGCCCGCGTACCCCACGGAGTCCCTCACAGGATCCGCACCCGGCACCGGCGCCCCCGTCGAACCCCGTTACGCCGCCGCGTCGAAGCCGGTCTGGCGGGCCAGCTTCTTCAGTTCGAGCAGCGCGTGCTTCTCGATCTGGCGGATGCGCTCGCGGGTCAGTCCGTGCTCCTTGCCGACCTCGGTCAGGGTGCGCTCGCGGCCGTCCTCGATGCCGTAGCGCATCTTGATGATGGAGGCCGTGCGCTGGTCCAGGCGGCCGATCAGGTCGTCCAGTTCCTCGCTACGCAGCAGGGTGAGGACCGACTGCTCCGGGCTCACCGCCGAGGTGTCCTCCAGCAGGTCGCCGAACTGGGTCTCGCCCTCGTCGTCCACGGACATGTTCAGCGAGACCGGGTCACGGGCCCAGTCCAGGACGTCGATGACGCGCTCCGGTGTCGCGCCCAGCTCCGCGGCGATCTCCGCGGGCTCCGGGTCGCGGCCGTTCTCACGGTTGAACTCGCGCTGCACGCGGCGGATACGGCCCAGCTCCTCCACCAGGTGGACGGGGAGCCGGATGGTGCGGGACTGGTCGGCGATGGACCGGGTGATGGCCTGACGGATCCACCAGGTGGCGTACGTCGAGAACTTGAAGCCCTTGCGGTAGTCGAACTTCTCAACCGCGCGCACCAGACCGGCGTTGCCCTCCTGGATCAGGTCGAGCAGGGGCAGGCCG
This sequence comes from Streptomyces sp. NPDC048191, assembly GCF_040652655.1. Taxonomy (NCBI): domain Bacteria; kingdom Bacillati; phylum Actinomycetota; class Actinomycetes; order Kitasatosporales; family Streptomycetaceae; genus Streptomyces; species Streptomyces sp. NPDC048191. Next base: position 230,600 of record NZ_JBEZMO010000003.1, read on the forward strand.
CTGCGCGGGTAGCGCCGGGCCACCGCGACGACGAGGCGGAGGTTGGAACGGATGAAGATGTCCTTCGCCCGCTCACCGGCGGCCACCAGGGCTTCGAGCTCCTCGCGTGAGGCGTCCGACGGCGACTCCTCCTCACCGTCGAGAATCTGCTGTGCGAAGACACCCGCCTCGATGGTCTGGGACAGCTCGACCTCCTTTGCGGCGTCGAGCAGCGGCGTACGCGCGATCTCGTCGAGGTACATGCCGACCAGGTCGCGGTCCGCGATCTCGCCGCCATGAGCGCGAACACTGCTTGCCGAGTCGGCCGTCTCGCCGGTGGCGGACTGACGACGGGCGACGGCACGGGTTGCCATGCGTGCTCCCTTGCGATGGTGGGCTGGCGGGTGGTCCTGATGAACGCTCGGCACCGAGGGGAGTGACTCTGGGACTCTCTCCGAGTGCCCTGCATCCGTGGGAGACAACGACTGGAATCCGGACAGAATTCCCAACCCGCCCCCCTATTTTTCTGATCATGCAGTACCCTGTTCCGCCACATGGGAGGCGAGATGCCGACGGAACGTACAGAGGTGCAGGTCAGGCCGGGAGTCGAGGGGGACCTCAACGCCCTCACCGCGATCTACAACCACTACGTACGCGAGACGGCCATCACGTTCGATACCGCGATCTTCGCTCCGGAAGAGCGCCGCCCTTGGCTGCTCTCCCACCCGGAAGACGGCCCGCACCGGCTGATGGTTGCCACGGACGCGGAGTCACAGGAGATTCTGGGATACGCCACATCCAGCCCTTACCGGCCGAAGCCCGCGTACGTCACGTCCGTGGAGGTTTCGGTGTACCTCGCCCCGGACTCGGGCCGGCGCGGCATCGGCACGCTCCTCTACGAGGCCCTCTTCAAGGCGCTGGCCGACGAGGACGTGCACCGCGCCTACGCCGGGATCGCCCAGCCCAACGAGGCCTCCGAGCGGCTGCACGCCCGCTTCGGTTTCCGGTACGTCGGCACGTACCGCGAGGTCGGCCGCAAGTTCGGCCGCTACTGGGACGTGGCCTGGTACGAGAAGGAGCTGTGACCCACCGGGCTCCGGCGGTCCCGGACCACCGGGCCCGGACCCCGCCTCAGCCGAACTGCACCGACCGCTTCGCCATTCCCATCCAGAACCCGTCGATCACGGACTTCTGCGCGTCCAGCTCGCCGCCCGCCTCCGCCGCGCCCATGGTGACGAAGAGCGGGGCGAAGTGCTCGGTGCGCGGGTGGGCGTAGCGGCCGGCCGGGGCCTTGTCCAGGAAGTCGAGCAGGGCGTCCCAGTCGCGGGCCTCCAAGGCGCGCCGGCCCCAGTCGTCGAACTCGGAGGACCAGCCGGGCACACCGCTGCCGACGTGGCGCAGCGCGGCCAGGTTGTGGGTGAAGAAGCCGGAGCCGACGATCAGCATGCCCTCGTCGCGCAGCGGCGCGAGCTTGCGGCCGATGTCCATCAGGCGGACCGGGTCGAGGGTGGGCATGGAGATCTGCAGGACGGGGATGTCCGCGGCGGGGTACATCTCGACGAGCGGGACGTAGGCGCCGTGGTCGAGGCCGCGGTCGGGGATGTCCTGGACGGGGGTGCCTGGGGTGCGCAGCAGCTTGCGCACGGATTCGGCCAGCTCGGGGGCGCCGGGGGCGTCGTACCGCACCCGGTAGTAGTGCTCGGGGAAGCCCCAGAAGTCGTAGACGAGCGGGACCGTCCGCACCGCGCCCAGGGCGAGCGGGGCCTCCTCCCAGTGGGCGGAGACCATGAGGATCGCCTTGGGCCGGGGCAGGCCGGCGGACCAGGCGGCGAGCTGGCCGGGCCAGACGGGGTCGTCGGCGAGCGGCGGGGCGCCGTGGCTGAGGTACAGGGCCGGCATGCGCTCCGGCCCGGCGGCGGGCTTCTCCTGGGCGGCGGTGGACACGGCGGCGGCTCCATGGATCCGGATGCTTTAACTCTCAAGTTCTACCCCGAACCCTACGCCGCACTTGTTCAAGTTTCAAGGAGCTGCCTCGTACAGTGGGACACATGAACCCGGCTCCCGACCCCGCCGCCCAGCCCCGCTGGCTCACCGACGAGGAACAGCGCGTCTGGCGCGCCTATCTGCACGCCACCACGCTGCTGGAGGACCATCTCGACCGGCAGCTGCAGCGCGACGCGGGCATGCCGCACATCTACTACGGCCTCCTCGTCGGCCTCGCCGAGTCCCCGCGCCGCCGGCTGCGGATGACCGAGCTGGCGATGCGGGCCAAGATCACCCGCTCCCGGCTGTCGCACGCGATCGCGCGGCTGGAGAAGAACGGCTGGGTACGGCGCGAGGACTGCCCCTCCGACAAGCGCGGCCAGTTCGCCGTGCTCACCGACGAGGGCGCCGAGGTCCTCCGGCGCAGCGCGCCCGGCCACGTGGCCGCCGTACGGCAGGCGATGTTCGACCGGCTCAGCCCGGAACAGCAGAAGACCCTCGGCGAGATCATGGAGATCGTCGCCGAGGGCCTCCAGCCCGACGAAGCGGGTGCGGACCTGCCCTGGCTCCGCTAACGGCTCACGGTCAGTGGGCCACCACCGGCACCGGCACCTCGTCCTCCACGCCCGCGCTCTCGCCGACGATCACCTCGGTGCCGCCCGGACGGCCGGCGTTGACGAAGGTGAAGGCGATCAGGGCGGCCACGGCCAGGATGCCGACGGCGAACCAGATCGCGGTGCTGTAGCCGTGCACCATGCCCTGGAGCTGCACCAGCTGCTGCTGGGGCCGGGCGGTGGCGCCGGCGATGTGGTCCTTGACGTACGAGGTGGTCGCCGAGGCGGCGATGGTGTTCAGCAGGGCGGTGCCGATCGCGCCGCCCACCTGCTGCGAGGTGTTGACCATCGCGGAGGCGACACCGGCGTCCCGGGGCTCGACACCCTGGGTGGCCAGGGACATCGCCGGCATGAACGCCGTACCCATGCCGAGGCCGAGCAGCACCATCGCGGGCAGCAGCTGGGTGCCGTACGAGGAGTCGATCTTCAGCTGGGTCAGGATCAGCATGCCGAGCGCGGCGACCAGGAAGCCGGGGCCCATCAGGAAGCGGGCCGGGATCCGGGTCATCAGCCGGGTGCCGATCTGGGTGGAGCCGGTGATCATGCCGGCCACCATCGGCAGGAACGCGAAGCCCGTCTTGACCGGCGAGTAGCCCTTCACGACCTGCAGGTAGTACGTCAGGAAGAGGAACAGGCCGAACATGCCGATGATCGCGAGGCCGAGCGAGAGGTAGATGCCACCGCGGTTGCGGTCGGTCACCACGCGCAGCGGCAGCAGCGGCGCCTTGACCCGGGACTCGACGACCGCGAAGGCGAGCAGCAGCACCGCGGAGGCGACGAACATCGACACGGTCAGGGCGTCGCCCCAGCCGTCGGACTCGGCCCGGGTGAAGCCGTAGACCAGGGCGATCAGGCCGAGGGAGGACAGGATCACGCCGGGGATGTCGAGCGGGGCGCGGTTGCGGCCGCCCTCGGGCTCACGGATGACGAAGTAGGCGCCGGCCGCGGCGACGATGGCGAACGGGATGTTGACGAAGAAGGTCCAGCGCCAGTTCAGGTACTGGGTGAGGAAACCGCCGAGGATCAGGCCGACGGCACCGCCGCCGCCGGCGATCGCGCCGTAGATGCCGAACGCCTTGGCGCGCTCCTTGGCGTCGGTGAACATCACCGCGAGCAGCGACAGCGCGGCCGGGGCGAGCAGGGCGCCGAAGACGCCCTGGAGGGCGCGGGCGCCGAACATCATCGGGCCGCTGGTGGCGGCACCGCCGAGCGCGGAGGCCAGGGCGAAGCCGGCCAGGCCGGTGACGAAGGCGCGCTTGCGGCCCCACTTGTCGGCGATCCGGCCGCCGAAGAGCAGCAGACCGCCGAAGGCGAGGGCGTAGGCCGTGACGACCCACTGCCGGTTGCCGTCGGATATGCCGAGGTCGGTCTGGGCGTGCGGCAGGGCGATGTTCACGATGGTGGCGTCGAGGACGACCATCAGCTGGGCGAGCGCGATGAAGACGAGCGCTTTCCAGCGGTTGGCGTCGCCGGCCGGAGCGGCGGCGCCGCGAGCCTTGAGGGCTGTTTCGGACATGGGGGTACCCACTTCGGGACTTCGTGACGGAACGTGACGGAAAACGGGCGGGAAAGATCGAGAAAAGAGGGAGTAGGGCGAAAAAAAGAGGGAGTAGGGTGAAAAAACGGAACGTCAAGTTGTGGCTCGTCGACGGTGACGGCCGGGCCGCCGGTCGTCCCGGCCCATGGGTGGACTGGGGTCGGGAGCCGAACTAATCGGTCAGCACTCGCGCAGCTCCTTGATGCTCACGGCCGTGCCCGGCAGGGCGGAGCGGGCGGGCGCCCGCAGGCCGTCGAGGAACAGCTGAAGGTGGCGGTGGACGAAACGGTCGCCGTGCAGGCAGTCCGTGCCGGCCGGGGGCCGGCTCAGCTGGGCCACGGCGATGATCACATCGCCGACGCCGACGTCCGCCCGCAGCTGCCCGGCCGCCCTGGCCCGGCCCATGACCTCCTCCACGAGCTGTTCGACGCGCTCGCGGGAGGCTTCCAGGTCGCGGTGGTTCTGGTTGAAGCTGCCGGAGATCATCGGGCACAGCGCGCTGATCCGCTCGTCGGCGGCGGCGTGCACGAAACGCTCCAGTGCGGCGAAGGCGTCCCCGGTCTCGGCGAGGGCCACCTCGGCCGCCTCGGCCGTACGGTCCATGACGGAGCAGACGACCTCGCGGACGAGGGCCTCACGGTCGGGGAAGTTGCGGTACACCGTGGCGTTGCCGACGCCGGCCCGGCGGGCGATCTCGTCGAGCGGCACGTCCGGGCCGTGCTCGACGAACATCTCCCGGGCCGCGGTCACGATCCGCTCCCGGTTGCGCACGGCGTCGGCGCGCGGCCGGGGCACCTTGCGCGGTACGGGGGTGGTCGCGGTCGGCACGGTGGACTCCTCGGAAGTGAGTGGGCGATCCGGGGAGGCGGTCCCCGTTTCGCTCGGACACAGGGCTAAACGGGGAAACGCTCCCCGGATATTTCCCGCCCGCGAAAAGAATCCCTGTGACCTGAGCCACACTCACATTCCGCCGGGATTCACCCTCGTGCGTCCCCGCATTCCCACGATCGGTCTCGCCCAGCGCGCGTACCACCCTCCCGAGACACAGGGTGATCGCAAGGGTGCAGCCGGTGACCAGCGGCTGCCGTGGAGCGAAAGGCCCATGCATGCAGCCGAAGGCGCCCCGTCCCCGCATACGCGCCGCCCGCCCCCGCCGCCGCATACGCATGCGCCGGGCGTCCGCTCTCACCGTGGTGGCCGCGCTGACCCTCGCCGTCAGCACCTCGGCCGGGACCGGGCACCTGACGGCGCCCACCGCCGCCGGGCCCGTCGGCCTGGCCCGCTCCGCCCCCTGTACCGTGCACGGCGCCGTCGACGTACAGATGACCGAGGGCCTGCCTACCCCGCACGGCTACGCCCACTCCACCGGCACGCTCCGCGCCCTGACCCTGATGGTCGACTTCTCCGACGCACCCGGCCAGGGCAGCGCCATGGACCGCTTCCACGACTTCTTCCCGCAGACCCAGGAGTGGTTCCGCACCGCGTCCTACGGACGCCTCGACTACCAGCCGGAGACACCGGTCACCACCTGGCTGCGGATGCCCAAGTCCTTCAAGGAGTACGGCATACAGCGCGGCGCGCCCTTCGACCCCGGCTACCGGCAGCTGGTGCAGGACATCGTGGCCACGGCCGACCCGAAGGTGGACTTCCGCTCGTACGACATCCTCAACGTCCTGGTCACCCCGAACGCCGGCCCCTCCGCCCTGGACACCGTCCTGTCCGTGACCTTCGCCGGCAACACCGACGCCCCCGTCGCCGACGGCGTCCCCGTCGCCAACGCGTCCTTCATCTACTCCCGCCAGGACGACGGCTCCGGCTCCTACTCCCGCACCGGCTACCGGGTGCTGCCGCACGAGAACGGGCACACCTTCGGCCTGCCCGACCTGTACACGCAGGAGGGCGGGGGCACCGTCGGGCACTGGGACATCATGAGCGAGGACTGGGGGGCCAACAACGACCTGCTCGGCTGGCACAAGTGGAAGCTGGGCTGGCTGGACGGCACCCAGGTGGGCTGCGCGGCGACCCAAAGCAGCGTCGAGTACGAGCTGACACCGCTGTACAAGCCGGGCGGCGGAAAGCTGGTCCTCGTACCCGTCAGCGCACAGAGCTCGTACGCGCTGGAGGTCCGCGTGCAGGGCGGCAACGACGAGGCGGTGTGCAAGCCCGGCGTGCTGATCTACAAGGTGGACGGCACCATCGACACCGGACGCGGCCCGGTCACGGTGTACGACAGCCACCGGGGCAGCGGCGGCTGCACCCGCAGCCCCAACGTCCAGGCGGAACTCTCCGACGCCCCCTACTCCCCCGGCGAGACCTTCAAGGACCCGGGCCACGGCATCACCGTCGAGGTGGTCGGCACGGACGACGACGGGAACTACCGGGTGCGGGTGACGCGACGGTAGGGGTCCGCCCGCAGCTGGGCGTGGACCCGGGCGGTCGCGGCCGGCTCACGGGGCCTGGGGAGCGCCGTGCGGGGATTACCGTAGGCGTGCCCGTACGCCGTACCGGAGAGCCGATGCCCGCGAACACCGCCCTGGATGCCGACGCCCGCGCCGAAGCGGGGGAAGCGGTCGGGCCGTTGCTGCGCGGGGTCGGCGTGCTGCGGCGGCTCACCGAGGCGGGCGGCACACTGAGCCCGAGCGCGCTGGAACGGGCCACCGGCCTCGCCCGCTCCACGGTCGACCGCATCACCGCGACCCTCTCCCGCATGGACTACGTCCGCCTCGACGGCCGGGACGTCGTCCTGGCCCCCGGCGTGATGGAGCTGGGCAACGCCTACCTGGCCGCCCTCCGCCTGCCCGCGCTGCTCGGCGCCCGCGCCGACGCCCTCGCCGACGAGCTCGATGAATCCGTGTCGCTCGCGGTCGCCGACCTCGACGGCATCCGCTTCATCCACCAGGCGACCCGCCGCCGCGCGATGTCCGTGAGCTTCCGCATCGGCGACCTGCTCCCGGCCGAACGCACCGCGCCGGGGCCGCTGTTCGCGACCGAGTGGACCAAGCCGGACTGGAACCGCTGGCGCGCCCGCCGCGCGGCGGACCCGACGGACGCGGCCTTCCCCGCCGTACCGCCCCGCCAGGCCCCCACCGACGACTCCGCCTTCGCCCACCGGGTGGAGCGGGCGCGCCGGGACGGCTGGGCGGTGGACGACCAGCTGATCGAACCGGGCCTGGTCGCGGTCTCCGTACCCGTACGGCACCCGGACTCCGGCCGCCTGGCCTGCGTGGCGAGCGTGGTCAGCCACACCAGCCGGCGCTCCGCGACCGACCTGCGCACCAGCCTCCTGCCCCGCCTTCGTACGGCGGTGGCGGCGATGGAGACCGACCTGCGCACGGCACCACCGCCCACGCCGGGCCCCGCCCCCGCGGGCCTGGCGTCCTGGACGACGGCGTCCAAGCACCGGCTGGGCCGGGACTTCGTGGAGTCCCTGGCACGCGGCCTGACCGTGCCGACCGCCTTCGGTGAGGGCCGCGCCGCGCTGTCCCTGAGCGAGGTGGCACGGGCGACCGGGCTGGCCCGGGCCACGGCGCGCCGCGCGCTGCTCACCCACGAACACCTCGGCCTGGTGCACGCCCGCCCCGACCGCACCTTCGCCCTCACCCCCCGGGTCCTGGACCTCGGCTATCCGCCGCTGTCCCGCACCACACTCCCCCGCCTGGCCGAACCTCATCTCCGGGCGCTCGCGGACCGGTTGCACGAGCCGACGGCACTGGCCGTGCTGACCTCCGACGGCACGGAGATCCAGTACACGGCCGGCGCGGGCGCGAGCCGGGTCCTCACGGTCCACATCACGGTCGGCGCGCGCCTGCCCGCCGCCGCGACCTCCCTCGGCCGCGTCCTCCTCGCGGACACCGCCTCCCCCCTCCCCCCGGCCCTGGCCGAGGTCCGCGCCCGGGGATACGCCCTGGCCGACGAGGAGCTGGAGTCGGGCCTGCGGTCCGTCGCCGTACCGGTACGGGACCGCGCCGGCCGGGCGGTCGCCGCGCTGAACGTGGCCACACACGCGGCCCGTCGCACCCTGGAGGACTGCGTCCACGACGTCCTCCCCGCCCTCCGCACGACCGCCGACCGCATCGAGTCGGACCTCCACCTGGCTTCCCGGTTCAGCCCAGTGGCAGCGCACTGAGGCACGACACGCCGGGCTCCGCGCAGCGGGCTCCGCGCGGCGGGTGAACCGGTCGGGAGACGGACTAGTCGGACGCCCGCCCCCTCCCCCCAGGCATTCGTCCCCGCCGGGGAGCAACGGTTCCAGCTGCCGGTAGCTGCCCGCGTTGTCGAGAATGAGCAGCGCCTTCTTCCCCGCGAGCTGGCTGCGCCACATGGCCGCCCGGGCATCTGTGACTGCTCCGACGTCGTCACCGACGGGGATCTGTTGCGTCGGCACACCGGCGGCGGCGAGCAGCGAGGCTAGAGCCTCGGTGGCCTGCACGGGGCTGCGTCCGGGAGTGTGCCCGTTGAGGTTCACGAAAAGCTGTCCGTCCGGGAACCGCTCCGAGAGGAGTGCCCCACGTGCACGGCGAAGGCGGTCTTCCCGACGCCCGGCATCCCGTCGATCACATGGACCGGCAGACCTTCGCCGGCCTCCTGCGCGGCACGGACCGACAGGACCAGCGACTCCAGCTCGGCCGACCGGTTGGTGAACGCCGAGGTGTCGCGAGGCAGCGACCGCAGCACCAGGGCGGCGCCGGGCGGGCCCGATCCATCGTCCGTTCGGACCACTGGCTCAGGGTCCTGATGCGAGGGCCGGCGAGAGGACCGCCGCCAGCGCGGCCGCGATCACCCCCAGGAGGACGAACGACAGCCAGGGATGCTTTTGCAGCCACCCCCACCAGGACGGCCAGTGAGACTGCGCCGACACCGCGTTCGTCACCAGACCCACGAGCATCGTGGTGATGGCGCCGCCACCGGCGACGACGGCGAGCGCCGCGCCGCATCCTCATGCCGGCAGCTCCGCTGTCTCGTTGTGCGAACAGCGTCTCGGCGGTGTATCCCGATCCCGTGGGGCTCCTGACCCGGGCACCCTTCGTGTCGCGGTGCGGAGTGAGCCGCGAGTTGGTCGGCACGGCACATACAGGTGCACCCAGATCACGTACACACCCCCGGATCGCGCTGATCTCGACGCCACATCGGTAGTAAGCGGACCAGCCGTAACGGAGCTGGTCAAGGTCACCTCTGCGCCACCCAGTGTCGGGTATCGGCCATTCAGAACTGCCGCGCTCCCGCATCTGAGTACAAGTGCTCATGCGCTTCATCACGCCGGGGTGTTGGGTGGTGGCATGCCTGACGAGTCCCTGGAACTCGTGGTTGCCGGCGGAGCGGCCCCGCATGGATGGTCTTTTCTCGGTCGCTCGCTGCTACAGCCCGACTTCGATCTGTCACTGCTGGTAGCTAAAGTTGCTGGTGCGGATGTGAACGGTCGGTTGTTCTGACGATACGGGGAGGGTGTTGTGCTTCCGAGCGATGTCGGGTCGACGTCGGGCACGTCGTCGTGGGTGTCCGGCCTGTTCGACGTGGCACGCGAAGCCGTCTCCGACGTGACCACGGAACTGTCGTCCTTCACCACCTTCCAGAAGCGCGTCGACGCCCTGATCCACGACCTGAAGGGCTCGCAGGCGGGTCCGGGCAAGATTGGGCAGGAGCAGCTCGCACGCCATCAGTTCGGGGGCGGGGCCGGTGCGTGGGCGGAGGCGGCCGGGCTGTTCAGCACGTACGAGACGGTGATCAGCGAGCTGGAGACGCTGTCGAAGCTGCTGTCAGACTCCATGGAGGGCATGAACATCGCTGTCATGGCCTCGCACAAGGGCTACCAGAACGTCGACCTGGACGTCCGCGACCGCATGGCGGCGATCAGCGCGGAGACGACGAAGTACTACGGCGACGGTTACGACCCCGAGAGGCCGAGCAAGGGTCACCGCGGCGGGAACGGGACGCAGGCGGGGCAGCCGTCGACGCCGGCGCCGACGGGTGGCGACGCGGGCGGTTCGATCTGATGGAGCTGGGGGAACGGACGGGAACGGGGGAGTTCTGATGCCTCGCAAAGGATCCGGGAGCGGTACGTCCTTCGAGGACATGAGCCACGAGCAGATGCTGGAGTGGCTCGACCAGGCCGACGCCGGCACGGTCCAGGCCGCCGCGGACCGACTCACCGCGGCCGCCGCGGAGATCCGCAAGATCGCCGAGGAGCTCAAGGTCCGCCCGCAGTGGGTGGAATGGAAGGGCGAGGGCGCGCACGCGTTCCGCACCTGGTCTGCCGACCTCGCCAACTCCACCTTGCGGTTAGGTGACTTCAGTGAAGGCGCTGGGAAGTGGCTGAGGGAGGCTTCCGCAGCGATCGCGGAGGCGCAGACATCCATTCCGCGCGACACCAAGGGCGCGCAGGCGAACCTGGACGCGGCGAAGGCAGCACACAACGACCCGGACGCAGCGGCGGTCAACACCAAGTCCAAGAGCGAGCTGGCAGCGCACAAGGAGAAGGTCCGCCTGGAGGCGGCGGCGCAGATGCGGAAGCTGGGGCAGACCTACGAGTGGTCGGCCACGCAGATGAACAGGCTGGAGCGGCCGAAGTTTCCGCCACCGCCGAAGGCGATTGTGCCGGGAGGAACTCAGTCGATTGACGGTGGTGGAGCCAAGGCTCGCCCCGGCGATTCCGCTCCGGGAGCCGCCTCATCCCTTGATGGCACCGCCGCCGTACACGTGACGCAAGGCCGGGAGAGTCCTGCTGGTGTTCCCGCCCCCGGCGGCGAGCGAAAGTCCCCCGTTGGGGCACCACCTGCGCACGTCGTGCCGGTGGAGCACGCCGTGCCGGTGGAGGTGGAGCACCCCACTCGGATGGGGATTGACTCCGTCACCTCGCTGCCGCAAGTGCAGCACACGCCGAACATCACGGGCGGTCTTCCGAGCGCAAGCCATGCAAATGCTGTCGCCCCACCGGCCACGCCGGCGACGGGGACGCCTCCATCGCCGTTCGCTAGCAGTCCGAGCCTGCCCTCGGGCCCGTTGAGCCCAAAAATGCCATCGGGCCGGTTGAGCCCCGGCGCGTTCTCGGAGCCAACCGGCCCGCGGCACCCAATCGGAGGCCGGACTCCGGCCCCGCCTGAGCTCGGAGGCCGGACTCCGACCGTGCCCGGACTCGGAGGCCGGACCCCGGCTCTGCCTGAGCAGGGAGCAGTGACGTCCGCTCCAGGCCGTGTGCCGAGCGGTAGCCGCGGCGTCATCGGCGGCCGACCGCTTCCCTCCCCTGCGGGCAACTCGCCGGGTGCCATCCCCAGGGGGACGGTCGTGGGCGCCGAGGGACCGACCGCTAGTGGTCAGGTGGGGCCTGCCGCAGGCGCTCGATCTTCGGGGCAGGTTGCAGGGCGCCAAGCAACAGGCTCAGGCGGCCGTGTCCCCGTGCCGAACAGGGGTGTGGTCGGCGCCAACACGCTGCAGCCGGGGCGTTCGGGTGCTCGTACGGCTTCCCCGGCAAGTGGCGCTGTGGAGCGAGGCGGAATCTCAGGCGGAACGCCTGCCGCCGCTACGCGAGCCGCCGGTGCGAGTAGCGGCGGCACGCCGCAAGCTCGTCAGGCGGCAGGCGCCCGACGAGAAGACCCAAGACGGAGCAAACGCAACAACGGCACCGGAAGCGAGGACGAAGCACAACGGCAGAAGGACCGTCGCGACGTGCCGTCCGTGGTCGACTGACAGGTCAGTAACAGGTAGAGGGATATACATGCTCACCAGCGAAGTGCGTCACCGGCACCGTCAGGCTGCCGTATCGGCGGCCCTGGGATTGCTGTTTGTGGGCGCCGCCGCAGCACCGTCGCAAGCGGAGTCGACGCGCAGGGAACAGTGGTTCCTCGACGCCATGAAGGCCGAGCAGATGTGGCAGACCAGCACCGGCAAGGGCGTAACGGTCGCCGTGATCGACACCGGCGTTGATCCCACGAATCCCGACCTGAAGGGCCAGGTACTCAAGGGCAAGGACCTCGCCCCGGAACAGCCAGGAGACGAGCACACCGATTACGAAGGTCACGGCACCGGCATGGCCGGCCTGATCGCGGGAACCGGCGCATACGGCGGCGGAAACGGCGCCTTCGGACTCGCCCCTGGCGTCAAAATCCTCCCCATCCGCCTGCCCAAGGGAAATTCAGCAGCCAACCAGGCCGAGGGAGACAAACGCTTCAACGAGGCTGTCGCACAAGCGATCCGATACGCCGCCGATGAGCACGCCAAGGTCATCAACATCTCCCAGGCCGCGCCGGAGGGCTCACCGCAGCTGACTGCGGCGGTCACATACGCCTTCGAAAAGGGATCGTTGATCTTCGCCGGGGTCGGGAATGACGGACGCGGGGCCAACGAGGTCATGTACCCGGCCGCCACGCCGGGCGTCGTCGGTGTCGCGGCCGTGGGCAAGGATCTCCACAGGACCGCCGAGTCCGAGACCGGGCCCCAGGTGGACATGGCAGCACCGGGCGAGGACATGGTTCACGCCTGCGGGAGCAAGACGGGGCTGTGCGAAACCCATGGGACAAGCGACGCCACCGCCCTCGCCTCGGCAAGCGCCGCCCTGATCTGGTCCAAGCACCCGACTTGGACCAACAACCAGGTCCTCCGCGTCATGCTAAACACCATCGGCGCCCCCACCAACGGCGCCAAGCGCAACGCCTCCATCGGCTACGGCATCGTCCGCCCTCGCATCGCCCTGCAGAACCCCGGCGACCCCGGCCCTGCGAATTTGTACCCGCTTCCGGACTTCAAAGCAGCGACATCTCAGTCGGCTTCACCGGAAGGTTCGGGCGCCGAAGGCTCCGATGCTCAGGCAAAGGGTGGCAACTCGCCTGCGGCAGTGGCAGCGTCCGAGAGCACCGGCAACCACTGGATCACGCTGGGCGTCGGTGCTGTCACACTTCTCGGAGTGGCGATCGCGGCTGCCATCGCCGTCCGGAAGCGTCGGACAACCCCAGCGCCGCTCCCAATGACGGCGCCCGCCTCGGGCCAAGCGCACTACGCCGCCCGCGGGTTCACGCCGTCGTCGTACGCGCCCCCGGTCCCACCGGACAACGTCCCCCCGTCCGATCGAGGGCCGGGTGCTGACTGAGTACGCATACTCAGACGGGCTGGTGGCCGATACGGATGGGGCACTCGACGCAGCGTTACTACTGTGCTTCTCGACCACCACAGCGTTGCGGTCGGACGTTCACCACAAATCGGCGGCGTACAACGAGACACGGGGAGAAGCGCGCATGGCGTGGGACGAGTGGGAACAGCTCAAGGCCGCCGCAGCGGAGCGGAGCACCGATCGGATGCAGATCGACCACTTGGCTGACCCGGTGGGTGGAGGAAGCGGCGTACCCGGCAAACTCAGGTCTGACAAGGCCGCCTGGTCCAAGACGGGTGCCGACGTCGGCGACCTGCGGGACAACAGCAGCAAGGCGCTGGCGAAGCTGGAGGATGGCCAGAAGAGCCTCGGCAAGGATTCTGGGTGCCTGACCGCCGCTGCCCAGCGGGAGGTCCACACGTCCTGGGAGCGCTACGTCGGGAACGTGAGCGGGCGCTGCGAGAAGCTGTCCGGCCTGCTGGAGAAGGTGGGCAACGACCAACTCAGGACGGACGAGGCCATCAGTGCCGAGATCGCGAAGCTGAAGACCGAGTACAAGGACACGCCAGCGGTCGGCGGTCAGTCCAGGGGCCGGTGATCGGATCTCATGGACTACAAGACGCTGACGGCTTTGAAGCCGTCCGAGTACTCGGATGCGGCGAACGGGTTCCGCGCGGTGAGCGACATGGCCAGCACGGCCAAGGACCGTATCGACATGCAGATCATCGGCGCCATGAAATCGGCCAACGAGGGTGAGGCGGCGACCGCGGCTGAGGGCCAGTTACAGGAGTTGGCGAAGAACTTCCATTACACGCAGGCCGAATGCGGCCTGATCAGTACGGCGCTCGACGGGTTCGCCTACGACATGGAGGCGGCCAAGAGGAAGCTGGACGCCGCCGTCGAGGACGCGCGCGCCAAGAACTTCACTGTGAACTCCGACGGCTCGGTCAGTTACCCTTCGGCCGGCGAGAAGACCGACGGCAAAATCCCGGAAGGCGGTACCGTGACCGCCCTGATCGGGGACCCTGCCGCAGATGCGATCGGCCGACAGGCAGCCAGATTCAACCCCAATCCGAACGCTCGGTACGCCCAGGAGTACGCCGACCGCATCGCCGACGCCCTCAAGGAGGCTACGGCGGCCGACGAGAAGTGGGCGCCGAAGCTGCGGGCGCTGAAGGCCGACGATGACCTGACCGTCTCCGACCAGGACTGGGTGGACGTCAAGAAGGACACCGCCGGTGTTCTCGAGGGAGCCGAGGACTACCTGCATTCGATCAAGGAGCCCCCCAAGCACGGAACTCCCAAGGAGAACGCGCAGTGGTGGAAGAGCCTTACCGACCAGCAGCGGGCTGACTACGTGGCTGTCCACCCTGACTCGGTCGGGTGGATGGACGGCCTTCCCACCACTGTGCGTGATGAGGCGAACCGTACCGTGCTTGCCGAGGCTCGCGGCTCCGCTCAGGTCGACCTGGACGCCTGGATGGCGAAGGAGCCCGCCCGCTTTCAGACCATGCACCAGCTCAACCCCAACACGGGTGGAGAGGTGGACGTCCCGGTAAGGACCCCTGAAAGCGAAGCAGCATGGCAGAAATGGGAAGCCAAGCGGAAGGAGTTGCAGGGGCGGATCGACGGCATGGATGCGATCCAGAACCGTTACGACGACTTCGTCGGAGACGAGAGCACTCGACCTTATCTGCTCGGATTCGACAACAAGAATCTCGGGCATGCTGTCGTGTCCATCGGAAATCCGGACACGGCCGATAATGTGGTGACATACGTGCCGGGGACTGGCTCGAACCTGAACGGCGTCGATGGTCTCATTTCAAGAGCTGAGGTGCTTCAAGACCAAGCAAGCATCACGGATCCCACGCATTCGACGGCTTCGATAATGTGGCTTGGTTATGATGCCCCGCAGAGTCTCGTGCCCGATGCGACTTACGACACCCACTGGGCCGACAATGCACGCGCGCCGCTCAGCAACTTTCTGGCTGGCCTTGATACAACCCATCATGGGGGGCACGCGAATTCCACCCTCCTGGGGCACAGCTACGGCTCTCTCGTGGCCGGCGAGACGATGCGTGACCACCCGGATCTGCCGGTGGACAACGCGATCCTGGTCGGAAGTCCGGGTACTGGGGTCAATCACGCCAAGGAACTGCACATTCCCGTGGATCACGTCTGGTCGGCGACTGCTCAGAACGACCTGGTCAACATGGCCCCACCGGAGGCAGGTCCGCTGGCGCCACTGAACCCAAACGCATACCGGCACCTCTTTGACGACCACTCGGCCATGTACGGGGCTGACCCGACATCTGATGAATTTGGTGGACGCACCTTCAAGGTTGGCAATGGACATCTTCCGGGTTGGGATTGGAATCTCATGCCTGCCCATTCTCAGTACTGGGAAGGGGATTCACTGAAAAATATGGCAAAGATCGCAACCGGAGGAACCGCGTGAAACCGAACCGAATCGTGTCAGTCATTGCGTTGTTGTGTGCGGCAGTCGCCATCACGGCTTGCGGAAGCCAGCAGAGCGGCAACGGGAATGGCGCAACGAAATCCAAGCAGGCCACCATGGATGAACAGCAAGCAAGCGCGCGCGCAGAGGAGATCGTTCATCAGGCGGTGGAGGGTATGTCACCCAAGCCGACCCTTAAGCGTACTGGACTTCGCCCTTTGGGTGCATGCATGGCCCGGGACGACGGCGGCCCGGACGACCGTGTGCAGTACCGACTCACCTATCAGTTGACCGGGGTTCCAGGCAGTGACGCCAAGACGCTGGTACGGCAGGCTCGGGACGCCTGGGTGAAGCTGGGCTACAAGTTCCAGTCACAGGATGGCAACTGGTCCGATCCGTTCCCCTCCGTCAGCATGCGTACCGAACCCGATGACTTCTGGATGACAGCTCTCACCGGTGTCGTGAATCGTGGCAAAGGCGAGGGACTCGCAGCCATCTCCGTGACTTCACCCTGCTTCGCCCCCAGTCAGGGATCCTCGGCCGACTCGACTGCCTTCCACCGCACGCGGGTCGACGAGAACGCCGAACATCTGGCTCTCGCCCACTCCAGCCGGATCTACGATGCACTCTATGTACGACATGCCCCAGCGCAGGAGGGGGACGGAATCAGCGTCTACCAGGACGCCGAGGGCACCTATGTCCACCATTCCTGGTCGACCCAACCGCTCTCGGAGGAGGAGACCGCTCAGGCGCTGGCGCGTGTGCGAACCTACTTCGAGAGTGCTAGCTGGACCGTGCGTGATGTCCTGACAGAGGCCGGCGTTCCCGCGCTCGTTGCACGTAACGTCAACGATGAAAGCGTGGCCCAGGTCGCCCCATCAGCCACTGGCGCTGTGCGCGTTGCAGTGACGACGCCGGTGGCACCCGAGAAGTCCGGCAGCATCTGAATCGCCAACGGGCGAGAAGCGGCCCTTGCGGGGTTCCTGATGTTCACGCGTCAGTACGACGGACTCAGACCCCAACCCCTGAAGAAATATCGCTATGCGGCCATCGGATGCACCCATGACGTCTACGCGGCCGAAGGACGCGCTTGCGAGCGTCTGGCACCGTGGAAGGGAAAACTCTATACACGCCGATCCCTGTTCGGGAGATAGAATACAGAAATGGAGGAGAAAGTCATTTCTATCACGTCCTTGAGGTGCACTTTCGAAACGGTCCTCACGTGGAAAGAATTCCAGTTCACGAAACTCAGGAAGATAGATCGCTGGATCCAAGGACGAAGCGCATGAGGTTCAACAGGACCGAGCACCTCCGAATTATTCCGCCAGGCACCGAAGCCGGAGAACGCCTCATCGGGTTCCGCCAGGACAGCGAATCCGGATTCTCCACCCTGGATGAGGCACACCGCCTCCCGACGGATCCCCGCGTACGGAGCCGACAGCGCTCTGCTCATCTACATCGGGTACGCCTGGGCCAAGAACTCCGTGGCCCTCGGCATCACCCGCCGGACACGGTAGCCACGAGGTCGGTGCACGTCACCGCACGACACGCTCCGCCGGCCGGCACAGGAGGCTCGGCACACAGGGGGCGGGGCCACACAACAGCAGGGCATGACGCCTCGGTGCGCTGCCGCAACCGCTAGACTGTGCGCGGTGCACCACTCTGGTGGGGCGCTCTGTGGATGTCTGGGGCCCTCAGGGGTCGGGATCCGTCCGATGTGGGCGGATTTCCAACACCTTTGCCCACACATCCCCGCCTTCGTAGCTCAGGGGATAGAGCACCGCTCTCCTAAAGCGGGTGTCGCAGGTTCGAATCCTGCCGGGGGCACCAGGGAAGAGGCCCCGGACCGATCATGGTCCGGGGCCTTTGACATCCAGCTTCGACATCAACGGGGGCGGTCACTGACGACCGGGACGCTTCCGCAACAGCCGATCCATGTGGCTCATGGCCTCCTGGGAGTGGCCAAGGATCTCCATCACGACGCGGGGCGCGACTCCGGCCGCAGTGAGGAGGGTCGCGGTGCCGTGCCGGGCGTCGTGCCCGGATGACGCGGAGGCCGGCGGACTGGGCGATGCGGGTGAAGGAGCGGTAGACGTTCCGGGGCTCGACCGGGCGGCCGGTGCGGGTGGTGAAGACGTAGTCGGACTCCTGCCACCGCTCCCTCGCTTTCGCACGGGCAGCGTATGGCCCAGGTCTACGCGGTCAGGCTCTTGGATGCCTTGGACGGCAACGGCCCGCACGTGCGGAGCCACGACGGCCGAAACCTCCTCAGCGCCTGAACTGATCGTCTCTTGCGCAGGAGGCTGTCACGGCACCTTGACAGACTGCACGCCATGGACACGGAAGCATTCTGGCGTGTGCTCGACGCAGCGAAGGACGGGGACAGGCCACCCAGCATTGCTATCGCCAACCACCTGTCGGCCCTGCCCGCAGGAGAGATCCTCGCCTTCGAGTACCACTTCTCCCGTCTGCGCGACGCGGTTTACCGCTGGGACGTTTGGGCGGCCGCCTACCTCATCGGCGGGGGCTGCTCTGATGACCGGTTCAGCGACTTCACCGCAGGTTTGGTAGCACTCGGACGCGAGTGGTACGAGCAGATAGCTGCCCTTCCGGACGCGCTTGCCGGGCATCCTGCCGTGCGTGCTGCGGCAGCCATCGGCGACCAGGACGTCATCTTCGATGAGGACTTCAACTTCGTATCGTCCAAGGCGTACGAGCGGCTGACGGGTGACACGGATGCCTTCTGGGAGGCATGGGAGACATACACGGCTGCTCACACCACGAGCGCGGACGGCAGCGGTGACATGGGCGAGTCGTTCGACTTCGACGATGCCCAGCAGATGCGCCGACGCCTACCTCGGCTGGCTGCGCTCTATCTCGGCTCTGAGCCGGACAGGCTTGCATAGAGTCCTCCGGGTTCGGTGTCAAGCATCAGGTGAAGCCACAACGTCAAGCATCAACCGAGACAAGACAAGCGCGGCTCATCTCAGCGGGATAAGACTTTCCCTACCTCATCAAGCCCCGGCTGCGCTCCGCTCCGCCGGGCGCGCTTCCCGGCTCCGCTGCGGGCGACGCTCCTGCCTTCGGCCCGCTCCGCCCGCGCTGCGCCGACGCGCGCCCACATTTGGGAAGGGCCGAAGGCCATAAGGCGATCACCGCACGACGCGGCGCATGGTCAGGACATGCCCCCGGCGGGGGATCGGCCGGCACCGGGGGGAGGGGGCGCCGTTCCCGACCGCGGGTTCGTTGTGGCGTGCGTGGAGTGCTCCCGTCCCGTACGCCATCGACCCAGGCAGAGCCGAGCAGACGCGGCCCATGGCGTCCAGGTCGTTCGTACAGTGGCGCGCTCCACCTGGACGCCATGAACTACGCCCGCTCCACGGTGTGTGGGTCGACGGCGTACGGGACGGGAGCCGGGGTGAGTCGTGGGATAGGAAGACTGGGCCGGTGGCAAGCCAGTGCCGACGGCGATCCATTCGCGCACACAGCGCGAGGCTCGTTGGGCTTGTGGGGGCTGTGGCCCGCGTTCGCTCCATAAGTACCCAGGTCACAGCACGACTACAGCACTGGGACGGTGCACCGAGCCGACGCATGATGACCCTCGGCACCAACAGAGGAGGAACCATGCGTCGCACCACCATGCTGCTGGCCGTCGTCTTGCTTGCCAGCCTCACGGCGTGTGGAAGCAGAGACACAGGTCGTTACGCTGCTGTGAATCCGATAGCTACGCCGACCGGTAGTAAGAAGGACCGCTACCTCAAGTCGGCCGCCAGCCTGGCGTACACCCATAAGCATCCGACTGATGCGGAGCTCCTTACTTTTCCACCGAAGTGGTGCCACGAACTGGATCTAGAGCACAGCGTCGAGTACGTGTTGGACCCCGACGGAGGAGGCCTGCACCCAATGGGGCAGGACTGGGGGATGCTGCTGAAGGACGCACACGAGCTGCTGATAGTAGGCGTAACGGTCTACTGCCCGGAGTATCGGGGGCAGGTGTTGAAGGATCTGCGATCCACAGGAGGAGGCTTGTGAACGACACCCACGCCCGGGCCGTCTGGGGAGCTCGGGTGCCTGACCTGGGGTCCAGATCAAAGTGTGACTTCATGTCTGGCACCGGTTGGCCTACCTACTTGGCACGAGCGGCAATGTCAGATCATCACGGTACCGTCGGCCCATGAAGTTTGACGGTGAAGCGGCCAGACGGTTTCGACCCAGGGACGCAGGCGATGATCCGTGCCGAGGTGATGAGCGTCATCGCGTGATGGCCGAGGCGCTGAACCGCTACGGATTGTGGGATCACCTGTCGGCGGAGCTGCGTGAGTCCGCAATGGCCGAGGTCGCGACCGGCTGCCATCCGCTGCATTTCGACCTTCTCTTCGAGCAGATCGAGTTCTTCGCGGACGGAGAGGAACTGGCCGAAGGCGGGGTCGAGAGGTTCCTTCGAGCGCTGGCACCGGCCCTGGTGCGATACGGCGTGGTGCTGGAGGTCGAGACCGTCCCGGATGTCGACGACTACATAGTTTCGATCAACGGGATCCGTTGCATGGTTTTGAGGCCCGAGGACTGGGAGGGCGGGGATCCGTGGGCTTTGTCGACCGTCCGTCCCTTGGCTGTCGTCAACCAGCTGCTCGCCGCTGCCGGGCGTAGCGCGCTGCGTGCTCACACCCTCTACGCAGGTGGCAATGAGGGACTCGTCTTCCTGATGGACCCACGAGCCGCCGAGGCGATGCGAGCCAGCGGCTTGTTCCCCGAGCATGAAGTGCCAGCGCTGGCCGACGGGGAGTGAGTGTCTAACTGCGTGACAACGCCGACGCACAGCGGTGAACAACCGCGGACGCCTGCGGACCGTCGCTGCAGGTGAGAGACACACCAGCACGAGGTCGAGCGCCCAGCAAGGTTCGTTCGGGACGAAGCGGTCACCCATAGGGTGCTCGCATGACCGACGAAGCCCCCTCCTGTCCCGAGTGCAGCCAGGCCATGCGGTTCGGCGGGTTCGTGCTCTGCAAGCGGGAGGATGATGGCCGGCGGACTTGCCGCGCGTTGTGGCGGTGTGCCGGTCGGCATGTCTGGTGGGGGTGGGCCGACCGGCCGGACGAGCCGCTGGAGGCCTGCCCCTTCCCGAAGCTGGGCCTCTGACATCCACGAGTGACATCAACGGCAGCGGACGGCGGCGGCAACCAGCGGTCGTGTGCGGCACCGGTGCCTTAGGCGGGCCCCCGCCGGTCCGGGGCGAGAACGAACTCCTTTAAAGCGGGTGTCGCAGGTTCGAATCCTGCCGGGGGCACTACGCATTACCGCTCTGACCTGGGGCTTCTCCCCCAGGGAAGGGTTTTGTTCGGCCTCGGACGTCTCGTCCGGGGCCGTTTGGGTGAGCGGTGCGTGAGCGGACGGGGCGCCAGATCCCGAGATTTCTCCGGACGGATCAACACCGTCCGGCACGTTCGCCTCCGGCTCTCCGGCCTTGCGCTTGGCTTCCGGAGCGTCGTCCTTGGAGGCGCGGGCGCGCGGTGTGAGCCGGGCTGCAGCCTCGGCGATCGCCAGGTCCGCCTCCGTGCGGCGAGAGCGGTACGTACGAGGCTGGCGTGAAACTCGAAGTCGGGGACCAGGCCCGCGTCGTAGCCGGGTACTTCCTCCTCGCCCGTGAAGCGGCGCAGGGCGCCCCGGCGCCGACCGGCCCGGCCCGCGGGGGCGCGAAGCCGCCCGTCTTCCCCGTCGTCGCGATCGACGACCCGGCATTGCCGGAGATCCTTGCCGAACTGGCGGCGGCTCGGCAGACGAGATGGACGCCGACACCGTCAACCGGGAGCTGTCCATCGCGCGCAAGACGATCGGCTGGTGGCAGCGGAGAGGCTGGATCACCTTGCTCAACTGGTTGTGTGTCGAGCGGGTGCCGCCTGTGTTGTTGGTGCTTGCGCCGGGCGTGAGGCGGTCGTGTCGTCTCCTTCCTGGTGGGCCGGGCGCCGGGGCAGCCGCGACGCGGGCAGCAGGCCGAGAGCGGCGAGTGCGGCCAGGATCAGCAGAGTGGAGCTCATGGTTGAAGCAGTTGAGCCGGTTGCGCTGGCCGCGACGGCGATGCCGAAGGTCGGCCCGATGTTCATGGCGGTCTGCTTGAGCCCGCTGACGACTCCGGCGTACCCGGGCGGTGCGTCACCGACGACGGTCCCGGTGGCGGTGACCATCACGGTGGCGAACCCGGCACCGATGGCGGCAAAGACTGCAGCCATGGCCATCCATGTGCTGGCGGGACCGGGCCGGGACAGCCCCGCGATGCCGGCCACGACGAGGACCGAACCGGCGATCGCGATGCGGCGCGCACCGTACCGGCGCAGTGCCGCGACCGCGGCGGGTGAGCCGAGGACCATGAGCACGGTCAGCGGGAGCACGCGCAGACCGCTGGCGAGTGGGTCGAGGCGAAGTACGTCCTGGAGGTAGAACGTGGCCCTGAACAGCGCGCCGAACACGCCGGCGGTGGTGAACAGCAGGATCGCCATCGACGCCGTCACCGGTACGGACCGCGCTACGGCGGGTGGAACGATCGGGTGCGTGGTGCGGCGTTCGTGCCAGGTGAGCACCGTCGCGACGCCGATGACGGCGAGGAATTCGAGCAGCGTCGGCGCGGCGGTCCACCCCCGCGCGGGTACGTCGGACAAGGCGTGGACCAGGGTTGCGAGCGCGACCGCCAGCAGGCCCGTGCTGGTGAGGTTGAGCCGTGGAGAGTTGGCACGTTGAGGTGCCGGCGTCCGCACGGCGAGGGCGAGAACGGCGATGACGAACGCGAGGGGCACGTTGACCCAGAAGACGGCGCGCCATCCCAGATGAGCCACGAGAACACCGCCCAGGAGCGGACCGGACCCTGCCGCCACCGCGATCGCACCGGTGCGGATGGCGATCGGCGTGCCGAGCCGGTCCGCGGGATACGCCAGCCGTAGCAGCGCGAGCGTCGCAGGTTGCAGGAACGCGGCGAACCCGCCCTGCACCGCGCGCAGGACGATCACCCAGCCGACGGCCGGCGCAAGCGCGATCCCGGCCGAGGCAGCCCCGAAACCGAGGACACCGACGAACAGCAGGCGCGGGTGACCGTACCGATCCCCGAGGCGCCCGGCGATCACGAGTAACGCGGCCACGGCGACCAGATAGCCGGTGCTCGTCCACTGGATCTGCGCCACGCTCGCGCCGAGATCACGCCGCATACCGGGCTGCGCCATGAGCAGGATGGTTCCGTCCAGTGCGACGATCATCGCGCCGACGACGCTGACCAGAAGTGCAATCTGCCGCTGTGCGGGGGCGGTCATGAGGTCTCCGGGCCGAGATGGGCGTCCAGCACTGCCGCGATGAGCCGGTCGCGTTGGTCGTCGCCGGGGTCACCGTCCAGCGGTGGGGCGCCGAGGGCGAGTTGCAGGCTGCCCCAGGCCCAGAGCTGGGCCACGCCGTGCAGGTTCGACCACAGGGCGGCGGCGGTCACCGCAGGTGGCGGTCCGGCCTCGTTCGGCCCGTCGGCGTTGCGCGCGGCCTCCCTCTCCGACAGGCATCGGGTGACGAGTCCGGTGAAGTGCCGGAACAGCGGGAGGGTCGACTCGCGCAGCCTCGGTTGGTCCGATGCCTGCGCCGCGCCGTCGAACAGGTCGTGCCGCCACATGAGTTCGAACATGCCGCGGCGTTCCACTGCGTACCCGACGTACGCCCGTGCGAGGGCCTCCAGCTGGCCGCGCGGTGTGGTCGTGCCCGCGACCGCGGCCTCGAACATGGCTGCGAGGTCCTCGAAGCCGCGACGGCCGATAGCCGAGAGCAGCGCGTGGTGCGTGGGGAAGTACCGGCGTGGCGCTCCGTGCGACACCCCCGCTCGCCGGGCTATTTCCCGCAGGCCCACGGACGCGGAGCCCTCGGTCAGCACAAGGTCGACCCCGACATCGATCAACCGCTCCCGAAGGGAGCTCTCATCAGCCATAGACAGTGTCTATCACGCACCGTAGACACTGTCTACTCATTTGGGTGAGTGATCATAGTTCTCAGCGGGTGGCGGGGCCGCCTCGGCTCGCTCGCTCACGGCGGCACGCTGACCGGCAATGGTCACGCCCGACAGGTCGAGGCCCTTGTCGAGGCGGAGCGTGCCGTGCGGGTTGATGTTCGACCAGAACAGCGGGGCCAGCCGACGCCGGTCCTCGTCACTCGGCTTCTTCCTCCGCAGTCACACGCGAAGATCGTGCGCACCGTGCGGCCCAGCTCTTCGAGGGCCTGGCAGGTCGGGTGCTTGGGGCCGCCGTGGGTGAAGCGCCGCAGCACCTGCTCCGCCTCGGCGGTGCCCAGGCGCAGGGCGGTGGCGTACTTGACCATCTGGTCGTACTACGGTGCGTTCGCGTGGGTCATGGCGTCGTCGAGGCGGTACGGGACGCGTGGTGTCGTGCACTGGTGACGATGAGCGAGACGTTCTGCCCGCCGAAGCCGAAGGAATTACTGAGCACGGCCTCCTGCGGGACGTCTCGTCGCTCTGCGACGACATCGAGATCGATGTCGGGACCGACGCCGGCTGCGGTGATGTTGCGGGTCGGCGGGATGACGCCGTGCTTCACACTGAGGACGGCGATGAGTGCTTCGATCGCGCCGGCGGCGCCAAAGAGATGACCGAGCGCCGCCTTGGGGGCCGTCACGGTGGCGCGGCCGAAGACCTTCCCGATCGCGTGCGCCTCGGCGACGTCGCCGACCGGAGTTCCGGTGGCATGGGCGTTGATGTGGCTGATCTGCTCGGGAGCCAAACCGGCTTGCGCGAGGGCCTTCCGCATGGCCGAGATCTGACCGGAGCCGTCGGCGGCGGGCGCCGTGATGTGGTGAGCGTCGGCGGCGATGCCGGCACCCGCGAGCACCGCGTGGACGCGCGCGCCTCGGACGCCGGCATGCTCGGCGCTTTCGAGCACCACGACGGCAGCGCCTTCACTGAGGACGAATCCGCTGCGGTCCGCTGCGAACGGCCGGGACGCAGACGCGGGTTCGGCGGTATGCCGCGACAGTGCTTGTGCCTGAGCGAAGCCGGCGACGGTGATCGGGGTGATCGCGGCCTCGGTCCCGCCCGCGATCACCACGTCCGCCTCGCCGGCGCGGATGAGCCTGGCCCCCAGGGCGATCGCCTCGGCACCGGAAGAGCACGCCGAGACGGGCGTATAGACCCCGGCTCGTGCACCGTATTCGATACTGATCAGCGCCGCCGCCGCATTGGGCATGAGCATCGGGACCGTACGTGGCGAGACGCGCCGCGTCCCGGCCGCCTCCAGCACGTCGTCTTCCTTCAGCAGCGTCCGTACGCCCCCGATTCCCGTGCCGATCGCCGATGCGAGCCGGTCCGGGTCCACCTTTGGGGCACCGGCGTCGGCCCAGGCTTCGGCCGCCGCGGCGAAGGCCGCCTGCTGCGAGCGGTCGAGCCGCCTGGCCCGCACCGGCAGCAGCAACTCGGTGGGGTCGATCGCCATCGTCCCCGCGACGGTGTCGGGAAGACCAGTGTCCTCGTGGCCGGGTAGGACGCCGCCGCGGATGCCGGACTCGCCGGCAAGCAGGGCTTTCCAGGTGGACGCCATGTCTGCCCCGAGTGGTGTGATCGCGCCGAGTCCGGTCACGACGACTTCAGTCCGGTGCATGCCCTCAACCTTTCTTGTATGCGATACAAGTGGACCGCCTTGTTGTATCACATACAATTTGGGTGTGGAGAAGAAGCGAACCGAAGCTCGATCAACGTCGACTCGGTCGCGTGACCGCGGTCGCGTGACGAGGCGCCGGCTGATTGAGGCAACTGCCCGGCTCTGCAAGGAGCGGCCCGGTGCTGAGGTGAGCGTCGCGGAGATCGCGAACGCGGCGGGCGTCTTCCCCAATCACGTCACCTACTACTTCGGCTCCAAGGACTCGCTGCTCGTGCACGCCGCCTTTCTCGGCTTGCTGCACGACGCCCGACGGATCGAACGCATCGGTCGCCAAGCCCCTGATGCGGCGACATTTCGGCGCAACGTCGCCCGCGCCGTACTGGCCATGCCCTCGCTCCCGTCAGTCGCGCGAGCACTCGCCGCCGGGATCTCCAAGCCCGAACTCGCCCCCGTGGTCGACCAGCACCTCCAGTTGCTGTTCCGGCAATCCGAGCGCTTCGTGAGCCAGCTCATCGACAGTCGCGGCTGGAGGACCCGTCGACCGCTCAGCGTGGAGACCAGGACGTTCTGGAGCACCGCGCTCGGCGCAGTGCTGCTCGTCCGCGCCGGGGCACACGGCACCAACGCCGACCTCGACCTCGCCGGAGCGTTGACCATCCATGACGAACCCGATCTCGGTTAGCGCAGCCGAACAGGCCGGCGACGACGTGCGCGATTCCCACGCGACGGTGGCCTGGTCGCGGTCGGCGGGTCTGCCGTCGCCAACGAGCTCCACTGCTGCGGCTAGTGCCGTATCAGGCAACGTTCGCCCTGTGTTCGATGTGAGATATGGTCCTCAGCCATGGGCGAATTGGTGTTGATCAGGCACGGCGAGACCGCATGGAGCCGGACCGGACAGCATGCCGGCCGCACTGACCTACCGCTGACCAAGGCGGGGGAGGATGCGGCGCGTGCGCTCGCACCTCGGCTGGCCGAACGGGAGTTCGTCGCCGTCTACAGCAGCCCGCTGACTCGCGCCGTACGGACCGCCGAACTGGCGGGGCTGAGCGGCGCGGAGCCCGACACCGACCTGATCGAGTGGGACTACGGCCGCTACGAGGGGCTGACCGCCGAGCAAATCCAGGAACTCAAGCCCGGCTGGGAGCTGTGGCGCGACGGCGTCGACGCCGGCGAGGACCTCGGGCACGTGACGGTGCGGGTCGACGCCTTCCTCGACCGGGTCCGGCCGCTGCTGGACAAGGGCGACGTGGCCGTCGTTGCGCACGGCCACCTGTCACGCATACTCACCGCGCGCTGGCTCGGGCTCGACGCGTCGGCCGCGCGGCAGTTCGGGCACCCGCATCCGGGGACGATCAACACGCTGGGTTACGAGCACAAGCTGCCAGTCGTGCTCGGGTGGAACGTGCCGTAATGGCGGCTGTCCATATCCCGTCCCAGGTGTAGCTACTGCCGTGCCATTGGGCGACGTTGGCCCTGTCGACGACGGAGTGCAGGCGTCGGTCGTTGTCGGCGTGGTGTAGGGGTGTGGTCAGGTGCGGGGAGAAGTTGTCACAGACGATCGCGATACGGACCTCGGGCGGGTAGAGGGTTCGCAGGTAGCGGCGGAACTCCAGGAACCGGGTTTGACATCTGCTTCATCTACGAGGGCGGTCACCCACGCTCGGGTCGCCTCTTCCTGAGCAGCCGGACTCCGCGACCGGCTCGTCGGCCGCGTACGGCACTGGTCAGGCAGTCCCCCGGACGACGGCGACCGGGCAGTGCGCGTGGTGCAGCAGCGCCTGGCTCACCGAACCCAGCAGCATCCCTGAAAAGCCACCGCGCCCTCTGGCTCCGACCACCATCAACTGAGCGTTCCTGCTTGCTTCAATCAAGACCTCGCGGAATTCGCCGCTCAGTACCTCCTGTGTGACAGTGACGTCGGGATACTTCCCCCCACGACCGGCGACTGCCTGAGCAAGTAGACGCTCCGCGCTCTCCGCCCCCGTACCGGCCGGCGCATGGTCGGGCAGCCACGCGTGCACGGCTCTGATCTCGGCTCCCCTCAACGATGCTTCGTCGAAGGCGAATTCGACTGCCTTCTCGCCGGCGGAGGAGCCGTCGACGGCCAGCACGATCGGCCCGGAGCCGTCCGGTTCCTCACGGACCACCATCACGGGACACTGGCTGTGGGCTGTCAGGGACACCGCCGTCGAGCCCAGCAGCATGCCGATGAAGCCACCCATGCCTCGGCGGCCGACGACCACCAGGTCTGCGGTTCGCGACTCGGCCGACAGCACCGAAACCGCATCGCCGACCATCACAGCATCGGTGACCTCAACATCGGGCGCCACGCTCCGGGCATGTTGTGCAGCGTCATCCGCCAGGCGAATCATTGGCGCTATATCCAACGGTGCGTACATGGGCCTCACCGGCCAACTGAGAGCGTGCACCACACGCAGCTTTGCACGACGCCGCTGGGCATCCCGGACGGCGTGCACCACCGCGGCATCACTCGACGACGAGCCATCCACTCCTACGACGACCAGGCCGCTCACTGCGCCTCCACACTCACTTCGGCTGCTGAACCCCATCCGTCACTCCAGCTCCAAGCTTCACTCCGGCCCAGCGCAGCCGCCAGCCGGCCGGTGACTGCTGGGCAGCCGCCAAGAGCGGGCCGTGCCGTCCAGCGACACGCGAGCAGGCACTCGATGCGTTGCGTCGGCAGGTACCGCCGTGCGTCCACTGCCGGCCCGATTCGGGTGCCGGGCCGGTCTCTGACCTGAGGTCGTGCGGTCGATCAACGCTGCGTCGTGCGGCTTGGCTGTCGGCGGTTGTCGGCGACCATGGTGGGTGCGGAGGCCGCTCCGCTGGACGAGTGGATCGCTCCTGGGCACTCGGCCTGACCGATTGCGCCGTCGGACGCCGCTCTCAGAGCACGCCCACCAACACGATGACCAGGGCGGGCAGCGCGATGAAGACGGTGACGAGGTAGACGGCGAGGACCCACCGGTGCTCGGAGGCGATGCGGGCGAGGTTCTCGGCGCAGAACAGCGGTACGGGGCGCAGGAGCGGTATCACGTAGATCACGACGATCGCGAAGAGGTTGTAGATCAGGTGCACGAAGGCTGCCTGCAGGCCGATCTTCGTGTCCTGTCCGACGCCTGCGAACGCCGCGAAGACCACCGTGAACGTTGTGCCGAGGTTGGAACCGACGACGACGGGATACACCTGCGTCGGTGTCAGGATGCCCGTGCCGGCGAAGGGGACCAGCACGGACGTGGTGATGGTCGAGGACTGGGTGACGACGGTTACTCCCATGCCTGACGCCATGGCGAGGTAGGCGTTGCGGCCGACGGCCTTGATCAGGATGTCGCGGGCCCTGCCGACCATGAGCACTTTGAGCAGCTTGCCCAGGTAGCGGACGGCGACCAGGATCAGCGCGGCACCGATCACGATGGTGAACAGCGGACCGAGTGTGCTGCTGACGTGCGAGGTCGCGTGGATCACTCCGTGTTCCACCGGCCTGGTAGCTGCCCGGATGAAGTTGAAGTGGGCTGGATTCGGCAGCCAGTCCGTGCCGTACAGCGCATTGGTCAACGTCCCGCTGATGTATTGCAGCGGATGCCAGATCAGCTCGATCGGGAAGAA
The DNA here is from genome assembly GCF_040652655.1 of Streptomyces sp. NPDC048191. Classification (NCBI taxonomy): domain Bacteria; kingdom Bacillati; phylum Actinomycetota; class Actinomycetes; order Kitasatosporales; family Streptomycetaceae; genus Streptomyces; species Streptomyces sp. NPDC048191. The sequence continues at coordinate 259,497 of NZ_JBEZMO010000003.1, forward strand.
GATCAGCAGCGCGAGCCAGTTATAGAAGTCATGGACGGTCGAGGCGCCCAGCGCCCTGCGGAACTCGGTGCGGTCGCCGATGAAGGTCAGCGCGACCAGGCTCGTCGTCACCGTGGTGCCGACATTCGCGCCCAAAATGATGGGGATCGCACCCTGGATGGGCAACGCGCCCGACCCTACGGCGGTGACCGCGATGGCCGTCGTCGTGGTCGACGACTGGATCAGGACCGTACCGAGAACGCCGACGCTCAGCCCGACCCACGGGTTCGCCGCGAAGGCGAACATGGTGTGCGCCGCGTCGGTGCCCAGCCCCGCGAAGCCGCGGCTGATGATGCTCACGGCGCAGATCAGCAGGTAGATCAGCCCAGCGACACCGCACCAGCCGACGGCTTTGATCCATGCGGGGAGCTGGACGGCTCCGGCGCCACTCTCGGCCGCGGCGGCAGCGAGCGCTGAGCCGCCGGAAGGTGTCCGCCCGGAGACGTCACCCTTTCTGTGGCTGTCGTCCGGCCCGCCGTCGGGTCTGGCTTCCGCCATGAATCAAGGCTACGAGCTCATGACGAGGGGCGCGCAGCTGAGCGCCGTACGTGTGCAATGCACGGCTGGTGCCGTCAGCGACTGCGGTTTCCCCTGGCCCGACGTCATGTGGCCAGGGGCGGGCTTGCCGGCCGAACCCTGCCGGGGTGGCACAGGGAGAAGGGCCGGCTCAGGAGGGGCTCCGTCCCGGACCGGCCCTTCGTCATTATCGGGAGCGTGCCACACGCGTGGCACTACTTGGATGAGTGCTGGTCCGAAGCGGGCTTGGCCCTCGGCACGAACAGGCTCAACCGGAAGGTGGTCGGTTGCGTCAGACGACCACAGAACGTGTCCGCCCGCATAGCCGCCCAGTCGAGCTGCTTCGATGCTCGGAGACGGCGGATATGAGCGTGCCATTCCGACTCGTCCTGAGTTTCGAAAAGCACCTCCCAGCGGCCCGCGTGAGGGGCGAAGCGAGCAGCAGCCCGCCGCGCCTCGTCCTGCTGGTGACGCCTTCTTCTGCGCTGCCCTGGCATCGGCCCAGCATCACCGGCTTCGACCATGGCAGCAAGGCCGTTACCTGTCCCCAAGACGGGAGGCACCTCCGTCCGAAGCGGCACCTCCCGGCGGCTCAGTCGGCGGCGTGCCGCTTCCGTCCTTTTCCTCCGTTCCCGGCGGCGTGCTTGCCCGACCACGCGCCGCCCTGGTCGCCACCGTGCTCCGGCCTGTGTGTCGCCCTGGCGGACGGAGGGGCAGGCGATGGCGTGGTGGCCGGGGTCCGACCGGCGAATGTGGGTGCTGTGCGAGGGGGTGCGGGAGAGGCCGGAGACGTAGGTGCCGGGGTGCCGGAACCGAGCGAGGCGCCGAGGGCCGTGGCGCCGGCGAACAGCACGAGGCCGACGCCGGCGAGAACGGCGTTTGAGGCCAGTTTGCGGCGACCGCTGGGGCGGGAGTGCGTACCGGAGCGGGATTCACCGGCGTGCGGGGCCGGAGACGACGGAACTGCCGGGGCGGGCATGTGGATGGTGCCGTCGTGCTCGGCCGGTCGTGGTGTCCCGTTCTGCGTTGCCAGCCAGGCGGCCGCCTGCTCGGCCGTGGGCCGGTGGTCCGGGTCCTTCGCGAGCATGTGCAGCACGTAGTCGGAGAGCGGCTGCGGTATGCCCGCGCGCAGGCGGTCGGGCGGTGCTGGTGTGGCACTGACGTGCTGCTGGACCACGGCCAGTGACGTGGCTCCGCTGAACGGAGGCCGCCCGGTGAGCAGTTCGTACAGGACACAGCCGAGGGAGTAGACGTCGGACGCGGGCTGCGCGGGACGGCCCAGTGCGCGTTCCGGGGCCAGGTAGTCGGCGGTGCCGATGATCTTGCCCGTGGCGGTCAGGCCGCTGGCGGCCTCCTCGGCGAAGCGCGCGATGCCGAAGTCGGTGATCTTCACCATGCGGTCGGGGGTCAGCATCACGTTGGCGGGCTTGACGTCCCGGTGGACCACTCCCCGCCGGTGTGCCGCGCAGAGGCCGGCGGCCGCCTGGGCCGTGATGGCTGCCGCCTCGGCCGGATCCAGAGCTCCGCGCAGGGAGCGCTCCTGGGCCAGGTTCCAGCCGTCGACGAGTTCCATGACCAGGTGGGGCCGACCATGGTACGAACCGAAGTCGTACATGCCCACGACGTTGGGGTGGTTGAGCCGGGCCGAGATCTGCGCCTCCAGACGGAATCGCTCGGCATCCTCCGCCTCCTCGGCGTGCAGCAGTTTGACGGCCACGGGCCGCCCGAGGAGTTGGTCGCAGGCCCGCCACACCTCACCCATCGCGCCGCGTCCCAGCAACTCCTGCAACTCGTAGCGGTCCGCCAGCAGACCCTGCACACCCACCCCGATCGTCGCGTTGCTCGTCTTTCCCCCATGTCCCGTGCATGTCCCGTGGTTGTGGTTCGCCGTCGTCGGGTCCCGTTGCCCAGGCCGACGCACACTCCCTGCCGGACCGGGCGCCGGGGTGAGCACGGGGCGGGCAGACGACGGGGGATTCACCTGCCTGCCCCTCATTGCGCGACCACCCGCTCGAGTACAGGGGGCGAGCGGGTGCCCCGTGGCCCCTGGGTCCGCAGGCCCACTCCTACAGCGCACCAGGGTGACGGGCCGTCACACCTCTGGGGCGCCCGCCACCACACGGCTCTCCGCTCCGGGATAGCAGGGGCGGGCCCGGCACGGGGGGAACCGGACCCGCCCCAGCACGTCGGCGCCTGCAAAGCCTCCCCCCGGAGGGTGGGCGCCATGACCCGCGCGGGGTCACTTCCAAGAGCGCGCCGCGGGTCAGGAGCGTCACGGGGGAAAGGGAACGGTTGCGAGACCGACAACTCCGTGAAGAGATGTCCCACGGTGGGGTCGCGTTGGTGCTGGGGCTCGCGTGTGCAGCCGGCCGGTGGTGGGTGGGCGAATCCTGGGGCACGGTGATCACCATGTGCTGCCTCGTGGTGCTGCTCCTCTCGGCCGTCGTAGGAACTCGGCGCGTACGGCGCGGAAAATAGCTCCCCCCTTCAGCTCGGCCGACACCAGCACCCGCACGCCCTGCTCAAGAGCACCAGACTCTTGACCCGCCCCTCAAGGCTCCGCCGACCGTCTCGCGCTCCCGACTTCCCCAGGGGTGCTGCCTCGCCGAACCGGCCTTCGGGGGCCGCTCGCGAGAAGCACCCGGCAAGAGCACCGGCGCAAGCACCGGCGGCGGCAGGGCGGCGCAGGTCACGCGCCAGGGCGGGGAGCTCGCAGGTGTCGGCGCTCGGTCAGCTCTTCTTCCTCGACCAGGGTGAGCATGGGCTGACCCGGCTCACACAACATGGTGACGAGGAAACGGCTCCACGCGTCCGTCCGGTTGTTGCCGTCCTGGTAGTGGATGACGTCACCGCCTGGCTCCCAGAACGTCTCGCCGGCCTTGACGACCCGCTCCGGTTCGCCCTCCAGCTCGAAGAGCATCTCGCCCTCCAGCATGTAGCCGAAGACGGGTCCCGAGTGCCGGTGCGGAGGGGTGCCGGGATCGCCGGGCGGGAACTCGACGAGGGCCGTCATCGCCTCTGCGCCTGCCGGGATGAACGGTGGTTTCTCCGACTGCAGCACGGTGAGTGCCGTCTTCCAGGCTTCTGAGCGCGGTCGGCGTTCAGCGCTGCCTGCCGCGGGTTCGTTCTTCGACATCGTCGGGGCCTCCAGGAGTGGGCCGGGCGGCTCAGGGGAGCCACTCGTGGCAGGAGCGGCGGGCGGGCGGTCAGGGTGCTCCTGCCGATGCCGTCGAGGGGGAGGCGTTGCGGAATGCCTGGGGCCGGGGCACCTGCGATCGCGCACCGCCGCGTCATACGGTCATGAGTCCAGGTTGCGACGACGCGGTGCGCGACGCATGGGCGAGCGCCCTCCGGGGCTCGGCGGTAACGCTGCGTGTTGGCGGCGGCGAAGGGCAGCGGCCGTGAGCGGACCCGTGCCCCCGCGAAGTGGCCGCGAGGCACCGCTGCGCCATCCGGAACCCCCGTGTCAGGACAAGCAGTCCGCAGGTCAGTCGGTGGGACGCGGGGCGCGCAGGTGGGCCCGCTCCATCAGCTCCTCCTCGTCGACCAACGTGTACATCGGCTGGCCCGGCGCGCACATCATGACCACAACGAACTTGGACGGTGCGTCCGGCAAGGCGTTGCCGTTCTGGTAATGGATCTTTTCACCGCCCGGCTCCCACAGCGTCTCGCCGGCCTTGATCACGCGCTCCGGCTCACCTTCGAGCTCGAACCGGATGGCGCCCTCGATCACATAGCCGAAAGCCGGGCCCGAGTGGCGGTGCGGAGGCATCCCGGGATGACCAGGAGGCCACTCGACGAGGGTGGTCATCGCCGAAGCGCCCTCGGGTACGAAGGGCGGCTTGACGTCATCCAGCATTTTGGGGCCGAACTCATCCTCGGATCGCTTCTCGTTCATGGTGCTGCACCTCCGTAGGCTGCCCGGAACTAACCACTCGCATGGGCGGTTCCGGGCCTCACGCAACTTGCTTCACAGCGGAGACAAAACACAGCTGGCTTCTGTGACACACGTGCGCTTTCCGCGTCGCACAGAGAGTCCCGGGACAACCGTCCCTCCTGGCTGTGGGCTGCACAGTCCGCGTCCGTGATGGCGGCTGAGGCGGCCTCGTCAACGCCCTCCGCCGCCACCCCCGATTCTTGACCCACTCCTGACGCGGGTCACCGCATCCATTCGGTCGTGGTCAGTGTCCTTCCCGGTGTCCCTGCCGTTGCGAGGAATGGAGTGCCATGGAAGGCACTGTGGTGGCGGTCGTCGTGGTTGTGCTGTTGGCGCTGCTCGTGCTGAAGAGCGGGATGCGGGTGGTCAACCAGGTGGAACGCGGGGTCGTGTTCCGGTGGGGCAAGGCCCTGCCCGGGCACCGGCAGCCGGGCATCACCTTCCTGATCCCCTTCGCCGACCGTATGCGCAAGGTGAACGTGCAGGTCGTGACCATGCCCGTGCCCACCCAGGAAGGCATCACCAAGGACAACGTGTCGGTGAAGGTCGACGCGGTCGTCTACTTCCGGGTGACCGATCCGGTGCGTGCGGCCATCGAGGTGCAGGACTACGTCTTCGCCGTCGGGCAGGTCGCCCAGTCCTCGCTGCGGTCCATCATCGGCAAGAGCGACCTGGATGATCTGCTCAGCGATCGGGAGCGGCTGCACGAGGGGCTCGCTCTGATGATCGACAGCCCCGCCGCCGGCTGGGGCATCCACATCGACCGTGTCGAGATCAAGGACGTTCAGCTGCCGGAGTCGCTGAAGCGGTCCATGTCGCGGCAGGCCGAGGCCGAGCGGGAACGGCGGGCGCGGGTCATCACCGCCGACGGTGAGTTCCAGGCCGCGCAGCAGCTCGCCAACGCCTCCAGGATCATGTCGGACACGCCGGAGGCCATGCAGCTGCGGCTCCTCCAGACCGTCGTCGAGGTGGCCGCCGAGAAGAACTCCACCCTCGTCATGCCGTTCCCCGTCGAGCTGCTGCGCTACTTCGACCGCGCCGTGCAGAAGATCGACAGCGAGGTCAGGACACCTCAGAAGACTCAGCAGGATCAGCCGACTCCGACCCCGACCGAGCAGGGCCCGACCGAGCACGCTCCGCCCCCCGTCCCGCCGACTCCCCTCCCGGCGCAGGAGAACGCCGACCCGCGATAGCCGGCGCCGGCGTCACGCCCACCGAGCCCGTCGCCATCATCGTCATCCCCGCAGCGGGCGAGGTGAGTTGGGCCAGGGTGCCGGCCGGCGCGGCGCTCACGCCCTGCAGGGTCGGCATGCCCGAGGAGTGCAGGCCCTGCCGCCTCGGCGTCGTGGATGGTCGTTGTTCACGGCGCAGGTACGAGGCTCCACTATGTCCCCGTCGACCAGCGCGCCCCAACCTGGGCGCGCGCGGACCAGCGCAACGACGGTCGGCAACCGTCACGCCCATGGGCCGGCTGCCGGTACTCACGGACAACCGACTCCGCCAAACGCTGCTGCTGATGTCGCCGCGGGAACCCCAACCACACAGCGATGCTGACCGCGCCATTCCCACCGAGGAACCGCGGCACACCCGTTCCCATCTGCCTGGTGCCCCGTCGGGGGTGTATGGGAAAAGCCCCGGACCGGTCTTGGTCCGGGGCCTTTGACCAGGTGGTCTCGCGGGAAGGCGTCAGCCGGGGTCGAGGCCCCGCTGGGCTGTCCGGCTCTGTCCGGCAATTCCTGTCAGACATCGGCTTTGGGTCGGTCCGGCGGTACCGCGTCCGCCACTGGGCTGTTTCCGGCCTGAAGGGGTAGACCTTCGCGGTCGGCGCCCTGGTGTCCGCCCTGGTTCGGGCTGGGCACGGCGGGCGTGGCACCGGGTGTGTCGGCCCGGCCTTTCTCGTAGACGACGAGTCCTTTGGACAGGCCCAGCGGGACGAGGACGAGTTCGAGGATGAAGCCTTTCCACCCGTAGTAGGCGTCCACGGCCTTGGTGGCGAAGGAGTAGGGGTAGTTGCGCGCAATGCGCCGGAAGGGGATCTTGCGGCGCCGGGACGCGTAGATCAGGGGGAGCAGGACCAGCAGGGTCCAGGAGGCGAACCACCAGGCGATGATCCAGGCGAAGGCGGTGGCGAGCGGCCCGCCGCTGCTGGCCGTGTACACGGCCAGGAACAGCCAGACCGGCAGTGTCGCCATGTCCCACAGCTTGGCCAGGACCCACAGGGCCAGCATGGGCCTGCGGACGATCATCTTGCGCAGGTGGAGGCGGACGTTTTGGAAGTACCCACAGGCCCAGCGCCAGTTCTGCTTGCGCAGATAGGTCAGGTCCTCGGGGTCGGCGGCCCAGGCGACGGCGTCGGGGACGTACACGGCGCGGTGTCCGGCGATCTGCACCGACCAGGTGTAGTCCATGTCCTCGACGATGGTCCGCTCCGGGAAGCCGCCGAACTCGACCAGGGGCTGGAGCCGGAAGGCCGAGCAGCAGCCGGAGCACACCACCGGGCTGCCCGCGCTGCTCTCGATCGGCCGGTTCCAGTGGAAGCCGTACAAGTACTCGATCGATCTGCCGCGCTCCGCCCAGGTGCGCTCGAAGCGGCTCTGCACGCAGCCGGCCGCGACCATGACCCGCGGGTCGGTGAACGCCGGCTTGATCTTCTCGATGTAGTCGTCGGCCAGGACCGTGTCCGCGTCGACCGCCAGCACCAGATCGGTCCGGCAGTGCGGCAACGCGTAGTTCTGCGCCTTGGCCTTGCTTCCGAGGTTGCGCGGCGGTCTGAGGACCGTCACCCCATAACTGGCGGCAACCTGCCCGGTACGGTCCGAAGAGCCATCGTCGACGACGATGATCTCTTCGGCCGCAACCGTCTGGCGCAGAAGCGCCTCCAGGGTGGCGGGCAGGCCGCGCTCCTCGTTGTGCGCCGGGACGATGACGGTAAGTGTCGTCACCTCTATCCCAGGATCTTGCCGATACCGCAGATAAGCCCCACGACAGCGTAGAGCAGCCCGCACAGCCCGCCCTTCGGCGGACAGGGTCCCGAACCCATCATGGTGACGCCCTTTCGTGAATGAGGATGCCCAGGCCATCGAGGCGCCGCAGGGCGCTCCCGACCACCGCCTGGAGTGTCGAGACCTTTTGTACGGGGCTAAAGGGGCAAATCAGGACACGACGCGTGAGTCGTTCGAGTGATATTCATGCCGGCCCGTCCGCTGGTCAGATCGGTGTCATGGGCGTTCAAGCCCGGCATGTCCACTGCCATGTGGCCACCACTGGCGCGCCGATGAGTTCCGCCGCGGAGGGGAGTCTTCCTGAGCGGACGCGCTCGGCGCGGAGTGGCGATGGGCCGCCCGGTCCCCGCGGCGCGGGCGCGTACTCGACCAGGCCCGATGACGAGCAAGGAGGCCCCGGCGTGAGCGACGTTGTAGTCCACGAGATCGTTCGGCCTGAGCGCACGGTATCGGGCTCATGGCTGGAGGTGATCGCCTCGAACCTCGACCACCACCGGGCGACCTTCTTGTGGAAGTGCGAGGGCCTGTCCGACGCGCAGCTGCGGCAACGGCCCGTGGTTTCCTCGGGGTTGACCCTGCTGGGCCTCATGCGCCATCTGCAGGGGGTCGAACGGCACTGGTTCCAGCGGACGCTGGCGGGCACAACCCCGCGGTTCTTCCCGTACCGGACCTACGTCACCGCTGCCGGTGACGAGTGGTACGAAGAGTCCGACCCGACCCCGGCCCGGGAGGTCTACGAGGACTACGTGAGGGCCTGCGAGGAGTCACGGCGGGTGTTCGCGCGGGTGACCGACGACCCTGCGCGCACGGTGTCGAGCCCCGAGTTCGGTGACACCGATGTGCGCTTCGTCCTTGAGCACGTGATCGAGGAGTACGCCCGTCACATCGGGCACGCGGATCTCCTCCGCGAAGCCATCGACGGTGCCACGGGCGAGTAACCCGCCCTGTCCACCGGAGGTTTCCGCCGGAGGTTGCTCCGAGTCCGCGTCGCTTCGACCGGCCCGTGCAGAGGATCGACGGCGATCTCAACGCGCCTCAGCCGACTCAGCTGCCCCAGCCGACTCCGGCCCCGACCGGGCACGCTTCCGCTCCCGTTCCGGCGCAGGAGAACGCCGACCCGCGATAGCCAGCGTCAGCGTCACGCTCACCGAGCCCGCCGCCATCATCGTCATCCCCACGGCAGGTGAGGTGAGTTGGGCCAGCGTGCCGGCCAGCGCTGCACTCACGCCCTGTAGGGTGAGCATGCCGGAGGAGTGCAGGCCCAGGGCGTGGCCGGCGAGTTCGGCCGGGGTCAGGTCCATCAGCCGCTCCTGCTGGACCAGGCTCGCCCCGAAGCCCGCGGACGCGACCGTCACGCACACCGCGGCCACCGGCAGCTGCGGGTGCGCGCAGAACACCAGGTACGGCGTCGCCAGCAGGAGGAGCAGCGGGGTCGCCGACCGGCGCCGTACCGCGGGCGGCAGCAGCCGGCCCACCGCCACGTCCCCGGCGAACATCCCGAGCGCCCCGCAGGCGAACAGGGTGCCGGCCGCGTGCGGCGCGTACGACACGTACAGCGACTCGCAGCCGACGACCAGCCCGTTGGGCAGCCACAGGCCCAGATAGGTGAGGCGGCGCGGGCGGGACGACCACAGCAGGGCGTTGGTGCGCCGGGTCGCCGACGCGGAGGGGCGGCCCGCCGTCCGGGGCGGGCGGGCGGTCAGGCCGAGGCGCAGGACGAGCGCAGCCGTGAGATACAGGACCGCCGCCAGCAGCAGGCACACCCGCGGGGAGAGCGCGGTGAGCAGGGCGCCCCCGGTCGCGAACCCGGCGATCTGCATCAGCCCGCTCATCATGTTGAACAGCGAACGCCCCGGCAGGTAGCCGTCCTTGGCGAGGATCTCGTTCAGCAGGCCCCAGCGGACCCCGCCGCCGAGGGAGGCCACGAGTCCCAGCACCAGGACGACCGCGAAGACCGCGCCGACCGGCAGGCCGGGCAGCGCCTGCACCGCCGTACCGGCCGCGAAGGCCAGCGCGATCGCGGACAGCGCCGTACGGGGCGGCAGCCGGTCGGCGCCGGACAGCAGGAAGGTCGCGCCCAGCACCTGGGCGAGCGACGGACCGAACATGCTCACCGCCGACAGCAGCGGCGACCCGGTCGCCCGGTACACGAGCGTGCCGAGCGCGAGGCCGCCGACGGTCTGGGCGGCGGTCTGCGCGGCCGAGCCGAGGAAGAGCGGGGTGAACTCCGGGGTCCGGAACAGGGATCGGTAACTGGGCATGCCCCGGAGTCTCGGCCGGTCGTGGGCGGGCCCGTTATTGTTTCGCCACAGCGCGAAAGGTCCTTGAGCCGTGCCGGAGGCGGCGGTCGTACGGCCGTGAGGGGGGTGCGGAAGTGGGCTGGTGGCAGCTCAACGCGGACACGCTCGCCCGCAGCCGGTTCGTCGTCTCGCCGCTCGCCGAGACCTTCGCCTGTCTGAAGCTGCTGTACGCGGGCGATCCCGCGCACCCCGGTGAGCAGGAGTGGCTGCGCGTCCATCTGCCCGCCTACCGGGCCCGGCTGGCGGCCGAGCCGGTGACGGCTCTACTGGTGCGGGCGGGGCTCGGCCGGGAGTGGATCGCCGACTTCCTGACGCCCACGCCCCGGGACGGTGAGGGGTTCGCCGACGCGGTCGCCCGGGTGCGGGCGACCCCACCGGACGTCGCCCGCGCCCATCTGCGGACCTCCCTCGCCCGTCCGCTCCCCGCCGAGCTGGACCGGGACGACCTGCCCGAGCGGGCGGCCGCGCTGCTGGAGTGGGTGTGGGAGGCGGCCGTACGACCGTCCTGGGAGCGGCGCCGACGGGTGCTGGAGGCGGACGTGGTCGCCCGGACGGCGCAGGTGAGCCGGGGCGGCTGGGCGAGCGCGCTGGACACGCTGCGGCCCGGGCGCACCCGCTGGCTCGGCGAGAACCGGCTCCAGATCAACCTCCACGAGTACCCGCCGCGCGAGATCTCCGGAGCCGAGCTGGTCTTCGTCCCGGTGACCGTGCAGCGGGCGGGCTGGGTGGCCTGGGAGGAGGGGGTGCGGTACGCGGCGGTCTACCCGTGCGCCGGCGCCCTCGCCCACCCGGCCGACCGGGCCGTGCCCTCCGCCCTGGGCGCCCTGCTCGGCCCGGCCCGCGCCGCGGTCCTGCTCCTCCTCGCCTCCCCCATGAGCACGACCCAGCTGACGGCGGTGACCGGGCAGGGGCTGGGCTCGGTGGGCCGCCATCTGAAGGTGCTGCGGGAGGCGGGGCTGGTGGAGCGCCGGCGGGCGGGGCGGGCGGTGCTGTACGGCAGGACGGCGGCGGGGGATGTCCTGGCGGAGGCACCGGGTCGGGTGCCGGCCGGGGGTGGGAACGCTCGCCGGGGCTGACGGGTGCCTCCCGGAGGTGCCGACCCGAGCGCCCCCCGTGCGGCAACGGACGCGGGGACCGCGCGGCCGGCCGCGGTGGGCCCGCGGTCGCCCGATGCCCCGTCCCGGCGCCCTGGTGGAGCGCATAGCATCCCGCACATGACCAATGTGCTGAACACCGACATCGACGCCCTCACCGGCGGCCCCGCCGACCTCCCCCAGTACGCGGGCAAGGCCGTCCTCATCGTCAACGTGGCCTCCAAGTGCGGCCTCACGCCCCAGTACACGGGCCTGGAGAAGCTGCAGGAGCGCTATGCCGACCGCGGCTTCACCGTGCTCGGCGTGCCCTGCAACCAGTTCCTCGGGCAGGAGCCCGGCACCGCCGAGGAGATCGCGGAGTTCTGCTCGGCGACGTACGGCGTGAGCTTCCCGCTCACCGAGAAGGTCGAGGTGAACGGCGAGGGCCGGCACCCGCTGTACGAGCGCCTGGTGGGCTTCGCCGACGCCGAGGGGCACAGCGGGGACATCCGCTGGAACTTCGAGAAGTTCCTGGTCGGGCGGGACGGCACGGTCGTCGCCCGTTTCTCTCCGCAGACCGAGCCGGAGTCGGACGCGGTCGTGACGGCCATCGAGGCCCATCTCGGCTGAGCATTGCTTGACCTTGCCCCTGGGGCAGGGCCGAACGTCCCTGTCACCGGGCGGCGGATCCGCCCGGTGACGGAGGATGACACGGTGGACGACGACCGGCTGACCGACGACGTGCCCACCGACGGCCTGCTCACCATCGGCGCGTTCGCCGCGCGGGCCCGGCTGTCGGCCAAGGCGCTGCGCCTGTACGACCGCCTGGGCCTGCTGGCCCCCGCGCACGTCGACGAGGCGACCGGCTACCGCTACTACCGCGCCGACCAGGCTGGGCGCGCCCGGCTGGTGGCCCTGCTGCGGCAGCTGGACATGCCGCTGGCCCGGATCGCCGAGGTGCTCGGCGCCGAGGGTCCCGAGGCCGCCGGCCGGCTCGCCGCCTACTGGGCGGACGTGGAGACCCGGGTGGCCGGGCAGCGGACGCTCGCCGAGTACCTCCGTGGACGGCTGTCGGGGAGGAGCTCCGAGATGTACGAGAAGTTCGTGATCGAGACCGTGGACGTGCCGGCACAGGTGGTGGTCACCGAGTCGCGGCACACGCTCGCGGACGAGTTGCCGACGTGGATCGGCGCGTCCTTCGGGCGGCTGGAGGCGGCGGCACGGGAGTGCGGGGGCATGACCGGGGCGCCGTTCGTGGTCTACCACTCCGAGGTGTCGATGGAGAGCGACGGCCCGGCGGAGTCCTGTGTACCGGTGGCCGACGAGGCGGCGGCCCGGGCGTGGGCCGCCGGGCGGGGGCGGGCCTGGGAGACGGCGGTACGGGTGGAGCCCGCGGCCCGGCTGGCCTACACCCGGATCACCAAGGCCCAGGTGGCGCACCCGCAGATCCTGGCCGCCTTCGAGGCGGTGGAGCAGTGGATGACGGCCGAGGGCCTGGAGATGGCCGGCCCCTGCCGTGAGGTCTACTTCGCGGACTGGGACGCTTCGGGCCCCGGGGACCTGGTGTGCGACGTGGCGTTCCCGGTGCGGTGAGCGGCCGGCGCCGCCGGATGTGACCGAGCCCCCTCGGCAAGGACGGCGACTGGTCGAGAGGGCTCTTCTGGCGGTGCTTGTGAAGTTGTTTTCGTCGTGGGGTCTTCACTGACGAAGGTCAGGGAGGGCCCCCTAGGCCTTGACCGAGGTGACGAAGGCGTTCCAGGCATCGGCGGGGAAGGCCAGGATCGGGCCCTCGATGACCTTGGAGTCACGGACGGCGAGTTCGGCGTTGGTGGGCGACTTGACCTCGACGCAGGCGCCGTTGCCCGCGGAATAGGAGGACTTCATCCACGTCTCCGAAGCGCCCTGAATCAGTGCCATGTCCACTCCTGTTGCGAGTTGCGGTAGTGCGGTTCACGCCAACCTTGTCGTCTGATTGGCGTGATCGACGCTACCGGGCAACCGCCTCCGCTGGAGTGGCCGTTCACTCGACCGGATGGCATATTCCAGATGGACCTTCCACTGGAGCGGACTGACGGTGTACGATCCGGCGCCCTCCGTGACAGCACTTCAGTCCGCGTACTGTTTCGCCACCTTCGCAATGAATTGCCGGGATTGCTCCACGTTGAGGGACTGTGCCCGCAGATGCTCATACATCACGGCGTACTTCTGCACGTCCTGGGCCTTCTCCAGGTACAGGTCGCTGGTGACGCCCTCCAGGTACACCACGCTGGAGTCGGCCGCGTCGGCGAACTCCAGGATGGCGTACTGGCCGTTGAGCCCCGGATGCGCGCCCACCTCGAAGGGCAGCACCTGCACGGTGACGTGCGGCAGCTGGGACATCTCGATCAGGTGCTCCAGCTGCTCGCGCATCACCAGCCTGCTGCCGACGACGCGCTTCAGTGCCGCCTCGTCGAGCACGACCCACAGCCGGAGCGGGTTGTTCTCGGCGGTGATACGTTCCTGTCGGCGCATGCGCACCTGGACGCGCTTCTCGATCTCCGCGGTCGACGTCTCCGGCAGTGCGCCCTGCACCAGGGCCTCGGCGTAGGCGCGGGTCTGCAACAGTCCGGTCACCAGCTGGGGTTCGTACACCCGCAGCGACTCGGCGTCGGTCTCCAGACCGATGTAGACGCTGTACGGGATGTCCCCGAAGGTGTGCCACCACCCCTGCTGCCGGGAATCGCGGGCCATCTCCATCAGCGAGTCGACGATCCGCTGGTCCTCGACCTCGTACACCCCGCAGAGATCGCGCACGTCGCGCTGACTGATGCTTCTGCGGCCGTTCTCCAGCCGGCTGATCTTCGACTGCGACACGAGCAGTCGCTCGGCCACTTCCTCGGCCGTCATGCCCTTGAGCTCGCGGAGCCTGCGCAGCTCCTGGCCCAGCCGGCGCCGCCTGACGGTGGGATTGACATTGGACGCCACGGGACGTGCACCTCCGGCTGCCTGCCTGTTGCTTAACACTTTCCGTATCTGCTGTTGAGCAGACTGCCACCAAGGTGCTTTCTACCGCTGGGAAATGGTGGATATGCGGCGCGTACGCGTCAGTTCGCCACGGCTCGCCACCCGATGGGGTGCCGTGGACGCAGTCGAGCGGGACGGCGAGTCCACGAGGGTCTCGCCGCCCCGCTCTGACCAGCGGCTCCCGAACCGGGTCTGGGCGAACCGGGGTTACGGCTCGAACCGGCGGTACGGCTCAGTGGGCCACGGCGCGTGCCATGGACCCGCGGTGCGGCTGCATCGGAACCCCCCGAGCGGGTTCCGCTGCGGACCTTGCGCCGGCCGCGCCCTGCCGGCCGGTGGCGGCCGGCCCCCGGCGCGGCTGCGCGGCCGCACCGTTCTGCACGTCCATCACGGCATGCGCGACAAGACCGCCCATGGGGTCGTGCCGGATCAGATCCCGCAACCGGGACCGGGACGAGCGCCCCTCGTTGCCCGGGTACAGGTGCTTGCCGAGTCCGACGGCGTGCGCCAGGGCGGCGAGCGCCGCGGTCCGCGGGTCCGGCGGTACGCCGGTGCGGATCGCGGAATCCAGCCGGGCCCTGATCTCCCGGCTGATCTCGTTGTCCGTCGCCTGATAGCGAGTCGTCGGCAGCACCCCGCACATCTGGCCGGCCACGGCGTGCACCATGCCGCACCGCTCCAGATGCGAGAGATACGTCTGACGGAGCCCCAGCCGGGGCCCGCCGATCCAATGGACGGCACGCACGGGAGCGCCACGCCTTCGCAGCAACTCCAACGCGCAGTCCAGAGTCGGATCTCCTGTCGGCCGTGGCACCACCACGGCGATACGATCCCCGTCTGGGGCTATCCGTCCGGCCAGCGCCAGCTCCACTAGCTGTGCTCCGGCCAGACCGAGGTCGAGCGACTGCGGCTGCGCAGTGGTACCCGTGGCCGGGTCCAGTGCCAGCAGCAGAAGCTCCTCCGGAAGTGTTCTGCGGCTCCTGCCCATCCATGCCTCCCCGCGTGGATGAATGACAGGGTGACCCCTCTCACATTGGTCTGTCGAGGGTGCGTGACCGGTTCGTGAGGGAACCGGTAGGTATGTCGTTCTCGTCTACCGCAGGGGTTAAGCCCTCACACAGGACACTGGTACATGGTTCGGACAGGGCGCGCGCGTGGGCGTGCGGCGCATGAGGAGGCATCGGTGGCGGGCGAGTCCCCCGACAGGTCCAAGCAGCGCGAGTCGTCGGCAGAACCGACGTCGGGGAGCGCGGGTCCGGTTCCCGAGGCACGCGATCCGCGCCTCGCGGTCGCCCGCGAAAAGGATTCCGCGCCCGGTGGCGCGGACACCGCGACGAAGATCCTGTCGGTGCGGGACGCGAAGAAGCCCGCCCCCGAGGAGACCCCCGAGGAGGACGCCGCCCTCCGCAAGGCGGTCTCGGCGTGGGTACGCGGCGCCGGCACCGACAACTCCAACGCGCCCACGGACGAGGCGGACACGAAGCCCGAGGCCAAGCCGGAGAAGGCCAAGCCCGGGGAGGCCGACGCCAAGACGGAGACGGGGAAGGCCGAGGCCGAGACCGAGGTGAAGGCCGAGGCCGAGGTGGAGGACGCCAGGTCGGAGACCGAGTCGGAGACCGCCGACGCGAAGGCTGACGCCGAGTCGAAGACCACCGATGCCAAGGCTGACGCCGAGGAGAAGGCTGACGCCGACTCGGAGCCTGACACCGAGGCGAAGGCTGACGCCGACGCCAAGGCGGGGGCTGACCCCAAGGCAGGGGCTGTCGCCGAGGAGAAGGCTGACGCCGACGCGAAGGCAGAGCCGGGCCCCGAGGCCGACGAGGACACGGGGGCCGGCTCGGAGGGTGACGCCGAGTCGGCGACGAAGGCCGAGACCGACGAGGCCGCGCGAGCCGAGACCGACGGCAAGGCGAAGGCCGAGCCGGACGCGAAGAGCGAGGCCGACGCGGACGCGAAGGACGAAGCCGACGCGAACGCGGACGCGGACGGGAAAGACGAGGCCGACGCCGACGCGAAGTCGAAGGTCAAGGCGGCCGAAGGCGAAGCCGAGGCCGAGGAGGCCGGGGACGGGTCCGAGGACGCCGATGGCGAGGGCGCCCCACAGGGGTCACCCACGGCCGAGGACGATGCCCGCACGGGTGGTGCGGGTGGGAGCGGCGCGGACGCCGACGGCGGAGTCGAGGCGGAGGACGCGGACGCCCCGCAGGGCCCCGTCGACCAGCCCACCACCGCGTTCAAGGCGATACAGCCCAAGCGGGACCCCCAGGTCGACCAGCCGACCACCATGCTCAAGCTCGGGGCGAAGCCCGCGCCCGACCCCGAGCGCACCAGCAAGTTCGTCGCGCTCAAGAACGACATGGCGCCGGCCACCAAGCCGGAAGCCAAGCCGGAAGCCAAGCCGGAGGCCAAGCCGGCCGCCAAGCCCGACGCCACCACGCCCGTCCCCCAGGTCGGCCCCGAGCGCACCACCCAGCAGCCCCTCCCCCCGAAGCCCCCGCTGGACCTCCTGGCGGAGCTGACGAACACGCCCCCGCCCCCGGAGACCCCGGTCCGCACGATCGTGCGGAGGGTCAAGATCTGGACCCCCCTGGTCCTGCTCCTGGCGATCATCTTCGCAGTCGTACAGACCCTCCGCCCGCTCCCCGACCCCACCCTCGCCCTCACCGCGAAGGACAGCTACACCTTCGGCGGGAGCAAGGCGGACATCCCGTGGCCGGCCGACGGGCAGGCCGCGCTGGACGTCCAGGGCATCGGCACGTTCGGCTCCTCCGGCGCCGAGAAGCCCGTGCCGATCGCGAGCGTCGCCAAGGTGATGACCGCGTACATCGTCCTGCACGACCGCCCGCTCAAGAGCGGCGCCGACGGCCCCAAGATCAAGATCGACAAGCCCGCCGAGCAGCAGTCGAACGCGGGCCAGGAGTCCACGGTCAGCGTCACGGCCGGTGACAGCATCACCCAGCGCGAGGCCCTGGAGAGCATCCTGATCGCCTCCGCCAACAACATCGCCCGCCTGCTCGCCCGCTGGGACGCCGGTTCGGAGAAGGCGTTCGTGGCGAAGATGAACGCCACCGCCAAGAAGCTCGGCATGACGAACACGACGTACACCGACCCCTCGGGTCTGACGAACTCCACCGTCAGCACCGCCGTGGACCAGGTGAGGCTGGCGAAGGCCGCGATGACCGAGCCCGCCTTCCGCGAGGTCGCGGCGATGATGTCGTACACCGACTACAAGGGCGTCAACCACTCCAACTGGAACCGCCTGGTCGGCCACAACAACGTCGTCGGCATCAAGACCGGCACCACCACCTCCGCCCTCGGCAACCTGGTCTTCGCGGCCAAGCAGGAGGTCGGGGGCGAGACCCGGACCATCGTCGGCGCCGTGATCCGCCAGCCCGCCGACCCCTCCGACCACTCCATCCTCACCGGGGCGGTGAACGCCGCGGACAAGCTGATCCGCGCCGGGCAGGGCGCGCTGACCTCGGCGACGATCCTGAAGAAGGGCACGGTCGTCGGGTACGTCGACGACGGGCTCGGCGGCCGTACCCCGGTCGTGACCACGAAGGACGTCACGGCGGCCGGCTGGGCGGGCCTGAAGGTCAGGCTGTCCTTCACCACGGGCGAGGTGCCGCACACCGCGAAGGCCGGCACCGAGGTCGGCTCGCTCACCGTGGGTGACGGTACGGCCGGGGCCGTGAAGGTGCCGGTGGCCCTGCAGAAGGATCTGGCCGAGCCCGGCTTCGGCGCGAAGCTGACCCGCCTGGGCTGACATCCGGGCCGCTCGCGCCGCCCTTGGCCCGCCCGCGCACCCCGTCGACGGTGCCCCACCCGGGAGCCCCGCGGCGGGGTGCGTGCTAGCGTCACGAAACGGGGCAGGTCGCCGGTCACGGGACAGGGCCGCGAACTGGACGGGAACCGGCCGCGAACACCGTGGAACACGGCCGCGAACAGAAGACGGGACACGGGGAGTGCCTTCAGGTGGCCACAGCGGAGCCGACACGCGCCGACGACGCCGATCCGGGCCCGGGATCCGGCCCGCGAATACGCCTGTCCGAAGCCGACCCGGAGGGTCGCACCGATCACCCGGACGGCCGTACCCCGGGGGATCGTCCGGGCGGTCCCGTCGTACGCCCGACGAGACTCGCGCGTCTTCTCGACGCCGCCGAACCCCTCCGGCAGCGGCTGCTGCGGCACCCCGTGCTGTCCGTCACGGCCCTCGCGGGCGTCCTGCACATCATCTGGTTCTTCACGTTCGCGAACAGCGGCGGGGATCTCGCGGCGCAGGACGCCTGGGCGGAGTTCGTCGGCCGGCACCCGGACTCGGCGTACAACCTCGCCTGGTACGGCGGTATGCACGCGGTGTCGTACAGCGTGGTGTCGCCGTATCTGATGGCCGTCCTCGGCGTCCGTACGACGATGATGATCGCCGGGACCGTGTCGGCGGGCCTGCTGACGATGGTGCTGATCCGCAGCCGGGCGGTGCGCAACCCGCTGTGGGCCTCACTCGCCGGGGTCGTCGCGCTGCTGTGCAACGCGATCTCGGGCCGGGTGACCTTCGGTCTCGGCACGATGTTCGCGCTCGGCTCCGTCGCGGCCGTCTTCTGCTGGCCGTACCGGTGGCGGCACAAACGCTGGGCGAAGGCGACGGTGGCCGCCCCGCTGGCCGGCCTGTCCACCATGGCCTCGCCCGTCTCGGGGCTGTTCGTGGGCCTGGTCGCGGTCGCGCTGTTCCTGCAGAAGCGGCGGCCGGGCGCCTGGGCGCTGGGGATCGCGCCGACGGTCGTGGTCGCCGCGTCGTACTTCCTCTTCCCCTTCTCGGGCACCCAGCCGATGACGATCGGCTCGGTGATCCTGCCCCTGCTGTACGGACTGCTGTGCCTGTTCCTCGTGCCCCGGGAGTGGGTGACGGTCCGGCTGACGGCCGCCGTCTACAGCGTCAGCGTGGTCCTGGTGTGGCTGATCAGCTCGCAGATCGGGTCGAACATCTCCCGGCTGCCGATGATGTTCGCGGGTGCGGCGCTGGTGGCCGCGCTGCCGTTCACGGTGCCGAAGTCGCGCAGGTGGTACACGACGGTGCTGGCGCTCCTCGGCTTCGCCGGCTGGATCGGCTTCAAGTCGGTGGACGACATCATCCATACGACCCCGGCCGCCTCCTGGGCCCGGGAGCTCGCCCCGCTCGTCCACCAGCTGCAGAAGGCCGGCGCCGAGAAGGGCCGGGTCGAGGTCGTCCCGGCGCGCTCGCACCGGGAGGCCTCCGCGCTCGCGCCGTACGTCAACCTGGCGCGCGGCTGGAACCGCCAGGCGGACATGGAGCGCAACCCGCTCTTCTACGACGACACCCTCAACTCGGCGAACTACCACGAGTGGCTCCAGCGCTGGGCCGTCCACTTCGTCGTCCTGCCGAAGGACAACCCGGACGGTGACGGCGGCGAGCGGGAGCGGGCGCTGCTGCGGCGCGGGATGCCGTATCTGAACCAGGTCTGGGGCGACGCCAACTGGCAGCTGTTCAGGGTGACCGACGCGACGCCGCTCGCCGAGCCCAACGCGGTGGTGGACCGCGCCGAGCAGGGCGAGATGACGCTGCAGGTGCGCAAGGCCGGGCGGATCCTGATCAGGATCCCCTACTCGCCATGGCTGAGCGTCGTCGACGAGCACGGCAAGAGCCTGAAGCCTCCGCAGGTGGTCTCCTCCGGTCCGCCGAAGACGTACCGGAACGTCAACGGGTGTCTGACGGAGTCGCCGCAGGACGCGAACGGCGACAAGTGGACGGTGCTGCTGGCGCCGCGTGCGGGGACGTACCGGCTGGCCGCGCCGTACCAGCTGCCGCGCGGCACTCCCTGCCCGGACGAGCTCAAGTAGAGCCGCGCAGCTCGGTCACGTAGGCGTCCGTGCCGGGAATCGTCGGGATGAACGGTGCCACCAGCTCCACCCGCCCCAGCCCCGAGCCGGAGACGTCCGCGTCCAGCCCGGTGAAGCGGTCCTCCCAGCAGTCCCTCGGATCCGTCTCCAGGAACCACAGGAGCGTCACCCGGGTGTCGACGCCCTCGACCTGCTTGACGTAGGTCATGCGGTCGCCCGGCAGGGGCGTCGGCCGGAAGACCGTGACCATGGCCGCCGGGGAGCCGGCGAGGCGGCGGGGCAGGTGCCGGGCGCGCAGCCACTCCACCAGTTCGGCCCGCTGCTGCGGCGACTCGCTGTCGACCACCTCCAGCACCAGCCCGGCGTACGGGTGGTCGAGGGCGTGGAAGTCGCGTGGGCCCGCCGCGCCGTCGCGGTACACCGTCGTCTCGTGGTCCTGGAAGGCCGTGAAGACGTGGGTGCGGTCGTGGTAGACGCGGGCGTCGCGGTTGAGACGCTTGTTGATGGCGACGGTCCACTTCATGTGGTCGTCGTAGCGGCCGTCGGTGATCCAGTAGGTGGAGAGGTAGCAGCCGGCGGTGACCGGCTGGGCGACGGCCGACTTCTCCGGGTACCGCAGGAGCTGCAGCTCCCGGGTCGCCACCCAGCGGCGGCCCGCGTACATCCAGGGCATGGCCATCGCGCCGGCGTAGTAGTGGTCGTCCTCGTACCAGCGGTTGTAGGCGTACTCGTGGCCGGGGTGCGGCTCGACCATGGTGATCAGGGCGTGGCCCGGGCGGATGCCGTAGGGGCCCACGGCGGCCAGTTCGCCGTACGTCCCGCTGCGGGTGTCCTCGCTCATGCGGTTCCCCTTTCCTGCCGTGGGCCATACTCTGACGCTCCGTCAGATAAAGCGCCATAGCGCGGGAGGCAGCGCATGTCCCTGCTCGCGGGCAAGACAGTGGTCGTATCGGGAGTGGGTGCCGGGCTCGGCCACCAGGTCGCCGCGGCCGTCGTACGGGACGGCGGGAACGCGGTGCTCGGGGCGCGCACCGAGGCGAACCTCGCCAAGAGCGCGGCCGAGATCGACCCGGAGGGCGCGCGTACGGCGTTCCGGGCGACGGACATCACCGACGAGGGCCAGTGCGAGGCGCTGGCGGAACTGGCGCGGGAGCGGTTCGGCGGCGTCGACGCGGTGGTCCACGTGGCCGCCCGGGACTCCTGCTTCGGCGGGCTCCAGGACGCCGACTTCGCGACCTGGCAGTCGGTGATCGACGTGAACCTGCTGGGCACGCTGCGGATGACGCGGGCCTGCCTGCCCGCGCTGAGGGCGGGCGGGGGCGGCTCGGTGGTCTTCATCGGGACGCAGTCGGCACTCGCCGCGCCCTCCCAGGTGCGGCAGGCCGCATACGCCGCGTCGAAAGGGGCGCTGACCAGTGCGATGTACTCGCTGGCGCGGGAGCTCGGGCCGTACCGGATACGGGTCAACACCGTGCTGCCGGGCTGGATGTGGGGGCCGCCGGTGCAGGCGTACGTGACATTCACCGCACAGACGGACGGGGTGCCGGAGGCGGAGGTGCTGGGGCGGCTGACGGAGCGGATGGCGCTGCCGGAGCTGGCGACGGACGGGGACGTGGCGGACGCGGCGGTGTTCCTGTCCTCGGACCGGGCGCGGGCCATCACCGGGCAGTCGCTGCTGGTCAACGCGGGGGAGCTGATGCGTTGAGGCAACTCCCGCCACCTTCGGGAGTGTTCATGTAGATGAACGACAGTCATCAAGTCGAACAATTTTACTCTGACTTGACCCGCCGCTTGCTTGTCGCGTTCATGTGACCGCACTCACGATCGAGCACATGAACAGTCTCGACTGGGCCGTACTCATCGGCTACTTCGGTGTGATGGTCGCGATCGGCGTCTGGTCGCACAAGCGCGTGGACAACGTTTCCGACTTCTTCACGGCCGGCGGCAAGATGCCCTGGTGGCTTTCCGGCATCTCGCACCACATGTCGGGCTACAGCGCGGTCATGTTCACCGGGTACGCGGGGATCGCCTACACCTACGGCGTCACCTCCTTCATCACCTGGTCCTTCCCCATCGCGCTCGGCATCGCCATCGGGTCGAGGCTGTTCGCGCCCCGCATCAACCGGCTGCGCTCCCGGCTCCATGTGGCCTCACCGCTGGAGTACCTGAAGAACCGTTACAACCTGTCCACCCAGCAGGCGCTCGCCTGGTCCGGCATGCTGCTGAAGATCGTGGACGTGGGCGCCAAGTGGGCGGCGATCGCCACCCTGTTGTCGGTGTTCACCGGGGTCACCCTCAACCAGGGCATCCTCATCACCGGCGCCATCACGGCCGTGTACTGCACGATCGGCGGCCTGTGGGCGGACGCGCTGACCGAACTCGGGCAGTTCGTCATCCAGTTGCTCGCCGGTGTCTCGATGTTCGTGGCGGTCGTACTGAAGCTGAACGACAAGCACATCGGCTTCTTCGACGCCTGGAACCAGCCCGCACTGCACGGCCACGGCAAGCCGCTGGTCGGCCCCTACGGCACGGTCTTCCTGCTCGCCTTCCTCTTCATCAAGCTCTTCGAGTACAACGGCGGCATGCTCAACCAGGCCCAGCGCTACATGGCGACGGGCAGCGCGCACGAGGCCGAGCGCGGGGCACGCCTGTCGGCGATCCTGTGGCTGGTGTGGCCGGTCGTGCTCTTCTTCCCCATGTGGATGTCCCCGCTCCTGGTCCACGCGGCGAAGCCGGACGGCTCCGACTCCTACGGCCTGATGACCGAACAGCTGCTGCCGCACGGCCTGTTGGGCCTCGTCGTGGTCGGCTTCTTCTCCCACACGATGGCGATGTGCTCCTCCGACGCGAACGCCATCGCGGCCGTGTTCACGCGGGACGTGGCGCCGGTGCTGTCCGCTCGTGCGCGGGCGTGGGGACAGCGGTCGGGGCTGATCGCCGCCCGCGTCACGACGGTCGTCTTCCTCGCCCTGTCCATGGCGGTGGCCACGCAGGTCAACTCGCCCGCCTTCAAGGACATCATCACGGTGGTCATCAAGTGGGTGGCCGGTCTGATGGGCCCGATCGCGATCCCGATGATGCTGGGCCTGCTCCGCCCGTTCCGCCGCTCCGGTCCCACGGCGGCGCTGACCAGCTGGGCGGCCGGTCTGCTGGCGTTCTGGCTGGTGAACTACCCCATCAGCTGGCACGTCTCCGGCGGAGTCCCGCTCCAGTACCAGGTGTCCGTGCCGCTGGCGGTGTCCCTGGTCCTGTACGTCGTCATCGGGTACGCGAAGCCGGAGGACACCCCCGAGCGGCTGGCGATCATCGAGAAGGTCAACTCGGACGGGGACGCGGTGACGGCGGTACCGGTGCCGGCGGGTGCGGGGGACGACGCGGTGGGGGCGCCGTAACCGGCGACCGCGCCGGGCCGGTATCCGGGTTCAGGCCCTCGGATACCGTGCCAGCCACCCGGGGGACGACCCGGCCGGGCCATGCAGTGCCGGGCCCTGGGTCATCTCCATGGCGAAGTCGTCCGCGAGTTCCAGCACAGTCGGACGGCCCTCCAGCTCGGCCAGCCAGCCCGGCGGGAGGGCCGTTTCGCCGTGCAGGGCGCCGAGGAGACCGCCGGTGAGGGCCCCCGCCGCGGCCGAGGGGCCGCTCTGGTTGACCGCGAGACACAGCCCGTGCCGTACGTCCTCCCCCACCAGCGCGCAGTACACCGACGCCGCCAGCAGCCCGTCCGCCGTGCCGTCGCCGGCCAGTTCCTCCACCCGCGTCGGGCTCGGGATCCCCTGCCGTACCGCCCCGAGCGCATGCTGCAGGGCGTCCGACACGGGCTGGTGGCCGGGCCGGGCGGCGAGCAGGGCGAGGGCCCGCTGCACGGCGCCGTCCAGGCTCTCGCCCCGGGCCAGCGCGTGCACGATCACGGCGTACGCGCCCGCCGACAGGTAGGCGATGGGATGCCCGTGGCTCTGTGCCGCGCACTCCACCGCCAGCTGGGCGACGAGCTGGGGCTCCCAGCCGACCAGCAGCCCGAAGGGCGCCGAGCGGGCCACGGCCTCCGGGCCCAGCTCGCCGGGGTTCTTCGGTGACTCCAGCGTGCCCATGGTCTCGTCGCCGAACCCGACGAGCAGGCCGCGGGTCGGGTCCCGGCGCGCGTACAGCCACTCCTCCCGGGCCAGCCAGCCGTCGTCCTTGCGGCGCTCGTCGGGGCCCCAGTCCCGCTGGGTGGCGGCCCAGCGCAGATAGGCCCGGTGCAGATCGGTCGGCGGATGCCAGGCGCCGGTGTCCCGGCGCACCTGGGCGCGTATCAGCCCGTCCACCGTGAACAGGGTGAGCTGGGTGTGATGGGTGACCGAACCGCGTCGCCCGTGCCCGAAGGCCAGGTCGAGCAGTCCCTCGGGACCGTAGGCGGCCCGGATCTCCTCCAGGGACAGCGGATCGGCGGGCCCGCCGAGCGCGTCGCCCACGGCGGTCCCGAGCAGGGTGCCGCGCACCCTGCTGCGGAAGTCCTGCTGTTCGGCTCGGCCCCAGACGGCGCCGGCTGTCGCACTCATCCCAGACCTCCCCACGGCACCGTCCGTTCGTACGACGCTCAGCACTGTAATCGACGGCGAACGGTCCGTTCACGGGGGCAAACCGCCCCCGAGGGGTCATTCCCGCCCAGCTATGAGCGCTTCGACCCCGTCGAGAATCCGGTCGAGCCCGAAGTCGAGCGGGTCGGTGCCGGTCGGGTCGAAGGCGCCGTCGGCGATGGCCCGGGTCAGGGCCGGGAACCGGTCCGCGTGGCGGTCGAGCACCTCACCGGTGAGACGGTTCCACTCCCGGTCCTGGTCGGCGTCGAAGTCGGCCGTCTCCTGGGCGAGGCTGCGCACCAGGCCGACGACGAGCACGAAGACCTGGTGCCGCTGGGCCGCCGGCAGACCGGTCGGCTCCAGGGCCGCGTACGCCGCGTCCAGCCAGCCGAGCTGGTGGGGACCCATGACCTGGCGGCGCATCGCGGTGGCGGCGAGCACCCAGGGGTGGGCCCGGTACAGCTCCAGACACCGGCGGGCCCACAGCCGTACACCGGCTCGCCAGTCGCCCTTTGCGGCAGAAAGGTCGGGAACCTCGACGAGCATCGACTCGATCATCAGCTCGACCAGTTCCGCCTTGCCCGGCACATAGCGGTAGAGCGCCATCGCCGAGACACCGAACTCGGCGGCCACCTTGCTCATGGACACCGCGTCCAGCCCCTGGGCATCGGCCAGTTCGACGGCGGCCGCGGCGATGCGCTGCGGGGACAGCGTCGGTTTGGGCCCGCGTGTGGGCTGCTCCTGTTCGCCCCACAGCAGCGCGAGGGTCGCCCGTGGATCACGGTCCTGTTCCGGCTTCCGTCCGCCCATGGCCTGCCTCCCGATCGTCCGTACCGCCAAGCCTGTTGACTCCGCCAGACAACTGTATATACCGTAAACGCATCAGAACAGATGACGGCATAAACAGTTTAGGGGGAACACCATGCTGCTGACCTACCGCGCCCTCAAGCGCCGCGCCCTCGCCAGGAAGCTCGCGATCACCACCCCGAACGGCATCGACGAGTCCTCGTACGTCCGCATCGGCGGCATCGACCAGTGGATCTCGGTCCGCGGCGACGACCGGACCAACCCCGTGATCCTGGAGATCCACGGCGGCCCCGGTTCCTCCAACCTGATCTTCACCCCGCGCACCCGCGCCTGGGAGCGGCACTTCACGATCGTCCGCTGGGACATGCGCGGCTCCGGCCGGACCTTCGCGGCGAGCGGCCCGGAGGGGCAGGGCGAGCTGACCCTGGACCGCCTGTACGAGGACGCCCTGGAGGTCACGGCCCACGTCCGCACCCGCCTGAACGTGAACAAGGTCCTGCTGCTGGCCAACAGCTTCGGCACGGTGATCGGCCTCCGCCTGGCCCGCAACCACCCCGAGCTGTACTCGGCGTACGTCGGCACGGACCAGAACATCGTCGGCGGCGGCCGGGACACCTCCGCCTACGAGGCCCTGCTGGCGCGGCTGGAGAAGGCGGGCAAGAAGAAGCAGCTGGCTCAGATGGCGGCCATCGGCCCGGACCGCACCGCCTGGTCGTCCCACGAGTGGGCGGAGCACGCGAAGACGGTGGTCACCACCGACGCCCTCACCTACGACACGATGAAGACGGTCGTGATCCGCTCCCTCTGGTTCTCCCCCCTGCACACCCTGCGCGACCTGCGCACCTACCTGAAGGCCCAGACCTTCTCCGAGCAGCTCGGCCCCCAGGCCATGACGATCGACGAGTACGCCGAGGGCACCGCCTTCCGCCTCCCCTTCTTCGTCTTCCAGGGCGACAGCGACGTCCTCACCCCACCGGAGCCGGCCCGCCGCTTCTACGAGTCGGTCACGGCCCCCACGAAGGACTTCGCCCTGATCGACGGGGCGAGCCACTTCGCGTCCTTCCGCCACCCCGACCGGTTCCTGGAACTGCTGCTGACGAAGGTGCGGCCGGTCCTGGTCGGCGAGCCGGTCAGTTGACCGAGGACGGGTGGGGGCGCGGGGGTGGGGGTGTCGGGGCGGACAGCCGGGCGGCGTGGGTCTCGTCCGCCTCGGCCAGGTCGGCCGCACCGCAGTGTGACCGTGGGTCCTGGCGGCGCGGCGCCGTCTCCGGGTCCAGGGCGGGGGCGACGGGCCTCCGCCTCGTGCCGCCGCTTCCGGTGGGCGGCCGGCAGTCGCTCCAGTTCCCTGCACCGGTGGCCCTGCTGACCGAGCTGGTGCGCGATCGCCGCCATCGCCTCCGGCATGCTCCCGGCGCCCTCGTCCACGTACGCCGTCAGCGCCCCGCGCTCCCGCGCGATCTGCTCCAACTCCCGGACCAGGAAGGTCTTTCCGACGCCCGCGTCGCCGTGCACGTGGATGCGGAAGCGGTGGCGTTCGTCCTCGGGGGATACGTCCAAGTCGGCCCGGAACGCGGCCCGTTCACCGCCGCGGCCGACGAAACCCGCCCCTCTGCGCCGTCCGATCAGCTCCTGCATCGACGGCCGTGCCCGCGCCATGCCCACGCCCCTCCCCCACGAACCGGCCGCTCATTCTGGCGCAATGACCATGCGATAACTGCGGCTCGGGCAGGGGAGAATCCAGCCATGACCACCACCCCCACGCGTAACTCGGGCCTCAGACTGGCCGCCGGTGCGCTCACCGGCATACTCGCCCTCTACATCGCCCTCGTCGCCTTCGGGAACATCACCGACTTCGGGACGAACCAGCAGTTCGTCCGGCACGTCCTGGCGATGGACACGACCTTCAAGGACGACGACCTGATGTGGCGCGCCGTCACCAGCACCGCGCTGCAGGACACCGCCTACGTCCTGATCATCGTCTGGGAGACGGTGGCCGCCCTGGTGCTGATCTGGGGCACGTACCTGTGGGCGCGGCGGAAGGACGACGTCCTCGCCCGGCGCGTGTCCACCTACGGACTGCTGATGCTGCTGCTGCTCTTCGGCGCCGGGTTCATCGCGATCGGCGGTGAGTGGTTCTCGATGTGGCAGTCCAAGACGTGGAACGGGCTGGACGCCGCCACCCGGATCTTCACGCTGAGCGGGGTCGCGCTGATCGTCAACCAGCTGCCCGCCCGGACGGGCGACGGTTAACCGACGACCGCCACGGTCGTCCCCTTGACGCCGAAGGACCACAGCGCGGCTCCGTCCTCCTTGTGGAGGCGGATGCCGCCCAGTTTCTGGCCGTTCGCGGGCGGCGGCGAGGAACCGTCCAGGGCGTTGGAGAAGGCTATGAACACGCCCGACACCCTGTCGAAGTACATGATGTGCTCGATCTCGACGCCGTCCGAGCCCTTGAGGGACTGCTTGCGGTCGGTGATCGAGTAGCGGCCGGGCTCCGGGTTCACGGTGCCCGGCCACACGGTGAACGAACCGGTCGCCTTCCCGGTCGCGTCCACCGTCCACACCCGCTTCTCGCCGACCGAGTAGACGATCCGGCGGCCCTGCCCCGACGCGGCCGGCAGGGCCGGCGGGGCCGAGTGCTTCGGCGCGGTGGACGCGTGGGCGCCCGCGGAGGCCGACGCGCCGGGCCTTGCCACGGCGGCCGTGGGATGCGGCCCGTGGTCCGCCTGGACGGCGAGGGCGACGACGGCGGCGGTGGCCCCCGCCGTCAGGCCGGTGACCCAGGCCCACGAGGGCAGTCGGGCAGCCACGGGTACGCATCTCCTCCGCTACGGGGCGCCCCGTCTCAGGTACGGGGTCGGATCATCGTACTCAGTCCAGGACCGGCAGCAGTTCCGGCAGGTGCCCGTCGGACGCCTCGGCCGCCCGCTGCCGCTCGGCCGGGACCTCGCCGTACAGCGTGGTACGGGGCCTCGCCGGGCGGCCGGCGGCCCCGGCCACGGCCACCAGGTCGCGGACCGACTTGTACGAGCCGTACGACGAGCCCGCCATGCGGGAGATCGTCTCCTCCATGAGGGTCCCGCCGAGGTCGTTCGCCCCGGAGCGCAGCATTTCCGCCGCACCTTCCGCGCCCAGTTTGACCCAGCTTGTCTGGATGTTCGGGATCCAGGGGTGGAGGAGGAGGCGGGCCATCGCCGTCACCGCCCTGTTGTCCCGCGTGGTCGGGCCGGGGCGGGCGATGCCCGCCAGGTAGACCGGGGCGTTCGTGTGGATGAAGGGGAGGGTGACGAACTCCGTGAAACCGCCCGTCTCCCGCTGGATCCGGGCCAGCGTGCGCAGGTGGCCCAGCCAGTGGCGGGGCTGGTCGACATGGCCGTACATCATCGTGGAGGAGGAGCGGATGCCCAGCTCATGGGCGGTCGTGATCACCTCGATCCAGGTGGCCGCCGGCAGCTTGCCCTTGGTCAGCACCCAGCGGACCTCGTCGTCCAGGATCTCGGCCGCCGTCCCCGGGATGGTGTCCAGACCCGCCTCCTTGGCGGCCGTCAGCCACTCGCGGACCGACAGCCCGGTGCGGGTCGCGCCGTTGACGACCTCCATCGGCGAGAAGGCGTGCACGTGCATACCGGGGACGCGGGACTTCACCGCCTTCGCGATGTCGAAGTACGCCGTGCCGGGCAGGTCGGGGTGGATGCCGCCCTGCATGCACACCTCGACCGCGCCCACGTCCCAGGCCTGCTGCGCCCGGTCGGCGACCTGCTCCAGGGAGAGGGTGTACGCGTCGGCGTCCGTGCGGCGCTGGGCGAAGGCGCAGAACCGGCAACCGGTGTAGCAGACGTTGGTGAAGTTGATGTTGCGGGTGACGATGTACGTCACGTCGTCACCCACCGCCGACCTGCGCACCTCGTCCGCGACACGCGTCAGCGCGTCCAGCGCCGGGCCGTCCGCGTGCAGCAGGGCCAGGGCCTCGGCGTCGGTCAGGCGTGCGGGGTCGTCGGCCGCGGTGCGCAGCGCCTGCCGGACGTCGGTGTCGATGCGCTCCGGGGCCATACCGGGCGCGGCGGCCTCGCGCAGCGCCTCCCAGTCGCCGTACACCTCGTCGAAGTCGTCGCGCCGGTCGCCGGTGCGGCCCTCGGTGTCGATCGTGCGGTGCAGTTCCGTGCGGCCGGTCGGGACGAAGGCCTCCTCCGGCTCCTGCCAGGGGCGGCCCTCGACCGGGGCGTCCGGCAGGGCCAGACCGGTCTCCGGGTCGGCGAGCGCGCTGACGTGCGGGCGCAGCCGCGGGTCCAGCCAGGGTTCGCCCCGGCGCACGAACTCCGGGTAGACGCAGAGGCGTTCACGCAGTTCGAAGCCGGCGGCGGCGGACTTCGCGGCCAGTTCCTCGATCTGCGGCCAGGGGCGTTCGGGGTTGACGTGGTCGATGGTCAGGGGCGACACCCCGCCCCAGTCGTCGATGCCGGCGCCGATCAGCCGCTCGTACTCGGAGTCGACGAGGTTCGGCGGGGCCTGCAGGCAGGCGGAGGGGCCCATGATGTGCCGGGCCACGGCGACCGTGGCGACCAGGTCGTCCAGTTCGGCGTCCGGCATGCCGCGCATCGCCGTGTCCGGCTTGGCGCGGAAGTTCTGGATGATCAGCTCCTGGATGCCGTGGTAGGCCCGGGAGACCTTGCGGAGCGCGAAGAGGGACTCGGCCCGCTCCTGGTACGTCTCGCCGATGCCGATGAGCAGGCCCGAGGTGAAGGGGACCGAGGAGCGGCCGGCGTCCTCCAGCACCCGCAGCCGTACGGCCGGTTCCTTGTCCGGGGAGCCGTGGTGGGGGCCGCCGGGCTCGGACCAGAGGCGGGTCGCGGTCGTCTCCAGCATCATGCCCATGGAGGGGGCGACCGGCTTCAGGCGCTGGAAGTCCGTCCAGGACATCACACCGGGGTTGAGGTGGGGCAGCAGGCCCGTCTCCTCCAGGATCCGGACGGAGACGGCGCGGACATAGGCGATGGTGTCGTCGTACCCGTGCGCGTCCAGCCACTCGCGCGCTTCCGGCCAGCGGTCCTCGGGCTTGTCACCGAGGGTGATCAGGGCTTCCTTGCAGCCGAGGGCGGCGCCCTTGCGGGCGATGTCCAGCACCTCGTCCGGGGACATGAACATCCCGTGCCCGGCCCTGCGCAGTTTTCCCGGCACGGTCACGAAGGTGCAGTAGTGGCACTTGTCCCGGCACAGCCGGGTGAGGGGGATGAAGACGCTCTTCGAGTACGTGATGACCCCGGACCGGCCCGCCTGTTCCAGGCCCGCGTCGCGCACCCGGGCGGCGGACGCGGCGAGGTCGGTCAGGGCCTCGCCGCGGGCCTGGAGCAGTACCGCCGCCTCGGACACGTCGAGGGCGACGCCGTCCCGGGCGCGTTTGAGGGCGCGACGCATGGAGTTCTCGGTCGGGCCGGTTCCGGAGGTCGCCGAAGTCGTCATCCCTCAACCATACGTTCGGGGTGATCAGAGCAGGGGGCTCCGCCCGCCCGGCCGGAAGACGGCACTACAGAAGGCTTCCGTACGCGTCCAGCACCCGCAGCACCCCCGCCTCACCCTCCGGCGGCAGCTGCAGTACGACCTCCTCGATGCCCAGTTCGGCGTAGTGGGCGAGCTTGCCCGGGCTCGGCAGGACCGCGTACGGGACGACCTGGAGCGCGGCCGGGTCGCGGCCCGCGTCTTCCCAGACCGTGCGCAGCACCGGCAGGGACTCGGTGAGGCCCCGGCCGCCGATCGGCAGCCAGCCGTCGGCGTACTCGGCGATGTGCGCGAACAGCTTCGGCCCCGCCGCGCCGCCGACGAGGGTGCGCGGGCCGACCACCCGGCCGCGCGGCTTCCGCACCGGCTTGGGGTGGGCGTGGCTGGCCCGTACGCTCCCGAACTCCCCGTCGTGGGCCGTCGGTTCCTCGGACCACAGGGCCTGCATCAGCCGTACCCGGTCCCGGACCAGCTCCCGGCGGGTGCGCCAGTCCACCCCGTGGTCGGCGGCCTCCTCGACGTTCCAGCCGTAGCCGAGGCCGAGGGTGAAGCGGCCGCCGGAGAGGTGGTCCAGGGTGGCGATCTGCTTGGCCAGGGCGATGGGGTCGTGCTGGGCGACCAGGGTGATGCCGGTGCCGAGCGTCAGCCGCTCGGTCACCGCGGCCGCCTGGCCCAGGGCGACGAAGGGGTCCAGGGTGCGGCCGTACTCGCGGGGGAGGTCGCCGCCGACCGGGTACGGCGTCGCCCGCTCCACCGGAATGTGGGTGTGTTCGGGGAGGTAGAGGCCGGTGTAGCCGCGTTGTTCGAGTTCACGGGCGAGTCGTACCGGCGCGATGGTCTCATCGGTGAGGAAGATGGTGACGGCGATACGCATGGCCCATCTGTACCCGGCCGGAGTCCCCACGTCCATGCCGACCGGTCCGCGCGGCGCCGCCCCGGCCGAGAGGTCCCGACGCCGCGAGCATGACATACGGTCGGGCGCCAACCACCTTGCCTTCCACGGGAGTTCATACCCGGACGGCACAGTGACCAGCATGGGTGAAGACACACAGGATCAGTCAGCGGGCATCGGCAGACGCGCGCTGTTCGTGACGGGCGCCGCCGCTGCCCTTACGTTGGGACGCGTGAGCTTCGCAGCGGCGGACGGTCAGCAGCAGGAGACCCGGACGGCACGCGGCACCCTGCCGCCCGGCTCCCCCGACTACGTGTACGTGCCGGTCGAAGTCCCCGCCGGCGTACGGGAGATCAAGGTCTCCTACACCTACGACAAGCCCCCGGTCCCGGCCGGCACCCCGGGCAACGCACTCGACATCGGCCTCTTCGACGAGCGCGGCACCGAGCCGGGCGGCCGGGGCTTCCGCGGCTGGTCGGGCGGCGCCCGCACGGAGTTCTTCGTCCGCGCGGACGACGCGACGCCGGGCTACGTCCCCGGCCCGGTGCGGGAGGGCACCTGGCATGTCGCGCTGGGCCCGTACACGGTGGCGCCGCAGGGCCTGACGTACGAGCTGACGATCACGCTGACCTACGGGGAGGCGGGCGAGACCCCGCGGCCGGTGTATCCGCCCGCCCGGGCCAAGGGGCGGGGCCGGGCCTGGTACCGGGGCGACTGCCACCTGCACTCCTGGTACTCCGACGGCCGCCGCACCCCGGCCGAGATCGCGGCCCTCGCGCGGGCGGCCGGCCTGGACTTCATCAACTCCTCGGACCACAACACCCACTCCGCCCACCCCCACTGGGCGGACCAGGCGGGCGACGACCTGCTGATCATGCTCGGCGAGGAGATCACCACCCGCAACGGCCACGTGGTGGCGCTCGGCACCGACCCCGGCACGTTCGTCGACTGGCGCTACCGGGCCCGGGACAACCGCTGGGCCCGCTTCGCGCGGGACGTCCGCCGCGCCGGCGGCCTGGTCGTCCCCGCCCACCCGCACGCCACCTGTGTCGGCTGCGGCTGGAAGTTCGGCTTCGCCGAGGCGGACGCCGTGGAGGTGTGGAACGGCCCCTACACCCCGGACGACGAGGTGACCCTGGCCGACTGGGACAACCAGCTCGTCGCCTCCGTACGGCAGGGGCGGTCCTGGCTCCCGGCGATGGGCAACAGCGACGCCCACCGCGACCCGGACACCGTCGGCATGCCCCAGACGGTCGTCCTCGCCGACGACCTGACCCGGGAGGCGATCCAGGAGGGCATCCGAGCGGGGCGCAGTTACGTGGCCGAGTCGAAGAACGTGACCCTCGCCTTCTCGGTGACGGGCGGGCGCGGACAGCGGGCGGGCATCGGCGAGCGACTGGAGGTGGCCGTCGACACCCCGGTGACCGTCCGGCTGGAGGTCTCGGGCGCCCCGCGCTGCTCGGTGCGGTTCGTCACCGACCAGGGCGTGCTGTTCACCGGCGACCCCCTGCCGGTGTCGGGCACGGGCACGGCCGAGTGGCGCACGACGCCCGCCTACGCCGCCTACGTCCGCGCCGAGCTGCGGCACGAGACGGCGGCGGGGCCGGTGCCGGGCGCCCTGGCCGCCTTCACCAACCCCGTCTTCCTCGGGGCTACCTGAGCTGCTCCGCCGCCCACTCGGCCCACTCGCGCCGCATCGCGTTGAAGCGCAGTCCGTACTCCAGCGCGATGCGGCCGTGGACCGAGAGGTTGCCCTCGTCCCAGTCGATGGAGTCGGCGAGCTGCCTCAGCTGCTCGTATCCCGAACGGGACATCTCCATCAGGCCGGTCAGATAAGCGCGCGCCTGCTCGGGAGTGAGCACGCCGAGGAAGAACACCCGCAGCAGGACGTCGCTGCGCATGACGGGCTGGGGCGCGACCTCGGTCAGCCAGTGGCGCAGCTCCGCCATGCCCTCGTCGGTGATCTCGTACTCCTTGCGGCCGCGCGGGCCCTCGGCGGCCACCGTGATCAGCCCGGAACCCGCCAGCCTGGTCAGCTCGGTGTAGATCTGGCTCTGCGTCGCCGGCCAGACGTTGGCCAGCGAGGTCTCGAACGTCTTCAGCAGGTCGTAGCCGCTGGCGCGGCGGTCCGAGAGCAGGCCGAGCAGTGCGTGTCTGAGGCTCATGACCCCCACCCTACATTCCACTGTTGACATGTCGAGCGTTGACCTTCTAGTTTTGACATGTCGAGACCGGAACCCGGAAGCGCCGGGGCCCGGAACCCACACCGGACCGGGGGAACCCATGTCGTACCTGCGCACGTTCTTGCCGTGGATCGTCTTCGCCGTCATCCCCTCGGGTGACTGGCAGTGGGGCGCCCTGGCCGCCCTGGTGGTGTCCGTGGCGGTCATCGCCCAGCAGAGGCGGGACGGCGCCGGCTTCGACGCCCTCGTCATCGAGGCCGGCTCGGCGGTCTTCTTCGCGGTCCTCGCCGGCATCGCCTTCGCCGACCCCCACTCGGGCGTGCACGACTACTCCGCCGCCCTCTCCTCCGGCACCCTCGCCGTCATCGCCGGCCTCTCGCTCGCCGTGGGGCGGCCCTTCACCCTGGGCATCGCCAAGCGCACCACCCCGCGCGAGTTCTGGGACCTGAAGCCCTTCATCCGGGTCAACGTCGTCATCACGTCCGTGTGGACCGCCGCCTTCGCCGTGACCGCCGTCGTCCTCGCCGTGCTGGCCCGCTCCGGGCACGGGCACTCCACGCCCGCGACCGCCGTCCAGATCGCCGGCTTCGTCGTCCCGATGGTCTTCACCGTCCGCTACGTCTCCCACGTCCAGGCGAAGGCACAGGCCGCCGGGCAGGTGGCCCGGTGAGCGCCGCCGCCAAGCACCTGTCCGGCAACTACGCCCCGGTCACCGAGGAACTCACCGCGCACGACCTGCCGGTGACCGGCACGATCCCGCCCGAGCTGAACGGCTGGTACCTGCGCAACGGACCGAACCCGGCCGACGCCGCCTCCGGGCACTGGTTCTTCGGCGACGGCATGGTCCACGGGGTGCGCCTGGAGGCCGGGCGGGCCGTCTCCTACCGCAACCGCTGGGTCCGCACCAGTCAACTCACCGACAGGGCCCGGCTGTACGACGGCCGGGGCCGCCGCGACCTCACCGCAGGACCGGCCAACACCCACGTCGTCCGGCACGCGGGCCGCACCCTGGCCCTGGTCGAGACCGCCCTGCCCTACGAGCTGACCTGCGACCTGGACACCAAGGGCCCGTACGACTTCGGCGGCCGCCTGAGCACCGCGATGACGGCGCACCCGAAGACCTGTCCCGCCACCGGCGAACTGCACTTCTTCGGCTACGGCATGCTGGAGCCCACCCACCTCACCTACCACCGGGCCGACGCCACCGGCGAGCTGGTGCTCAGCAGGCCTGTCGAGGTGCCCGGCCCGACCATGCTGCACGACTTCGCGCTCACCGCCGGGCACGTCGTCTTCATGGACCTGCCGGTCGTCTTCGACGTCGAACTCGCCCTGGCCGGCGGCACGATGCCGTACAGCTGGGACGACGGGTACGGCGCCCGGCTCGGCGTGCTGCGCCGCGACGACCCGCACGGCGAGGTCCGCTGGTGCGCCGTCGACCCCTGCTACGTCTTCCACACCCTGAACGCGTACGACGCCCCGGACGGCACGATCGTCCTGCATGTGATGCGTTACCCGGAGCTGTGGCGGCGCGACGCGGACGGCGGGGTCCGGGCGCAGCAGGCGGTGCTGTGGAAGTGGACCGTCGACCCGGCCGCCGGCACGGTCCGCGAGGAGCAGTGCGACGACCGGGCGGGCGAGTTCCCGCGCGTCGACGACCGGCTGACCGGCCTCGCCGCCGGACACGGTCACCTGACGAGCGGCACCTCGCTGGTCCGCTACGACCTGGCCACCGGGGCCGCCACCGCGCACGACTTCGGTCCCGGCCGCACCCCCGGCGAGGCCGCCTTCGCCCCCGCCGACGGCACACCCGGCGGCCCCGGCTG
This sequence comes from Streptomyces sp. NPDC048191, assembly GCF_040652655.1. Lineage (NCBI taxonomy): Bacteria > Bacillati > Actinomycetota > Actinomycetes > Kitasatosporales > Streptomycetaceae > Streptomyces > Streptomyces sp. NPDC048191. Next base: position 294,977 of record NZ_JBEZMO010000003.1, read on the forward strand.
GCTCGTCACCTACGTGTACGACGCCGCCGCCGGCCGCAGCGACCTGGTCGTCCTGGACGCCGACGACCTCGGCGCACCAGCGGTCGCCACGGTCCACCTGCCCGCCCGGGTGCCGTTCGGCTTCCACGGCAACTGGCTGGCGGACAGCGACGGCTAAGGCGGGTCAGCTCCGTGCGGCCCTCGCCAGCTGCCGCACCTCGATGACCGTCGCGACGGCATGCAGCCAGTGGGCGGCGGTGTCGTCGGCGGCGACACCGGCCGCGAGCCCGGTGCCGGCGGCCAGCCAGTCGCGCACGACGGCCGTCGCCTCCGGGCGCGGCAGCGCCTCGGTGAGCCCGGCGGCGTGGGCGAGGCCGCCGGCCCGGACGGTGTCGGCGAGGAAGGCCACCGAGCGCGGCTGGGTGCCGAGGCGGTCGAGCAGCACGGCCGCGCCCGCGACGCCGTCGCCGAACAGGGCGGTGCGCCGGGGGCCGGGCGGTGCTGTGAGGCCGTAGCGCAGCAGGAGGGCGATGTCGAGCCGGGCCAGCTCGTCGTCGGTGCGGTCGGGAGGGTACGGGGCGGGGTTCGATACGGGGTTCATGGTCCGTGGGAGTGTGGTCGGCCGGCTCAGCGGACGGTGACGGTGTAGGTGACGCGCTTCGGCGCGGACTGCCGGTACGGTGCGCTCGACGCCGGGGCCGGGGTGCCGCCGCCGTCCTCGTCGCAGGTGGTGGCGAACGTGCAGTGGGTCAGGACGATCCGGGTGCTGCCCTTGCCGGTGGCCTCGAAGGTGAAGGTGAGGCTGCTGCCGCCGCCGACCACGTGCTTGTCGCCGGAGTCCGGGGTGCCGCGCTGCCCGCGCTCGCGGACCACCGCGGCGTCGGGCCTGGGGTCGGACAGGTACCAGTGCTCACGGGTGGAGGCGTTCTCGTGGACGGTGAGCGTGAAGCGCTCCCCGGCCTTCGCGGTGATGCGGGACTCGCCGGTGGGGTGCGCGACGGGGACGGGCTCGTCGGTGCCCGACCCGCAGCCCGCGACGAGCGTGAGCAGCGCGACCGCCGCGACGACGCCGCCCGCCGCCCCGCCCCGGCGCCCGGGGCTCCGCCTACTTCGCCGTCGGGAGGTACACGCTGTACGCGTCGTTGAGTCCACTGTCCGCTGCCTTGCTCATGTGTCCGTTGATGAAGTCGTTCTCGCTGACCCAGGTCGTCGTGCCCCAGGGGTTGTAGATCTGCAGCTTGTCGCCCTCCTGCGCGATGATGGTCATCGCGTGGGCGCCGTCCTTGCCCTTGACGTCGACGGGGACCGGGCGGCCGTCCGCGACCGCCTTCTCGACATCGGACAGCACCGCCTTGCGGTCGGCGGCGCCCGCCAGGTCGTGGCGCTGGTAGTCGTCACCGGTGGCGGCGCCGATGGTGGAGTCGTCGATGTGCTCCTGCCCGTCGGGGCCCATGCCCTCCCAGTGGTCACTGCCGTGCCCCTCCGTGTGCAGCCGGTGCTGCTCGGCCACCAGGCGCCGCCTGAAGGCCTCGGGGTCGTCCTCCTGTCCGCTGGGGCCGCCGGTGATGCCGAGGGCGTAGAGGGGGTCGACCATGGCGCGGGCGGTGACGGTGGACGAGGCCACGCAGGTGCCCTCCGAGCCGTCGCCGCCCTGGATCCACCGCTGCCCGTCGAAGGTCACGTAGTCCTTGTTGTTGTTGGAGCCGTCGGAGGCCAGGCCCTCGTCGTCCATGCTGTCCACCTCGGTGACGACGGGCGTGAGATGCCTGCGCAGCCACTCCGGGTCGTGGCCCTGGATCTTGCCCTGGAACTGCTCGATCTCCGCCACGCTGTGCCCGGCGGCCAGGGCCTTCATCAGATAGGCCCGCTCCTGCGGGCTGTCCGACCCGGCCAGCATCCGGTCCAGGGCGGCCCGGTCGGCGGCGCTCAGCTGGTCCATGCGCCGGCCGGCGCGCTCCAGGTCGTGCGCGGTGAGGATCTCGTTCAGCACCGGGTCGCCGTCGACGGAGCTGGTCTCGGCCAGCATCAGCTTGTCGACGGCGGTCAGGTTGGCCGTGCCCAGCTTGCGCATGCGCGCCTCGGAGACCCACTTGTTCAGGTCCCTGGCGGCGGCGTGGGCGGCGTCGTCGGCGGCGATCGCGGCCTTGTGCATGTCCTCGGCGCCCAGGGAGGCGAGGGAACGGGCGTTCAGCCGGACGGCCTCCTCGTCGTCGTCCTCGTAGAGGTCGTCGAACCAGCCGTCCTTGCCACCGAGCATCCGGAGCGCCTCGTGCAGCGTCTGCCGCCCGTCGCCGTCCTGGCTCTGGGCGTCCTTGAGAGCGTCGGCGAACGTGAGCAGCGCCGCTCCGCCGCCGTACAAGGCCCGGCCGACCGCCCCGGCGGCCTGTCCGGCGGCGGCCACCGCGTCCGAGGCGAGGACACTCGTGTTCCCCGCCCAGACGTCCGGCAGGCCCTTCTTGGACACTCCGTCGATGCGCTTGTAGAGGTCCTCGAGGTCCTGCTTCTGGTACAGCTTGCCCAGGAACTCCAGCGTCGCCGTGTCGCCGACCGGGGCGGAGACGGCGAGCGCGTCGTTGATGGCGTCGATCAGGTCGTTCTTGCTGTCGGCGGAGGCAATGGTCTTGCCCAGCTCGCCCAGCCGCGTGCGGCGGTCGCCGGTGGTCTCCGTCATCGCCCGCCCCTCAGTAACCGGCCAGCGCCGACGGGCGGGTGCCGTGGGCGGGCAGGGTGGAGACGTAGCCGTCACCGGCCTGGGCGGGCATGGTGCTGGTGAGGGCGCTCTCCCCGACGGCCACGCTGTGGGCGCTCGTGCCGACGAGGCTGTCGCTGCCGTGGTACGCCCCCTTCGACAGCCGTACCTTGTCGGCCAGTTCGTGCAGCGCCGACTCCAGGGCCTTGACCTCCGCCTCCCAGGCGGCGTACGCGTTGAACGCCGCGGCGGCGTCCGGGCCGCCGAGCGCGTCGTCCATGTAGCACATGCCGGGCTGGATCGCCTCGCGGATCTTGCCCGCGTCGTCGCCCGCGGCGTCCAGTTCCTTCGCCTGTCCGGACATCCCGGACCTGACCGTGTAGCCGTCCGAAGACGCGCCCATCAGGCTCCCCCGTTGAAGTGACCACGACCGCGGGGGAGGCTAACACGCGACGGAAGTTGTAAAGTCCGGGGCTCACACGCCCCGCACCAGGCCGGCACACCATCCGCGCGGCGACGCCGTGCCGTCAGACCAGGAGAGCGACCGGCATGACAGCCCCCGCACACCGCAAACACCGCGTGGTGACCGCGTTCCAACGGCACATCGCCAACCCGCTCAACCGGCGGCTGCCGTTCCAGACCCTCCTGGAGACGACGGGCCGCAGTTCCGGCCTGCCCCGGCGGACGCCGGTCGGCGGGCGCCGGGACGGCGACTCCTTCTGGCTGGTCTCCGAGTTCGGCCTCAGGTCGCAGTACGTGCGCAACATCCAGGCCGATCCGAGGGTCCGCGTCCGCATCGCCGGCCACTGGCACCACGGCACCGCGCACCTCCTCCCCGACGACGACCCGGTGGCCCGCCTGCGCTCCCTGCCCCGCTTCAACAGCGCGGCGGTACGGGCGTTCGGCACGGACCTGCTGACGGTGCGGGTCGACCTTCAGGACTGAGCGGGGCCGGGCGGCCGGGGTGGACCCGGCGGGGTGCGCGCGGGAACACTGCGGGGCGTGAGACTCACCACCGCCCCCTCCCTCGTCCAACCCGCCCGGGACTTCCCCGCGTTGCTGCCCCACGCCCGCCCGGCCGTCCGGCTGCACCCGCGCCGCGGCACGCCCGGCCCGCGGGACAGCCACATCGGCGGCCCCCTGTGCTGGCCGGCCGCCGAACCGTGGCCGGAGTGCGCCGACCACCGGGCCGTGGGCGGCGGGCCGTACACGACCCGGATGGTCGCGGTGGCCCAGCTGACGGCGGCTGACTTCCCCGAGATCCGCTTCCCGGACGGCACCGACCTGGTCCAGCTCCTGTGGTGCCCCGACTGGCACGACCAGCCGCATCCGGAGGGCTGGGGCCAGGCCTGCCGGCTGTTCTGGCGCCGGTCCGCCGAGGTCACCGACCCGCTGACCGGGCAGCCGGACCCCACCGAGGAGTGGGACGACGAGCTGGACATGGTCCCGCGCGCCTGCGTCCTGCACCCGGAGCGGGTGACGGACTACCCCGGCGACGAGGACCTCCCGGCCGGCCTCGGCGCACGCTTCGCGGCCTGGCTGGAGGAACGGGACCTGGCCGACGACCTCACCACGATCCCCGGCTACAAGCTGGGCGGCTTCCTGCGCTGGTGCACGACGGACCGGCCGGACCCCCTGGACTGCGGTGACTGCGGGGCACCGCTCGAGCTGTTCCTCCAGTTCGACTCGTCCGAGTACGGGCTCGGCGCCTTCGGCCCCGACGGCGCACCGCACCGCTTCCGGCCCCTGGAGGAACGCGACGCCGGGCCGGGCGCGACGACGGGCGACCCGCTGCGCGAGCCGGTGGGCATGGTCGTCGGCCGCTACAGCCACGCAGGCCTCTTCACCTGCTCCTCCGACCCCCGGCATCCGGCGTCGTTCTTCACGCAGTGAGCCTCACCCCGGCCACACGATCGACTGCACCTCGCTGTAGGCGTGCAGGGCGTAGGAGCCCACGTCGCGGCCCACCCCGCTCTTCTTGAAGCCCCCGAACGGGGCCTCCATGTTGCGGCCGACGGTGTTCACCCCCACGCCCCCCGCGCGCAGTTGCCGGGCCACCCGGAAGGCCCTGGCCACGTCACCGGACCAGACGTAGTCGATGAGCCCGTACTCCGAGTCGTTGGCGAGGGCCACTGCCTCGTCCTCCTCGTCGAAGGGGATCACCACGACCACCGGACCGAAGATCTCCTCCCGGGCCACGCGCATGTCGTTGGTGCAGTCGGCGAGGAGCGTGGGCGCGACGTAGAAACCCCGCTCCAGCGGCGGCCGTTCACCGCCGGTGACCACGGACGCGCCCTCCTTGCGCCCCAGTTCGACGTACGACTCCACACGCGCGCGGTGCTCGGCCGAGATGAGCGGTCCGACGACCGTGTCCGGCTCCCGCGGGTCCCCGACCGTCAACCGCCCCGCGTGGCGCGCCAGCTGCTCGACCAGCCGCTCGTACACCCCGCGCTGGGCCAGCACCCGCGTCGGTGCCGTGCAGATCTGCCCGCTGTAGAAGGAGAAGGTGGTGCCGATGCCGGCGACGGCCGAGCCGAGGTCGGCGTCGTCGAACACGAGGGCCGCGCCCTTCCCGCCCAGCTCCATCAGCTGGCGTTTCATGTCCCGCCCGCACACCTCGGCGATGCGCCGGCCGACGGCCGTGGAGCCGGTGAAGCTGACCATGTCGACGTCGTCGTCCGCCACCGCCGCCTCGCCGACGGCCACGTCCCGCCCGGAGACGACGTTCACCACCCCCGGCGGCGCCCCGGCCTCCTGCAGCGCCTCGGCCATCCGGTACACGGACAGCGGGTCCTGCGGGGCCGGCTTGACGACCACCGTGTTGCCCATGGCCAGGGCGGGCGCGACCTTGCCGGCCGGGTTGGCCCACGGGTTGTTGTAGGAGGTGACGCAGGTGACGACCCCGACGGGCTGCCGTATCGCCAGGGCGCCCATCACGCCGGCCCTCCCCATCGGCCCGGCCTCGTTGATCTGCGGTGCCACGGCCCACTCGGCGGGTTCGACGGTCGCGTACCGGCGGAACCGGGCGGCGGCCACCCCGACCTGCAGCGCGCGGGCCGTCGCCGTGGTCGCGCCGGTCTCGGCGCGGGCCAGCTCGGAGTACGGCTCCAGCCGGCCGCGGATGATCTCCGCCGCCCGGCCCAGCACCGCGGCCCGGTCCTCCGGCCGGGTGCGCGACCAGGCCCCGAACGCCTCGCGGGCCGCCGCGCAGGCCGCCCGCACCTGTTCCGGCGAGGCCTCCGGCGCCCAGCCGACGGTCTCCTCGGTGGCCGGGTCGGTCACCGGGTGGTGCCCGGCGTCCGGCTCCACCCACTGCCCGCCGACGAACAGCGGCTGTCCCTCGCTCACCGGGCTCACCGTGTGCCCACCGTCCGCGTGTCGATGCCCGACCGCAGCACCTTGCCCGGTACGGCCCCGGTCACCACGTCGTCCCGGATCGCCTCGACCCCGTTGACCCACACGGCCCGTATCCCGATCGCCCTGGAGTCCAGGCGGGGACCGTCACCCGGCAGGTCGTGCACCAGCCGGGCCTGACCGGCGTCGATGCGCTCCGGGTCGAACAGCACCAGGTCCGCATGCCAGCCCTCCCGCACCTGTCCCCGTTCCCGCAGCCCGAACAGCCGCGCCGGATCGTCGGTCAGCATCCGTACCGCCCGCTCCAGCCCCACCAGCCTGCGGCCGCGCAGACAGTCCCCGAGGAACCGGGTGGTGTACGGCGCCCCGCACATCCGGTCCAGGTGCGCGCCCGCGTCCGAGCCGCCGAGCAGGACGTCCTCGTGCTGCCAGGTCTCGGCGCGCAGGGCCCAGGAGGCGGGGTCGTTGTCGCTGGGCATCGGCCACAGGACCGTACGCAGCTCGTCGTTCGCGCAGATCTCCACCAGACAGGCGAAGGGGTCCAGACCGCGTTCCCCGGCGATGTCCCGCACCACCCGGCCGGTCAGGCCCCGGTTGGCCTCGCTGTAGGTGTCGCCGACGACGTACCGCCCGAAGTCCGCCAGCCGCCGGAAGACGCCCGCCTCCCTGGACCGGGCCCGGCGCAGCATCTCCGCCCGGACGGCCGGGTCCCGGAGCTTCGCGATCCGCTCCGGCACGGGCAGCCCGAGGACCGGCCCCCATCCGGGGATGAGGTTGAGGGCGCAGAAGGTCCCGAGGGACATGTTCATCGGGGTGAGGATCGGCATGGTGAGCGCCACCACCCGGCCGCCGGCCTTCCGGGCCCGCTCACTCGCGGCGAGCTGCCGGGGCACCCGCTCCGGTACGGCCGCGTCGATGGTGAGCACGTTCCAGTTGAGCGGCCGCCCGGCCGCCGCGCTCATCTCGGCGAGCAGCTCGATCTCGTCGTCGCTGAACTGGTCCAGGCACCCGGCGACGATCGCCTCGATCTGCGTGCCCTCGTGCTCACCGACGGCCTTCGACAGCGCCAGCAGCTCCGGCGGCCGCGCGTGCCGGGAGGCGACCGGCTGCCCGTCGCCGTCGGAGTGCGTACGGGACTGCGTGGTGGACAGCCCCCAGGCGCCGGCGTCCATGGCCTCGTGCACCAGCCGCAGCATGGCGCCCAGTTGCTCCCCGGTGGGCTGCCCGCCGACGGCCTCCGGTCCCATGACGTGCCGCCGCACCGCGCAGTGCCCCACCATGAACCCGGCGTTGACGGCGATCCGGCCGTCGAGCGCGTCCAGGTACTCCCCGAAGGAATGCCAGCTCCAGGGCGCCCCCTCCTCCAGCGCCACCAGGGACATCCCCTCCACCTTGGACATCATGCGCCGCGTGTAGTCGGCGTCCCCGGGGCGGGCGGGATTGAGGGGCGCGAGGGTGAACCCGCAGTTCCCGGCGGCGACGGTGGTCACCCCGTGGTTGAGGGAGGGGGTGGCGTACGGGTCCCAGAAGAGCTGGGCGTCGTAGTGGGTGTGGGGGTCGACGAAACCGGGGGTCAGGACGAGGCCGCGCGCGTCCTCGGCCGTACGGGCCTCCTCGCTGATCCGCCCGACGGCGGCGACACGGCCGTCCCTGATGCCGACGTCGGCGGTGCGGGCGGGCGCCCCCGTGCCGTCCACGACGGTGGCGCCCTTGATCAGGTGGTCCAACATGCCTGGAACCCCCTCAGACGGCCTGACGGAACCGCGTGGTCCGGTGCACGGGATCCGTGTCGATCTTGGGTATGACGTGCTCGCCGATCAGCCGGATCGTCTGCAGCGTCTCCTCCTTCGGCACCCCCACCGGCAGCCCGAAGCTCAGCTGGTCCGCCCCGGCCTGCTCCCACCGCTTGCACTGGCGCAGCACCTCGTCCGGGTCCCCGCAGATCAGCAGCTCCTCCTCGACGAGCAGCTCCACGAACTCCGGCGTGTACCGGGGCAGCGTCTCCGGCCACACCGGGAAGCCCTCCGGCCGGGGGAACGTGTCGTGGTAGCGGAAGACCAGCGAGGGCAGGTAGTGCAGTCCCCCGTTGACGGCGATCTCGATCGCCTCGGCGTGCGTCGGCGCGCAGATCGCGGTGGTCGTCACCATCACGTTGTCGTTGACGAAGTCCCCGACCGGCTCCGCGTTCACGACCGCCGTCTTGTACTGCTCCAGCACCCACTCCATGTCGGAGACCTTCTGGATGCTGAAGCCGAGGACCCCGAGCCCCTTCTTGGCGGCCATGGCGTACGACGGCGGGGATCCGGCCGCGTACCACATCGCCGGGTGCGACGTCCCGTAGGGCTTCGGCAGGACCTTGCGCGGCGGCAGCTGCCAGTGCTTGCCCTGGAAGCCGGAGTACTCGTCCTGGAGCCACATCTTCGGGAACTCGGCGATCGTCTCCTCCCAGATCTCCTTGGTGTAGTTCATGTCGGTGATGCCGGGCAGGAAGCCGAGGATCTCGTGGCTGCCGGCGCCGCGCCCGCTGCCGAACTCGAAGCGGCCCTCGGTGAGGTGGTCCAGCATGGCGACCTTCTCGGCGACCTTCACCGGGTGGTTGACCTGGGCGAGCGGGTTGAAGATCCCGGAGCCGAGGTGGATGCGTTCGGTGGCGTGGGCCAGGTAGCCGAGGAAGACGTCGTTGGCCGAGAGGTGGGAGTACTCCTCCAGGAAGTGGTGCTCGGAGGCCCAGGCGTACTTGAAGCCGGACCGGTCCGCCTGGATGACGTACTCGGTCTCCTCCATCAGCGCCTTGTGCTCGGCCAGCGGGTCGGTCTCGGCACGCTTGCCCACGTATCCCTGTACAAAGAGCCCGAATTCCAAGGCGGTTCACCGTCCCCGGTTCCGAAAATTTTTGACGTTCCGTCAGTTTCGTTGACTGTGGCATCACCCGCGGGGCGGGTCAATAGCTGATGGTCCGTCAGATGACGGAGACGCCCGCCAGCCACCCGCCGTCGATCACGAACGGCTGCCCGGTGATGTACGAGGAGTCCGGCGAGGTCAGGAACAGCGCCAGCCGCGCCACCTCCTCCGGCTGCCCGATCCGCCCGAGCGGCACGAGCCCCCGGTACAGCTCGCCCAGGGCCCGGCTCATCTCCTCCGGGTCGGCGTCCGGGTCGAGCCGCGCCGGATTGGACATCGCCGTGTCGATGGCGCCCGGGCAGATCGCGTTGACCCGGATGCCCCGGCTCGCCAGCTCCAGCGCGGCCACCCGGGTCAGCCCCAGCACGGCGTGCTTGGTCGCGGCGTACGTCCCCACGGCCGCCATGCCGGTCATGGCCGTGTAGGAGGCGGTGTTCACGATCGTGCCCCCGTCGGCCAGCTCCGGGGCCACCGTCTTCATCCCCAGGAAGCAGCCGACCTGGTTGACCTGCACGACCTGCATGAACTCGTCCAGCGGGGTGTCCACGAGCGCGTTGAAGCGCAGGATCCCCGCGTTGTTCACCAGCCCGTCGATGTGCCCGTACGCCGCCCTGGTGGCCGCCACGGCCTCCCGCCAGCCCTCCTCGGTGCCGACGTCGAGATGCACGTACAACGCGCCTATCTCCTTGGCCAGGGCCTCGCCCTGGTCGTCCAGCACATCGGCGACGGTCACCCGCGCGCCCTCCGCCCTGAAGAGCCGCGCCTCCTGCTCACCCTGCCCGCGCGCCGCCCCGGTGATGATGACGACCCGCCCGTCTAGCTTGCCCATGGCAGTCCTGCCTCCTCAGTCCAGCCGGGGTGCGACCTCCGCCCCGAACAGCTCGATCTGCTCGATGAGTTCGGCCCGGCTCCGGCTGCGGAACCGCACCTGGATCTGGTCCACGCCCATCGCCCGGTAGGCCCGCAGCGACTCGGCGATCCGCTCGGGCGTCCCGGTGAGGGTCCGGCGCCCGACGTCCCAACCGGCCCGGCCCACGTACAGCGGCTCGGCGATCGCGCCGACGGTGAAGGACCCCTCGGCGCCCCCGTCCGCGCGCAGGGCGCGGATCCGGGCGATCTGCGCGGGCAGCCGCTCCCGCGGATCCCCCTGCGGCAGCCAGCCGTCCCCCTTCAGCGCGGCCCGGCGTACCGCGGCGGGCGAGGAGCCGCCGACCCAGAGGGGGACCCGCGGCTGGGCCGGCCGGGGCCGCTGGCCGAGCCCGGCGAAGTCGTAGACCTTCCCGTGGTGCTCGGGGAACTCCTCCGCCCCCAGGGCGGCACGCAACGCGTCGATCACCTCGTCCAGCACGGCTCCGCGCCGCTCGAAGTCGGCCCCGAGCACCTCGAACTCCTCCCGCACGTGCCCGGCGCCGACCCCGAGGACCAGCCGGCCGCCGCAGAGGTGGTCGAGGGTGGCGTACTGCTTGGCGGTCAGGAGCGGGTGGCGCAGCCCCACCACCGCCACGTGACTGAGCAGGCGCACGCGCTCGGTCACGGCGGCGAGGTGGGCGAGGGTGGCGACCGGGTCGTACCAGACCGTGCCCATCGCCGTGGCGAGGCGGCGCGGGATGGCCACGTGGTCGCAGGCGGCGAGGTAGTCGAACCCGGCACGGTCCACCGCCCGTGCGACGGCCACCAGGTCCTCGGGGCCGGCCCCGGCCTCCCAGCCCTCCGCGAACAGGGCGCTCTGGGCCTGGACGGGAAGCTGGATGCCGTACGCCAGGGCACTCACCGCCAGAGCCCCTCGGGGGTGAGCCCCAGCAGGTCGATGGCGTTGCCGCGCACGATCCGCTCGACCACGTCGGCCGGCAGGTGCCCCATCTGCGCCTCGCCGACCTCGCGGGACTTGGGCCAGGTGGAGTCGGAGTGCGGGTAGTCCGTCTCGTACAGGACGTTGCCGACGCCGATCGAGTCGAGGTTCCTGAGCCCGAAGGCGTCGTCGAAGAAGCAGCCGTAGACGTGCCCGGCGAAGGTCTCGGAGGGCGGCCGGGTGACCTTGTCGGCGACCCCGCCCCAGCCCCGGTTCTCCTCCCAGACCACGTCGGCGCGCTCGAGGATGTAGGGGATCCACCCGATCTGGCCCTCGGCGTACATGACCCGGAGGTTCGGGAAGCGCTCGAACTTGCCGCTCATCAGCCAGTCGACCATCGAGAAGCAGCAGTTGGCGAAGGTGATGGTGGAGCCGACGGCGGGCGGGGCGTCGGCTGAGGTGGAGGGCATCCGGCTGCTGGAGCCGATGTGCATGGCGACGACCGTGCCGGTCTCGTCGCAAGCCGCGAGGAACGGGTCCCAGTCGTCGGAGTGGACGGACGGCAGCCCGAGGTGCGGGGGTATCTCGGAGAAGGCGACGGCCCGCACGCCCCGCGCGGCGTTCCGCCGCACCTCCGCCGCGGCCAGTTCGGCGTCCCACAGGGGTATGAGGGTGAGCGGTACCAGCCGGCCGCGCGCCGCGGGGCCGCACCACTCCTCCACCATCCAGTCGTTGTAGGCCCGCACGCACAGCAGGGCCAGATCCTTGTCGGCGGCCTCGGAGAAGGTCTGCCCGCAGAAGCGGGGGAAGGTCGGGAAGCAGACGGCGGACTGGACGTGGTTGACGTCCATGTCGGCGAGCCGGGCGGTCACGTCGTACGACCCGGGCCGCATCTGCTCGTAGGTGATCACCTCCAGCCTGACCTCGTCCCGGTCGCAGCCGACGGCGGTGTCGAGACGGGTGAGGGGCCGCCGCAGGCCCTCGTACACCCACCAGTCGCCGAGGGGCCCGTCCGTACCGCCCGGCTCGCCCATGACGGGCCGGAAACGCCCGCCCAGGAAGGTCATCTCCTTCACGGGGGCGCGCACGATCCGGGGTCCGACGTCCAGGTACTTCCTCGGCAGCCGGTCCTGCCAGACGGTGGCGGGCTCCACAGTGTGGTCGTCGACGGAGATGATCAGCGGGAACTCTGTGGTCTCCATGTCCCTCACGGTAGCGCCGATCTGACGGTCCGTCAGCTACTGCGTTCCGGCCGGGTGCTTGCGAAGAGGGTGTGAGAGGTTTGTGTGCTGCGCCGCGCCACCCTGTGATCGGTGTCTCCCGCGGCTGACGGAACCGACCCGAACAAGGCAAACTGACGGGGTTGTTCGTGATTCCGAGGGGGACGAACGCATGGACCATGGGCCGCGAGTGCCTGAGCAGCGGCGTCCCGGCTCCGTGACCGTCACGGAGCAGGAGGCGCTGCGCTTCGGCGTGCTCGGTCCGGTGCGGGCCTGGCGCGGCGCGGAGCAGCTCAACACGGGCTCCCCGCAGCAGCGCGCCCTGCTGGCCGCCCTGCTGCTGCGCGAGGGCCGTACGGCCACGGCGGCGGAGCTCATCGACGCCCTCTGGGGCGCCGAACCCCCGTCGCAGGCACTGGCGGCGGTGCGTACGTACGCCTCCCGGCTGCGCAAGATCCTGGACCCCGGAGTCCTGGTCAGCGAGTCCGGCGGCTACGCGGTGCGATCGCCGGGCGAGGGCGCCCTGGACCTGGCGGACGCGCAGGAACTGGCGGCGGAGGCGGAGAAGGCGCGGGCGGGCGGCGACCTGTCCCGGGCCCGGGACCTGCTGAACCGGGCCCTCTCCCGGTGGGACGGCGAGGCCCTGGCCGGTGTGCCCGGCCCCTACGCCGAGACCCAGCGGGTCCGCCTGGAGGAATGGCGCCTGGGCCTCCTCGAATCCCGCCTGGACATGGACCTGGAGCAGGGCTGCCACGCGGAGGCGGTGTCGGAACTCACGGCCCTCACGGCGGCACACCCCCTCCGGGAACGCCTGCGCGAGCTGCTGATGCTGGCGCTGTACCGCAGCGGCCGCCAGGCGGAGGCCCTGGCGGTCTACGCCGACACCCGCCGCCTGCTCGCCGAGGAACTCGGCGTGGACCCCCGGCCGGGCCTCCGTGAGCTCCAGCAGCGGATCCTGCAGGCGGACCCGGCGCTGGCGGAGCCGTCCGCTCCGGCGGCGGAGCCCACGGTGGTGGCGGTCCGCCCGGCCCAGTTGCCGGCGACGGTCCCGGACTTCACGGGCCGCGCCGGGTTCGTGTCCGAACTGAGTGAGGTGCTGGCGTCGGCGTCGGAGGCTCCCGATGCCGGCGGCCGGGTGATGGCGGTGTCGGCCCTGGCCGGCATCGGCGGCGTGGGCAAGACGACCCTCGCGGTGCACGTCGCCCACCGGGCACGGGCGGCCTTCCCGGACGGCCAGCTGTACGTGGACCTCCAGGGCGCGGGCCCGCGCGCGGCGGAACCGGAAACCGTGCTGGGTTCGTTTCTGCGCGCGCTGGGAACGGCCGACTCGGCGATCCCGGACACCCTGGAGGAGCGCGCGGCCCTCTACCGGTCCGTGCTGGACGGCCGCCGCGTCCTGGTCCTGCTGGACAACGCGAAGGACGCGGCCCAGGTACGGCCGCTGCTGCCCGGCACGGAGGGCTGCGCGGCCCTGGTCACCTCCCGCGTCCGCATGGTCGACCTCGCCGGGGCCCACCTGGTGGACCTGGACGTGATGTCCCCCGAGGAGGCCCTCGCCCTCTTCACGAAGATCGTCGGCGAGGAACGGGTCGCGGCGGAGCGGGAGGCCGCCCTGGACGTGGTCGCGGCCTGCGGCTTCCTCCCGCTGGCCATCCGCATCGCGGCGTCCCGGCTCGCGGCACGCCGGACCTGGACGGTCTCGGTCCTGGCGGCGAAGCTGGCGGACGAGCGGCGCCGACTCGACGAGTTGCAGGCCGGCGACCTGGCGGTCAAGGCCACCTTCGAACTCGGCTACGGCCAGCTGGAACCGGCCCAGGCCCGGGCCTTCCGCCTGCTGGGCCTGGCCGACGGCCCGGACATCTCGCTGGCGGCCGCGGCCGCGGTCCTGGACCTCCCGACGGAGGAGACCGAGGACCTGCTGGAGTCCCTGGTGGACACGTCCTTGCTGGAGTCGGCGGCCCCGGGACGCTACCGCTTCCACGACCTGGTCCGGCTCTACGCGCGTGCCTGCGCGGAGAGGGACGAACAGCCACCGGGCGAGCGGGAGGCCGCGATGTCCCGGCTGCTGGACTTCTATCTGGCCACGGCGGCACAGGTCTATGCGATGGAGCGGCCGGGGGACCGGGTCGTGGACCACCTGCAGCCGGCCGCGTATCCGGGGCTGAGGTTCGAGGACCGGCATCGGGCCCAGGACTGGCTCTACGCGGAGGCCGTGTCCCTGCTCGCCTGCGTACGCCAACTCGTCGGCCCGGCCACCCTGCTGCGCGCCATCGACCTCCTGTGGGCCGCCGTCGACCTGACCGAGTCCGGCGCCAACTCACGTGAGTACGACGCCGCCGCCCTCGCCCTGCTCGACGCGGCACGCGCCTGCGGGGACCGGCGCGCTGAGGTACGGGCCGCGGTGGTCCTGGCCAACGCCCATCAGCTCTCGGGGCGTTTCGCGGAGGCGGACGACGCCGCCCGCGAGGCCCTGGAGCTGGGAGAGGCGCTCGATCACCCCCTGGCACGTTGCTGGGCGGAGAACTGCCGGGGTGCCATGGCCTTCTACCAGCGGCGCTACGCCGACGCCGAGAAACACTTCAAGCAGGCGCTGACCGACTTCCGGGACTGCGGGGACGGGGCGGGCGAAGCCAGCGTCCTGTGCAACCTCTCCCGTATCCACGTGGTGACCGGGCGCCCGAGGAGTGCCGTGGAACTGGCCCAGCAGGGCGTCGACATGTACGAGACCCTGGGCCATGCCGTGAAGAGCGCCAACGGGCGATACGCCCTCGGTATGGCTCTCACGCAGAACGGCTTGCACGTCGAGGCGGCGGAGCGGTTCCAGGAGGCGCTCCAGGTCTTTCGTGAGAGCCGCCAGCGGCTGTGGGAGGGGATGACGCTGTTCCGGCTCGCCGAACTCGACCTCGAGACCCAGCGGCACGCCCAGGCCTCGGCCAACGCGGAAGCCGCGCTGACCGTACTCCGCGGGATCGGTGGCGAGTGGCGCCGGGGGAACGTGCTCACCGTTCTGGGCCGGGCCCTGCACGGTATCGGGCAGTCCGGGCGGGCCCAGGTGTGCTGGCAGGAGGCTCTCTCCATCTACGAGGCGCTCGGCACACCCGAGGCCGAAGCGGTCCGCACGCTGCTGTCACCAGCCGCCGTGTGAGTCCTCCGGGACGTTCATCGTTCGTTTATCGCCACGCGTCACTCTCTTGTTGTCGGTCCGTCGCGTCGGGGGGCAGACGGACCGCCGGTGAGGACGCCCCGTCAACGATCTAGTGTGGGGCGACCTGTTGTTCGTCCGGCCGTCCATCGGGGGAACGGCCGGACGAACCGCGCAACCGAGTTCAGCGCCCTGGGAGGGAAGCACCATGAGCGACGCCAAGAAGGACCAGTCGGTCGTAGAGCCGGACAACATCCACATCACCGACGCCAAGGACAACGGCACGGTGACGCCGGACAACATCCACATCACCGACGCCAAGGACGAGGGCACCGTCACTCCGGACAACATCCACATCACGTCCGAGCCCGCCTGATCCGAGGACCGACGGGGGACCGGCCGCGACGGCACCGAGGGGGAGCCGTCGCGGCCGACGTGTGTCTACGGACGGGCCCGCTCCACAGCGTCCAGCTCGCACCCGGTTCTCTGAAGGGTTGAGCCCGCACGGTTGTCCACAGGGCAAGCGGAGAAGTTACTGCTTCTGCCATCTTGCCCTGGTGAAGCGAAGGGACCTGAGGACGCTGGCGGACCGGGGCGTCCTCCTCACCTCACGTGCCGTCGAGGCCGGCTGGCCCCGGCGCAGTCTCACGCGTGCGCTGCGGGCGGAGGGCTGGACCCAGCTCCGGCACGGCGCCTGGGCGGAGCCGGGGCGGGACCCCGACCTGCTCACTCAGCTCCGGGCCGTGCTTTTGCGCGAGCCCCGGCTGATCGTCAGCCACGGTTCAGCAGCCGCGCTCTGGCGTATCGAGTTGCCAGGCGATCGCCGCAGGGCACCGCTGGAGTTCATCGACCCACAGCTCACCCTCCGCCGCGTGAGCAGCGGCGTACGCGTGCACCGGATGTCGCTCGGCACGCGAGACGTGGTGGAGCGGCAAGGGCTCCGGCTCACCACCCCCACCCGTACGCTCACGGATCTGCTCCGGCGTGGTCCAAGGGACGAGGCGGTCGTCGCCGTGGACTCGGCGCTGACCTACCGCAGGGTCGGATACGTCCGCCGCGCACCCCTCACTCGGCTGGACGAGATCACCGGCGCACTGCAGTCGGCGGGGCAGGCCCAGGGCTCGGTCCGGGCCCGGCGCTGGCTGCACCTGTGCGATGAGCGCGCCGGTTCTCCAGCCGAGACCGTGGCCCGGCTCCGCATGTACGACGCCGGTCTCCACCCCGAGTGCCAGGTCGAACTGCGTACACCGGACGGCCGCCGCCGCATCGTCGACTTCCTGTTCAGGGCGGCGGGGCTGGCCGTGGAGATCGAGGGTTACGCCTACCACGGCTCCCGTGAGGCCCACCGACACGACATCGCCCGCTTCAACCAGCTCCTGCGGTGCCCGGAGATCCGCAGCCTCCTCCGCTTCAGCGCCGAGGACGTTTTTCACCGGCCTGCGTACATGGTCGAGGAGATCAGGGGCGCCCTGGCCTACTTGGCCGGTGCGGCGAGGTGACCGTTGGGGCCGCCCGCTTCTTGTCAGTGTCGTGCTTCCGTGAGCCGAGTAAAGGGCGCTCCACTCCGCTGCGCTGCGTTCCGCGTCGGCTCCGCCGATGGCCCTCCGGGCCACCCTTGACTCGGCTCACTCCAGCACGAGGAAGAAGCGAGCGAACGGCCCGGAAAGGCGGGGTCCCGACCGGCGTTGGCCGCTACCGTCGGCTGCATCGTGACCGGCGCGAAGGGGCGCGACAGCTGCGCGGGGGCACGCCGGGCCACCATGGCGACTTTCGCCCGGGGAGCACATACGCGGGAGGACGGCGGGGGCACGCCGGGCCACGACAGCGACTTACGCCCGGGGCACATGCGCGGGAGGACGGCGAGGGCACGCCGGGCCACGACAGCGACTTTCGCCCGGGGGGCACATGCGCGACAGCTGTGCGGGGGCACGCCGGCCACCATGGCGACTTTCGCCCGGGGGAGAGCGCGGGGTCGGTGCTCCGGGGGCTCACTGGGAAGTTGACGAGGGGGAGTTGCAGTAATCGGCGCCCCCTTTTGGGGATGGAAAGTTGGGGGATTGGGAGAGTTGGGCCACCTTCATGCTCACGGCCCCACCAATCTCCGTTCCCAGTCGGGACCCAGCTGGCCCACTTCGTCCAATCGCCTCCCAGCACGTCGCTGGTGGGCTCGGTGGGACGGATGGGACCGGGGGCCCGCCCGGCCCACCCGGCGTGCCGCCGCTCCGCCGCCCCGCCGCCCCGCCGGCGCGCACCCCGCCACCGCCCTTCGCCGCCAAAGCGACCCGGCGTGCAGGCGATGCGCGACCGCGCCCAACCCGCCGGCCGACCGCCGCCGAACCGGCCCGGCGGCCCCCACCCGGCCCCCGCGCCCCGCAACCGACGACGCGGACGCAGGCGACCCAAGGGCCCGGTACCGGCGAGGCGGCCACTTTCCCCGGGGCGCCCGCTCGCTTCTCCCTCGTGCTGGAGCGAGGTGTGTCAAGGGTGGCCCGGAGGGCCATCGGCGGAGCCGACGCGGGAGTGAAGCGCAGCGGAACGGAGCGCCCTTGACTCACCTCGCGGAGGCACGACAATCGCCGAGAAGCGGGCGGCCCACGGCAACTGGGCAACTCCGTCCAGCCGCCTTGCCCTCACGCCGTCACGCCGTCACGCCCTCACGCCGTCACGCGGTCACGCCGTCACGCCGTCACGCCGTCACGCCCTCCCCCGCAACACGCCCTTCAGCACCTTCCCGCTCGCGTTCCTCGGGAGGTCGGGCACGAACTGCACCGCTCTCGGGACCTTGTAGTTCGCCATCTCTCGGCGGGCCCAGGCGATCAGGTCGTCCGAGGTCAGGGATGAGCCCGGGCGACGGACCACGAAGGCCTTGGCGACCTCGCCGAGGCGGGGGTCCGGGATGCCGATGACGGCCGCCTCGCGTACGTCGGGATGGAGGCCGAGCACCTGCTCTATCTCCGCCGGGTACGCGTTGAAGCCACCGACGATGAACATGTCCTTGATGCGGTCCGTGATGCGCAGGTTGCCCGCCTCGTCCAGGACACCCACGTCGCCCGTGCGCAGCCAGCCGTCCGGGGAGATCGCCTCGGCAGTCGCCGCCGTGTCCCCGTAGTAGCCCCGCATGACGTTGAAGCCGCGGACCAGGACCTCGCCCGCCTCACCGCACGGCACGGGGGCACCCGAGGCGTCCGCGACCCTCACCTCCGTCCCCGGGATCGCCCGGCCGGAGGTGGAGGCGATGACCGACGGGGCGTCGCCGCGCCGGCACATCGTGACGATGCCGCTCGCCTCCGAGAGGCCGTACGCCGTGAGGACCGTGTCGACGCCGAGTTCGCCCCGCAGGCGTTCCACCAGCCGCAGCGGTACCACCGCCGCTCCCGTCACCACCAGCCGCAGCGCCGACAGGTCGTGGGCGTCCCTGGCGGGGTGGTCCAGCAATGACTGGTGGAGGGTGGGTGGGCCGGGGAGGACCGACACTCGCTCCGCCGCTATGTTCGCCAGCGCCGTCTCCACGTTGAACACCGGCTGCGGGATCATCGTCGCCCCGCGCATCAGGCAGGCGAGCACCCCGGCCTTGTAGCCGAAGGTGTGGAAGAAGGGGTTGATGATCAGGTAGCGGTCGCCGACCCGCAGCCCCGCCAGGTCCGCCCAGATCCCGTAGGCCCGGAGGGTCTGAGCGTGCGTGATCACCGCGCCCTTCGGGCGGCCCGTCGTACCCGACGTGTAGATGATGTCCGACAGCGCGGAGCCGTCCAACTGACTTGCACGGGCGTGTACTTCGGGCGCCGGGACGCCCTCCCCGCCCGCCAGGAAGTCCTTCCACGTCCGGAAGTCCGGTGGCGCGTCCTCCGACAGGACCACCACCTCCTCCAGTTCCGGCAGGCCCGGCAGCGGTCCCCGGCCGGCGTCCGGTACGCCCTCCCCCGCCGCCCGGCGCAGGCTCGCCACGTACGACGCGCCCAGGAAGGTGCCCGTCACGAACAGCAGCCGGGCCCCGCTGCGGCGCAGTACGTCCGCCGCTTCCGCGCCCTTGAAGCGGGTGTTGAGCGGGACCAGCACCGCACCGGCCGTCACCGCGCCCAGGGCGGCCGTGATCCAGTCCAGGGAGTTGGGGGCCCAGACCGCGACCCGGTCGCCGGTGCGCACCCCGCTCGCCAGGCAGGCCGCCGCCGCGCGCTCCACCCTCGCGCCCAGTTCGGCGTACGTGATCCTGGTACGGCCCTCGACCACGGCCTCGGTGTCCCCGTACCGCCCGGCCGACCACCGCACCAGCTCCGGGATGGTGTTCCACTCGCCCACCGCAGCCCTCCCCGAACGCACACGCACAGCTGACTGTCCGTCAGATTAGCGGTAACCTGACGGTCTGTCAGGAGAGGGGGACGCCATGACGGGTACTGGGCTGAAGGACGCCACCGCCATCGTCGGGATCGGGCAGACCGCCTTCGCCAAGCACCTCGCGGAGGACGAGAAGACGCTCGCCTGCCGGGCCGTGCTCGCCGCGCTGGAGGACGCCGGGGTCGCGCCCGGGGAGGTCGACGGCCTCGCCTCCTACACCATGGAGGAGACCGATGAAGTCGAGCTGGCGAAGGCCGTGGGGTTCGGCGACCTGACGTTCTTCAGCAAGGTGGGGTACGGGGGCGGCGGGTCCTGCGCCACCGTCGCGCACCTCGCCGCCGCCATCGCCTGCGGGCAGGCCACCGTCGGCGTGGCCTGGCGGTCGCGCAAGCGTGGCTCCGGGCCCCGGCCCTGGACCAACACCAGCGTCCAGCTCCCCACCCCCGCCCAGTGGACCCGGCCCTTCGGCCTGCTCCGGCCGGCCGACGAGATAGCCATGCTGACGCGGCGGTACATGCACGAGTACGGCGCCACCCGCGACCACCTCTTCAACGTCGCCCTCGCCTGCCGCAACCGCGCCAACCAGAACCCGGCCGCCGTGATGTACGAGCGGCCGCTGACCCGCGAGATGTACATGACCTCGCGCTGGATCAGCGAGCCACTGTGCCTGTTCGACAACTGCCTGGAGACGGACGGCGCTCTCGCCTGTGTCGTCGTGTCCGCGGAGCGGGCCCGGGACTGCGCCAAGCGGCCCGTGTACGTCCACTCCGCCGCGCAGGGGCTGCCCGCACAGCACCACGGCATGGTCAACTACTGGAACGACGACCCCCTCACCGGTCCCGCCTGGACCGCCGCCCGGCACCTGTGGAAGCACGCCGACTTCACCCCGGACGACGTGGACGTGGCCCAGATCTACGACGCGTTCACCGCCCTCGTCCCGCTCTCGCTGGAGGGGTACGGCTTCTGCGGAAGGGGCGAAGGGGGTGCCTTCACCGAGCAGGGCGCCCTGGAGATCGGGGGGCGGCTGCCCCTGAACACCGGTGGCGGCGGGCTCAGCGAGGCCTATGTGCACGGCTTCAACCTCGTCAACGAGGGCGTGAAGCAACTGCGCGGGACCAGCACGGCCCAGGTGCCCGGCGCCGCCACCTGTCTGGTCACGGCCGGCGAGGGCGTGCCCACCTCCGCCCTGCTGCTGCGGAACTGAGAAGCCGAGGAGCCGAGGAGCCGATCATGCTGAGCCCCGTCACCGACAACGACGGCGCGCCCTTCTGGGAGTACGCGGCCCGGGGTGAACTGCGCGTCCAGGCCTGCGGGGACTGCGGTGAGCCGCGGTTCCCGCCCCGGCCCTGTTGCCCGCACTGCCGGTCCTTCGCGGTGGAGTGGCGCCCGGTGTCCGGGCGCGGGCGGGTGTGGTCGTACGTCGTGCCGCATCCGCCGCTGCTGCCCGAGTACGCGGAGCAGGCGCCGTACAACGTGGTCGTGGTGGAGCTGGAGGACTGCCCGCGGATCCGGCTGGTCGGCAATGTGGTGCACCACGCCGGCGCGCCCCTCGGCTCCCTCGATCCGCGGCGCCTCAGGGTCGGAGCCCGGGTGCACGTCGTCTTCGGTGAGGGCGGGCTGCCGCAGTGGGTGCTCGCGTGAGCGCCGTGCGGGTCGAGGCCGACAAGGACAGCGGGGTCGCGGTCGTCACGCTGGACCGGCCGCACCGGCTCAACGCCATCGACTTGGACATGGCTCGTGAACTGGCGGCCGTATGGCAGGGGTTGCGGTTCGACGACTCGGTGCGGGCCGTCGTGCTCACCGGGAGCGGGGAGCGGGCGTTCTGTACCGGGATCGACCGGGACGTCGTCGTGCCGCAGCCCTCGTCGCCGTACATGCAGGACGATCCGCTGCTGACGGTGGGGCCCAAGGCGAACGGTCTGTGGAAGCCCGTCGTGGCCGCCGTGCACGGGCTGGCCTGCGGGGGTGCCTTCTATCTGCTCGGCGAGAGCGAGTTCGTCGTCGCCGATCCGACGGCCGAGTTCTTCGATCCGCACACCGCGTACGGCATGGTCAGCGCCTACGAGTCCATGCTGATGGCGGCCCGGATGCCGTACGGGGAAGTGGCGCGGATGATGCTGATGGCGAATGCCGAGCGGATCTCCGCGCGCCGGGCCCACGAGGTCGGGCTGGTCTCCGAAGTCGCCGAGGAGGGCGGCGCGTTGGCGGCCGCCGTGCGCTGTGCCGCCGTCGTCGCCGGGTATCCGCCGCAGGGCGTGCAGGGCACCGTACGGGCGCTGTGGGCGGCCAGGGAGGCGGGCCTGGCCCAGGCGTTCGCGCAGGCCCCGGCCCTCATCGCACTCGGCAATCTGCCGGCCGGGCGGCAGGCGGAGCTGTTCGCGGGGCGTCGGCACGGCGGGTTCCGGGTGCGGTGACGGAGACGGTCACCCCGGGTCGGCCCGGGGGTCCGCCCGGCGGCGGTCGATCAAGAGGTTCGTGACCTCGACCGCCCCCGCCGCTGCTGTCGTGGCAACTGTCGACCGGGCGGCACCGCGTGGCGGTCGCCGTCCGCCCGGGGTAGCGTCAGCCCTGGGACGGCCGCCGTCTGGAGCCCTTCCGTGACACACCGGTACGACGGCCGTCGCACTCCCTTACGACGTTCGGGCCGTGCCCGTCCCCTTCTCCGCGTCCAGTGCGTACACGCACCGGTCCTTGCTGCACGCGTACACCACGCCGTCCTTGACCACCGGGGAGCCGGTGATCTCGCCGCCGGTCGCCAGCTTCCAGCGCAGGCGGCCGTCGTCGGACTTCAGGGTGTAGAGGAGATGGTCGGTGGAGCCGAAGTGGATGCGGCCCTCCGCCACGGCCGGGGCGCCCACCACGTCGCCGCCCGCCTGGAAGCGCCACTTGGGCGTGCCGGTGACCGCGTCCAGGGTGTACAGGCCCTTGCCGCTGCCGACGTGGACGTGGCCGGCGGCCACCAGGACCGGTTCGACGGAGGAGCGGGCCTCGGTGGCGATGCGCCAGCGGTCGCGGCCGTCGGTGGCGTCGAGGGCGTAGACGGTGCCCAGGTAGTCGGCCAGGTAGACGCCGCCGCCCGTCACCGCGGGGCCGGCGGCGAAGGTCGGCGGGCTGAGGAAGACCGCGGGGGCCTCGAAGTGCCAGCGGACCAGGCCGCTCGCGGCCTCGACGGCGAGGACGCGGGTGCCGGCGGAGACGTAGACGTAGCCGTCGGGGGCCGGGGCGAGGCGGACGGGCACGCCGCCGCAGGAGGCCGCGTCGCCGACCGGGTACGACCAGCGTTCCTCGCCGGTGCGCGCCTCCAGGGCGCGCAGCCGGGCGTCCTGCCAGACGTAGACCGTGCCGTCGTGGACGAGCGGGCCGGCCTCGGGGGACTCGAAGTCGGTCTGGCAGCCGGCGATCTCCCACAGCTTCTGCCCGTTCGCGGCCTCCCAGGCCTGGACGCCGCCACCGCGGGTGCCGGTGACGACCGTGCCGCGGTCGGCGTTGAGCGAGTACACCCAGGCGTCCGTGGACAGCCGCCACAGGTCGGTGCCCTCGCGGGCGTCCAGCGCGAACAGGGTCGGGCCGTCGGACGCCAGGATGCGGCCGTCCGCGACCGCCATGGACCAGGCGACGTCGCGTGTCTTGAAGCGGCGCCGGCCGGTGGCCACGTCCAGGGCGTGCACCTCGAAGGAGGTGACGTAGACCAGGTCGCCGTCGACGGCGGGGGTGCCCCAGACCTCGTTGGACATGCGGAACCGCCAGGGCCGCCAGCCGCCCGCCGTCTCCGGCGGCTGGGCCGGGACCGGCGGTACGGCGGGGTCGGCGCCGGCGACGCCGGGGCGCGGGCGGGACCAGCTGGCGACCAGGCCGGCCTCCGGCGGGGGTGCCTTGACGGCGGCGGCGCGGGCGTCGGCGACGCGCGGGCCGGGGCCGATGGGCACCTGGGCGCCGGCCAGCCGGACGGGGCCGGTGTCGGGGGCGCCGGTGGGGACCGGCGGGTCGTACGGGGGCGGCGGGGGTACGGCCGCGCGGCCGCCGCTGCGGGGGCCGCCGGTCGGGGCCGGCGAGGGCTTGGCGGCGGGTCGGCCGCCGCGGCGGGTCTCGATGAGGGCGACCGCCTTCTCGGGCAGCCAGGCCGAGGCGGTGCCGCTGTCGTCGGTGCCGGAGCCGAAGAGGTGGGGGGCCAGCTGGGCCTGGAGGTCGGCCGGGCTGGGCCGGGCGGAGGCCTCCATCTGCATGCAGAGCTCGATCAGCGGGCGCAGCTCGTCCGGGAGGCCGGTGAGGTCGGGGCCCTCACGCAGCAGCATGAAGACGGTCTCGACCGGGTTGGCGCCGTGGAAGGGCGGGTGGCCGGTGGCGGCGAAGACGAGCATGGAGCCGAGGGAGAAGACGTCGCTGGCGCCGGTGACACTGCGCGAGTCCTTGGCCTGCTCCGGTGACATGTAGGCGGGGGTGCCGACGGCGACGTTCGTCATGGTCAGCCGGGTGTTGGAGACACCGGAGGCGATGCCGAAGTCGATCACCCGGGGGCCGTCCTCGACGACGAGCACGTTGGACGGCTTGAGGTCGCGGTGGACCAGCCCCGCGCCGTGGATGGACTGGAGGGCCTCCGCCACGCCCGCGGCGAGCCAGCGCACGGCCTGGGCCGGGAGCGGCCCGCAGTCGTTCACTATCTCCTCGAGGGAGGGCGCGGGGACGTACGCGGTGGCGAGCCACGGCACGGCGGCGCGCGGGTCGGCGTCGACGACGGCCGCCGTGTAGAAGCCGGAGACCGCGCGGGCCGCCTCCACCTCGCGGGTGAAGCGGACCCGGAACAGCTGGTCCTCGGCCAGCTCGGTGCGCACCGTCTTGATCGCCACGCGCCGGCCGGACGCCGAGCGCGCGAGATAGACCAGCCCCATGCCGCCGGCACCCAGCCGGCCCAGCACCTCGAACGGCCCGATCCGCCGCGGATCGTGCTGCGTCAGCTGATCCACCACTTGCCTGCCACCTCCCCGTACGAGCCGCGCCACCCACATATGTACGCGACCGAAGTGCAGCGTCTCACCACCGCACCGCCGTGGCGGCACGCACCCTGATTCTTCCTGGCCGGGCGGCTCGTTGCGAACCCGGTGACAATCTGGGTGTCTCGTACCAAATCCACCCAAAGCGGACGGATCAGCGCTGCAGCAGTGCGAACGACGCCCCTTGATTGTCGGTGACGACGGCCACTCGTCCGTACGACGTCTCAAAGGGTGGCGCCTGCACCCGGCCGCCGAGCCGTTGTACGGCCCCGAGGGCGTCGTGGAGGTCCGTGACCCGGAAGTGGGTGAGGAAGTGCGGGGGCATCTCGGCCGGGAAGACCTCGGTGACCTCGGCCCGGCCGAAGTCGGGCCGGGCACCCTCACCGAAGAGGGCGTCGTGGAAGAGGCCGCCGTAGAACGCGTTCGCGGCGGCGGTGTCCCGGGTGTAGAGCTGGGCCCAGACGAACGTGCCGGGCACGTGCCGGCGCCCGAAGCCGTGGTGACGGCCCGCCTGCCACAGTCCGAACACCGCCCCCTCGGAGTCGGCGGCGAGAGCCGCGACCCCGAGGTCGCCCACCGGGAACGGGGCCATGACCACCTGCCCTCCGGCAGCGGTGATCCGCCGACCGAGGGCCGTGGCGTCCGGGGTGGCGAACGACACCGTCCACACGGTGGGCATACGGCCGTCGGTCTTGGGGGCCATCGAGGCGACCAGCTCCCCCTCCAGCAGGGCCCACACCGAGGAGCCGTACGCGTCCTCGAAGGTCCACCCGAAGAGCTCACCGTAGAACCGCTTGCCCGCCTCGACGTCCGCGAGCCGGGCGTCCACCCAGCAGGGCACGCCCTCCCCGTACGTCTCGTGCGCCTCTACCACTTCCCCCTCTACTACCTCTTCTGCCTCTTCCGCCTCTTCATGCGCGGATGCCCTGTTTTCGGCCATGTCGTCAAAGTAACCGGGCCGCGCGCACCCCGCAGACCAGGCACACCACCCTCAGAGCACCCGTGCACCCCATTTGCAGTCGGCCGAATCGCGCTCCGATCACCCCTCGGTAAGCTGACGGCATGACAGGACAAGTGCGTACCGTCGACGGCCGCGTGGCCGGCCGGCGTGGGCAGGCGACCCGGCAGAAGCTGCTCGACTGCCTCAGCGAGATGCTCAGCTCCTCCCCCTACCGGGACGTCAAGGTCATCGATGTCGCCCGGAAGGCGGGTACTTCGCCCGCGACCTTCTATCAGTACTTCCCGGACGTCGAAGGCGCCGTCCTCGAGATCGCCGAGCAAATGGCGACCGAGGGCGCCGGTTTGACCGAACTGCTCGAAGGGCGGTCCTGGGCCGGGAAGTCGGGATGGCAGACCGCGCAGGAACTCGTGGACGGATTCCTGGAGTTCTGGCGCAGGAACGACGCGATCCTCCGGGTCGTCGACCTCGGCGCGGCGGAGGGGGACAAACGGTTCTACAAGATCCGCATGAAGATCCTCAATTCGGTGAACAACTCTCTTGCCGACGCCATCACCGAACTGCAGTCCAAGGGCAGGGTCGACAAGGAGGTGAACCCGGCCGCGGTGGCCGGCTCCCTGGTCGCGATGCTCGCGGCGGTGGCGGCGCACCAGAAGGGCTTCCAGACCTGGGGTGTGAAGCAGGCCGAACTGAAGCCGAACCTGGCCCTGTTGGTGCACCTGGGCGTGACGGGGAAGAAGCCGAGCAAGTAACACACGGCCGGGTCCCGCACCTTTTTCTCGATACCAAGTCCTGTCTGGCAGGCGGCAGTTCACCGAGGTGAGCTGCCGCCTGCCGTGCTACGCGGGCAGTGGCCGGTCCCGTACGACGTGCTTCATCACCAGGGTCGAGGTCAGCCGCTGCACGCCCGGCAGGGTCGCGAGCCGCTCGTCGTACAGCCGCTGGAAGGCGGCGAGGTCGGCGGTGGCGACCCGGAGCAGATAATCGGGCTCGCCGAACAGCCGCTGGGCGTCGAGCACGTGCTCCAGCTCGCCGAGCGCCCGCTCGAACTCGGCGACCGTGTCCCGGTCCTCCTGCCGCATGGACACGAAGACCAGCGCCTCGAAGTTCAGGCCGAGCGCGGCCGGGTCCACCTGCGCCCGGTAGCCCTGGATGGCTCCGGAGCGCTCCAGCTCGCGCAGCCGCCGGTGACACGGCGAGACGCTGAGGCGCACCCGCGCGGCCAGCTCGGTCACGGTCAGCCGCCCGTCCTGCTGCAGCTCGGCAAGGATTTTCCGGTCCATGTCGTCCATGAGGCAGATCTTCCCCCAGACACCGGGGAGACGGGCAAACTTCGGGAACACTTTCGGGCCAGTCGCGCCTAATGTCCCCGGCATGGACTCGGGACTGCTCTTCTCCTTCCTCGCCGTGGACCTGCTGCTGGTGTGCGTACCGGGCGCCGACTGGGCGTACGTCATCGCGACCGCCCTGCGCGGCAGCTCGGTGACACGCGCCGTCACGGGCCTGGTCTGCGGCTACGCCCTGCACACGGCCCTGGCGACGGCGGGTCTCGCGATCCTGGTGGCGGGCTCGCCGAAGCTGCTGACGGCCCTGACGGTGGCGGGAGCGGGCTATCTGCTGTGGCTCGGGTGGAGCGTGCTGCGCCGGCCGGCGGTGCCGGGCGCGGCGGACGAGACCGGCGACGACCGACGGCTCTTCCTGCGCGGCGCCACGATCAGCGGGCTGAACCCCAAGGGCCTGCTGCTCTACCTCTCCGTCCTGCCGCAGTTCCTCACCCTGCACGGCGCCCACCTGCCCGTCCCGGTCCAGACGGCCGGTCTCGGCCTGCTCCACATGGCCTGCTGTGCGGCCGTGTACCTCGCGGTCGGCACGCTGTCGCGTGCGCTGCTCTCCGCGCGGCCGGCCGCGGCCCGGGCGGTGACGCGGACGTCGGGGGCGGCGATGCTGGGCATCGGGGCGTTTCTCCTCGTGGAGCGGCTCGCGACGGTCTAGACGCGCCTGAAAGGTGTTTCCGTGAGCCGGAACAGCCGGATCTGCCGCGTCACCCGCGACTGGTAGGTGGCGTACGGAGGCCAGAACTCCAGCAGCGCGGCCCAGGCCTCCGCCCGCTCCTCCCCCGTGAGCAGCCGGGCGGTGACCGGGATGTCCCTGCCCTTCCAGCTGATCGAGGCATCCGGATGGGCGAGGAGGTTGTGGGTCCAGGCCGGATGGCCCGGCCGGCCGAAGTTGGAGCCGACGAGCAGCCAGCCCCTGCCGTCCTGCTGTGGCATGCAGGCCAGCGGGCTCCTGCGGAGCCGCCCGCTGCGGGCGCCGGTGGAGGTGAGGATCACGCCGGGCAGCATCTGGGCGCTGAGCAGGAACCGGCCCCGGGTGAGCCGGTGCACGGCCCGGTCGAGCGCCGGGACCACCTGCGGGGCGACCTTGGCGAAGGCCCGGGTGGAGGACACCCGCTGCACGATCCGCACACCGAGTCCGGCCATCAGACGGCCACCTCCCCGCCCGCGAAGAGGCCCGCGGCCTCGGCGGCCCGGTCCCGCAGCCGGTGCACCGGCCCGAACAGCAGCTCCTCCCCGGCGGCCCGCTTGAAGTACAGATGCGCGTCGTGCTCCCAGGTGAACCCGATCCCCCCGTGCAACTGGATCCCCTCGGCAGCGGCCACCCGCAACGCCTCCAACGCCTGAGCGAGCGCGAGCGCCCCGGCCGGCTCGCCGCCGGAGCACGGCCCGCCGGCCGCCGGCGGCGAGGCGGCCGCCCAGGCGCCGTAGTACGCGGCGGACCGAGCCGCCTGCACGCCCACGTACACGTCGGCCAGCCGGTGCTTCACCGCCTGGAACGAGCCCACGGGCCGCCCGAACTGCTCCCGCTGCCCGACGTACTCCACGGTCCGCTCCAGCACCCGCTCCGCCGCCCCGACGGCCTCACAGGCGAGCACGGCGGCGACCCGGCCCCCGAGGGCGGCGAGGACGGGCAATACCTCCGCGCCCTCCTCCCCGAGCAACTCGGCGTGCACGTCGCGCAGTTGCACCCGCCCCTGCGGCCGCGTGGCGTCGAGTGCGGTCCGCCGGGCGCGTACGACCCCGGGCGCGTCCCCGGCCACCAGGAACAGCAGGGTCCGCGACCGCGCGAAGCCCCCGGTGTGCGCGGCGACGATCAGCAGTCCCGCGCTGTGCCCGTCGAGCACCTGGTCGGCCTGCCCGTACAGCCGCCAGTCGCCGTCGGCGCACCGGGCCTGGACACCGCCGGCCCGGCCACCGCCGGCGGAGAAGCCGGCGTTGTCACAGGTCAGGGCGAGGGCGGTGGCGAGCGCGGTACCGGGTACGGCGAGAGCGGCGGTCAGGGAACCGGACGCGATGCGGGGCAGCAGGTCCGCGCGCTGGCCGTCGGTGCCGAGGGCGAGGACCAGCGGCGCGGCGAGGACGGCGGTGGCGAGGAAGGGAGAGGGTGCCAGGGCCCGGCCCGTCTCCTCGGCCGCCAGGGCGAGTTCGGTCACCGAGCAGCCGACGCCGCCGTACGCCTCCGGGAGGGCCAGTCCGGGCAGGCCGAGCTGATCGGCGAGGGCGGCCCACAGGCCGGGGTCGTACCCGCCGGGGGTGTCGAGGGCGGCGCGCAACTGCTCGGGGGTGCAGCGTTTGTGCAACAGCTCGCGCAGGGTGCGGCGGATCTCGTCCTGCTCCGCGGTGAAGCCGGCGTCCATGGCCCTCCCCCTCTTCCCTCCGGATCTGACGGTCCGTCATATTAGGAGGGCCGAAGCGATATGCACAGGGGCAGGAGGCCGCTCATGACTCCCGGGAGCCGGAACGTCGCCGTGGTCGGCGTGGCCCTCTCCGACTGCGGGCGGGTGGACGACGCCACCCCGTACACCCTGCACGCGCAGGCGGCCCGGCGCGCCCTCGCCGACGCGGGGCTCGACCGCGCCCGGGTCGACGGCCTGGCCTCGGCGGGCCTCGGCACGCTGGCCCCGGTGGAGGTGGCCGAGTACCTGGGCCTGCGCCCCACCTGGGTGGACTCCACCTCGGTCGGCGGCTCGACCTGGGAGGTGATGGCGGCGCACGCGGCGGACGCGATCGCGGCGGGCCACGCGAACGCCGTCCTCCTGGTCTACGGCTCGACGGCCCGCGCCGACATCAAGGCGGGCCGCAGGACGGGCGACCTGTCCTACGGCGCCCGCGGCCCCCTCCAGTTCGAGGTCCCCTACGGCCACACGCTGATCGCCAAGTACGCGATGGCCGCCCGCCGCCACATGATCGAACACGGTACGGCCGTCGAGCAGTTGGCCGAGGTCGCGGTCCAGGCCAGGGCCAACGCGGCGCTGAACCCGGAGGCGATGTTCCGCACCCCGGTCACGGTCGACGACGTGCTGTCCGGCCCGATGATCGCGGACCCCTTCACCAAGCTGCACTGCTGCATCCGCTCCGACGGCGGCGCGGCGGTCCTGCTGGCGGCCGAGGAGTACGTACGGGACTGCCGTACCGCCCCCGTCTGGGTCCTCGGCACCGGGGAGCACGTCTCGCACGCGGCGATGTCCGAGTGGACGGACTTCACGGTGTCCCCGGCGGCGGTGAGCGGCCGGCTGGCCTTCGGGCGGGCCGGGGTGGGCCCCTCGGAGATGGACTTCGCGGAGCTCTACGACGCCTTCACCTACATGACCCTGGTGACGCTGGAGGACCTGGGCTTCTGCGCGAAGGGCGAGGGCGGGGCGTTCGTGGAGAAGGGTCGGCTGCTGGTGCGGGGCGGGGAGCTGCCGGTCAACACGGACGGGGGCGGGCTGTCGGCCCAACACCCCGGCATGCGCGGGCTGTTCCTGCTGGTGGAGGCGGTGCGGCAGCTGCGCGGGGAGGCCGGGGAACGGCAGGTGCGCCGACGTGACGGGGCGCTGCCGCGTCTGGGTGTGGTGTCCGGGACCGGAGGGTGGTTCTGTTCGTCCGGCACGGTGGTGCTCGGCCGGAACTGATCGGCCGGGGGCGGGGGCGGGAAGACGGCTCGTGTCGGCCGGTGTTGTCGCCGGCCACGGACGAGCCGCTGGAGGAGACCGAGATGGCGCTGACCCGAGAAGAGCGAGAGGCGTTCCTGGCCGAGCCGTACGTCGCCGCGCTGGCGGTGGACGCGGGTACGGGACGGGCGCCGCTGGCCGTGCCGATCTGGTACTCGTACCAGCCCGGCGGGGACGTGTGGATCATGACGGGACGGGAGTCCCGGAAGAACGACCTGATCAGCAAGGCGGGCCGGTTCACGCTGATGATCGACCGGCTGGAGCCGACGGTCAGGTACGTGTCGGTGGAGGGCCCGGTGGTGCGGACGGCTCCGGCGACGATCGAGGCGCTGCGGGAGATCTCGGCGCGCTACCTTCCGGCCGAGAAGGTGGACGGGTACGTGGACTTCGCCTGGAAGAACCACGGGGAGCAGGTGGTGATCCACATGCGTCCGGAGCGGTGGGTGTCGTCGGATCTCGGCCAGGTGTGAGCATGGGGGCATGGGAACTGATCTGCCGGAGCTGCTGAGGTCGCTGCGGGTGTGGGACGCGGGGACGACGACCCTGCCCGCCTTCGACCCGGACACCGCCCCGCCGACGCCCCTGCTGCTGTTCACCCACTGGCTCGCGGAGGCGGTGGCCGCCGGGCAGCCGGAGCCGCACACCATGTCGCTCGCGACGACGGACGAGGAGGGCAGGCCCGACGTGCGGATCGTGATGCTGCACGGGGCCGACGCGGAGGGCTGGTCGTTCGCGACCCACGCCACGAGCCGCAAGGGCCGGGCCCTCGCCGCCCACCCGTACGCGGCCCTGGCCTTCTACTGGCCGGTGCTGGGCCGCCAGGTGCGGATGCGCGGCCCGGTGACGGCGGCCCCGTCCCAGGACAGCCAGGCCGACCTGCACGCCCGCTCGACGGGCGCGCTCGCCGCGGCCCTCACCGGCCGCCAGAGCGAGGACCTGCCCTCGCTGGAGGAGCTGCGGCGCGTGTCGGAGGCCGCCTGGGAGCGTGCCCGCGAGAACCCGGCCGAGCCGTCCCCCACCTGGACGCTCTACCACCTGCGCCCGGAGACGGTGGAGTTCTTCCAGGGCGACCCGGACCGACGGCACGTACGCCTGGAGTACCGGAGCACGGAGTTCGGCTGGAGCAGGGGGCTGCTGTGGCCGTGAGCCGGCACTCCCGCCGGGCGGGTCCCGGTCACTCGAAGTGGTGGCGGTTGCGGCGTACGAAGTCGGCGAATCCGAGCGCCGGCCGGCCGGTGAGGTCGGCGACGGCCGGACCGACGAACTCGGCGCCGCCGTCGCGGTAGGCGCGGGCCACGTCGATCAGGGCGTCGACGTGGAACGTGGGCATCCCGCGGCCGAGCAGCACCGCGCGCGCCCGGTCGTCGGGCAGCCCGGTGTACCGCACCGGCCTGCCCAGCACGTCGGAGAACTCCTCGGCGGCCTCCGCGTACGTCAGTGCCTTCGGCCCGGTGAGGTCGTAGACGCGGCCGTCGTGGCCGTCGGTGGTGAGCACCCGGGCGGCGGCACGGGCGATGTCGCCGGTGTCGACGAAGCTGATGGGTGCGTCGATCAGGGGCAGGCTGAACTCCCCGGCCTCGCGGATGGACGGCTGGCGCAGGAAGTTCTGCAGGAAGAAGTTCGGCCGCAGGATGGTCCAGGACAGGCCGGACGCGATCAGTGCCCGTTCGACGGGCCGGTGCAGCCGGGCGATCGGGGTGAGTTCCTCGTCGGCCCGCCACACGGAGAGCTTGACCACACGGGCACCGGCCGCGCGGGCGGCTTCCACCATGTTGAGTTCGTGCGTGGTCTGGGCGGGGCCGGTGGCGCCGAGCAGGAACACGGTCTCGATGCCGTCGAGTGCGGGTCCGAGCGTGTCCGGCACGGCCAGATCGAGCGTGACCGCGTGCCCGCCCGCCTCGATGGCCCGGGCCGTGGCGCGCGGATCGCGGTAGGCCGCCCTCGTGGCCGTCCCGGCGGCCCGCAGGCACTCCAGGAGAGCACTGCCGACACTCCCGCTCGCGCCGGTCACCAGAATCATCGTCGCGTCCTCCCGTCGGTCGTCCGCCCGCCTCGGCCTTCCGTGGCCCTCCGCACCCGCCTCACCGCGCGTCCCCGCCGAACCGCCACACCGCGAAGTCCGCCACCGGCCGGTATCCGATGCGCTGGTACAGCCCGTTGCTCGTCGGGTTGGCGAGGTCGGTGAAGAGCAGGATCTCCGCGACCCCGTTCTCCCGCGCGGTCCGGCTCACCTCCGCCGTGACGGCACCCGCGTATCCGCGTCCGCGCAGGGCGGCCGGGGTGTAGACCGGGGCGATGCGGATCTGGCCGGCGGTCTGCGGGGTGGCTCCGGCCAGGGAGACCGGGGTGCCGTCGGCCGCCTCCCAGAGGGTCGCGCCGCCCTCGGCGATCCGCGCGTCGGCCCACGCGTCGGGGTCCGTGCCGAAGCCGTGGCCGGTGTCCGCGCGGAACTCGGCCTTCCAGCGGCTCAGCAGCTCGCGGTCGCCGGGCCCGGCGATTCTCGCCCGCCCCCGGGGCCTCGGCTCCGGCACGGTCAACTCGCCGAGCCGGTACAGCCTTTGGCGTACGAAGATCGCGGCGGTCGTACCGGTGCGCCGCTGCCAGGCCGCCGCGAACGTCTCCGCTGTCTCCCGCGGGCCGGAGACCCCGGGCACGGGGCGCTCGAGGGCGGTGAGCCGGGCGGCCAGGGCGTCGGCCTCCGGTGCGGTGAGCCGGGTGACGTGGAGGGGGAACGGCGGCGTGTGCACCAGGGCCGCGCGGACCGTGCCGTCGTCCAGGACGCCGAAGAGCGGGGTCCCGGAACCGTAGACGTGCGGTCCGCGCCGGCGCAGCACGTCCGCCACCGTCAAGGGCACCGTGTGCAGGGCCGGCCGGGAGTGCAGGAAGTCGCCCGCGCGGGAGAGGAACTCGTCCAGGTCCTCGGTGAGTTGCCAGTTCTCAGGACGCATACGACCCATGATCGGGGCAGCGCTCCGCCCGGAACACCGGTTTTCCCACCGGGGCCCGGCCCTCCGGGCGCGCCCCCGGAGCACCCACGCAGCTCAGCCGCCCGGCCGGGACACCGCCCGGCCCTCCGGGCGGAACACCGGTCTGCCCTCCACGAACGTCACCCGCAGCCGCAGTCCGGGCCGCAGTTCGGGCGCCGCGCACCGCACCACCTGCGTCATCATCCGCGGCCCCTCGGCCAGGTCGACCACCGCGGCCACGTACGGCGTGCGCTCGCCGAAGGGGGGCAGGTCGTTGCGGTGGACCGTGGACCAGGTGTAGAGCGTGGCCCGGCCGCTCGCCTCCTCCCAGGTCACCTCCTCGCTCCAGCAGTGCGGGCAGAACTCGCGGGGGTAGTGGTGGGCCCGGCCGCACGCCCCGCAGCGGCGGATCAGCAGCCGGCCGGCCGCGGCCGCCTCCCAGTAGGGGCGCGTGAAGGCGTCGGGCTCGGGAAGGTCGTAGCGCACCGCGCCCATCAGAACCACCCCAGCCACGCGTCCAGTGACCACGTCTGCCAGGACATGCCGAAGAAACCGACGAGCGAGATCAGCGCCATCATCGAGTTCTGGCCCTGCTCCGCCCAGTCGTGGATCATCAGGACGAAGTAGATCGCGTTCAGCAGCAGGCCGCCGACCAGGGCCACGGGGGTCAGAAGGCCGAGGACCAGGCCGAGGCCGAGGGCGAGTTCGGCGTAGGCGACGACGTACGCCATGAGGCGGGGGCGCGGTGTGACGATCGTGGCGAACCCCGTCCGCACCGGCGCCCAGCGGTGTTTCGCCGCCACGTCCGCCGCCCAGGCGATGCCGCTGCCGCGTTCGAACCAGGCCTTCTTGTCCTTGTGCCGCCAGCTCTCCAGCCACCACAGACCGAGGCCGATCCGCAGCACCGCCAGCCATTCCGCGCCGTCCAGCCATATCGAGTCCATGGATCTGACGGTACGTCAGATGAGCCTCCTTGCCGAGATGCCCGGCAGCGGTCCCCTGCGCACGGGCACCGCGCACTTCCCCCTCATCCGTGTGGGCTACGCCACTTGTCGCGAGCACTTCTCCACACACGTGATCAATCCGCAACCAATTCCGGTCTTGACCGAGACCCATCAATCGGGTGCGTGGCTACGCTCCGAGCATGGCCGACTCCCGTTCCGCTTCCACGCAGCTCCCCTCCACCCCCGCCGACCGCCCGGTCTATGTCATCGGCGCCGGTCCGGGCGGCCTGGCGGCCGCGTACGCGCTGCGGGCACGGGGCATACGGGCCGTGGTGCTGGAGAAGGCCGACCACGTGGGCGCCTCCTGGCGCGGCCACTACGACCGCCTCCGCCTGCACACCACCCGGCGGCTGTCCGCCCTGCCCGGCCTGAAGATCCCCCGGAAGTTCGGGCGTTGGGTCTCCCGGGACAACGTGGTGCGCTATCTGGAGAAGTACGCCGAGCACCACGAGCTGGAGATCGTCACCGGCGTGGAGGTCTTCCGCGTCGAGCCGGCCGGCGAGCACGGCGACTGGCTGCTGCACGCCTCCGGCGGGCGCGAACTGACCGGCAGCGCGGTGGTCGTCGCCACCGGCCACAACCACACCCCGCACCTCCCCGACTGGCCGGGCCGCGAGGGGTACACCGGGGAGCTGCTGCACGCCGGCGCCTACCGCGACGCCGCGCCGTACGCCGGCCGGGACGTCCTGGTCGTCGGCGCCGGCAACACCGGTGCCGAGATCGCCGTGGACCTGGTGGAGGGCGGGGCCACGCGGGTGCGGCTGGCGGTACGCACCGTCCCGCACATCGTGCGCCGTTCGACGCTCGGCTGGCCCGCGCAGTACTCGGGCGTGCTGGTACGGCGACTGCCGGTGCGCCTGGTGGACCAGCTGTGCCGGCTCCAGGCGAAGGCCGCCGTTCCGGACCTGTCCGCCCACGGCCTGCCCCGTCCGGACACCGGGCTGTACAGCAGGGTCCGGGAGGGTGCCATCCCGGTGCAGGACGTCGGCCTGATCGACGCCGTGCGCGGGGGGAAGGTGGAGGTCGTGGCCGCCGTCGAGTCCTTCGAGGACGGCAAGGTGGCCCTCGCCGACGGCAGCCGCATCGAGCCGGACGCGGTGATCGCGGCGACCGGGTACACGCGGGCGCTGGACGGCCTGGTCGGGCATCTCGGGGTGCTGGACGGGCGTGGCGGGCCGCTGGCGCACGGCGGCCGTACGCCCGCCGGGGCACCCGGCCTGTACTTCACCGGGTTCACGAACCCGATCAGCGGGATGTTCCGGGAGCTGGCGCTGGACGCCGGGAAGATCGCGAAGGCGGCGGCCCGGCACCTCGGCACCCGCCGGTAACTTTGCGGGCCCGACCCGTTCCTGACATTGCGTCAGTTCAGTAATCTGACAGAGCGTCAGTTTACTTGTGCTGTCTCACAGGAGCGGGCGGACCGATGCTTGGATCAACCCACGGCAC
This sequence comes from Streptomyces sp. NPDC048191, assembly GCF_040652655.1. Lineage (NCBI taxonomy): Bacteria > Bacillati > Actinomycetota > Actinomycetes > Kitasatosporales > Streptomycetaceae > Streptomyces > Streptomyces sp. NPDC048191. The sequence goes on from NZ_JBEZMO010000003.1 coordinate 330,735, forward strand.
CCTCACCACCGACTCCCGCCGGGCCCGGGTCATCGCCTGCGGCGAGCAGCGGCCCGGACCCGTCGTCCACGACCGGGTCGACGACCTCGACGTCAGCGGGCGGCCGCTGTACGCGGACGTACCGGACCTGACCCGGTTCTTCCGGCCCGAGTCCGTCGCCGTGATCGGCGCCTCGGACGCGGAGGGACGGCCGAACACCGGGATCACCCGGCAGCTGCTGGGCTGGGCCGAGCGGGTCGGCGCGCGGGTGCACCCGGTGCATCCGACCCGCCCGTCCGTCTTCGGCATCCCCTGCGCCGCCTCCGTTGCCGACCTGCCCGGCCAGGTCGACCTCGCGGTGCTGCTGGTCGCCGATCCCCTGCCGGTGATCGAGGAACTGGCCGACGCCAAGGTGAGGTTCGCGGTCGCCTTCGCCTCCGGGTTCGCCGAGACCGGGGCGGAGGGCGCCGAGGCACAGGAGCGGCTGGCGCAGGCCGTACGCCGCTCGGGGATCCGGCTCCTCGGCCCGAACACCAACCTCAACGCCTTCGAGCGCTTCCGGGAGGACCTGACGGGCCCGGCGATCGCTCTGATCACCCAGTCCGGGCACCAGGGCCGGCCCGTCTTCGCCCTCCAGGAGCTGGGCATCCGGCTCTCCCACTGGGCGCCCACCGGCAACGAGGCCGACCTGGAGACCGCCGACTTCCTCTCCTGGTTCGCCGAGCAGCCCGAGGTCGGCGCCATCGCCTGTTACGTGGAGGGCCTCAAGGACGGCCGCGCCTTCCTGCTGGCCGCCGACCGCGCCGCCCGCCGCGGGGTGCCGGTGGTCGCGGTGAAGGTGGGCCGCACCGAGACCGGCGCCCGTACGGCCGCCTCGCACACCGGCAAGCTCACCGGCGCCGACGACGTGGTGGACGCGGCGATGCGCCAGTTCGGGGTCGTACGCGTCGACGGGCTCGACGAACTGCAGGACACCGCCGCCCTGTTGGCGCGGGCGCGGACCCCGCTGGCGGACGGTGTCGCGGTGTACTCGATCTCCGGCGGCACCGGCGCGCACGCGGCCGACCTCGCCACCGCGGCCGGACTGCGCCTGCCCCGCCTGTCCGCGGCCAAGCAGACCGAGCTGCACCAGTGGATACCGGAGTACCTGAGCGTGGCCAACCCGGTGGACAACGGCGGGCACCCCGTGGGCGACCATCGCGGCCGGAAGATCATCGACGCGATCCTCGCCGATCCGTCGATCGGGGTGCTGATCTGCCCGGTCACCGGCCCCTTCCCGCCGCTGAGCGACAAGCTGGTCGCGGACCTGGTCGAGGCGGCCGAGGAGACGGACAAGCTGGTGTGCGTGGTGTGGGGCTCGCCGGTCGGCACGGAGGCGGCGTACCGCGAGGTGCTGCTCGCCTCCTCCCGCGTGGCCACCTTCCGCACGGTCGGCAACTGCCTCACCGCCGTCCGCGCCTGGCTGGACCACCACCGCTTCGTGAGCGACTACCGCTCGCCGTTCGACGAGGCCCCGCGCGGCCCCTCCCCCTCCTTCCGCAAGGCCGAGGCCCTGATGCGCCCCGGCCGGCAGCTCAGCGAGCACGGGGCCAAGCAGCTGCTGCGCGCCTACGGCATCCGGGTGCCGCGCGAGCAGCTGGTGACCAGCGCGGCGGCGGCCGTACGGGCGGCGGCCCAGGTCGGCTACCCGGTCGTCATGAAGGCCTCCGGCGCGCAGATCGCCCACAAGAGCGAACTGGGCCTGGTGAAGATCGGGCTGACGTCCGCGAGCCAGGTCCGCGACGCCTACCGCGAGCTGATGGACATCGCCCGCTACGAGGGCGTCTCGCTGGACGGCATCCTGGTGTGCCAGATGGTCGAGCAGGGCGTGGAGATGGTCGTCGGGGTCACGCACGACGCGCTGTTCGGCCCGACCGTGACGGTGGGGCTCGGCGGGGTCCTGGTCGAGGTCCTGCGGGACTCCGCCGTACGCGTCCCCCCGTTCGGCGAGGACCAGGCCCGGGCCATGCTCGCCGAACTCCGCGGGCGGGCCCTGCTGGACGGCGTCCGGGGCCGTCCGCCGGCCGACCGGGACGCGCTGGTGGAGGTGGTCCTGCGGGTCCAGCGCATGGCCCTGGAACTCGGCGAGCACGTGGCGGAGCTGGACATCAACCCGTTGCTGGTGCTGCCGCGGGGGCAGGGCGCGGTCGCGCTGGACGCGCTGGTGGTGTGCCGATGAGCGAGCTGCAGGCCGACAGGAACGGCAAGGTCACCCACCTCACCCTGAACCGTCCCGAGTCCCTCAACGCCCTCACGCCGGATCTACGGGACCGGCTGATCGACCTGCTCGGCCGGGCATCGGCCGACCCGGACGTCCGGGCGGTGGTCCTGACCGGCACCGGCCGGGGCTTTTGCGCGGGCGCCGACCTGCGCGGCGGAGCGGGCGGCGACCGGGTCACCGGGGACGTGGCCCGGACGCTGCGCCAGGGCGCCCAACGCCTGATCGCGGCCGTCCTGGACTGCGAGAAACCGGTGATCGCCGCCGTGAACGGCACGGCGGCCGGTCTCGGCGCACACCTGGCGTTCGCCTGCGACCTGGTCCTGGCCGCCGAGTCGGCCCGGTTCATCGAGGTCTTCGTGCGGCGGGGACTGGTGCCGGACGCCGCCGGGGCGTACCTCCTGCCCCGCCTGCTGGGCCCCCAGCGGGCGAAGGAGCTGATGTTCTTCGGCGACGCGCTCCCGGCGGCGGACGCCGCACGTCTGGGCCTGGTCAACCGGGTCGTGCCCGACGCCGATCTGGAGAAGACGGCCCGCGCGTGGGCGACCCGCCTGGCCTGCGGCCCCACCCGGTCCCTGGCGCTGACCAAGCACCTGGTGAACACCTCCCTGGACACGGACCGCGCGACCGCCTTCGCCGCGGAGGCCTGGGCGCAGGAGATCAACATGCGGACCGAGGACGCCCAAGAGGGTCTGCGGGCCTTCGTGGAGCGCAGGGAGGCGGGGTTCCGGGGGCGGTAGGGGTCAGTCCCCGGCGCGGTCCAGTGTGCGCAGGGTGCCGTCGTCGGGGTCGCCCAGGAGCACGAACAGCCGGGGTGCGTCGTCGGTGCCGCTGACCGACCAGTGGGTGTCCAGCCCGCAGTCGGTGTCCAGGCGCAGGAGGATGCCGGCGCGGTCCGTGCCGTACGGGTCGTCGTCGGCCTTCCAGGTGCCGGAGCCCGCGCAGATCACGTAGTCCTTGTGGTCCGGGGCCGTCCAGTCGTTGTCGGGGGGTTCGGTGGGGAGCCGCCGGGCCTCGGCCCGGCCGCCCGGGTGCAGGCGCAGTTCGGCACCGTCGTCGCCGCGCCAGACTCCGGCGAGCTGGGCGGGCGCCAGTTCCGGCGGTCGGTACTGGGGGATCAGGCCGGTCGCGGAGGCCGCGAGGCCGCCGCCCAGGGCCAGGGCGAAGAGTCCGGCGCAGGCGAGCGCCGAGCGCCACCACACGCCCCACGCCGACCAGGACCGCGCGCGGACGCGGGCGATGCCGAGCGCGGGCAGCAGGCCCAGGGCGGTGAGGACCGAGGCCGTGGTGACGAACGGCCAGTGCAGGAGTGCCGTCGTCACCGCGGCCCAGCCGACGGCGGTGGCCACTGCCGCGAGGGTGCGGCAGGCCCACTCCGGGCCGCCGGACCACCGCAGCAGCGGCCGGGCCGGCAGGATCGCGGGCAGCGTCAGCACGGCCGAGAGCAGCAGCCCCAGGAACGGCAGCAGCAGCGGTGCGAAGACCAGCAGACAGAAGATCCCGAAGGCTCCGACGTAGCCGGTGCCGTACTGGTCCTGGCTGGTGCTCCAGATCCACCACAGCAGTCCGGCCGCCGGCAGCTGCGCCGCGTTCACGGGTACCGCGGCGGCCAGATCCCGTCGAAGGGACCGGAGCACCCCCGCCTCACCAGGTCTTTCCGGTTTCTTTTCCCACCCCATGGCCGCAGCCTACGAAGCGGGTGCGCAGGGGTTCTCCACCGGTCTTCCCATCTGACACTCCGTCAGCTTCAATGGAGGGCGTGATGGGACACGCAGGGGCGGCGGCGGCCGCCGTCCGGTATCTGGGGCCGAGGTCCGTGGAGCCGTTGCCGCGGCCGGAGTTGCGGTGTGTGCGGGAGGACGAGCGGGCCCCGGTGGATCCGGGCGAGTTCCGGCGCGTGCTGGGGAACTTCGCGAGCGGTGTCACCGTGATCACGGCCCCGGCCGCCGGTCCCGGGCACGGTCCCGCCGGTTTCGCCTGCCAGTCCTTCGCCTCCCTCTCCCTCGAACCGCCCCTGGTCTGCTTCATGGTGGGCCGTACGTCCAGCACCTGGCCGCGCATCGCCCGCGCCGGCGTCTTCTGCGTCAACGTGCTCGGCGCCGGCCAGGGTGAGCTGTGCCGGGCCTTCGCGGTGAGCGGCGCGGACAAGTTCGCGGGGGTGGACCACGACCCGGCGCCGGTGACCGGCTCGCCGCGGCTGGCCGGCGCCGCCGCCTGGATCGACTGCACCGTCCACGCCGTGCACACCGGGGGCGACCACCTGATCGTCGTGGGCCGGGTGAACGCGCTCGGCACCGGGGAGGACCCGGGCGAGCCGCTGCTCTTCCACCGGGGGCGGTTCACGCGGATCGGCCCCTGAGGACACTCCTGCGGCCCGTCAGCCAGCCAGTGCGTGCAGACCGAAGCCCAGGAACATCACTCCCACGAGCCCGAGCTGGATCCGCATGCTCGTAAGACTCCTCCACGGTGTTCCGTAGGGGGTCCGCTGCTTGGTCACCAGCGGCGCCCAGTCCCACACCCACACGTCGACACCGCGAAAGCCGCATGCCACCGCCACGAAGGCGCCGCCCGCGAGCAGCGCGAGCACCCCGATGAAGATCAACGCCATTCCTTCCCCAGCCCGGCCTCCGGCGCCGCATCATCGCATCGCGCACGGACCCCGTCACGGGGAGGGGGCCCCGCCCCTTCAGGCGACGGCGGCCACCGGGACGGCCGGAGCGGCCCGGCGGATCACCAGGGACATCAGGGCCGCCGCCGCGCACAGCGTGCCGGAGGCGTACCAGACGAGGTCGTAGGAGCCGAACACGTCCCGGGCGAGGCCGCCGAGGTAGGCGACGAGGGCCGCGCCGACCTGGTGGGAGGCGAGCACCCAGCCGAAGACGATGGCGCTGTCCTCGCCGAACTGCTCCCGGCACAGGGCGAGGGTGGGCGGGACGGTGGCCACCCAGTCCAGGCCGTAGAAGACGATGAAGAAGAGCATCGGGGGGTGGACCGCGGGGCCGAGGAGCATGGGCAGGAAGACCAGCGAGATGCCGCGCAGGGCGTAGTACACCGCGAGCAGACGGCGCGGTTCGAAGCGGTCGGTGAACCAGCCGGAGGCGATCGTGCCGACCACGTCGAACACACCGATGACCGCGAGCAGTGAGGCCGCCGTCGTGACGGGCATGCCGTGGTCGTGCTCGGCGGGCACGAAGTGGGTCTGGATCAGGCCGTTGGTGGAGGCGCCGCAGATCGCGAAGGTGCCGGCGAGCAGCCAGAAGGTGCCCGTGCGGACGGAGGTGGACAGCACCGTGAGGGTGCGGCGGGCCGCGCCGGTCACCGGGGCCGGCTTGGGTACGAACTCGGCCGCACCGTAGGGCTTCTGGCCGACGTCGGCCGGATGGTCGCGCAGCAGGATCCACACGAAGGGGACCACGGCGAGCGCGGCCAGGGCGACCGTCACGGCCGCCGGGCGCCAGCCGTGGTGTTCGGTCAGCCAGGACAGCACCGGCAGGAAGATCAGCTGGCCGGAGGCGGACGCGGCGGTGAGGATGCCGCTGACCAGCCCGCGCCGCTCGGTGAACCAGCGGTTGGTGACCGTCGCCGCGAAGGCCAGGGCCATCGAGCCGCTGCCGAGGCCGACCAGCAGGCCCCAGCACAGCCACAGCTGCCAGGCCGCCGTCATCCACACGGTCAGACCGGAGCCGAGCGCGATCACGGTCAGCGCGACGGCGACCACCCGGCGGATGCCGAACCGGTCCATCAGCGCGGCGGCGAAGGGGGCGGTGAGGCCGTAGAGCGCGAGGTTGAGGGAGACGGCCGCGCCGATCGTGCCGCGTGACCAGCCGAACTCCTGGTGCAGCGGGTCGATGAGCAGGCCGGGCAGGGAGCGGAAGGCGGCCGCGCCGATGATCGTGACGAAGGTGACGGCGGCGACGAACCACGCCCGGTGCACACGGCGGCGCCGGGCGGGCGGGGCCTGGACGGGGACTGCGGCTGAGCTTGTCTGAGTCACGTCATCAGGGTCCGATTTTCTTTCCCACGCATCGAGTGGCCCGGGGGACAGCATTCGCTAGGATCGGGCCATGAGTGGTTCCGAGGAGTTCCGTCCGCACCGGGTCGTCGTCCTCGCCCTCGACGGCCTGCTCCCCTTCGAGCTCGGCATCCCGCACCGCATCTTCGGCCGCCCGAAGGACGAGCGGGGCCGGAACCTCTACGAGGTCGTGACCTGCTCCGTGCGGCCGCCGGGCCCGGTCGAGACGGACGCCGACTTCGCCGTGCACGTACCCAACGGCCCGGAGGCGCTGGCCGGGGCCGACACGGTGATCGTCCCGGCGTCGTACGAACTCGGCCCGGTCTTCGAGGAGGGCCGGCTCACCGGTGAACTGGCCGCCGCCCTCGCCCTCATCCGCCCCGGCACCCGGCTCGCCTCCATCTGCACCGGCGGCTACGTCCTCGCCGCCGCCGGATATCTCGACGGCCGCCCGGCGACCACGCACTGGGCCGACGCCGAGCGTTTCCAGCGGCTGTTCCCGCAGGTCGAGGTGGACGCGGACGTGCTGTTCATCGACGACGGCGACGTGCTGACCTCGGCCGGGGTGGCCGCCGGGATCGACCTGTGCCTGCACATGGTGCGCCGTGACTTCGGTACGGCCGTCGCCAACGACGTCGCCCGGCGCACGGTCGTACCGCCGCACCGCGCCGGCGGCCAGGCGCAGTACATCCAGCGCCCGGTCCCGGACCCGCAGCTGGCCACGACGACCGGCGCCCGCGCCTGGGCCCTGGGCCGGCTCCACGAGCCGATCCAGCTGCGCGACATGGCCGAGCAGGAGGCCATGTCGGTGCGCACCTTCACCCGGAGGTTCCGCGAGGAGGTCGGCGTCAGCCCCGGCCAGTGGCTCACCCAGCAGCGCGTCGAACGGGCCCGCCATCTGCTGGAGACCACCGACCTGACCATCGACCAGGTGGCCCGCGAGGCCGGCTTCGGCACGGCCCAGTCGATGCGCCAGCATCTCCAGCAGGCGCTCGGGGTGACGCCGACCGCCTATCGAAGGACGTTCCGGGCCGGCGTCAGAACGTGAGCACCGCCCGCGCCACCCGTCCCGCCTCCGCGTCCGCGCGGGCCTTGTCGAAGTCCTCCACCGGATGGACGGCCGTCACCAACTCGTCCAGCAGCAGGCGGCCCTGGCGGTACAGCTCGGCGTACAGGGCGATGTCCCGCTGGGGGCGCGAGGAGCCGTAGCGGCAGCCCAGGACGGACTTGTCCAGGTAGAGGGAGGAGACCAGGAAGGACGCCTCGGCCGTGGCCGGGGGGACGCCGAGGAGGACGGCCTGGCCGCGCCGGTCGAGGAGGTCGATCGCCTGCCGGATCAGCTCCACCCGGCCGACGCACTCGAAGGCGTGGTCGGCGCCCGTGGGCAGGATGTCCTTCACCCCCTTGGCCGAGGTCAGGAAGTCGGTGGCACCGAACTGCCGGGCCACCTCCTCCTTGGCCGGGTTGGCGTCCACGGCGACGATCCTGAGCGCGCCCGCGAGCCGCGCGCCCTGCAGCACGTTCAGCCCGATCCCGCCGGTCCCGATGACGACGACGCTGTCCCCGCGGTCCACCCGGGCCCGGTTCAGCACGGCCCCCACACCCGTGAGCACCCCGCACCCGATCAACGCGGCGGACTCCAGCGGGATGTCCTTGGGGACCGGCACCGCCTGCACGGCCTTCACGACCGTGCGTTCCGCGAAGGCCGAGTTGGAGGCGAACTGGTGGACCGGCCCCGTGCCCCGGGTGAACGGCCTCCCCGGGCGCCCGATGGCCTGCCGGCACATGGTCGGCCGGCCCCGGTCGCACTCCGCGCAGGTGCCGCAGTTGGCGAGCGTGGACAGCGCCACGTGGTCGCCGGGGGCGACATGGGTGACGCCCGCGCCGACCGCCTCCACCACCCCGGCTCCCTCGTGCCCCAGCACCACCGGCACCGGGAAGGGGATGGTGCCGTCCACGACGGACAGGTCGCTGTGGCACAGCCCCGCCGCCGCGATCGCGACCAGCACCTCACCGGGCCCCGGGTCGCGCACCACCAGATCGTCCACGACCTCGACCCGCTCGCCGTCGAACACCACACCACGCATCACACGGCCCCCTTGGGCTCTCTGGGCAGGCCGAGCACGCGCTCGGCGATGATCGTGCGCTGGACCTGGTCCGAGCCGCCGTAGATGGTGTCGGCCCGGGAGAAGAGGAACAGGTGCTGGTCCGCGTCGAGCCCGTACGGTGCCGCGGGAGACCAGTCCGTGGGGCCGACGGTGGCCGCCGCACCCCTGACCTGCATCGCCAGCTCGCCGAGTCGCTGGTGCCAGCCGGCCCACAGCAGCTTGGCCACGCTGGGCGCGCCGGGGCCCCCGGAGCCGCCGAGGGTGCGCAGGGCGTGCCGGCGCATGGTCCGCAGCTCGGCCCACTGCCGTACGAGCCGCTCGCGTACGACGGGGTCCCGTACGGCGCCCGTCTCCGCGGCGGCCCGCACGACGCCGGCCAGCTCCTCGGCGAACCCGATCTGCTGGGCCAGCGTCGACACGCCGCGTTCGAACCCGAGCAGGCTCATCGCCACCGGCCACCCCTGCCCTTCACCTCCGACGACGTGCTCCACGCGCGCGTGCGCGCCGTCGAAGAAGACCTCGTTGAATTCGCTGGTGCCGGTCATCTGCCGGATGGGGCGTACCTCGATGCGGCCGGGCTGGTCCATGGGGACGAGCAGGAGGCTCAGCCCGTGGTGACGCCGGGAGTCCGGGTCGGTGCGGGCCAGTACGAAGCACCAGTCGGCCTCGTGCGCGAGAGAGGTCCAGGTCTTCTGCCCGCTGATCCGGTAGCCGTCCCGGTCCCGCACGGCCGCCGTCCGCACGCCCGCCAGGTCCGACCCGGCGCCGGGCTCGCTGTAGCCCTGGCACCACAGCTCCTCGCCGGCCGCGACGGGGGGCAGGAAACGGGACTTCTGCTCCTCGCTGCCGTGGACGACGAGGGTGGGGGCGAGCAGGTTCTCCCCGATGTGCCCGGAGCGCGGCGGTGCCTTCGAGCGGGCGTACTCCTCGGCCCAGACGACCTGCTGGGTGAGGGTGGCGGCCCGGTTGCCGTACCGGGACTCGGCCCAGCCGAGCCCGATCCAGCCGGCCGCGCCGAGGGTGCGTTCCCACGTGCGCCTGTCCGTCGCCGGGTCGGCGTGGGCGGCCAGCCAGGCGCGGGCCTCGGTGCGGAACTCTTCGTCCTCGTGACTGAACCCGAAATCCATTGAAGACCGCCTCAGGTCGACGCGCCCCGAAGGGGGCGCGGGGCTGCATCCGGTCGCAAGACCACAACGCACCCCGAGCTCTCAGGTGTTCGGCCGCGACCCACTCCGCGCCGCCTCTTCCATCGCCGGGAGCCGGGACAGCATCGGCATCGGATCCACCCCCACCGACCCCGGCAGCAGCGCGGCGATCCGCTCCGGCGTCCAGGCCCCCTCCCCGTGGACCGAACGGAGTTCCCGCGGCTGTGCCCAGACCGCGATCTTCGGCCCGGCGACGGTGTACACCTGCCCGGTGACGCCCTGGGCGGCAGCCGCGTCGGACAGCAGGTACACCACCAGCGCGGCCACGTCCTCCGGCTCGCCCATCTCGGCCAGCTCCATGGGAACGTTCGCCGACATGCGCGTACGAGCCACCGGCGCCACCGCGTTGGCGGTCACCCCGTACTTGTGCAGCCCGAGCGCCGCGCTGCGGACGAGCGAGATGATCCCGCCCTTCGCCGCGCTGTAGTTGGCCTGGGACACCGATCCCTGGTGGTTGCCGCTGGTGAAGCCGATCAGGGTGCCGGCGCGCTGCCGCCGCATCACCGCGGACGCCGCCCGGAAGACGGTGAAGGTGCCCTTGAGGTGGGTGGCGATCACCGGGTCCCACTCCTCCTCGGTCATGTTGAACAGCATGCGTTCGCGCAGGATCCCGGCCACGCACACGACTCCGTCGAGCCGGCCGTACGCCGACAGCGCCGCGTCGACGACCCGCTGCCCGCCCGCCATCGTCGAGATGTCGTCCGCGACCGCGACCGCCTCCCCGCCCGCCGCCTCGATCTCCTTGACCACCGCCTCGGCGACCTCGCTCGTGGGCGAGGCGCCGTCCACGGCGACGCCGTAGTCGTTGACGACGACCTTCGCGCCCTCGGCGGCGGCCGCCCGCGCGACCGCCCGGCCGATACCGCGTCCGGCGCCCGTGACGGCGACGGCCTTGCCTGCCAAGAAGTTCCCCACGTCCGGCCCCTTCCCGCGGTTTCTGACGGTCCGTTAGATTCTATGGCGCGCCGGACGCGCGGACACAAGCCCCGGGGAGGCACCGGATGACACTGCCGGAGGAGTTCCACGAGATCGCCAAACGCGTGAACAACTGGGGGCGTTGGGGCGCGGACGACGAGACCGGCACCCTGAACCTGATCACGGACGCCGTCGTGCGCGAGGCCGCCGCCGAGGTCCGTACCGGCCGCCGCGTCCCGCTCGCCCTCCCCCTCCGGCAGGACGGGGTGCAGACCGGGATGATCCCCGGACGGGTCAACCCGCTGCACGCGATGGTGCAGATCAACCAGGAGCTGTTCGGGCCGGGCACGGTGGCGTGCAGCGACGACGCGGTGACCATGGGCCTGCAGGCGGGCACGCACTGGGACGCGCTCACCCATGTCTCGCACTCCGGGAAGCTCTACAACGGACGCCCGGCGCACACGGTCACCGCGCACGGCGGTGCCGAGTTCGGCGGGATCGACAAGGCGCGGCACGTCGTCTCGCGCGGGGTGCTGCTGGACGTGGCACGCGCGCGCGGCGTGGACCGGCTGGAGGGTGGCCACGCGGTGACGCCGGAGGACCTGGAGCGGGCCGAGGAGTTCGGCGGGGTCCGGGTCCGGGCCGGCGACGTCGTGCTGGTGCGGACCGGGCAGGTGCAGGTGTATCTGGCCGGGGACAAGCACGCGTACGGCTATCCCTCGCCGGGGCTGTCCCTGCGCACGCCGGAGTGGTTCCACGCGCGCGACGTGGCGGCGGTCGCGAACGACACGCTCACCTTTGAGATATTTCCGCCCGAGTTGGAGAATCTCTGGCTGCCCGTGCACGCCCTCGATCTGGTGGAGATGGGGATGCTGCAGGGCCAGAACTGGAATCTCGAAGAGTTGTCCACAGCCTGTGGAGAAGAGGGGCGGTACGCGTTCCTGCTCTCGGCGATGCCCGAGCCGTTCGTCGGCGCGACGGGGACACCCGTGGCCCCCGTGGCCGTCCTCTGAGAACGCCCGTACTGGACCGGCCGGCGGCGCGCCTCCCCCCAGCGTCACGCGCACGCGCCGCCCACCGGTGCGACCCACACTCGGCGAGGGCCGCCGTCACCCGGGCCCTCGCCGTCCCCTCGCGGCGAATCGTCGCCCACAAGCGTGTTCAGGAGGTCACGGGTCGTCAACGCCGGTACGGGGATTTGTTACGTACGCCCTGTTCGCGGCACCCGCGCACGGATGCACTCCCGGCGCACCACCGCGCCGGGTGCTACACGACCTCGAAGGCGAGACCCTCGTACGCGGACAGACCGCACCCGTACGCCACCGCCGCGCTCTCCCCGGGCTGCGAACAGCGGTCCAGTTCGCACCAGATGCTCTTGCCGGCGCCTTCCGGGCTCCAGCCCCAGCGATCGGCCAGGCAGTCCACGAGTGCTAGGCCGCGGCCGCCGGTGGCGTCACCGCCGGCGCAACGCGGCACGGGGGCGCGGGAGCTGCTGTCGGCCACCTCGACGCGCACCGTGGCCGCCGCGGGCGTCCCGGCCGCCTCGGCCGCGCCGGTGGCCGCACCCGGCAGGGACAGCCGCAGCACGGCCGCGTGGCCGGTGTGCACCACCGCGTTGGTCACCAGCTCGGAGACGAGCAGGATCAGGGTCTCGGCGAGCGGCTCGTCGGCCGCTATCCCGAGTCCGGCGAGCCGCGAGCGGGCCCACCGCCTCGCCCGCCCCACCTCCGTGGGATCGGGCCGGATCTCCAGCTGCACTTGAAGCACCTGCACCGCTCACACCATCCGAACCGGCGGACACATGACCCCACGCCACCCGGCCGCCACGGCGGTCAAGGCCGCGCCGACGTTCACGAGGGCCACGATCGTAGCCATTTTCTGCATGGCCAGAACAACGGCCAGAGCAAGGGTCACGGAACGTGATTCCCTTTGGAGACAGCATGGTTGACGTACAGTCACCCCAACAAGCGCTTCGGGCATATTCCAGCGCGAAGGAGTACCGGTGAGGCATACTGTGCGACGCTCATGCCGGGGAGTCGAACAGGCAACGGCCAAAGCCTTTACCGCCCTGCGAGCAGCGCTGCGCACCGCGCGACCCGGCACCACCCCAGGGGCTTCGCCGGCCCGGCCCGTGCTCGCAGCCACTCGCATCCCACACAAGGTACCGGAGGAGACACCCGACTCCGGGCCGTGACGAGTCCCACGAAGGACACAACCGGGTATCGACGCTCCGTGACAGCGTCGTGCCACGATCCGCAACATCGTGGGCCAATGCTTTTCCGCCGACGCAGTCCAGGGCGCCGATGGCCCCTCAGACCGCCAGTCCCGCGGCGAGCAGCTCCTCACTCTCCGTGTTCCCGCCGCCACGACGGGCCCGCACCCAGGCCCGCTTCAGATGCAGGTGCACGTCCGACTCCCAGGTGAAGCCCATGCCGCCGTGCACCTGGAGACAGTCACGGGCCCCGCGTACGGCGGCCTCGTCGGCGAGCAGCCGGGCGGCGGCGATGTCGGCCGGGTCACCGGTGAGGGCTGCCGCGTAGACGGCGACGCGCGCGGTCTCGGCCCGCACCAGCAGGTCCGCGCACAGGTGCTTGACGGCCTGGAAGGCCCCGATGGGCCGCCCGAACTGCTCACGGGTCCGGGCGTGTTGCACGGCTAGCTCCTGCACGCGCACGGCGGTGCCGAGCTGTTCGGCGGCGGTGAGGAGACTGGCCACGGGGTCCGTGGGGGCGGGGCCGGGCACGCGGTGCAGGGGGGTGAGCGGGTCCAGCGAGCGCAGGGGTGCGGCTCCCGAAGTACCGCCGCGCACCACGTCCGCCGCGTCCAGCCACTCCACCAGCTCTCCGTCCACGGCCGTCACCACCGTCTCGCCGGTGGCCGCCCCCGGCACGGCCCCGGCCGCCAGGTGGGTGGCGACGAGCGGGCCGGGCAGCAGGGCCCGCCCGGCCTCCTCGAAGGCCAGCACCGCCTCCGGCAGTCCGAGTCCGACACCGCCGTCCGCCTCCGGCAGCCGCAGGGCGAAGAACCCGGCCTCCCCGAGCGCCCGCCACAGCGCCCGGTCCAGCCGCCCCGGCGCGTCGACGGCCGCCCGCAACGCCTCCCGCCCGAACCGCCGCTCCAGCAGCTCCCGGACGCCGCCCTTCAACGCCCGCTGGTCGTCACTCAGTTGAAACCGCACGCTCAGCCCCTCCTCGGCCGCACCGGCAGCACACCCTCGCCCCACCACACCCGCGCACCACGCGCTCATCCCCCCTTCGGCAGGCCCAGGATTCGTTCGGACACGATGTTCCGCTGGATCTGGGAGGTGCCGGCGGCGATCGTGTACGACAGGGAGGACAGGCGGTCCAGGACCCAGGGGCGGTCCAGGTCGAGGGCGGACGGGCCGAGCACGTCGGCCGCGGCGTCGTACAGCTCCTGACGGGCGTGCGAGTAGCGGAGCTTGAAGACCGAGCCGCCGGTGCCCGGCACCCCGCCGCTCGCCTCCGCCTCGCTCACGTTCCACTGGGTCAGCCGCCACAGCGCCCGGAACTCCGCCTCCAGGCGGCCCAGCCGGCGCCGTAGGACCGGATCGTCCCAGCGGCCGTTCTCCCGTGCCGTGCGGGCCAGTTCGGCCAGCACCCGGCGGCAGGCGACGACCTCGCCGACGAACGCCGTGCCGCGTTCGAAGGACAGGGTCACCATGGTCACGCGCCAGCCGTCGTTCTCCGCCCCGACCCGTCCCGCGACGGGCACCCGCACCTCGTCGAGGAACACCTCGGCGAACTCCGCCGACCCGGCGAGCGTGCGCAGCGGCCGGACCGTGATGCCGTCGGCGTCCATGGGCATCGCGAGCCAGGTGATGCCCCGGTGCCTCGGCGCGTGCGGGTCGGTGCGGACCAGCAGTTCGCACCAGTCGGCGACCTCCGCGTGCGAGGTCCAGATCTTGGACCCGCTCACCACGTAGTCGTCGCCGTCGCGCCACGCGCGCGTGCGCAGCGCCGCCAGATCCGATCCCGCGCCCGGCTCGCTGAACCCCTGGCACCACACCTCCTCCCCGCGCAGGATAGGCGGCAGCCAGCGCGCCCGCTGTTCCGCGGTGCCCTCGGCCGCGACGGTCGGGCCGGCATGCAGCAGACCCACGAAGTTCGCCCCCACATAGGGCGCCCCCGCGCGCTCGGTCTCCTCCAGGAAGATCAGCCGGGTCGTCGGCGAGGCGTCCCAGTGGACGTCGGCGTACCCGGCGTCGTACAGCGTCCGCTGCCAGCCGAGGTCGTACGCCCTGCGCGCGGGCCAGTCGCCGGGGGACGGCTTCGGCGGCAGCGTGGGCAGCACCTTGGCGAGCCACTCCCGCAGCCGGGCCCGGAACTCCTCCTCCTGCGGCGTGTACGACAGGTCCACTAGCGGTCCAGGTCCAGGCCGAGCATGCGGATGGCGTTGCCCCGCATCAGCTTGTGGACGGTCTCGTCGTCCAGGCCCTTCACATGGTCGAGGGCGACCTCCTTGGTGTGCGGGAAGGTCGAGTCCACGTGCGGGTAGTCGGTCTCGAAGGTGGCGTTGTCGCGGCCGACGACGTCGATCGAGGCGACGCCGTGCTTGTCCCGGAAGAAGCAGCAGAAGATCTGCCGGTAGTAGTACGTGGACGGCGGGTCGGGGACCAGGTCCCGCACCCCGCCCCAGGCACGGTGCTCCTCCCAGACGTCGTCGGCGCGTTCCAGGGCGTACGGCACCCAGCCCATCTGGCCTTCGGAGTAGGCGAGGGTCAGCCGCGGGAACTTCACCAGGACGCCGCTGAAGAGGTAGTCCATCATCGAGGCCATCGCGTTGTTGAAGCTGAGCGAGGCCTGGACGGCGGGCGGGGCGTCCGGGGAGGCGGCCGGCATCTGCGAGCTGCTGCCGATGTGCATGTTGACGACCGTGCCCGTCTCCTGGCAGACGGCGAAGAACGGGTCCCAGTAGCCGGAGTGGATGGACGGCAGGCCCAGGTGGGTGGGGATCTCGGAGAACGTCACCGCCCGCACCCCGCGCGCGGCGTTGCGGCGGATCTCAGCGACGGCCAGCTCCACGTCCCACAGCGGGATCAGGCACAGCGGGATGAGCCGGCCGCCGCTGTCGCCGCACCACTCCTCCACCATCCAGTCGTTGTAGGCGCGCACGCAGGCGAGGGCGACCTCCTTGTCGTGTGCCTCGGCGAAGGTCTGCCCGCAGAAGCGGGGGAAGGTCGGGAAGCAGAGGCTCGCCTCGACGTGGTTGAGGTCCATGTCCTTCAGGCGCTCGGCGGGGTCCCAGCACCCCGGGCGCATCTGCTCCCTGGTGATCCCCTCCAGCGTCATCTCGTCGCGGTCGAAGCCGACGGCGGCGATGTTGCGCTTGTACGGGAACTTCAGGTCCTCGTAGATCCACCAGTCGGTGGGCTGGCCCGCCGGGTCCATGGTGATCTGGTACTTGCCGCCGACGTAGGCGAGTTCCCCGATCCCGGCGGTCAGCGGCTTGGGCCCCCGGTCCCGGTACCTGGCGGGCAGCCAGGTCTCGAAGAGGTGGGCGGGCTCGATCACATGGTCGTCGACGCTGATGATGCGGGGCAGTTCGGTCATGGTTCCCCTCCGCGTTCCCCTCCACCGGGACAGTGCTCGTCCGGACGGTGCTCATCTGATGGTCCGTCAGATAGCATGGCACCTGACGGTTCGTCAGCCAAGCCGGTCAGGGGGCACCCGTGAACGAGACCCCGCACTCCCTCGGCACCGCCCGCACGCTGTGGGACCTGGTCGCCCGCCGCGCGGCCCTCACCCCCGGCCGCCCGGTCCTGCTCCAGGGGGACCGCACGCTCACCTTCGGCGAACTGCACGCACGTGCCGAGCGGGTGGCGGCCGGCCTGTACGACCTGGGCGTGCGTCCCGGCACCGTGGTCGCCTGGCAGCTGCCCACCCGGATCGAGACCGCCCTGCTGTCCTTCGCGCTGGCCCGCCTCGGCGCCGTACAGTCCCCGGTCATCCCCTTCTACCGGGACCGTGAGGTCGGCTTCGCCCTGCGCGAGTCGAAGGCGGAGTTCTTCGCCGTACCGGGCGTGTGGCGGGGCCACGACCACACGGAGATGGCGCGGCGGCTCGGCGCGAAGGGCGTCTTCGAGGCGTACGACGCCCTCCCCGAGGGCGACCCGTCGACGCTCCCCGCCCCGCCCGCCGAGGGCACCTCGGTCCGCTGGATCTACTGGACCTCGGGCACCACCTCCGACCCCAAGGGCGTACTGCACACCGACCGCTCCCTGATCGCCGGCGGCGCCTGCCTCGCCCACGCCCTGCGCCTGACCCCGCACGACGTCGGCTCGATCGCCTTCCCGTACGCCCACATAGGCGGCCCCGACTACATGGTGATGCTCCTGCTGTACGGCTTCCCGGCGGTGATGTTCGAGCACTTCGCGCTGCCGGAGGCGCTGGCGGAGTACCGGCGGCACCGGGTGACGGTGGCCGGCGGTTCCACGGCCTTCTACTCCCTCTTCCTGGCCGAGCAGCGCAGGACGCCGGGCGGCAGGGTGATCCCGTCCCTGCGCCTGCTCGCGGGCGGTGGCGCGCCCAAGCCCCCCGAGGTCTACCACTCGGTGGTCCGCGAGATGGGCGTCCAGCTCACCCACGGCTACGGCATGACCGAGGTCCCGATGATCACCATGGGCGATCCGCGGGACACCCCGGAGAACCTGGCCACGACCGAGGGCCGCCCGCCGGCCGGCATGGAGATCCGGATCGTGGACGGGGAGATACGGCTGCGCGGCGAGGCCGTGTGCCAGGGCTATCTGGACCCGGCCCAGACGGCCGCCGCCTTCGACCCCGACGGCTTCCTGCGCACCGGCGACCTGGGCCGCGTCACGGACTCCGGCCACCTGGTCCTCACGGGCCGTCTGAAGGACGTGATCATCCGCAAGGGCGAGAACATCTCGGCGAAGGAGATCGAGGACCTGCTCGCCGCGCACCCGTCGGTGGCGGACGTGGCGGTGATCGGCCTGCCGGACGCCGAACGGGGGGAGCTGGTCTGCGCGGTCGTCGAACCGCCCCCGGGGGCGGCGCGGTTGACCCTGCCGGAAGTCCTCACGTACCTGCGCTCGGCGGGCCTGTCCGTCCACAAGCTGCCGGAGCGGCTGGAGGTGGTGGAGGCGCTGCCCCGCAACGACACGCTGCGCAAGGTGCTGAAGTACAAGCTGCGGGAGCGGTTCGCCGGCCGTCCGTGACGCCGTGCACGGTTTCAGACGACCGTCTGCCAGGCGTCCTTGCCGATGCCCAGGTCTTCTCGGGCGCGCTCGTGGTACCGGTTCAGCAGGTCGGAGAGCCGGGGAGTCGTGACGGAAGGTGCGTGCGCGCGTGCCTTGCCCAGGATCTCCCACAGGGCCACGTTGACGTCATGGGCCGCCTCGACGGCTCGCGGATCCGCCAGCAGCAGCAGCGATTCGAAGAGAGCCGAGCGCCTGCGCTCGCCCTCTTCCATCGCGGCCACGAACTCCCTGTGGAGCTCCGAGCCTTCCTCCGACTGCCAGGCGCGTTTCGCGGCGTCGGCCACCTCCTTCACGCACACGGCGTACTCGATGTACGTGTCGAGTTTCCGCTGGTCCCAGCGAGTTGCCAGGGTGCGCCTGTGCTTGGCGCGCTCTGCCAGGGTGACGGACAGATACGAGGTCAGGGCGCCGACGAGGACGCCGACCAGCGTCACTATCTGACTGATCATGACCGTGACGGTAACGGCCGGGCGGTGGGCGCGTTACTCGGTGACCGTGAAGTACCGGGCGAAGGCCGGGATGACGTCCGATTCGGTGATGACGCCGTCGGCGTCGGTGTCGAGGGCCGCGGCCGTGGCGTCGGCGACGCCGGCCGGGACGTGCAGGACGCGCAGGACGCGTGCGGTGTCGGCGACCGTGATGCGGCCGTCGGCGTCCGGGTCCGCCACCGCGAGGGCCGCGTGCAGGAAGGGGCGGGCGATCTCGGCGAAGCGCTCGGGGTTGTCGCGCAGGCGCTTGACCGCGCCGGTGACGAACTCCTCGCGGGTGATGCGCTGGTCGCCGTCCCGGTCGGCGATCCCGGCCATGCCCTGCCAGAACGCCTCCGCGCCGGCGTACAGCGCCTGCCCCTTGTCGGAGCGGGCGGTCACGGTGAACTCGGCGAGGAGGGCCTTGGCCGCCGCACTGAAGTCCTCGCGGTCGATCCAGCCGTTGCCGTCCTGGTCGAAGTCCGCGAACCGGGCCGCGATCCTGCGCTCGTACTCGGTGCTGACCATGTCTGTTCGTGCCGCCTTACCTGTGCGTCGTACGGGAGCGTGACTGACCTGGCAGGGAGCGTATGACGCGAGGGGCCGCCGGATGACGGAAATCCGGCGTTTGTGCCAAGACCGGGGGAATTCTGCGACAACAATGTGGCCATGTCGCGAAGGCGCGGGCGGAGCGGTCAGGCCGAGAGGGGGTCCGCCTCGTCGGTCGTCGCGGTCTCGACGTCGGGGCGCACGTCGAAGAGACGGCGTACGCCGAGCGCGCCGAGGACCCGGTTGACGTGCGAGCCGTCGTCGGCTCCCCGGTCGGGCAGGATGAGCCGGAGCCGGCCCTGGCAGGAGCGGATCAGCCGGCGGGCGGCGACGAGGACGCCGACCCCGCTGGAGTCGCAGAAGAACACGTCGGAGAGGTCCACGACGAGACTGTGGTGCCCCTCGGCGACGACGTCGTGCACATGGTGGCGCAATATCGGCGACGTCATCAGGTCGAGTTCCCCGGACACCCGGAGCACGGCCCAATCGCCCCGCTTGACGCCGGTCACATCGAATGCCACGGCCATGCCCCTCCGTTCGCCGGAACTCCCGGAACCGCCCGGAAACGGAAGCAGTTCCTACGTTTGCTTCCGCGCGGCTGCCCACCGGCCGTTCCCTGAAACGTCGGGCAACAAACTAGACGTGATCGACAAGGGGGTTGTTTCGGTCACTATCGATCCTGTTCGATCAGAGACGTACGCGACCTGTGTGAAGGTTATGTGAAGAGGGCACTATCACCTGCGGCGCTTCCAGGGGCGCACATTGACACAAAGGGGCGTGCGCCGTCAGAGGTGCCGACTACATTCGGGAAGACGGTACAGACAGGCTGGACGGGCCGGACACGGGTGAGGGGAGGGGACCGCATGGCCAGGAAGGACGCACCGCCCCGCTGGGACCGCAAGATGCAGCAGCGGCTCGCCCGCGGAGAGGCGGCGGCCCTGGGCGAGCTGTACGACCGCTTCGCCTCGCTGGTGCACGGCCTCGCCCACCGCGTCCTCGGCGACGAGAAGGCCGCCGACACCCTCACCCGCGAGGTCTTCGCCCACCTCTGGGAACACCCCGAGACCTACGACCCGAAGAAGGGCCCCCTGCGCACCTGGGTCGCCGGGGTGACCCACCGGCTCGCCGTGGACCGGCTGCGTGCCAGCGAGACCGCCGCGCTGCCGCGGGGCGGCGGCTCCGTGGCGGAACTGGAGCGCAAGGTGCGCCGCGCCTCGGTCGCCGCCCGCGCCGACTACATCGTCCACTCCATGCCCGCCCCGCTGCGCGCCGCCCTCGACCTGGCCTACTTCCAGCGCCGCGACTACCGGCAGACCGCCGTCGACCTCGGCGTCACCGAGGAAGAGGCCCGCCGCCGGCTGCGCCTCGGCCTGCAACTGCTCTCCACCGCCCACGACGCCGCGACACCGCCGGGACACGGAGGTGCGGTGTGAGCGGAGCGGAAGGGCCGGGGGCACCCGACGAGCACGAGGGAGAAGAGGGCCGCGTGGACCGGGCGGACGGGGGCCGCGAGGGCCACGGGGGCGTCGGCGGCGGCTCGGGGCGGGGACCCGCCGGGGCCGACGGGCCCGGGTCGGACCGGCCGCCGCGCATACCCACACCCCGCGCCTCCGTCGAGGACGGCGGGCTTGCGCTGCCCGGCCTCGCCGAGCTGGGAGACCTCACGCCGGCCCCGCTCGACCTGCCGCACGACGTCCTGAAATCGCTCCTCGGCGCCTGGGCGCTGGCCGCCTGCTCGGCGGCGGAGACGGCGGCCGTCGAGGACCACCTGGGCTCGTGCGGAAGCTGCGCCGACGAGGCCCGCCGGCTGCGCGAGGCGGTCGGACTGCTGCACCAGCCGGAGACCCTGGACCTGGACCCGGGGCTGCGCACCCGCGTCCTGGAGAGCTGCCTGGAGCGCCGGCCTCCCCACATCCCGGTGCCCGGGTGGGCGGCGGCGTACGACGCCGAGACCGCGCGCCTGGACGCCCTGCTGCAGGACTTCGGGGACTCGGAGTGGCATGCGCCGGTGCGGCTGCGGTGGTTCGAGGCCGACGCGCCGCGCAGCCGTCGTACGACCGTGGCCGGGGTGATCGCCCACCTGCTGTCCGTGGACGGGCTGGTCGCGGTCGCGCTCGGCCTGGACGACCCGCTGACCGAGATCGCCGGGGTGGCGGAGCAGCACGCGGTGGGCCCGGCCGGGCGCACCGAGGCGTTCTGGCAGACCTCCCACTTCCCGCCGACCCGCTCGGTGCGGGGGCCCTGGCGGGAGCAGAGCCACAGCCTGGTGCGGACGGTGTCCTTCACCGGCGGTCACGCGGGCGGACTCGGGGTGTCGTACGACGACTTCGAACTGCCCCTGCACGACGCGATGCTGGACCGCGCCTTCGAATGCTGGGTGCACGCCGAGGACATCGCGGACGCGGTGGACTATCCGTACCCGCCGCCCGCGCCGCGCCACCTGAACAAGATGATCGACCTCGCGGCCCGCATGCTTCCCGCCGCGCTGGCCAGGCGCCGGCGGACCGGGCTGACGTCACCGCCGCACGGCCGCCACCTCGGCCTGGCCGGCGAGCCCGGCCGCAGCCTGCGGCTGGAGATCGAGGGCGCGGCGGGCGGCGAGTGGCTGATCCCGCTGGACTCGCCGGCGGCGGTGGGCTCCGCGGATCTCGAGGTGGCCCATGTGGCGCTGGACGGCGTGGAGTTCTGCCGCCTGGCCGCGGGCCGGCTGCCGCCGGAGGAGGTGGCGGTGGGACAGGTCGGCGACCGGGAGGCGATCCGCCATGTGCTGCTCGCCACGGCGGGGTTGAGCCGGATGTAGGGGTGGGTCGCGGCTTCGTCGGGCGGCTGCGAGGGTGCGGGGAACTGCGCGACAAGCCACGACGCAGCCGCGGCCGCAGCCGCCCGACGGCCGAACACCCCGAGCTGCCAGGCGGACAGGCCGACCAGGCCAGCCAGGCGGCCAGGCCGACTAGGCGAAAACCACCGTGCGGCGGCCGTTGAGGAGGATCCTCCGCTCCGCGTGCCACTTCACCGCCCGCGCCAGCGCCTGGCACTCCACGTCACGTCCGATCGCGACCAGCTGGTCCGGGGTGACGTCATGCCCGACCCGCTCGACCTCCTGCTCGATGATCGGCCCCTCGTCCAGATCGGCGGTCACGTAGTGCGCGGTCGCCCCGATGAGCTTGACGCCCCTCGCGTGCGCCTGGTGATACGGCTTCGCGCCCTTGAAGCTCGGCAGGAAGGAGTGGTGGATGTTGATGATCCGGCCGCTGAGCTGCTTGCACAGGTCGTCCGAGAGGACCTGCATGTAGCGGGCGAGGACGACCAGCTCGACGCCCTTCTCGCGCACGATCTCCAGCAGCTTGGCCTCGGCGTCCGCCTTGGTGTCCTTCGTCACCGGGATGTGGTGGAAGGGAACGTTGTAGGAGCCCACGAGCTCCTCGAACTCGGTGTGGTTCGAGACCACACCGACGATCTCCACCGGCAGTGCGTCGATCCGGGCCCGGAACAGCAGGTCGTTCAGGCAGTGCCCGAACTTGCTGACCATCAGCAGGATCCGCATCCTCTCCTCGGCCCGGTTGATCTGCCAGTCCATGTGGAAGGTGTCACCGATCGCCGCGAAGCTCGCCCGCAGTTTCTCCACCGTCACCGGCGCCTCCGCCGAGAAGTGGACGCGCATGAAGAACAGACCCGTGTCGTGGTCGCCGAACTGCTGACTGTCCTCGATGTTGCAGCCGGTCATGAAGAGATAGCTCGACACGGCGTGCACGATGCCCTGCTTGTCGGGGCAGGAGAGCGTGAGGACGTACTGGTCGGACGATGCGGCGGCGGGCGCGGACTGCTCGTTCATGCACTACAGGTTCCCACACCGCCACCCGCGGTGGGCGGACGTCCCGCAGGGCGGACGGCTACGCGGTCCTCGTCATGATCCGCAGCACTTCCAGGCTCCGCGGGGGTGTGTCGGGCTCGTCACCGTCGCTCACCGCGAGGCGTACGTGCGCGTCCCGCGCCGCCCGCACCGCGTCCGGCCACCCCTGGTGGTCGAGATACGCGGCGACCGGCGCGTCCGGGCCGACCTGGTGCATGATCCGCAGCACCCGCAGTACGGCGGTGTCGACCAGCGCCGCCTCCTGGGAGTCCCGGAAGATCGTGCCGACGTACTTCTCCGCGGACCAGTTGTCCAGCCAGGTGTCCTCCACCAGCCGGTAGACGGCGTCGGTGACGTCGCCGTACCCTTCCACGCCGGCCAGCCAGACGTCCCGCTGGAACACCGGGTCGGAGAGCATGTGCAGCGCCGAGCGCACATTGCTGCGCCAGCGCCACCACGGCATGTCGCTTAGAGGCATGCCGCCCATGGTGGAGGAGCGACGGCCGCGACGGGAAGAGTTCTCCGAACCTTGCACGGTCATCGATCGTACGTTCCCCGTCACACCAGCCTCACCGGCCCCTGTAATTCACCTCCGCGTCACCCTTCGTTGACCCAGGGTCACTCGACGGTTAGTCGTGTGAGGGAATCGTGCTTGTACATGACCGGCAGGCGACGCAGCGTTAGTACCTTCCTCCACTCTTCCCTACGCCCCGGCAGAGCCACCGCCCTGGCCGCGGGCGCCGTGGCCCTCTGTGCGTCGCTCACCGCCGGATGCGGGGCCATCCCCGGTGCCACGGGGGGCTCCGGGGATGGCCCGATCAAGGTCATGACCTGGGCCCCGCAGGACACCGACGCCACCAACAAGCCCGGCATGCCCGCCATGGCCCTCGCCTATGCCAAGTGGGTCAACGCGCACGGCGGCATCAACGGACGCAGGCTCCAGGTCCTGACCTGCAACGACCACAACGACAGCGTGGGCGCCGCCAAGTGCGCCCGGTACGCGGCCGACGAGAACGTGGTCGCGGTCGTCGGCTCCTACAGCCAGTTCACCGACTCCTACTCCGCTCCGCTGGAAGGCGCCGGCATCCCCTACATAGGCGGCTACGGCGTCACCAACGACGAGTTCACCGGCCAGATGTCGTACCCGGTCAACGGCGGCCAGCCCGCCCTGCTGGCCGGCCTCGGCAAGGCGCTCACCACCTGCGGCAACATCGCCCTGGTCCGCCCCGACACCATCGCCGGCGACGAGCTGCCCGTCCTGCTCGACTCCGGTCTGCAGACGGGCGGGCACGAGAAGGCGGGCGACCAGCTCGCGGAGGAGGACTCCACCGAGTACGGCGACCAGGCGGACAAGGCGCTGCGCTACGCCACCGGGAACGCCCTGAAGAAGGGCTGCGTGGTGCCCGCGCTCGGGGACCGCACGGACACCTTCATGGACTCCTTCCGGCGGGCCCGGGCGAACTTCCCCGCGGTACGGCTCGGGACCGTGCTCGGCAGCGTCGACCAGACCGTGATCAACGCCACGGGCGGGGCGTCCGGCCCCTACGAGGGCGCGTACATCACCGGCTGGTACCCGCCGGCCTCCGACGGGCGCTGGGACCCGATGAAGAAGGTGATCAACGAGGAGGCGTTCGGCGACAACCGCATCGACCCCGCGGACGCCGGAGTGCAGACCACCTGGATCGCCTACACCGTGCTGAAGGCCGTCCTGGAGAGGATCGGCGGCGGCGAGGTGACCGCCGACACCGTGCGCCGCACCCTCGACGGCGGCCTGCGGGTCTCCACCGGCGGCCTCACCCCGACCCTGCACTGGACCTACTCGGGCAAGCTCGCCTCGGTCGGCTTCCCGCGGATGGTCAACGCCGACGTCACCCTCCAGGTGGTGCAGGACGGCAGACTGGTCGCGGCCCGCAAGGGCATCGGCGGCCTCGACGGGACCGCCGACATGACGCGGACGCTGGAGAACGCCGACGTGCAGTGACGCCCGCCGGCGCGTCCCTCACAGCTGGGTGGGCTGGCGCTGGGTCAGGCCGTACTTCCGCGCGATCGCGTTCCACAGCGCGGCCGCCTTCGCCTTCTGCGCGCTGGCGGTGCCGCTCGCCCGGTTGCCGGCCGCGGTCTCGCCCGTGGTGCGGGCGTGGCCCTTGCGGCAGACCTTGCGGTTCTTGGCCTGGCCGGCCCAGGCCGCGTAGTGGTTGTCCGCCGCGGCGGACGCCTGCCAGGCCTGGGTCAGCGCGGCGGTGAGGTCGCCGCTGTTCGCCAGCTTGTCGACGGACAGCTGGCCGAGCCGGGTGACCAGGTCGCCGCGCTGCTTGGCCGCGGCGCGCAGGTCGGAGGCGGCCCCGTCGAGGTTGTCGCACCGCTTGACGTCGGCCACCGCGTTGATCACCGAGGCACGGCTGCTGCCGCTGTCGGCGAGCAGCCTGTCCAGCTCCACCGCCTGCTGCCGGGCCGGGTCGGCGGCCGGCGCGGAGGAGCCCGGGGCGGCGGACGTGGCCGCGACCGTCTTGCCGTCGGCGCCCTTGTCCGTGCCTCCCCCACCGCTGAGGAGCGCGCCGGCGCCCACACCGATGACGACGATGCCGACACCGATGGCGGCGATCAGCGGCACCCGGGAGCGGGTGCGGGGCCGGTCGTCGTCCTGCTCGGGGGCGTACCGCGGCTGCGGCGCCCCGTAGGACGGCTGCGCCGGGCCGGGGTAGGCGTCCGGCTGCTGCATCCGCGGCAGCTGCTGGGTGGCGCCGGCCGGGCCGTCACCGCCCGCCGGGCCGCCGCGGAAAAGGTTGTCGAACTCGGCCGGCGGCTGCCGGTCCCCGCCCTGCGCCTGCGCGGCGTACGGCGGGATGTACTGCGTCGCCTCGGCGTCGGACGGCACGGGCGCCGCCTGCTGCCGGGGAGCCTGGCCGAGGTAGCGGGTCTCCTCGCCGCTGGACTCGGGCGGCAGCGCGCCGGGAGCCACCGGCGGGATGTACTGCGTCGCGCCCTCGTCGGCGGGGGCGGCCGGGACCGGCGGGATGTACTGGGTGGCGCCGTCGGCGGGGGCCGTGTGCACCGGCGGGATGTACTGCGTCGCGCCCTCGTCGGCCGGGGCCGGCGGTATGTACGGGGCGGGATGGCCGGCCGCGGCGGGCAGCGGGGCACCGGCAGCCGGCGGCTGCGGGTACTGCTGCTGGTGGTACGGCTCGGGTGCCGCGCCGTAGCCGGGCTGCGGGCCCGCGCCGTAGCCGTCGCCCTGCGCGCCGGGTCCGCCGTAGGAGGGCGGCCGGCCGTACGCCGGTGCCGGGGCCCCCTCCGGCGGCAGCGGGCCGGGGTTCGCGGCGGGGGACGGCTGGTCCGGGGCGCCCGGGCTGTGCCACTGCTGTGCGGCGGCCGGGGGCCAGCCCTGGTCCGGCTGGGCCGGCGGCTGCTCGGGCCCCCACGAGCCGCCCCAGGCCTGCCCGCCGGCCGGGGCGGCGGGGGCGGGCGCGCCGGTCATGCCCGGCAGCACGGGCTCGCCTCCGTCGGAGGGCAGCACGATGCCTTCGCGCGCGGGCCGCGCCGAGGGCTCCTCGCCCTGTCCACTCTGCGTCACCGGGACTCCTACTAATGGGGGACCTTGTGAATCGGGCTCACGCTACCGGGTCCCCCGAGCCGGGTGCCACGCAGCTCAGGACGCGATCTTCTTCCCTGTGACAGCAGTAACAAAACCGTCCCGCGACACGCTGTTGTATGGCATCCTCACGCGGCCTGCTGGAGATCGAGGCGTGCCCCGAACTCCCGTACCACCGCCTCCTCCCGGAACGGTTCGAGGCGCTGCTGCAGGTCCTCCAGGTACTCGGCGCCCCGGTTGGAGCGGAGCGTCTCCAGCAGCTCCACCGCCTTCAGGCCGGTGCTGCAGGCCTGTTCGACCTCCCGCTGCTGCACCTGGGCCGTGGCGAGCAGCACATAACCGATGGCGCGCCGGCGGGCCCGCGTCTCGGGGTGCCCGGCCAGCGACTGCTCGGCGTACCGGGCGGACTGCTCGGGTTGTCCGAGGTCACGGGCGCAGTGTGCCAACTCGTCGGCCAGATACGCCTCGTCGAAGTGCCGGATCCACACCGGGTCGTCGCCGCGGGAGTCGTCCGCCTGCTCCATCGCCGTCACCGCCCGCCCGGTGGACGCCTGAGCCGCGCGTACGTCGCCGAGCAGGGCGTGCCCGCGCGCCTCGGCGGCGTGGAACATCGCCTCCACGCGGGGGGTCACCTGCCCGCGCGCCCCCTCCTGCGCCGCCCGCGCCAACTGGGCGATCTCGCGCGGGTTTCCGAGCTGTGCGGCGAGGTGACTCATGGACGCGGCCAGGACGTAACCGCCGTACCCGCGGTCCCCGGCGGCCTGCGCGAGCCGCAGCGACTGGATGTAGTACCGCTGGGCCAGCCCCGGTTGCCCGGTGTCCACGGCCATGTACCCGGCGAGTTCGGTCAACCGCGCGACGGAGGCGAACAGTTCGCGCCCGACCGTCTCCCGGTACGAGCCCGCGAGGAGCCCGGAGACCACGCTGTTGAGGTAGTGCACGACCACCGGGCGCACATGCCCGCTGCCGTACTGGTGGTCCAGCTCGGTCAGCGCTTGCGTCATGGACCGTACGGCCGCCACGTCGGCCTGCCCCACGCGTGGGCCGGCCTGCCGGGCCACCTGGGCGTCCGGCGCCGAGATCAGCCAGTCGCGGCTGGGCTCGACCAGCGCGGAGGCGGCGACGGAGGAGCCCGACAGGAAGTCCCGCCGGCCCACGTCGCTGCGCCACAGCTCGCAGACCTGCTCGATGGCCCCCAGTACCGTCGGCGAGAACTGGAGACCCACTCCCGAGGCGAGGTTCTTGCCGTTGGCCATGCCGATCTCGTCGATCGTGACCGTACGGCCGAGCTTGCGTCCGAGCGCCTCCGCGATGATCGCCGGGGCGCGGCCCCGTGGTTGCTGTCCGCGCAGCCAGCGGGCCACGGACGTCTTGTCGTAGCGCAGGTCGAGCCCGTGCTCGGCGCCGCACATGTTGACCCGCCGGGCCAGCCCGGCGTTCGAGCACCCCGCTTCCTGGATGAGTGCCTGCAGCCGTTCGTTCGGCTGCCTCGCCACGAGAGGCCTTGCGGCCATGTGCTACCCCCTGCGTTGCGATCCCCTGGAACAGACGACCAGGTCAGGAAGATCACTGCCCAGCTGACATACCGTCAATGCGCGACATGTGCAGTTTGCCGGGGTAAAGGCGCATGCCAACCCCACCCCTGGCTACCCACCTCACGCCCCGCTTCCTCCCGCGCGCCCCTGCCTGTGCACCCATGCGCCCCGCCTGCGGAATCGATGCCCCACCCCCGCGCGCGCTACAGCCGTAACTCCAGGTGGGTGCGGGAGTTGAGAGGGGCGTGGAAGAGACGATC
Source organism: Streptomyces sp. NPDC048191 (assembly GCF_040652655.1). Taxonomy (NCBI): domain Bacteria; kingdom Bacillati; phylum Actinomycetota; class Actinomycetes; order Kitasatosporales; family Streptomycetaceae; genus Streptomyces; species Streptomyces sp. NPDC048191. Next base: position 358,698 of record NZ_JBEZMO010000003.1, read on the forward strand.
GCGGGCGCCGAAAAAACTCAGATGGCCGGTCAGATTCCGCAGCAACGCGGGGAATCGCTGCTGGAGACCGCCGTACGCTACGCCGAGGAACGGCACTGGGACGTGTTCCCGGGCACCTGGCTGGAAGCGGTCGACGGAATGCAGCGCTGCTCGTGCGGTGACGCCTCCTGCCCTGCGCCGGGTGCGCACCCCGCGCGCCCCGACTGGGCGACGCAGGCGACCGGCAGCGCGACCGTGGCACGCCGGATGTGGCAGAAGCGGCCGACGGCGTCGATCCTGCTGCCGACGGGGCGGACGTTCGACGCGTTGTCCGTCCCGGAGAGCGCCGGGTTCCTGGCTCTCGCCCGGATGGAGCGGATGGAGCTGACCCTGGGGCCGGTCACGCTCGCTCCCGACCGGCGGATGCAGTTCTTCGTGCTGCCGGGTGGCGCGGCGAAGGTGCCGGACCTGGTGCGGAAGCTGGGGTGGTCGCCTTCGTCGCTGGACCTCGTGGCGCTGGGCGAGGGGACGTACGTGGCCGCTCCTCCCACGCGTTTCGGATCTCGTGGTGCTGTCCAGTGGGCGTGCCGGCCCACCCCGGCGAACCGGTGGTTGCCGGATGCGGAGGAGTTGCTCTCGCCGCTCGCGTACGCCTGTGGGCGGGACCGGTAGCGGTTGCTCGCCCGGTTCCGCCGTACCCCTGCGGGACGCCACCGCCGCCGTAACCTTCATGCATGACGGAAGCTGCGGTACGCGTGCGTGGGCTCTGGAAGCAGTTCGGGCAGCAGGTGGCTGTCGGCGGGATCGATCTCGACCTGCCCGCCGGGAAGTTCATCGGGCTGGTCGGGCCGAACGGAGCCGGTAAGACCACCACCCTCTCCATGGTCACCGGGTTGCTGCGGCCGGACGGCGGGACCGTGGAGGTCGTCGGTCACGACGTGTGGCGCGATCCCGTGGCCGTCAAGGCGCGGATCGGGGTGCTGCCCGAGGGGCTACGCCTGTTCGAACGGCTGTCGGGGCGCGAGCTGCTCGGGTACTCGGGGCGGCTGCGCGGGCTGCCGGGGGCCGAGGTCGACAAGCGGGCCACGCAGCTGCTGGACGTCCTCGACCTGGCCGGGGCCCAGCACAAACTCGTCGTCGACTACTCGACCGGCATGCGCAAGAAGATCGGGCTCGCCGCCGCGCTCCTGCACAATCCCGAGGTGCTCTTCCTGGACGAGCCGTTCGAGGGCGTCGACCCGGTGTCCGCGCAGACCATCCGGGGCGTGCTGGAGCGGTACACGGCCTCCGGCGCCACCGTCGTCTTCTCCTCCCACGTCATGGAGCTGGTCGAGTCGCTGTGCGACTGGGTGGCGGTGATGGCGGCCGGGCGGATCCGTGCCACCGGGCCGCTGGCCGAGGTGCGCGGGCCGCACCCCACGCTGCAGGGGGCGTTCCTGGAGCTGGTCGGGGCGAGCGGCCGGAACACCGGGGCCGACCTGGACTGGCTGGGCGGCGGTGCGGCCCGATGACGAGCCTCACCTCCACCGTCGTACGGCTGAAGCTGTCGCTGCTGCGGAACGGGCTGCGGCAGTCCGGGGGCCGGCGGGCCGCGTTCGTCGCCTCGGCCGTCGTCGCGCTCCTGATCGCGCTGTCCCAGCTGCTCGGTCTGCTTCTGCTGCGCGGGCACGCGCGCGCCGACACGGTCGCCGTACCGGGAACCGCCGTGCTGGCCCTGGGCTGGGCGGTGCTGCCGCTGTTCTTCCCGGCCGGCGACGAGACGCTGGACCCGACCCGGCTGGTGATGCTCCCGCTGCGCCCCCGGCCGCTGGTCCGGGCACTGCTCGCGGCCTCCCTGGTCGGCGTCGGCCCGTTGTTCACGCTGCTGGTGCTGGTGGGCTGCGCGCTGTCCGTCGCACACGGAGGTGCGGGCTACGTCGTGGCGGTGCTCGCCGTCGTCCTCGCCCTGCTGGTCTGCGTGGCCCTGGCGCGGGCCGTCGCCACCGCCAACGTACGGCTGCTGACCAGCAGGAAGGGCCGCGATCTGGCCGTGCTGAGCGGGCTGGTGATCGCGGTCGGGGCGCAGCTGGTCAACTTCGGCGCGCGACAGCTGGGTTCGGCCGGGCTCGGGCAGCTGCAGCCGGTCGCGGACGTGCTGTCCTGGGTGCCGCCGGCGTCCTCGGTGGCGGCGGTGCACGCGGCGAGCGAGGGGTCGTACGGCCTCGCGGGCGCCCAACTCGCGGTCACGACAGCCGGGTTGACGGCGCTGATCGTCGTGTGGGCGCGCAGTCTGACCCGCCTGATGACCGCGCCCGACCAGTCCACGCTGCAGCCCGCCGACGCCGGGGACCGCGGCCGCTCGGCCGCCGGACTCGGACGGCTGCTGCCGCGGGGCCGTACGGGTCCGGTCATGGAGCGCAGCCTGCGGTACATCTGGCGGGATCCGAAGACCAAGGCCGCCTGGGTGACCTCGCTGGCGATCGGGCTGATCGTGCCGGTGTTCAACGCGGCGCAGGGCACCGGGTCGGTCTACTTCGCGTGCTTCGCCGCCGGGATGCTCGGCATCCAGATGTACAACCAGTTCGGGCAGGACACCTCCGCGTTCTGGATGGTGGCCATGACCGTCTCCTCACCCCGGGACGCCTACGCCGAACTGCGCGGCCGCGCCCTGGCCCTGCTGCTGATCACCCTGCCGTACGCGGCGCTCGTCACCGTCACGACCACGGCCCTGCTGGGTTCGTGGTCACGGCTGCCGGAGGTGCTGGGGCTGTCCTTCGCGCTGCTCGGGGCGATGCTCGCCACCGGCGCCTGGACCTCGGCCCGCTTCCCCTACTCCATCCCCCAGGAGGGCCACAAGAACGTCGCCCCGGGACAGGCGGGCCTCGCCTGGATCTCGATCTTCGGCGGCATGGTGTCGGCGGCCCTGCTCTGCTCCCCCGTCATCGCCCTCACCATCTGGCTCCACGTGAGCGCGGACGGGGCGGACTGGCGTTGGCTGCTCCTGCCGGTGGGCGCGGTGTACGGCGCGGGGGTGACCCTCATGGGTCTGCGCCTGGCCGCTCCGAGGACGGCGGCACGGCTGCCGGAGATCCTCACGGCCGTCAGCAAGGGGTGAGGGAAGCTGCCCGGCAGACGATCAGGCGCCCTCACTCCCCGAGCACCCGGTCCAGGAACGGCTCCACGGCCGACCGCCAGGCCCCCGGCATGTCGTAATGCGCAAGGTGCCCGGCGTCGGCGACCTCCGCGTAGTCCCCCGCGGGCAGCACCCTCACCATCTCCTGCGCCTCCGCCCGGCCCAGCTCCCCGTCCACCCCGCGCACCACCAGCGCCGGGCACCGCACCTGGGCCAGCTCCTCCCAGTGCGCGTCGTACACCCACGTCTCACGGGAGCTGAGCATCTGCTCCGGCTCGAACACGGGGCGCCAGCCGTCGGCCGACTCGTGCATCACCTCGGCGTAGAACTCCCCGCGCGCCGGATTCGGCCGCTCCACCCAGGGGTCGAGCTCACCGAACCACTTGCGTACGTCGGCCAGCGTGGCGAAGGGGACGGGCCAGGCGCCGAACCACTCGGCCCACTCCCGCTGCGAGGCGGCGCCCAGCGCGGAGGCCCGCATGTCGCAGATGACCAGGCCCCGCACCAGATCGGGACGCTTGGCGGCGAGCTGCCAGGCGGTCAGCGCGCCCATGGCATGGCCGATGAGGAGCGCGGGGCCGATACCGAGCTGTTCCACGGCGGCCTCGGCGTCCTCGACATAGGCCTCGCGGGTGTAGGCGGCCTGCGGGGGCTTCTCGCTCTGGCCGTGACCGCGCTGGTCGAGGGCGACCGCGCGGTGCCGTGCGGCCAGCCAGCGGGCGGTCGAGGCCCAGTGGGAGGCGCGGCCCATCAGGCCGTGGAGTAACAGCACGCCGGGAGCTCCGGGCGTGCTGTCCGCCCGTTCGTCCGGCGGGCCGAGTCCCGTCTTGGGCGGGTCGGCGAACTCCCAGGCGGCCAGGCGCACGCCACCCGCCCCCGTCACGTCGATGCGCCGCGCCATGGGCCTGGCACCCCCCAGCTCCGCTTGACTCGTACCGGTGTACTGCCGTACTCGCTCGTACTCGCTGCTGTCGCTGTCGTGCTCGTTCTGCCGCCGCAGACTATCGAATACCTATTCGAAAAATCCGTCTCTGCGGACAACACCCCTCATTCGAGTGACACCCTGCAAGGCATGATCGTCGCCGCCAAGGGGATCTTTCTGGCGGGAGGCGGACCGCTCGGGGAAAGACGGTCCGAGGGGATGACCCTGAGAGCTCGGGGCTCCGGGTCAGCACAGGGGAGGACAGGCCCCGGCGCCACACGGCGCCGGGGCTTCCTCCTGCTTCAGCGCTTGGCGACGAACACGTGCGAGGCGACGTCCGCCTCCAGCTCGGCCGCCTCGCCGCCGCTGCCCACCAGGACACCGCCGGCCGACTCCGTCACGCTCACCACGGAGCCGGGCTGCACACCCGCGCGCCGCAGCGTGTACATCAGCTGGGCGTCGGTCTGGATCGGCTCGCCGATGCGGCGGACGACGACCGTCTTGCCGTCCGTGCCCGGGTCCAGGTCGGCCAGCGAGACCATGCCCTCGTCCAGGAACGGATTCGCGCCGTCCTTCTCGCCCAGCTCCTCCAGGCCCGGGATGGGGTTGCCGTACGGCGACTCGGTGGGGTGCCGCAGCAGCTCCAGCACGCGGCGCTCCACGGCCTCGCTCATCACGTGCTCCCAGCGGCAGGCCTCCGCGTGCACCTGCTCCCACTCCAGGCCGATCACGTCGACGAGCAGACACTCGGCCAGCCGGTGCTTGCGCATCACGCGCGTGGCCAGCCTGCGTCCCTCGTCCGTCAGCTCCAGGTGGCGGTCGCTGGCCACGGACACCAGGCCGTCGCGCTCCATGCGCGCCACCGTCTGGCTCACCGTCGGCCCACTCTGGTCCAGCCGCTCCGCGATGCGGGCGCGCATGGGGACGACGCCTTCCTCTTCGAGTTCGAGGATGGTGCGGAGATACATCTCCGTGGTGTCGATCAGTCCGGACATACGTGCCCCTCGATTACCTCTGCCGGCAGCCCGGCGCGTGCGCTGGCCCTGGCACCAATTCTGCCGGATCCCACTGACAAGCGGGGGCCGCCGGGGAAACGGGGGCCCCGTGGGGACACGAACCGGTGCCGGACCGGGCGCTGCGGCACCGTCGGCACCGGGCCGGTGACGCGCCCAATCTCGTGGGACCAATCTTGCGGGAACAGGCTGTGGGCTGAGTCACGTTCCAGTTGAATGAAGGGCCAGTGAGCGAACCGCGCGCCCGATGCGCGCCGACGCAGCCTCCAGGGGGTCCAGGTGAGTGCTTCCCGGCGGAGTGGGACCACCGACGAGCTGGGGCCGGACGAGCCCGGTGAGCCCGGCGGATCCGATCTGCTCGCCGCGCTGCTCGACGGCATGGACGCGGCCCTGTGCGCCTTCGACGCCGACGGGGTCGTCACGCACTGGAACCGCGAGGCCGAACGCATCCTCGGCTGGACGGCCGCCGAGGCGGTCGGGCGGCACGGCTTCGCCGGATGGGCGGTGCGCAGCGCCGACGCGGAGGAGGTGCACGCCCGGCTGATGTCGGCGATGCACGCACCAGGACGGCAGGTGCACGAGTTCGCGCTGGTCACGAAGGACGGCGGGCGCGTGCTCGTGCGCACGCAGTCCGCCGCCGTGCGCGGGCCCGACGGCAAGCCGGCCGGGGTGTACTGCGCGTTCAGCGAGGTGCACGCGCAGATCGACCTGGAGCGGTCGATCGCGCTGAGCGAGGCGCTGTTCGAGGACGCTGCCTGGGGAGTCGTCCTCATCGACGCCGACCTGCGGCCCGCCGTCGTCAATGCGCACGCGGCCCGTGCCCTCGGGATCGGGCGGACGTCCGCGCTGGGCAGGCCGCTCGGCGAGCTGCTCGCGCAGGGCGTGGAGGAGCTGGAGGCCGCGCTCACCCACGTACTGGCCGAGGGCGCGCCGCCCGCACCCGCCGAGATGTGGGTGACCCTGCGCTCCTCGCAGGGCGAGAAGCGGCGCTGCTGGCGGAGCGGGTTCGTGCGGCTGGCCTCACCGCTCGCGGAGGAACCGGTGCCGCTCGGCGTCGGCTGGCTGTTCCAGGACGTCACCGAGAGCCGGCAGAGCGAGCAGGAAGCGGCCCTGCTGCGGTTCCGGACCAACCAGTTGCACCGCGCCGCGCGGGCCGCCGCCGAGTGCGAGAACCCGGCCGAGGCGGCCACCGTCCACCTGGACTTCGCCCTCGCCGGCTTCGCCGACCACGCGCTGATCGACCGTGTGGCGCCTTCCCCGCGCGCGGAGGGACCGGACGGCGAGGAGACGGCCGTGCGGCTGGTACGGCTCGCCGCGACACCCACCGGAGCGCCGGGGCCGAGTCTGCTCACCGGCGCGGCCGGGCTGCCCGTGCGCTACGAGCCCGGCCATCCGGCGCTGCAGTGCGTGGAGCGGGCCGGCGCGGTGCGCACGGACGCCGGGTCGGTCCCGGCGGAACGGGCGCGGGAGTGGGCGCTCGCCCGGCAGTGGCCCGGGGACGCGGTGCACGCCCTGTGCGCGGTGCTGCGCAGCCGGGGACGGACCCTGGGCGTGGTCACCTTCCTGCGCGGCTCCGGCCGCAGCCGCTTCGAGCGGTCCGACACGGCCTACGCGGAGGACGTGGCGGTCCGCATCGCGGCGGCGCTGGACCTGGCGGAAGCGGTGCGGGAGGAGTAGGCGGCGGTGGCCCGCCTGCGGGCTCAGTGCCGGTAGAAGATCCGGTCGCCGTACTCCCGCATCACCCGGCCGTTCCACTCGTGCCCGCCGTCCACATTGCCGGAGCGCAGCAGCGGGGGTTCGATGCCCCGGTCGGCGAGCGCGGCGGCGGTGGTCGCCATCACGGCCTGCATCAGGGCGGAGGTCACGACCGTGGAGGCGGGCGCGAAGGGCGCCGGGATGGTGTCGAGGGTGAGTTCGGCGTCGCCGACGGCGATCTTCGAGTCCAGGACGATGTCGCAGTGGTCCTTCAGGAAGGTGCCGGAGGCGTGCCGGGACGTGGTCTGCGCGGCGTACGCGACCGAGGTGACACCGATGACCTTCACGCCGAGGGCGCGGGCGTTCAGGGCCATCTCCACGGGCAGGGCGTTGCGCCCGGAGAGGGAGATGATCACGAGGGCGTCGCCGGAGCGGACCGGTGAGGTGTCGAGGACGGCGCTCGCGAGCCCGTCGACGCGTTCGAGGGCGGAGCCGAGGGTGGCCGGGGTGACGTCGACGCCGACGACACCGGGGACGGCGAGCAGGTTCATCAGGGCGAGGCCGCCCGCGCGGTAGACGACGTCCTGGGCGGCCAGCGAGGAGTGCCCGGCGCCGAAGGCGAACAGTCGGCCACCGGCGGCGACGGTGTCGGCGAGCAGGGTGCCGGCCGCGGTGATCGCCCCGGCCTCCTCGTCGCGGACCCGTTGCAACAGGGTGATGGCGGCGTCGAAGAACAGGTCGGCAGGCGTGCCGTCGCTCATGCGGTGCCCCTTCGCAGCGTCTGTGTCGCGGATCACCGTGCGGTCTGGACCAGTGCGGTGTCAATACGGGCACGGGTCACCGGACACATCCAGCGGCATCCGGCGAAAAACAGTTGAGTACCTTCCCTCGCCTTCTTAGGGTGTGGAGTACACGAGAAGGGAGGTGGTTCGGCAGATGTATGAGAACCGGACGCGTGAGGTGGCTGCGGGCTAGCGGTCCGCCACCACATCCAGTGCGGTGCCGGACCAGCACGTGACAGAGGCGTGCAGCCGGCCCCATTCCCAAGCAGTCACCCGACCCGCGGGCTGCCGGTACGTCCGGCCGGCTCCTCCTCGGAGGAACCCAGCCCGCGGGTCGTCTGCGTTCGCGGGGAGCCTGGTCAGGGGCTGAGACGCTCGGTCTTCCAGCCTCCGTCCGGCCGGCCCACGTAGCGCAGGCGGTCGTGGAGGCGGTTCTCGCGGCCCTGCCAGAACTCGACGGTCTCCGGGGTGACGCGGAAGCCGCCCCAGTGCGGTGGGACCGGGACCTGCTCGCCCTCGGGGTAGCGCGCCTCCAGCTCGGCGTAGGCGGTGTCCAGTTCGGTGCGGGAGTCGATCACCGAGGACTGGGCGCTGGCCCAGGCGCCCAGCTGGGAGCCGTGCGGGCGGGTGCGGAAGTAGGCGGCCGTCTCGTCGCGGCCGGTGCGCCGGGCGGTGCCGGTGACGATGACCTGGCGGGCGAGCGGGTGCCAGGGGAAGAGCAGGCAGATGTGCGGGTTCTCCGCGAGGTCGCGGGCCTTGCGGGAGTCGTAGTTGGTGTAGAAGACGAAGCCCTCGGTGTCGAACTGCTTCATCAGGACCGTGCGCGAGCTGGGCCGGCCCGCCGCGTCCGCCGTGGAGACGACCATCGCGTTGGGTTCGTAGACCGTACCGTGCAGGACCGCCCGGGCGGCGTCCTCGAACCAGCGGGCGAACTGGTCCATGGGGTGTGCGGCGAGGTCCTGTTCGGCGAGGCCCGCCGCCCGGTACTGCTTGCGCATGGCGGCCGGGTCGAGGGCGGGGTCCAGGAGGGGTTCGCGGTCGGTCACGCGGTCATCCTGCCGTATCGAACGCCGCTGGCACTCGGTGTCGTACGGACTCCCCAAGGATGGCACCGGGGGTTATCGTGCTGCTTCCCCCACGGTTTCACTGACCACCGGATGACCACCGGCCGATCGGGGCATCACCGGGGTGACCGCCGCCGACCACATCACGAGGAGCCGCCTGATGTCCGATTTCGTACCCGGACTCGAGGGAGTCGTCGCGTTCGAGACGGAGATCGCCGAGCCGGACAAGGAGGGCGGCGCCCTGCGCTACCGGGGCGTCGACATCGAGGACCTGGTCGGACACGTCTCGTTCGGGAACGTGTGGGGGCTGCTGGTCGACGGCGCCTTCAACCCCGGTCTGCCGCCCGCCGAGCCGTTCCCGATCCCGGTGCACTCCGGTGACATCCGCGTGGACGTGCAGTCGGCGCTCGCCATGCTGGCCCCGGTGTGGGGGCTGAAGCCGCTGCTCGACATCGACGAGGGGCAGGCGCGGGACGATCTCGCGCGGGCCGCCGTCATGGCGCTGTCGTACGTCGCCCAGTCCGCGCGGGGCCAGGGGCTGCCGATGGTGCCGCAGCGGGAGATCGACAAGGCCAAGTCGGTCGTGGAGCGGTTCATGATCCGCTGGCGGGGCGAGCCCGACCCCCGGCACGTCGCGGCCGTGGACGCCTACTGGACGTCCGCCGCCGAGCACGGCATGAACGCGTCCACCTTCACGGCGCGGGTCATCGCGTCCACGGGCGCGGACGTCGCCGCCGCGCTGTCCGGTGCGGTGGGCGCCATGTCCGGGCCGCTGCACGGGGGTGCGCCGTCGCGGGTGCTCGGGATGATCGAGGAGATCGAGCGGACGGGGGACGCGGAGGCGTACGTCCGCCAGGCCCTGGACCGGGGTGAGCGGCTGATGGGCTTCGGGCACCGGGTGTACCGGGCCGAGGATCCGCGGGCGCGGGTGCTGCGGCGTACGGCGCGCGAGCTCGGCGCTCCGCGGTTCGAGGTGGCCGAGGCGTTGGAGAAGGCCGCGCTGGAGGAGCTGCACAACCGTCGGCCGGATCGGGTGCTCGCCACCAACGTGGAGTTCTGGGCCGCCATCGTGCTCGACTTCGCCGAGGTGCCGGCGCACATGTTCACGTCGATGTTCACGTGTGCTCGGACCGCCGGGTGGTCGGCGCACGTTCTGGAGCAGAAGCGGACGGGGCGGCTGGTGCGGCCTTCGGCCCGGTATGTGGGGCCCGGGCCGCGGAGGCCGGAGGACATCGAGGGGTACGGGGAGATCGCCCACTGAGGGGGACGGCTCGGGAGCGCGGGCGACTGCGGGCCCTTGTGGCCGGCGGCGCCCGCGCGGCGGAGCCGCACGCCGGTACGGCCCCGCGCCCCCGAGGAATTCACGCCGCCGGCATCAACAGGCTGCTGTGGTGTCGCTCCGCCACCAGGGGGTGGGCCCTCAGCTTGCCCTTGAGTTCGTTGTAGCCGTACTCCGCGAACAGGGGGTTCGAGGGGTCGGTCGTGATGCCCGGCGCCTCGGACGCGTGCGGGAAGGGCAACGGCTCGATCCTCGCGTCCAGGCGGGGGTTGTAGAAGAACGGCACGGAGAAGCGTTCCGTCGCTCCCGGGGGGCTCACCACGCGGTGGTTGGTGGCCAGGAGGTAGCCGTTGGTGGCGACCTCCAGGAGTTCGCCGAGGTTGACGACGAAGGCCCCCGGCAGGGGCGGGACGTCGTGGAAGAGGCCGTCCTCGCGGTGGACCTGGAGGCCGCCGACCGTGTCCTGCAGGAGCAGGGTCAGGAAGCCGTAGTCCTTGTGCGCGCCCACGCCCTGGTCGGTGCCGTCGCCCGCGCTGCCGGGGTAGCGGACGAGCTTGAGGTGCGGGTGGGCACGGTCGCCGAAGATCGGGTCGTAGAAGCCGGCCGGGGCGCCGATCGCCGCCAGGAGCTCGTGCAGGAGGCGCTCGGCGACCGTGCTGAGCCTGTCGATCCAGGTCAGCGCGGCGGTGCGGAGCTCGGGGAGGGCGGCGGGCCACTGGTTGGGGCCCTGGAGCCACCAGTACGCGGGCTCGCCCGGGGCGGGGGCGCGGGCCGGGCGTTCGGCGCCGATGTCGAGCTGGTCGCGCCAGTCCCGGGCGCCGGCGGTGCGCTCGTCGCCGGTGCGCGTGTAGCCCCTGAAGTGCGGCGAGTTCACGTTGTCGAGGGCGAGCCGGTCGGCTTCGGGGAGCGCGAAGAAGGCCCGCATGGCGGTGAGCAGCGCGTCGGTCTCGGCCCGGGTCACGCCGTGCCCGACGAGCTGGAAGAAGCCGACGTCGTGGGCGGCGCTGTGCAGTTGGGCGTGGAGCAGGGCGCGGGCCTGGGGGCCACGGTCGGCGGCCGACAGGTCGATGATGGGGAGCTGGTCGTACGACGGGGTCGTCGCGATGTGCGTCGTCATGGGTGCGTCCACAGGGGTGTGTGGGCCACGGGCAGGCCCGCCGGGGATGGAGGCGGCGCCGCCCAGGATGCCGTAAGAAGAGGGAGATAAAAGGGGCTGAATCAGGCCGAAGGCCGACAGCCCATGCTCGTGACGCGCACGTAGTCCACGTGGCGACGGCGAACGAGCATCGGAAGCATGGGCCCAGCCTACTGCGCGGCGCGGAATACGGATGTGGCCCGGTTCACGGCCGGGAGGAGCGGGCAGTGCCTGTCAGAACCTGCCCCAGACGCAGACCGTACGGTGGCCGTCCAGCGCGTCGGCCGTCAGCGTGCGGAAGTCCCCGGTGAACCCGGGCCAGTTCCGGAACTCGAAGCCGAGGTGGCCGAAGGCGAAGTAGTCCCAGGCCCAGGTCCGGTCCGGCAGGGGGACGGGGGCGGCGCAGGCGGGGCAGTCGTCGTCGGCCTCGCCGGTCTCGTGCCGCTCGGTTTCCAGCGGCCGTCCTCCGGGCCGACCGCCCGGTCCCGGTGCGGGCCGGGCAGGTGCTCCCCGAAGGAGCGGCTGGTGCGCTCGGGCAGCACGACGCCCTCGGTCACGAGGCGGTCGAGCACGCGCCGGGCGAGCGCCGGCGCCTCGGCGGCGGTGGCGTCGAGGTCGACGATCGTCCGGAAGGTGTCCCTCCTGCCCGGAACCGTAGCCGACCCCCCTGACAACGGCTCAGCGCAGGGCCTGTTCCAGCAGGTCGGCCCACTGGTCGACGACCCGCCGGCGGCGGGCGGTGTCGTCGGTGAGGAGGTTGGCGAGGCCGAGGCCGCGGGCCAGGTCGAGGAAGCCCTGGACGGTCTCGCGGACGCCGGGGCGGGACTCGTCGGCGCCGAGGAGTTCGACGGCGATGCGGTGGGTCTCGCGGCCGACGCGGGCCTCCAGCTCGGTCACGCGCGTGCGCAGCTGGTCCTCGTTGGAGGCGGCGACCCACAGGTGCAGGGCGGCGCGGAAGAGGGGGCCGGTGTAGAGGTCGACGAGGGCGGCGACGACGGCACGGCGGTCGGCGGTGCGGTCCGGGAAGAGGTCCCTGAGCGCGGTGGAGCGCTCTTCGGCCACGTACTCGACGGCGGCCGTGAACAGGTCCTCCCGGGTCGGGAAGTGGTGCTGGGCGGCGCCGCGGGAGACGCCGGCGCGCTCGGCGACGACGGCGACGGTGGAGCCCGCCCAGCCGTGTTCGGCCAGGCAGGCCACGGCGGCCTCCAGGAGCCGCTGCCGGGTGGCCCGGCTGCGGTCCTGCTTGGGGAGGCGGTCCCGTTCCGCCGTACTCACACCACCCATGCCGCGTCCCGTCTTTCCAGGAAGGCTGTCATCCCCTCCCGTGCCTGGTCGGAGGCGAACAGCCGGGCCGAGAGGGCGGTCAGGTCCGCCGCATCCCGGTCGAATGTCTCCAGCACCCTAACCGTGAGCAGCCGTTTCGTCTCGGCCAGGGCCTGCGGGCAGGAGCGGCGCAGACCGTCGAGGACGGGGGCCAGGGCCTCGTCCACGTCGTCGGCCGTGGTCGTGAGCAGGCCGAGGCGTACGGCCTGCGCCGCATCGAAGCGTTCGCCGGTGAGGTAGTAGCGGGCCAGGGCGCGGGAGTCGGTGCGCGGGATCACCGGCAGGGAGATCACGGCGGGTGCGACGCCGATGCGGACCTCGGTGAAGGCGAAGGTGGCCGCGGTCGACGCGGCGGCGATGTCACAGGCGGCGAGCAGGCCCAGGCCGCCCGCGCGAACGTGCCCGGTGATCCGGGCGACGACCGGTTTGGGCAGCTCGACGATCTGCCGGAGCAGGCCGACCAGGGCGTCCGGCTGCGGCGGGTCGCGCAGGTCGGCGCCGGCGCTGAAGGTGGTGCCGGTGTGGGTGAGGACGACGGCGCGCACGTCCGGGTCCTTGCCGCAGTCGGTGAGGGCGCTCGCCAGGTCGGACACGAGGGCCGCCGAGAGGGCGTTGCGGGTGTCGGTGGAGTCGAGGCTGAGGGTTTCCACGGCACGCGCGCGCGTGCGGCTGATCAGTGTCACAGCAGCTCCCGGAGTTCCCGGCGCAGGATCTTGCCGGAGGCGGCGCGCGGGACGGTGTCGACGAAGGTGACCTCGCGGACGCGTTTGTACGGCGCGACCCGCTCGGCGACGTACAGCATGATCTCGTTCCGCGTGAGCCCGGCGGCGGTGTCGGCCCGGCGGACGACGAAGGCGTGCGGGACCTCGTTGCCGTCGTCGTTGTAGGCGCCGACGACGGCGGCGTCGGCGATGCCGGGGTGGGTGAGCAGCAGGGCCTCCAGTTCGGCGGGGGCCACCTGGAAGCCCTTGTACTTGATGAGCTCCTTCACCCGGTCCACGACGAACAGCCAGCCGTCCTCGTCGACGTGCCCGACGTCCCCGGTGTGCAGCCAGCCGTCGGCGTCGATCATGGCGGTGGTGGCGTCGGGGCGGCCGAGATAGCCCTTCATCACCTGGGGGCCGCGGATCAGGATCTCGCCCGACTCGCCGGTGCCGTGGTCCTTGCCGGGGTCGTCCAGGGACACGATCCGCATCTCGGTGCCGGCGATGAGCCTGCCGACCGTGCCGGCGGGGGCGTCGTGCAGCCGGTCGAGGGGCACGACGTGGGTGCCCGGGGACAGTTCCGTCATGCCGTAGGCCTGGCCGATCGGGGGGAGGCCGAGCCGTGCGGCGCAGGCACGGGCGAGGTGGGCGTCCAGCGGGGCGGCGGCGCTGATGACGTACCTGAGCGAGGAGAGGTCGTAGCGGGTGACCGCCGGGTGCTTGGCGAGCGCGAGGACGATCGGCGGGGCGACGTACAGGCCGGTGATGCGGTGCTTCTCGACGGCCGCGAGGAACGACTCCAGGTCGAAGCGGGGCAGGACGACGACCGTCGCGCCCTTGCGCAGGGGTGCGTTCATCAGGGCGGTGAGCCCGTAGATGTGGAAGAACGGCAGGACGGCGAGGATGCGCTCGCCGGGTGCCATGGTGACGGCGGGCTCCAGCTGGGCGAGGTTGGTGGCGATCTGCCGGTGGGTGAGCATCACGCCCTTGGGGACGCCGGTCGTGCCGGAGGAGTACGGCAGCGCGGCGACGTCCTCGGCCGGGTCGAAGGCGAGCCGCGGTTCGGGGGCGGTGGTGGCGAGCATGTCGACGAGCGAGTGGTGCCCGGGCGCGCTGTCGCAGACGAATATCTCCCTTATGCTGCCCGCGAGTTCGGCGGCACGGCGGGCCCCCTCCAGCAGGGGCGACACGGTCACGATCCAGCGCGCCCCGCTGTCGCCGAGCTGTTTGGCGAACTCCTCGGGGGTGGCGAGCGGGTGCACCGTGGTGACGGAGGCACCCGCGCGCGTGGCGGCGTAGAAGGCGGTCGGGAACGCGATGGTGTTGGGGCTGTGCAGGGCGAGGACGTCGCCCTTGCGGACGCCCGCGTCGGCGAGGCCGGCCGCGACGCGCCGGTGGAACCGGTTCACCTGCTCGTACGTGAGGGTGGTGCCGTCCGTACCGTCGATGAGGGCGGGACGCTCGCCGAAGTCGGCGGCGTGACCCAGGACGGCCTCGTGGATGGGGAGTTCTACGGGCGGAACGTCTGCGTACTCGCTGCGGAACACGGTTCCTCCAGTGCGGTCGCCTAGTACGACTTGGGCAGGCCCAGGGTCTGATGGGAGACGTAGTTGAGAATCATCTCCCGGCTCACCGGAGCAATACGAGCCACGCGCGCGGCCGTTATCAGCGAGGCGAGTCCGAACTCGCGCGTGAGCCCGTTGCCGCCGAGGGTGTGCACGGCCTGGTCGACGGCCTTCACGCAGGCCTCCCCGGCGGCGTACTTGGCCATGTTGGCGGCCTCGCCCGCGCCGATGTCGTCACCGGAGTCGTAGAGGTGGGCCGCCTTCTGCATCATCAGGCGGGCCAGTTCCAGGTCGATGTGCGCCTGCGCCAGGGGGTGGGCGATGGCCTGGTGCGCGCCGATGGGGGCCTTCCACACGGTGCGGTCGCGGGCGTACTCGATGGCCTTGGCGAGGGCGTAGCGGCCCATCCCGATGGCGAACGCGGCGGTCATGATCCGCTCGGGGTTGAGCCCGGCGAACAGCTGCAGCAGACCGGCGTCCTCGTCGCCGACGAGCGCGTCGGCGGGCAGCCGTACGTCGTCCAGGACCAGCTCGAACTGCTTCTCGGCGGCGCCCAGTTCCATGTCGATGGGCCGCTTCTGGAAGCCCTCGGCGTCCGTCGGGACGATGAACAGGCAGGGCTTGAGGCGTCCGGTGCGGGCGTCCTCGGTGCGGCCGACGATCAGGACGGCGTCGGCCATGTCGACACCGGAGATGAAGACCTTGCGGCCGGTGAGCAGCCAGTCGGCGCCGTCCTTGCGGGCCGTGGTGGTGATGCGGTGGGAGTTGGAGCCGGCGTCGGGTTCGGTGATGCCGAAGGCCATGAGACGGGTGCCGTCGGCGATTCCCGGGAGCCACGTCCGCTTCTGGGCCTCGGTGCCGAAGCGGGAGATCACTGTGCCGCAGATGGCCGGGGAGACGACGAGCATGAGGAGGGGGGAGCCGGCGGCACCCAGTTCCTCGAGGACGATGGAGAGTTCGGTGATGCCGCCGCCACCGCCGCCGTACGCCTCCGGCAGGTTGACTCCGAGGTAGCCGAGCTTGCCCGCCTCGGACCAGAGTTCGGCGGGGGGTTTGCCTGCGGCGACGGCTTGCACGAGGTAGTCGCGGCCGTAGCGTTTCCCGAGGGCGGCCACCGCCGCGCGGAGGGCCTTGTGCTCTTCGGTTTCGATGACGGGAGACATGAGGCTCCTAAGAAGAGGTTTCCTGCACTACGGCGAGCAACGTTCCTGGTTCCACCTGCTGGCCGGGGCCGGCATGCAGCGCGGTCAGCGTTCCGGTGACCGGCGACGAGATCTGGTGCTGCATCTTCATCGCCTCCACCCAGATGAGGCCTTGGCCCGCCCGAACCGTTGCCCCGGCCGTCAGCCCCTCGGCGATCCGTACGACCGTGCCCGGCATCGGCGCGAGCAGGGAACCCGGTGCGAGCTGGGCGGTGGGATCGGGGAAGCGGGGCAGGGCGGTGAGACGGGTGGCCCCCACGTACACCTCGTCGCCGTAGCGGGCGACGGGGTACTTCCGCTCCACGCCGTCCACTTCGAGAACGACCAGGCGCGCGTCGGCGTGCACGACCCGCACCCCCTCGGCCGCGAGGCCCTGCCTCGTCTGCCGGTAGCGGACCTCGTGCTCCTCCCCCGCCACCGCGTACCGCTTCACCTGCGGCTGGGAGGGAACGTTGCGCCAGCCGCCGAACCGGGAGCGGCCGTGGGCGTCGGCGAGGGCGGCGGCCAGCGGGGCGTACGGGTCGGGGGCCGGGGCCGTCAGGGCGGGCAGGTGGCGGTCGTAGAAGCCGGTGTCCATGCGGCCGTCGGCGAACTCGGCGTGGCGCAGGGAGCGCACGAGGAGGTCCCGGTTGGTCGCGGGGCCGTGGATCGCCGCGCCCTCCAGCGCGCCCGCGAGCCGGCGGATCGCCTCCGCGCGGGTGGGGGCGTGGGCGACGGCCTTGGCGAGCATCGGGTCGTAGTGGACGCCGATGGTGTCGCCGTCGGTGTATCCGGTGTCCAGGCGGACTCCGCCCGGTACGGCGAGGTGGTGCAGGGTGCCGGTCTGCGGCGCCCAGTCCTGGGCGGGGTCCTCGGCGTACAGCCGGGCCTCGACGGCGTGGCCACGCGCGCGTGGCGGGTCCTTCTCGAGGGCCCCGCCCTCCGCAACGCGGATCTGTTCCGCGACCAGGTCGATGCCGAACACCGCCTCCGTGACGGGGTGTTCGACCTGGAGGCGGGTGTTCATCTCCAGGAAGTGGGCGCGGCCGTCGGCGACCAGGAACTCCACGGTGCCGGCGCCCACGTAGGCGACGGCGCACGCGGCCTGTACGGCCAGCACGTACAGGTCCTGCGTGAGTCCCTCGGGGAGTCCGGGCGCCGGGGCCTCCTCGACGACCTTCTGGTGGCGGCGCTGCAGGGAGCAGTCGCGGGTGCCGAGCGGCCAGACGGTGCCGTGGGCGTCGGCGAGGATCTGCACCTCGACATGGCGGCCGTGCTCCAGGTACGGCTCCACGAAGACCTCGCCGTCGCCGAAGGCGCTCGCGGCCTCGGCGCGCGCGCCCTCCAGTGCGGCGCTCAGCTCCTCCAGGCGGCGCACGATCCGCATCCCGCGCCCGCCGCCGCCGGCGGCCGCCTTCACCAGGACCGGCAGGTCGGCCTCGGTGACGTCGGCCTCGCCGAGGGGCGCGATCCCCATCAGCTCCTTCGCGCGGGTCTTGGACGCCATCGCCTCGATGGCCTCGGGCGACGGCCCGATCCAGGTCAGGCCGGCGTCGAGGACGGCGCGGGCGAAGCCGGGGTTCTCGGACAGGAAGCCGTAGCCCGGGTGCACGGCGTCCGCGCCGGCCGCGAGGGCCGCCTTCACGATCAGGTCGCCGCGCAGATACGTCTCGGCGGGCGCCGCGCCCGGCAGTCGTACCGCCGTGTCGGCCACGCGCGCGTGGAGCGCGTTCTCGTCGGCGTCGGAGTGTACGGCGACCGTCCGGATTCCCAGCTCACGGCAGGTGCGGAAGATCCGGCAGGCGATCTCGCCGCGGTTGGCGACGAGCAGAGTCGAAATCACGGAACCCCTCATATCCGTCATGACCGTCACATCCGGAAGACGCCGAAGCCGCCGCGCGCGCCCTCGTAGGGGGCGCTGTGGATCGCGGACAGGCACAGGCCGAGGACGGTGCGGGTGTCGCGCGGGTCGATGACGCCGTCGTCGTACAGCCGCCCCGACAGGAACATCGGCAGTGACTCGGACTCGATCTGCTGCTCCACCATGGCGCGCAGGGCGGCGTCCGCGTCCTCGTCGTAGGGCCGGCCCTTCGCCGCCGCCGACTGCCGGGCGACGATCGACAGCACGCCCGCGAGCTGCTGCGGGCCCATGACGGCCGACTTGGCGCTGGGCCAGGCGAACAGGAAGCGGGGGTCGTACGCCCGCCCGCACATCCCGTAGTGCCCGGCGCCGTACGACGCCCCCATGAGCACGGACAGGTGCGGGACCCTGCTGTTGCTGACCGCGTTGATCATCATCGAGCCGTGCTTGATGATCCCGCCCTGCTCGTACTCCTTGCCGACCATGTAGCCGGTGGTGTTGTGCAGGAAGAGCAGCGGGATGTCGCGCTGGTTGGCGAGCTGGATGAACTGGGCGGCCTTCTGCGACTCGGCGCTGAACAGGACGCCCTGGGCGTTGGCCAGCACCCCCACCGGATAGCCGTGCAGGGCGGCCCAGCCGGTCACCAGACTGGTCCCGTACAGCGGCTTGAACTCGTCGAAGTCGGAGCCGTCGACGATCCGGGCGATGACCTCGCGCGGGTCGAAGGGGGTCTTCAGGTCGCCGGGGACGACGCCCAGCAGCTCCTCCGGGTCGTACGCGGGCGGCTCGGCGGGGCCGGGGTCCGGGTACGCCTTGCGGTGGTTGAGCCGGGCGACCACCCGTCGTGCCTGGCGCAGGGCATCCGGCTCGTCGACGGCGAAGTAGTCGGCGAGGCCCGACACGCGCGCGTGCATCTCGGCGCCGCCCAGGGACTCGTCGTCGCTCTCCTCGCCGGTCGCCATCTTCACCAGCGGCGGTCCGCCGAGGAAGACCTTCGCCCGCTCCTTGACCATGATCACGTGGTCGGACATGCCGGGGATGTAGGCGCCGCCGGCGGTGGAGTTGCCGAAGACGACGGCGACGGTGGGGATCCCGGCTGCCGACAGGCGCGTGAGGTCGCGGAAGATGGCGCCGCCCGGGATGAAGATCTCCTTCTGGGAGGGCAGGTCGGCACCGCCCGACTCCACCAGGGAGATGCAGGGCAGCCGGTTGGCGAGGGCGATGTCGTTGGCACGCAGGGCCTTCTTCAGCGACCACGGGTTGCTGGCGCCGCCGCGCACGGTCGGGTCGTTGGCGGTGATCAGGCACTCCACGCCCTCGACCACGCCGATGCCGGTGACGAGCGAGGCACCGACCGTGTGGTCGCTGCCCCAGGCGGCGAGCGGGGACAGCTCCAGGAAGGGCGTGTCCGGGTCGAGGAGCAGCTCGATGCGTTCCCGCGCGAGCAACTTGCCGCGCTCACGGTGCCGTCGGACGTACTTCTCGCCGCCGCCCGCGAGCGCCTTGGCGTGCTCGGCGTCGAGTTCGGCGAGCTTGGTGAGCATGGCCTCGCGGTTCGCCCGGTGCTCGGGGCTGCCCGGATCCAGGGCCGAGGTCAGGGTGGTCACAGCAGGGCCTCCGGGATGTCCAGGTGGCGGGAGCGCAGCCATTCGCCGAGGGCCTTGGCCTGCGGGTCGAAGCGGGCCTGCGCGGCGACGCCCGCGCCGAGGATGCCCTCGACGACGAAGTTGACCGCGCGGAGGTTCGGCAGCGGATGCCGGGTGACGGGCAGGTCCCGGCTCTCGGGGATCAGCTGCCGGAACCTTTCGGCGGTCAGCTCGTGCGCGAGCCATCGCCAGGCCTCGTCGGTACGGGCCCAGACACCGACGTTGGCACTCCCGCCCTTGTCCCCGCTCCGGGCCCCGGCGACCAGGCCGAGCGGGGCTCGCCGGGTCGGACCGGGCGGGAGGGGGGCGGGAAGGGCGGGCTCCGGCACGGCGTCCAGGGGCCGGGTGTCCTGGGGCGGCGGCACAGGGACACGGCGGCCGTCGTGGAGGACGGCCCTGTGGTCTACGGCGCCATGGGGGACGTACACATCCTCGAAGACCCCATAAGGGGCGCCCTTTCCGGGTGGGGACAGCACATGGAAGCCCGGGTAGCTGGCCAGCGCCAGCTCCACGGCGGCACCGCTCAGCGCCCGCCCGACGACCCGTTCGTCCGGGTCCCGCACGACGAGCCGCAGCAGGGCGCTCGCGGTCTCCTCGGTGCCGGCGTCCGCCCGGTCGGTGCGCACGAGCTCCCAACGCACCTGCGCGGGCGGTGCCTTGGCGAGCGCCTCGGTGAGCTGCCCCCGCACCAGGTGGGCCTTGGCCTCGATGTCGAGCCCGGTGAGGACGAAGACGACCTCGTTGCGGAAGCCGCCGAGCCGGTTGACGCCGACCTTCAGGGCCGGCGGCGGAGCCTCGCCCCGCACCCCCTCGATCCGCACCCGGTCCGGCCCGTCCTGGCTCAGCCGTACGGTGTCCAGCCGGGCGGTGACATCGGGCCCGGCGTACCGGCCGCCGCCGGTCTCGTACAGCAGCTGCGCGGTGACCGTGCCGACGTCGACCAGGCCACCGGTGCCGGGGTGTTTGGTGATGACGCTGCTGCCGTCGGCGTGGATCTCGGCGAGCGGGAAGCCGGGCCGGCGGACGTCGGCCTCCTGGAAGAAGGCGTAGTTCCCGCCGGTGGCCTGGGTCCCGCACTCCAGCACATGTCCGGCGACGACGGCCCCCGCGAGCCGGTCGTGGTCCGTGGGACCCCACCCGAAGTGGGCGGCCGCGGGCCCGGTGACCAGGGCGGCGTCGGTCACCCGCCCGGTGACGACGACGTCCGCACCGGCCCGCAGGCACTCGGCGATGCCGAAGCCGCCGAGGTAGGCGTGGGCGGCGAGGGCGCCGGGGTGTGCGGCGGTGAGCTCGTCGCCCTCGACGTGGGCGACCCGTACGCCGATGCCGAGCCGCCCGGCCAGCTCCCGTACCGCACCGGCCAGTCCCGCGGGATGCAGACCGCCGGCGTTGGTGACGATCTTCACCCCGCGCTCGTGGGCGAGACCCAGGCAGTCCTCCAGCTGGCGCAGGAAGGTGCGGGCGTAACCGGCACAGGGGTCCTTCAGCCGGTCGCGGGCGAGGATCAGCATGGTGAGTTCGGCGAGGTAGTCGCCGGTGAGGACGTCGACCTCGCCGCCGGTGAGCATCTCGCGCAGGGCGTCGGACCGGTCGCCGTAGAAGCCGGAGAAGTTGCCGACACGCAGGGGGTTCACCGCTCGGCCCCCTTCGGCCCGCGGCCGGTGCCGGGCGGGCCCGCGAAGGCCTGCGCGATGTCCAGCCAGCGGTCGGCGTCCGGGCCGGTGGCGGTCAGGGCGAGGTCGGCGCGGTGGGCGCGCTGGGTGACGAGCAGACAGAAGTCGAGGGCGGGTCCGGTGACGCGCTGCGGTGCGTCCTCGGGGCCGTACGTCCACAACTCCCCGGCGGGAGTGGTCAGTTCTACGCGGAATTCCTGGTCGGGCGGGGTGATCCCGTGGACGGTGTGGGCGAAGTCGCGGGTGCGGACCCCGAGCCGGGCCACATGCCGGAGCCGGCCGGTAGGGGTGCGGACCACACCCAGAGCGTCGGCGATGTCCAGGCCGTGGGCCCAGGTTTCCATGAGGCGGGCCGTTGCCATGGAGGCGGCCGACATGGGCGGGCCGTACCAGGGGAACCGGGCGCCGGGCGGGGCGGCGCGCAGCGCCCGGTCGAGGGCCTCGCGCCCGGTCCGCCAGGTTCGCAGCAGCTCGGCGGGCGCGAGCCGGGCGCCCTCCTCCGCACCCTCGTCCACGAAGGAGCCGGGGGCGGCGAGCGCCTTCTCGACCAGGGCGTGGAAGGCGTCCGCGTCGGTGACGGCGAGCAGGGCCGAGCGGTCGGTCCAGGCGAGGTGGGCGATCTGGTGGGCGAGGGTCCAGCCGGGGGCGGGGGTGGGCAGGGCCCACTGCTCGGGGCTCAACTCGGCCACGAGCAGGTCGAGTTCCTCGCTCTCGGCACGCAGGTCGTCGATCACGGGCGTCGGGTCGGCCATGAGGGGGAGCATGGCAGCGGCGGCGAAAACAATCAAGCGTGCTTGCATTAATTTACGGCCACGGGTTGCCGGACGTGCCGCCGAGCCCGTCTCACACGGCCTCGACCGGCGGATACACCGGCTCCCAGCGCGCCGCCCGCACCGCCGCCTCGACGTCGTCCGGGACGGCCCGGGCCACTCCCTCCTCCACCGCCGCACGGACCACGGCCACGGCGACCGCCTCCGACGTGCCGCGCAGGTCGCGGATGGGCGGGAGGACCGGCGCGTTCGGCCGCGCCGCGGCGGGGCCCCCGCCGCCGGTCCGGTGGGCGACCGCGTCCGCCGCGGCGCGGAGCATGCGGTCGGTGACGCGGGAGGCGCGGGCGACGATCGCGCCCAACCCCAGGCCGGGGAAGACCAGGGCGTTGTTGGCCTGGCCGATCTCGTACGTCGTCCCGTCCCGCTCGACCGGCGGGAACGGGCTGCCCGTGGCCACCAGCGCCTTCCCGTCCGTCCAGTCGAGAAGGTCGGCGGGGGTCGCTTCGGCGAGGTCGGTGGGGTTGGACATGGGCAGGATGATGGGGCGCCCGGTGTGCCCGGCCATGTCCCGGACGATCCGCTCGGTGAAGGCACCGGCCTGTCCGGAGGTGCCGATGAGGATGGTCGGGCGGACACGGCGGACGACTTCGGCGAGCGGGATGCCGGGCAGGCTCTCGTCGCGCCGCCAGTCGGCGACCTCGTCCGCGCGACGGGCGTAGGGCCGCTGGAAGTCGCGCAGCTTGTCGCCCTGGTCGGCGGTGAGGAGCCCGTACCGGTCGACGCACCAGAAGCGGGCGGTGGCCTGTTCGGCGGTGAGGCCTTCGGCGACCAGGGCGTCCCGGAGCTGGTCGGCGACGCCGGCACCGGCCGTACCGGCGCCGAAGACCACGATCCGGTGCTCGGGCAGGGGCACCCCGGCGGCGCGCACGCCGGACAAGACCGCGGCGAGATTGACGGCGCCCGTGCCCTGGATGTCGTCGTTGAAGGTGCACACCTGGTCGCGGTAGCGGTCGAGGATGCGACGGGCGTTGGCGGGACCGAAGTCCTCCCAGTGCAGCAGCGCGTTGGGGAAGAGTCTGCTCGCGGTGCCGACGTAGGCATCGATGAAGGCGTCGTACGTCTCCCGGTCGGCGCGCGGGTGGCGGTTGCCCAGGTAGAGGGGGTTGTCGAGGAGTTCCTCGCGGTTGGTGCCGACGTCGAGCATGACCGGCAGGGTGCGGCGCGGGTCGATGCCGGCTGCGGCCGTGTAGACGGCGAGCTTGCCGACGGCGATGTCGATGCCGCCGACGCCCCAGTCGCCGATGCCGAGGATGCCCTCGCCGTCGGTGGCCACGATCAGGTCGACGTCGTCGGCGCCGCGGCCGCTCGCGCGCAGGGAGCGCTCGATGTCGTCGGGGGCGTCCACGGAGAGGTAGATGCCGCGCGGGCGGCGGTACTCGTTGCTGTAGCGGCGGATGGCCGTGCCCACGGTGGGGGTGTAGACGACGGGCAGCATCTCTTCGAGGTGGTCGCCGACGAGCCGGTAGAACAGCGTCTCGTTGCGGTCGTGCAGGGCGGTCAGATTGACGTTCTTCGCCAGGTCACCGGGCTGTGCCCGGTACTGGGCGTAGGCGCGCTCGACCTGTTCGTCCTGGGTGAGGACGCGCGGCGGAACCAGCCCGACGAGGTCCAGGGCCCGGCGCTCGGCCTCGGTGAACGCCGTCCCGCGATTGAGCCGGGGGTCGGCGAGGACGGCTCGGCCACGGGCGGTGATCTTCAGCGGGCGGGGGCTGGGTTCGCTGGTGCCGGTCACGGGAACAATCATCCCCATAACCGAACCGGCTCCGCATATCGGCCACTACTCCCGGTGAATGCGATGCCGGGCCGGCCGTAGTGCCCGTCAGGCCTCCGGCGTCGCCTCCACCCGGGCCCTGCCCCGGCCCACCTGGGTGCGGACCGCGCCGATGCTCGCCGCGATGACCAGGGCTATGGCCCCTGCCTCGGCCGGCGACAGGGACTGGCCGAGGATCAGGAAGCCGGCCGTCGCCGCGATGGCCGGTTCCAGGCTCATCAGGATCGCGAAGGTGGAGGCGGGCAGGCGGCGCAGGGCCAGGAGTTCGAGCGTGTAGGGCAGCACCGAGGAGAGCAGGGCCACCGCCGAGCCGAGGGCGACGGTGGTGGGGTTCAGCAGGCGGGTGCCCGCCGAGGCCATGCCGAGGGGGAGGAAGAGGAGGGCCGCGATCGCCATGGCCAGGGCCAGGCCGTCCGCCTGGGGGAAGCGGCGTCCCGTACGGGCGCTGAAGAGTATGTAGAGCGCCCACATGGCGCCGGCCCCCAGGGCGAATCCGACGCCTATGGGGTCGAGATTGCCGAAGCCTCCGCCGCCGAGCAGGAAGACACCGAGCAGGGCGAGGCCCGCCCACAGCGCGTTGATGGCGCGCCGGGAGGCCAGCACGGAGAGGGCCAGCGGGCCGAGGACTTCCAGGGTGACCGCCGGGCCGAGCGGGATGCGGGCCACCGCCTCGTAGAAGAGGCCGTTCATCGCGCCCATGGTGATGCCGAAGGCGATCACCGTGCCCCAGTCGGCGCGCGAGTGGCCGCGCAGCCGGGGGCGGCAGACCAGGAGGAGGACGACGGCCGCCGCGAGCAGGCGGAGGGTGACGACGCCCAGCGCGCCGGCCCGGGGCATCAGGGTCACCGCGAGCGCGCCGCCGAACTGGACCGAGACACAGCCGGTCAGGACCAGACCGACGGGGCCGAGCGAGCCGAGGCGGCGGCGCCCTCCGGCGGGCGTGACCGGGGTCTGCGTGGCGGTGCTGGAGGTGGCGGTCACGGGCGGTCCTGTGCTCGATCGGGTTCGTCCATCGCGATGTACTACCAGGTCCAGGGTAATGGACTTGGACAGGAGCGTGAACCCCTTACGGCACTGTCCCGGATTCTGGGACCGCGGCGCCCGTCAGACTCCCGGCCAGGCGCCCTCCTCGCGGAACAGGGGACGGCCGTCCGGCAGGTACGGGGGCACGTTCCCGTACGCCTCGTGGCCGGACCGGGCCCAGGTGCCCGAGGGCGCGTACGCCTCCTGCCCCTGGCCGTACTGGTGGGCGGGAGCCGGCGGCTGCGGCTCCTGCCACAGCGGCATGCGCAGCTCGCCGGTGTCCATCACCGCGTTGTTCTGCGAGCGGTGCAGCCGGGAGTACGCCCCGCCGCGGGCGAGGAGCTCGTCATGGCGGCCGGTCTCCACGATCCGGCCCCGGTCGACCACGAGGATGCGGTCGGCGTCGGGGGCGAGGTTGAGATCGTGGGTGATCATGATGGTCGTACGGCCGGTCATCAGGCGGCGCAGCGGCTTGACCACGCGGCGCGCGGCCATCGCGTCCAGACCCGTCGTCGGCTCGTCCAGGACCAGGACGGGCGCGTCGCGCAGGAGGGCGCGGGCGATGGCCAGACGCTGGAGCTGGCCGCCGGACAGACGGGCCGAGTGGGGGTCGACCCGGGTGTCGTAGCCGTCGGGCAGCCGGACGACGAAGTCGTGCGCGTCGGCCGCCTTCGCCGCCTCCTCGATCGCCTGGTCACTGGCACCGGGCCGGCCGCAGGCGATGTTGGCGCGCACCGTGTCGTGCAGCACCAGGGTCTCCTGGGGAAGCAGTGTGACGTACTCACGCAGGCGGGCCAGCGGGAAGTCCCGGAGCGGCGTGCCGTCCAGGAGGACGTCGCCGGCGTCCGGGTCGTAGAAGCGCAGCAGCAGCTTGGCCACCGTGGACTTGCCCGCACCGCTCGGGCCGGTGACGATCACGAGTTCGCCGGGGCTGACGGTGAAGGAGAGCTCTTCCAGGGCGGCCTTCTCGACGCCGGGGTAGTGGAAGGAGACGCCCCGGACCTCGATCGTGCCGTCCGGGCGGCCGGTGTCCGAGGGGCGCCGTGGGTCGGTCACCGACGGGCGGACGTCCAGGACCTCGATGAGCCGCTCGGCGCCGGCCGTGGCGGCGGTGGCGGTGAGGCCGAGCTGGGCGAGGCCGCGCACCGGCGGATACAGGTAGCCGAGGAAGGCCGCGAAGGCGAGGAGCCGGCCGAGGGTCATCCGGCCGGTGGAGATCTCCCAGGCGCCGATGCCGATCACGGCGAGCACGCACACCGTCTCGATGACCTGGACGAGCTGCTCGTAGGCCTCGTTCAGGCGGGTGGAGCGGACCGAGGCGCGGAACCAGGCGTTCGCCTCCTCGCGCAGCCGGCGGCGCTCGGCGTCCCGGCGGTCGTACGCCTGGGTGAGCACGATGTTGCCGAGGGACTCCTCCACCACGGAGGTGATCGCGCCGTCGGCGACCCGGCCCTCCCGGGAGACGTCCTTGATGGAGCCCGAGAAGCGGCGGGCGGCCAGCCAGAACAGGGGCGCCAGCACGAAGGTGGCGGCGGCCAGGTCCCAGCGCAGCCAGAACGCGGCGGCCGCGTAGAAGAGGGCGGAGAAGGCGGCCGAGGCGGCGCCGACCAGACCGGAGACGACCATCGTCTCGATCGCCTCGACGTCACCGGTCAGCCGGGAGAGCAGGTCGCCCTGGCGGTGGCGCTGGAAGAAGTGCGGCGGCAACCGCTGGACATGGTCGAAGACGTGCTCCCGCAACCGCATCACGAACCGCTCGGTCACCCAGGTGGCAAGGGAGTTGCCGGCGTACGCGACGAGGGCACCGGCCACGGCGATCGCCAGCCAGGTGCCCGCCGGGCTCCAGAACGCGGCCAACGAGCCCTTCTGCAGGGCGTGGTCGGTGAGGTCGCCGAACAGGAGGATCGCCTCGGTCTCGGCTAGCGCGGCGAGCACCGTGCACAGCCAGACGACGAGCAGCCACTTTCTGAGCCCATGGGTCAGCGGCCAGAAACGGCGGAATGCCAGCCGGGCGGGAATGGTGGGTGTTTCATACTCGAACTCGTCCGCCTCGGCACTCTCGTGAACCATTGAATTCCCCTTCCGAAATCACCGTCGCGAACGAAAAGAAAAGGGGCCGACGGTGCACCATCGACCCCTTTCGATTCAGCGTCGGATCACTGATCCCGGCCCGGGAACGGCTTGGGCAGCGGCTTCGGCGCGTGCTTCTTCGGCTTCGGCTTCGGCGGCGGGGGGAGGTGCTTCGCCTTGGGCTTGGGGGGCAGCGGGGCAAGCTTCTTGAAGCTCATTCCGACTCCTAATGTCGCTTTACGTGTGGTGTTGAATTCCGCGTCCGGAACCCGACATCGAAGAACCTACACGCCACTCAGGAGCCCGAACGGCAAAGTTGGCAAAGGGGCGCTGTGAATACCTTGGCACTTCCTGAGAGACCCGCGCGAAACTGAGAGTTCTCTTGCGAACCTGAGAGTGGCCTTATGAGCCGGGTGCCGGAGGGACCCCCTCCGCCTCCTCCAGCGCCTGCGCCAGCACCTGAGCCAGATGCCGCCCCCGCACCCCGGCCAGCTGGTGCAGCTGGGTGCGGCAGGAGAAGCCGTCCGCCAGGATCACCGTCTCCGCCGGGGCCTCACGGACCGAGGGGAGGAGCTCCTCCTGCGCGCAGGCCTCCGACACCTCGAAGTGGCCTTTCTCGAAGCCGAAGTTGCCCGCGAGTCCGCAGCAGCCCCCGCTCAGCTCGCCGGTGAGGCCCGCGGCCTCACGGAGCCGGCGGTCGGCGGTGTCGCCGAGCACCGCGTGCTGGTGGCAGTGGGTCTGTCCGGCGACCGGGCGGTCCACGGCGGGCGGGGTCCAGTGCGGGGCGTGCCGCTCCAGGACCTCGGCGAAGGTGAGGACGGCCGAGGAGAGCCGGGCCGCGCGCGGGTCGTCGTGCAGCAGCTCGGGGAGGTCGGAGCGCAGGGCCGCGGCGCAGCTCGGTTCCAGGACGACGACCGGGAGCCCGGCCCCCAGCACCGGCTCCATCAGGTCCAGCGTGCGGCGCAGGACCCTTCGGGCGCGGTCGAGTTGGCCGGTGGAGACATAGGTCAGTCCGCAGCAGACCCGGGCGCGGCGGGCGGTGAGCAGCGCGGCGGCCGACCTGGTCCGGCCGTCGCCGATCCCTCCTCCGCGCACCCGCAGCGTCGGCGGCAGGACCACCCGCAGCCCGGCGGCCTCCAGCACCCGGACGGCGGCCCGGCCGACGGACGGGGACAGATGCTCGGTGAAGGTGTCCGGCCACAGCACGACCGTCTGGCCGGTGCCGTGGACGGGCTTCCTGCCGCGCCACCAGCGGGTGAAGGTCCGCGTCGCCAGCCGGGGGATGTCCCGCTCCGCCGCGATCCCGCCCAGGCGTTTGCCGATCCGGGCCAACGGCCCCACTCGGGCAAGGGCGTTGAGCAGCGGGGCCGTGCGGGTGAGCTCGACCCGGCGCAGCCACTGCGGCAGCCGGCCCATGCTGAGGTGGGCGGCGGGGCGGCGGCGGCCGGCGTAGTGGTGGTGCAGGAACTCCGCCTTGTACGTGGCCATGTCGACGCCGACGGGGCAGTCGGAGCGGCAGCCCTTGCAGGACAGGCACAGGTCCAGGGCGTCGCGGACCTCCGTGGACCGCCAGCCGTCGGTGACCAGTTCGCCGGCCAGCATCTCGTGCAGCAGGCGGGCCCGGCCGCGTGTGGAGTGCTCCTCCTCGCCGGTCGCCCGGAAGGAGGGGCACATCACGGCGGGGCCGGCCGCCGTGGCCGTACGGCACTTGGCGACGCCCACGCAGCGGCGGACGGCCGCGCGGAAGTCGCCGTCGTCGGCCGGGTAGCCGAAGGCCACGTCGACCGGGCCGCGGGGCAGCACCGAGAAGCGGAGGTTCTCGTCCAGCCGCGCCGGGCGGACCAGCATCCCCGGGTTCAGCAGGTCGTCCGGGTCCCAGACCGCCTTGGCCCGCTCGAAGAGCCGGACCGTCTCCGCGCCGTACATGCGCGGCAGCAGCTCCGCGCGGGCCTGTCCGTCGCCGTGCTCCCCGGACAGCGAGCCGCCGTGGGCCACCACCAGGTCGGCCAGTTCCTCGGAGAAGCGGCGGAAGCGGCCGACGCCCGCCTCGGTGAGCAGGTCGAAGTCGATACGGACGTGGATGCAGCCGTCGCCGAAGTGGCCGTAGGGCGTGCCGCGCAGGCCGTGCGCCGACAGCAGCGCCCGGAAGTCGCGCAGATAGGCGCCGAGCCGGGCGGGCGGCACCGCGCAGTCCTCCCAGCCGGGCCAGGCCTCACTGCCGTCGGGCATACGGGTGGCCGTACCGCTCGCGTCCTCGCGGATGCGCCACAGGGCCCGCTGGGCCGCCGGGTCCGTCACCACCAGGGATCCGGCGACGCCGGCCGCGCGGACGACCGCCTGCGCACGCGCGCGTGCCTCGCCCGCCGACTCCCCGCCGGTCTCCACGAACAGCCAGGCACCCCCCTCGGGCAGCCCGGCCGGCGAGCGCACCAGGTCGGCCGCCATGCCCTCCACCGTCAGCGGGCCGTACCGCAACAGGCCCGCGGCGGACTCGGCCGCCGCGCTCTCGTCGCCGTACGCCAGCACCGCCAGGGCACGCGCGCGGGGGGCCTCCACCAGCTGGACGACCGCCTCGGTCAGCACGCCCAGCGTGCCCTCGGAACCGCAGAAGGAGCGGGCGACGTCGGCGCCCTTCTCGGGCAGCAGCGCGTCCAGCGCGTACCCGGAGATGCGGCGGGGCAGGTCCGGGAAGCCGGTGCGCAGCCGCGCCAGCTCCCCCTGCACCAGCTCGCGCAGCCCGTCCGGGGCCCCCGCCCAGTCGCGGCCGAGCCGCAGCCGGCTCCCGCGCGCGGTGACGACGGACAGCTCGCGCACGCTGTCCGCGGTCGTCCCCCAGGCCACCGAGTGCGAGCCGCAGGAGTTGTTGCCGATCATCCCGCCGAGCGTGCACCGGCTGTGCGTGGAGGGGTCCGGGCCGAAGCGCAGGCCGTGCGGCGCGGCGGCCTCCTGCAGCCGGTCCAGGACGAGACCCGGCTGGACGACGGCCGTACGGGTGGCGGGATCCAGCTCCAGCAGGCCGTTCATGTGCCGGGTGAAGTCCAGCACCACGCCCGCGCCGGTCGCTTGCCCGGCGATCGACGTGCCCCCGCCGCGCGCCACCACCGGCACCCCGCGGGCCCGGCAGACCTCCAGCACGGCGGCCACGTCGTCGGCGTCTCTGGGGGCGACGACGCCCGCCGGGACGCGCCGGTAGTTGGACGCGTCCATGGTGACCAGCGCCCGGGAGGTGACGTCGAAACCCACCTCGCCCCGGACGACCCCGCGCAGTTCACCGGCAAGATCTGTCATGCGTCCAGGATGCATCCGCTCACGCACAGTCACCGGAAGTTTTCCACAGCACCGCGCATATCGTCGTACCAATTCACAAGTCCACCCCCTCGATGAGCTTGTCTCATCGGACGGACACGGTTACGTCCGGTTTCGCCCACCGGATACCCTCCGACTCGTGGCCGACATCCAGATTCCCGCTGACATCAAGCCCGCCGACGGACGATTCGGCGCGGGCCCCTCCAAGGTGCGCACCGAGGCGTTGGACGCCCTCGCCGCCACCGGTACGTCCCTGATGGGCACCTCCCACCGCCAGGCGCCCGTCAAGAACCTGGTCGGCAAGGTCCGCGAGGGCATCTCCGAACTGTTCTCCCTGCCCGAGGGCTACGAGGTGATCCTCGGCAACGGCGGCTCGACCGCCTTCTGGGACATCGCCACCCACGGAGTGATCGAGAACAAGTCCCAGCACCTCAGCTTCGGCGAGTTCTCCTCCAAGTTCGCCAAGGCCGCCAAGCTCGCCCCCTGGCTGGCCGAGCCCACCGTCGTCTCCGCCGACCCCGGCACCCACCCCGAGGCGCGGGCCGAGGCCGGCGTCGACGTGTACGCCTTCACCCACAACGAGACCTCGACGGGCGTCGCGATGCCCATCAAGCGTGTCGAAGGCGCGGACCCCGGTTCCCTGGTCCTCGTGGACGCCACCTCCGGCGCGGGCGGCCTCCCGGTCGACATCGCCGAGACCGACATCTACTACTTCGCCCCGCAGAAGTCCTTCGCCTCCGACGGCGGCCTGTGGATCGGCGTCTTCTCCCCGGCCGCGATCGAACGCGCCGAGCGCGTCCACGCCTCCGGCCGCCACGTTCCGGAGTTCTTCTCGCTGCCCACGGCGATCGACAACTCCCGCAAGAACCAGACGTACAACACCCCGGCCCTCGCCACCCTGTTCCTGCTGAACCAGCAGCTGGAGTGGCTCAACGGCCAGGGCGGTCTGGCCTGGTCCACGGCCCGCACCAAGGACTCCTCGACCCGGCTGTACTCCTGGGCGGAGGAGTCCAAGTACGCCACCCCGTTCGTCGCCGACCCGGCCAAGCGCTCGCAGGTCATCGGCACGATCGACTTCTCCGACGAGATCGACGCGGCCGCGGTCGCCAAGGTGCTGCGCGCCAACGGCGTCGTGGACACCGAGCCGTACCGCAAGCTCGGCCGCAACCAGCTGCGCATCGCGATGTTCCCGGCGATCGACCCGGCGGACGTCGAGGCGCTGACGCACTGCGTCGACTACGTGATCGAGAAGCTGTAGCCGCTTCTCGCCCACGGGGACGAAGGGCGCCCGGCGGATCACCTTCCGCCGGGCGCCCTTCGTCCCCGGAGATCAAGTTCCGCTTTCCGCCGGTTTTCCAGATACTTCTGGTATGTCAGCCGACTTCGTACGTCACCGCCGCTCTCTGCTGACCGCCTCGGCACTCCTGGGCACCCTGGGCGCCACCGCCCTCCTGCCGCCGGCGACCGCCTCGGCCACCCCCACCGCCGGTGCCGCCGCGGGCCCGTCCGCACGCTACGCGGGCGAGGCCGTCGCCATCGGCCAGGACATGGTCGCCGTCCTGCGCGACGACCCCCGCGCCGGCGGCCCCGAGGCATGGATCCGCGCCGTGCCGGCGCACTGGCGGCAGGGCGACGCCTACATGTACCGCGTCCTGACCAGGCTCGACCAGGCCCACGGCACGGCCCGGGAACGTGGCCTCTCGCTGAGCCTGGTGGGTGCCGGCGGCTCCGCTCCGGTGCTCCGGGTGACCTCCGCCGAGGGCGGCACGCACACCTTCCCGCTCCCCAGGGCCGGCACCCCCGACGCGCGGGGCTGCACGCTCGTCCAGGAGTCGTCCATCGGCGCGGGCACCGTCGCCGTGCTGAGCAACGGTCCCCGTGGCCCCGAGGCGTTCTTCAAGAACGCGGGGGACGGCACGCGCGTCGCCGGTGTCGTCGACCGGGCGCACCCCGCGCTGCCGGAGAGCGCCGGCTTCGTCGCCCGCATCGTGAACCCCTACGGGCCCAACCCCGAGCTCCTCACCACCATGGAGGGCGGTGGCCACCCCGCGGGCACGACGGACTTCCCGGCGCCCGGCTGTGTGAAGTGACGCGGTGGGCCCGAAGTCGCGGGCCACACGCCGAACCGCTCCGCGGGCCTCCGCGTCGCAGCCGGTGCCTCAGCCCCGCCGCCGCACCAGCCGCAATCCGAACAGCGCGACCAGCCCGACGGCGACGACGGCCGCGCCGACCTTCAGGCCGCTGTCGCCGCTCCCGCCCCCGGCCGTGCCCGAAGCACCGCCCGCCGAGGGCGACTTGGACGCCGGCCGCCCCGGCGCGTCCTTCGCCACGACCTCGCTGTCCGCCCCCTCGCTGCTGTACAGCAGCCTGGTCCCGTCGGCGGAGTAGGTGACACCCTCGCCCTGCCCCTGCAGGGGCACGTCGAGCCGGCCCTCGCGCTTGATGCGGCCGCCGTTCCAGTCGTAGTAGATCCCGCCGAAGTAGCCGCGCACGGCGAGCTGCCGCCCGTCGGGCGAGAAGGCCGCGTCCGTGGCCCACAGGTCGACGGGGGCGACCGGCTCGAAGACGTTCGCGCCGGATGTGGACAGGGTGGCCGGGCCCTCGTACAGGTGCCCCCCGTCCTCCTTCTTGTCGATGATGTAGACCCGCCCCGTCCTGGGGTGGACGATCAGCGACTCGGCGTCCCGCGGCCCGTTCGCGTACTTCACGACGTACTGCGTGGCGGTGACCGTCCGGTCCCGCAGCTCCTTCGGCTCGGGCAGCCGGTAGATCCACACGTACGGCCACTTGCCGCCGAGGTTGTCGCCGATGTCGCCCAGGTAGATCTCGTTGTGCGGCCCGATGGAGATGGCCTCGACGTCCCGCGGGGAGCCGATGCCGCGCAGGGTGATCCGGGCGACGGTCTTCCCGGTCCGGCCGTCCACGGCGTAGATGTACGGCCCGTCACCGCTGTCGTTGTGCGTCCAGTAGATGCCGGGATGGAGGCGGGAGGCCGCGAGCCCGCTGGACTCGGCGATCCGCGGGTCCTTGAAGGTGAAGCCCTGGTCACCCTCGGCGGCCGACGCGGGCACGGCGAGCGCGCCCACGAGCAGGGCCCCGGCGAGGACGGCGAACGATCGACGCATGGCCCAAGCCTGCCACTGTCTCCGGGAGTTCCCCGGCCCCGCCCGGACGTGGTGGGCCTCACATCCCACCGCAACCCGTGATCGTCCATCATGAGCGGATGCTCAGGTTCATGCCCGTAGGCGACTCCATGACGATCGGAAGCGCGGGCGAACACACATGGCGTTACCGGCTGTGGCGGCATCTGTGCGACACGCACGACGGCCCGTTCACCTTCGTCGGCCCTCGTGAGGAGCTGTACGACAAGTCCGCCGACGCCCCGACGTCGTACGCGTACGCCGACCCCCGCTTCCCGCGCCACCACCTGGCCGGCTGGGGCGAGGGCTGGCTGCACATGGCCCCCCTGATCGGCGACGCGGTACGGGAGCACCGGGCGGACGTGCTCCTGGTCTCCCTCGGCCTGATCGACCTGGGCTTCTACACCAACGCCGAACAGACGGCGGACAACGTGCGCGCCTTCGTCGCGGCGGCCCGGGAGGCCGACCCGCGCGTCCGCATGGTCCTGCTGCCGGTGATCCCGAACATCCGCGCCGAGCGCGACGCCCCGTTCGCCGAGCAGGTGGACCTCTTCAACGTCCTGCTGGCGAAGTGCGCGGCCGACCTGGACGAACCCCGGTCGCCGATCCTGCTGGCCTCGCCGCCGGAGTCGTACGACATCCACACCGACACCTACGACGGCACGCATCCCAACGCCAGTGGAGAGCACCGGATCGCGGGGGCGTTCGCGGGGGCGATGTGGGAGGCGTGGGGGGTCGGACAGGCGTACGCGGCCGGAACAGGTTGACCTATTTCCGGCGTCTCCTCGTCACCGTGCGTATCGTTGAACCGCGCGGCTGCACTCGTGCGTGGGGCAGCCGGGGAGGAGCGCCACGATGACCGTCCTTGAAGACAGGATCGAAATGGCCGACGCCGACGCCAACACCAGGAGTCTGGACGAGTGGTTCGAGCGGCTTGAGCGTATGCCCGTCCCCGAGGGATACAGGGTCGAGATCGTCGGGGGCAACGTCCATATGACGCCGCAGCGGGACAGTCATTGGCTGCTCATCCGCGAGTTCCTTTGGGCTCTCGAGGACAGGTTCGGGAGGAAGATCAAGGTGTTCTCGGACGTCCGGATCGACTTCCCGGGCCACGAGAACGGCTTCTGCCCGGACATCGCCTTGCTCAAGGACTCGGCGAAGACGGACGACACGGGCCACTGGCGTTACCAGGACGTCGTGTTCGTCGCCGAGGTCATCTCCGAGGGAACGGCCCAGAACGACTACGGGCCCAAGAAGACCGCGTACGCGGTTGCCGAGGTTCCGCTCTACATCGTCGCTGACCCGTACCAGGGTCGCTGCTACGTCTACACCGACCCCAAGGACGGGGACTACGAGACCAGGACCCCGGTCGACTTCGGTACCGACATCGACCTGACCGGCACCGTCGTCGACCTAACCCTCAAAACCGACGAATTCCCCCGCGACTGACCCCCCGTTCGCCCCGAAAGCCCTTGCTTCGAGCGCACTCCAAGCCGTTGGCTGGAGGACCATGGAGTACACGCAGCTTGGACGCACGGGACTCAAGGTCAGTCGGCTCGTCCTCGGGACGATGAACTTCGGGCCCCAGACCGACGAATCCGACAGCCACGCCATCATGGACGCGGCGCTGGACGCCGGCATCAACTTCTTCGACACCGCCAACGTGTACGGGTGGGGTGAGAACAAGGGGCGGACCGAGAGCATCATCGGCAACTGGTTCGCCCAGGGCGGCGATCGCCGGGACAAGGTCGTCCTCGCCACCAAGGTCTACGGCAACATGGGCGCCGACGGCCAGGCCTGGCCCAACCACGACAAGCTCTCCGCGCTGAACATCCGCCGGGCCGTGGACGCCAGCCTGAAGCGGCTGCGGACCGACCACATCGACCTCTACCAGTTCCACCACATCGACCGGAACACCCCGTTCGAGGAGATCTGGCAGGCGATCGACACCCTGGTCCAGCAGGGGAAGATCCTCTACGCGGGCTCCAGCAACTTCCCGGGCTACAAGATCGCCCAGGCCAACGAGACCGCCGCCCGCCGCGGCACCCTCGGGCTGGTCAGCGAGCAGTGCCTGTACAACCTCGCCGAGCGGCGCGCCGAGATGGAGGTCATCCCGGCCGCGCAGGACTACGGCCTCGGGGTCATCCCCTGGTCGCCGCTGCACGGCGGCCTGCTCGGCGGGATCATCAAGAAGGAGGTCCAGGGCGGCCGCCGTGCCACCGGCCGGGCCGCCGACACCCTCAAGGACGCCACGGCCCGCGCCCAGGTCCAGGCGTACGAGGACCTGCTCGACAAGCACGGCCTGGAGCCCGGCGAGGTGGCCCTGGCCTGGCTGCTCAGCCGCCCGGGCGTGACCGGACCCATCGTCGGCCCGCGGACGGCCGAGCAGCTGGAGTCGGCGATCAGGTCCGTCGAGCTGGAGCTGAGCGAGGAGCTGCTGGCCGGACTGGACGATATCTTCCCGGGCCCGGGCCCGTCGCCGGAAGCCTTCGCCTGGTAGGACCGGGGGCAGCCGTACCAGGGGCGCGGCCGGGCACGACGGCGTCGCAGCCGGCGAACCGGCCGCGGTCCCCCGAATCCAGGGGCTACCTGACCGCCGCAGCCGCGGCGACCACAACGAACATCAGAACAAGCACACCGGCCATGATCCGGTTCCGGGTTTTCGGGTCCACGCGACCGAGCCTAACCAACCCCGGCGAGCTCCCAGCGGGCGACCGCCTCGTACCGCGGCTGCTCCCCCGGCACCCCGGACCGCGGCAGATTGCTCCGCACCAGCACCAGCTCGTCCACCGTCCAGGTGCTGCCGGCGAACCCGTGGAGCAGCTCGACATACGGCCGTACGTCCACCGAGTCCCGGCTGCGCGCCACCGTCAGGTGGGCCTTGTAGCGCCGGTGCTCCCCCATGGACACGCCCGCCTTCCGCGCCGCCGACTCCGCCCGGTCGGCCAGCAGCCGCAGCGCCTCCACCTCACCGTGGGCACCCGTCCACAGGGCCCTTCCGTGCCCGAACTGCCCGCCGCCGGACAGGGCCAGGTCGAAGGGGGCGGTGCGCCGGGCCGCGCGGGCCAGGCGGTCCGACAGCCCGGGTACGAGGTCGTCGGCGACCTCGCCGTAGAACGCGAGGGTGAAGTGCCAGCCCGGGCGGCCCGTCCAGCGCAGCCGGTCCGCGCCGGGCAGTGCCCTCAACCGGTCGACCTCGACGGCGAGTTCATGGACGACGCGCTCCGGCGGGAGCACCGCGGCGAAGAGTCTCATGCCTTCACCTTGGCAGACGGCGGTCGGCAAGATGAGCCCATGCCGATCACCATCCGCGAAGGCGGCCCCGACGACCTCCCCGTGATACTCGCCATGCTCGACAGCAGTGTGGAGTGGCTGGTCTCACAGGGACGCACCGAGCAGTGGGGCACCGAGCCGCTGTCGCAGCGCCCGAGGACCGTGGAGTCGGTCGTCGGGTACATGGACGAGGGCACCGCGTACCTCGCCGAGATCGACGGTGTGCCGGCCGCCACGCTCATCCTCACCGACGCGCCCGGCGCCTATCTGTCCCGTCTCCCGTCGCCCGGCGAGCCCGAGCGGTACATCCACTGGCTCGCCTCCGACCGCCGTTTCAAGGGGCGCGGTGCCGGTGCCGCCCTGCTCGCCCACGCGGCCGAGGTGACCCGGCGGGCCGGGGTCTCCCTGCTGCGGGTGGACTGCTACGCGGGTGCCGACGGCAAGCTGGTCGCCTACTACGAGGCCAACGGCTTCACCCCGACACAGACGTACACCGCCGGTGAGAACGACTGGCCGGGGCAGGTGCTCGCCCGGAGGGTGTGACCACCCGGCGAGCACCCCGGGTGCGGCCGACGGGTCAGGGCTCGGCGCGCAGGGTGCCGAGCAGCCCGTGCGCCTCGTCCTCGATCCCCGCGGCGAACCAGACGCTGTCCTGGCCGCCGGACCGGGCGGTGCCCCGTTGCAGGCCCCACAGGCCCTCGATCTCGATGGGCCGCCCGCCGGGGTCCTTCAGGGTTCCCTCGAAGCGGCCGCTTCTCAGGTCGAAGGCGTGGATGCGGCCGTCCCCGAAGTTGCCGACGAGCAGGTCCCCGGCGAACCTCCCGAACCCCGCGGGAGCCGTTTCCAGGCCCCAGGGCGAGTTGAGCACGCCCCCGCCGGCGAAGTGCTGGAGGAGCTTGCCCCTGGTGCTGAACACGTCGATGAAGCCGTTGCCCGGCCCGGGGACGTCGTCCTCCTTGTCCGCGTCCTGCTTGGCGTAGGTGACGAAGACCCTGCCGTGGATGTTCTTGACGTCGAAGGGCGCGAAGCCGTCGGGGAGGTCCGGGTCCTGGAAGGCGCCGTCGGGCTGCTCGACCTGGCGGAAGTCGGTGTCGAAGGCGTCGATGCGCGCGTCGCGGAAGTTGGCGACGAGGATGCGCGGCTGGTGCCGGTCGCCCTCCGCGGCCTTCCACACGTGGTCCACGAGCGTCAGGCCCTTGAAGACGGCGTCGTCCTCCTGCGCGACCTGCACGCCCTCCGCCGGGAGCACGTCCGGGTCGAAGGCGAAGAGGCCGCCGTGCTCCCCGGCGAACACGTACCGCGCGGGAGCGGAGTGCCCGGCCGCGCCGAAGCGGAAACCGGGGGTGTCGTTGCGCACGATCCCGGTCGGGTCGGCGGACTCGGGGAGGTGGACGACGGGAGAGAGGAAGTCGACCGGCCGGTCGTCCTGGGCGCCCGCGTACACGGTGGACGTGCTGGTGCCGTTGTTGGAGACCCGGATCGCACCGTTGGGGGTGCGCACCAGCCCCCAGGGGTTCACGAGGTTCGGGTCCTGCGTCTCCGCTGTGCCCGGGAGGTCGGAGACGAGGTCGCGCTCCTGGAAACCGTGGCCGCTCGTGCGCGGCGCGTCCCCGACGGCCCCGGCTGGCAGGGCGGCGGCGAGCGCGCCGACCGTGCCCAGGGCCAGCGCGACCGCGGTCAGCCGCCGCAAGCGGGAGCGGTGCCTCGGGGGCGAAGCCAGTGTTGCCATGCGGATGCTCCTGTTCCCATACCCGTACCAATGGGGCGTACTGGCAGAAGTCATCTCATGGGATGGCAATCGCACCGGCCATCGACACGCAGCCGCACTCGGTACGGGGACGCGCCACGGCGGTTCCTACGCCGCCGTGGCCAGCTCCTCCCGCTCCCTCGGCACGAACCGGACCCGCGGGTGGCCGTGATGCCAGCCCACCGTCAGCCGCAGCCCGCCGATGCGGGCCAGGAGCAGGCCGACCGTGCCGGCCGCGGCGGCGGAGACGATGCCGCCGAGGGCGAAGCCGACCCGGGCGCCGTAGGTGTCGGTGATCCAGCCGACGAGCGGCGCGCCCAGGGGCGTACCGCCCATGAACACCATCATGAACAGGGACATCACCCGGCCGCGCATGGCCGGGTCGGTGGCCATCTGCACGGCGGTGTTCGCCGTGACGTTGACGGTCAGGCCGAAGATCCCGATCGGGACCATGAGCAGCGCGAACAGCCAGTACGACGGGGCCAGTGCGGCCACGGTCTCCAGCGTGCCGAAGGCCAGCGCGGCCGCGGTCAGGATGCGCAGCCGGGCCGTGCCGCGCCGGGCGGCCAGCAGGGCGCCGGCCAGGGAACCGACGGCCATCAGGGTGTTGAAGAGGCTGTAGGAGCCGGCACCGGAGTGGAAGACGTCGTCCGCGTAGGCCGACAGCCACACCGGGAAGTTGAAGCCGAAGGTGCCGATGAACCCGACCAGCACGATCGGCCAGATCAGCTCAGGGCGGTCGGCCACGTACCGCAGGCCCTCGCGCAGCTGCCCCTTCCCCCTGGGCGCGCGCCGGACCACGTGCAGCTCACGGGCGCGCATCAGCAGCAGGCCGGCGATGGGGGCCGCGAAGGACAGGCCGTTGGCGAGGAACGCCCAGCCGGTACCCACGCCGGTGATCATCAGACCGGCGACGGCCGGCCCGACCAGGCGGGCGGACTGGAAGTTCGCCGAGTTCAGGCTGACCGCGTTCTGCAGCTGGTCGGCACCGACCAGCTCCGAGACGAAGGACTGGCGGGCCGGGTTGTCGACCACGGTCGCGAGGCCGACGGCGAAGGCGGCGAGGTAGACGTGCCAGACCTGGACGTGGCCGGTGAGGGTCAGCGCGGCGAGTGCGAGACCGGCCAGGGCCATCGACGACTGGGTCACCAGCAGCGTGGGGCGCTTGGGCAGACGGTCGACCAGGACACCGCCGTAGAGGCCGAAGAGGAGCATCGGCAGGAACTGCAGGGCGGTCGTGATGCCCACGGCCGCGGAGGAGCCGGTGAGGCTGAGGACGAGCCAGTCCTGGGCGATGCGCTGCATCCAGGTGCCGGTGTTGGAGACGACCTGGCCGATGAAGAACAGACGGTAGTTCCTGATCTTCAACGAGCTGAACATCGAGGACTTGCGGGCGGTGGGGGTGGTAGTGGCGGTCGGTGCGGGGGCGGAAGGTGTTCCGGATCCCGTACTCAAACGAGTTCGCCTCCTCGATCAGCGGTTTACAGGTGTGCGAGCTTCTCCAGCACGGGGGCGGCGGCGCGCAGTGCGGCCCACTCGTCCTCGTCGAGGCCCTCGACCAGGCCGGCCAGGAAGGCGTTGCGCTTGCGGCGGCTCTCCTCGAGCATCGCCTCGGCCTGCTCGGTCTGGGTGACGACCTTCTGGCGCCGGTCCTCGGGATGCGGCTCCAGCCGGACCAGCCCCTTGGCCTCGAGCAGCGCGACGATGCGGGTCATCGACGGCGGCTGGACGTGCTCCTTGCGGGCGAGCTCGCCCGGTGTGGCCGAGCCGCAGCGGAAGAGGGTGCCGAGCACCGACATCTCGGTGGGGCTCAGCGACTCGTCGACCCGCTGGTGCTTGAGCCGACGGGACAGCCGCATCACGGCGGAGCGGAGGGAGTTCACGGCGGCAGCGTCGTCGCCATGGGTGAGGTCCGGCATGTTCTTTAGAGTAACTCATTACCCTCCCTAAAGACCACCGCGACACGCCCTCGATGCCCGTGACCCTGGCCACTGAACCTTTCGATCACCCATATGAGTGAGTCGGTTCCGTAAAGTGACGCGCCGGACCGCCGGATGTGGCGACCCTCGTACCCATGGGGACCACTGTGCTCAGCCTGCGGATAGACGGGGAGCTGCTCGAACGGCTCCGGCAGCACGCGGCGAAAAGAGGAATGAGCGTCCAGGACTATGTCGTCCGGACGCTCATTCGCGATGACTTCGACGAGCGGTTCCAGGCCGCCGTCGAGGAGACGGAGCGGTTCTACGGCGTCACCTGACGCCCCGCGGTGCCGGGGCTCAGGTCAGCCCCAGGGCCGGCATCAGGTAGTAGAAGGCGAAGACCGCCGAGACGACGTACATCGCGACCGGGATCTCCCGGGCCCGCCCGGCCGCCAGGCGCAGCACCGTGAAGGTGATGAAGCCCATGCCGATGCCGTTGGTGATCGAGTAGGTGAACGGCATCATCAGCATCGTCACGAACGCCGGGATCGCGATCGTGTAGTCGGCCCAGTCGATCTCCTTGATGGAGTTCGACAGGATCAGGAAGCCGACCGCGATCAGCGCCGGGGTCGCCGCCTGGGACGGGACCATCGTGGCGACGGGGGTGAGGAACAGCGCGACGGCGAAGAGACCGCCCGTGACGACGTTCGCGAGGCCCGTGCGGGCACCCTCGCCGACACCGGCCGTGGACTCCACGAACGCGGTGGTGGCCGAGGAGGAGCTGGCGCCGCCCGCCGCGACCGCGAGGCCGTCGATGAAGAGGACCTTGTTGATGCCCGGCATGTAGCCCTCGGCGTCGGTCAGCTTGGCCTCGTCGCTGACGCCCATGATCGTGCCCATCGCGTCGAAGAAGCACGACAGCAGGACCGTGAAGACGAAGAGGACGCCGGTCAGCACGCCGACCTTGGAGAAACCGCCGAACAGGCTGACGTGGCCGACCAGGCCGAAGTCGGGGCTGGCGACCGGGTTGCCCGGCCACTTCGGGACCGTCAGACCCCAGGACGGGATCGTGGTGACCGCGTTGAGGATCACCGCGAGGACGGTCATGCCGACGATCGAGATCAGGATCGCGCCCGGCACCTTGCGGACGATCAGCGCGAAGGTCAGCAGCGCGCCCAGGATGAAGACCAGCACCGGCCAGCCGTGCAGATGGCCGCCGACACCGAGCTGCAGCGGGACGGTCGTCTGGGCGGCGTCCGGCATACGGGTGACGAAGCCGGAGTCGACCAGGCCGATCAGCATGATGAACAGACCGATACCGATCGAGATCGCCTTGCGCAGACCGAAGGGCACGGCGTTCATCACGCGCTCGCGCAGGCCCGTGGCGACCAGCAGCATGACCACGAAACCGGCCAGCACGACCATGCCCATGGCGTCCGGCCAGGACATCCGGGGCGCGAGCTGCAGGGCGACGACCGAGTTCACGCCGAGCCCGGCGGCGAGCGCGATCGGGACGTTGCCGATGACACCCATGAGCAGGGTGGTGAACGCGGCCGTCAGCGCGGTCGCCGTCACCAGCTGGCCGTTGTCCAGGTGATGCCCGTACATGTCCTTCGCGCTGCCGAGGATGATCGGGTTCAGCACGATGATGTACGCCATCGCGAAGAAGGTGGCGAAACCGCCGCGGACCTCGCGGGCGACGGAACTGCCGCGCTCGGAGATCCTGAAGTAGCGGTCGAGGGCGCCGTGGGCCGGTGCGCCCCCCGGCTTTTCGGGGGTGGGGGCCTTGGCCGGTGCCGAGGTGGGCATGCGGGACTCCATCACCAAAGCGGTTCCCCCGAGCCTCTTTGGAGTTTCATACGATCAGAAGTGGTCAAAGACAAACGGTTTCAGTATGAACGTATGAGTGCTAGATCGCTATCTCCGCGCGTAGACAACGGCGGCGCAAGGGGAGATCCGGGGCGCTCTAAGCTGTGCGCATGGCGAAGTGGACCCCGAAGCACGAGGCGCCGGAGCCCCTGGAGGGGCCCGTGGTCGCCACCATCACCGGCGGCACGATCGTGTGGTTCGTGCTCTTCCTGGTCCAGCTGCCGTTCTACGGCTGGTTCCACGACCACGGCCATCTGTGGTGGCTGTGGACCTGCCTGGCCGGCGGCGGCCTGGGGCTGATCGGCATCTGGTACGTGCGCAGGCGGGACGCCGCGATCAAGCGGGACGCGGCACTGCGGGCGACGGGCGCGAAGTAGCCGTACGACCTGCGCAGGACTCCGCTCCTCCCCAGGTCGGAAATCGGCACTGCTCGGCAGGTGAACGGACAGATCCGCACGTACCGTCGATGACATGAGCCATATGGACGCGGGTGCCGAACTCGACCCCGTGCACCCCGTGGCCCTGCCCAGGAGCCCGTCGGCCGGGTTGACCGCCGCCCAGGTCGCGGAACGCGTCGCCCGCGGCCAGGTCAACGACGTACCCGTGCGCAGCAGCCGTTCGCTCGGCGCGATCGTCCGGGCCAACGTCTTCACCCGGTTCAACGCGATCATCGGCGTGCTCTGGTTGATCACGCTGTTCGCCGCGCCCGTCCAGGACAGCCTCTTCGGCTTCGTCATCCTCGCCAACACCGGCATCGGCATCGTCCAGGAGTGGCGGGCCAAACAGACCCTCGACTCGCTCGCGGTGATCGGGGAGGCCCGGCCGACCGTACGCAGAGCCGGGACCGCCGTCGAAGTCGCCACAAACGAGATCGTCCTCGACGACCTGATCGAGATCGGGCCCGGCGACAAGATCGTCGTGGACGGGGTGTGCGCCGAGGCCGACGGGCTGGAGATCGACGAGTCGCTGCTCACCGGCGAGGCCGACCCCGTCGTCAAACGCCCCGGCGACCCGGTCATGTCCGGCAGCTTCGTGGTCGCGGGCGGCGGCGCCTTCACCGCGACCGAGGTCGGCCGCGAGGCCTACGCGGCCCGGCTCGCCGAGGAGGCCTCCCGCTTCACCCTGGTCCACTCCGAGCTGCGCACCGGCATCTCCACGATCCTCAAGTACGTCACCTGGATGATGGTCCCGGCCGCGATCGGCCTGGTCATCACCCAGCTCGTGGTCAAGAGCGACGACTTCAAGGACGCGGTCGCCCGCACGGTCGGCGGCATCGTCCCGATGGTCCCGGAGGGACTGGTCCTGCTCACCTCCGTCGCCTTCGCGATCGGCGTCATCCGGCTGGGCCGCAAGCAGTGCCTGGTGCAGGAGCTGCCGGCGATCGAGGGCCTGGCCCGCGTCGACACCGTCTGCCTGGACAAGACCGGCACCCTCACCGAGGGCGGCATGGACGTCACCGAGCTGCGCCCGCTCGACGGGGCCGACGAGGGGTACGTGCGCAGGGTGCTCGGCGCCCTCGGCGAGTCCGACCCGCGCCCCAACGCCTCCCTCCAGGCGATCATCGACGCCTACCCGGACAGCGAGGAATGGCGCTGCGTGGAGTCGCTGCCCTTCTCCTCGGCCCGCAAGTACAGCGGGGCCGCGTTCAGCGAGGGCGACGGGGAGACCAGCACCTGGCTGCTCGGCGCCCCGGACGTGCTGCTCGCCGACGACGACCCGGCCCTGGCCGAGACCGGGCGCCTCAACGAGCAGGGGCTGCGGGTGCTGCTGCTGGCCCGGGCCCGCCGCGATCTGGACGACCCCGAGCCGGCCCGCGGCGCCCGTCCCACCGCCCTCGTCGTCCTGGAGCAGCGGCTGCGGCCCGACGCGGCCGACACCCTGCGCTACTTCGCGGACCAGAACGTCCGCGCCAAGG
Organism: Streptomyces sp. NPDC048191; assembly: GCF_040652655.1. NCBI lineage: Bacteria > Bacillati > Actinomycetota > Actinomycetes > Kitasatosporales > Streptomycetaceae > Streptomyces > Streptomyces sp. NPDC048191. The sequence continues at coordinate 402,495 of NZ_JBEZMO010000003.1, forward strand.
TCATCTCCGGCGACAACGCGGTCTCGGTCGGCGCGGTGGCCGCCAAGCTGGGTCTCGAGGGGACGACCGTGGACGCGCGGCACCTGCCCGGGGACCGGGCCGGGACGGCGGACGCGCTGGACAAGGGGACGATCTTCGGGCGGGTCACCCCGCAACAGAAGCGGGACATGGTCGGGGCGCTGCAGTCGCGCGGGCACACGGTCGCGATGACCGGCGACGGCGTGAACGACGTGCTCGCGCTGAAGGACGCCGACATCGGGGTGGCCATGGGCTCCGGCTCGGAGGCGACGCGGGCGGTGGCGCAGATCGTGCTGCTGGACAACAGCTTCGCGAGCCTGCCGTCGGTGGTCGGCGAGGGGCGCCGGGTGATCGGCAACATCACCCGGGTCGCGACGTTGTTCCTGGTGAAGACCGTGTACTCGGTGCTGCTGGCCGTCCTGGTGGTGTGCTCGCAGGTCGAGTACCCCTTCCTGCCCAGGCACCTGACCATGCTGTCCACCCTGACCATCGGCGTCCCGGCGTTCTTCCTGGCCCTGGCGCCGAACAGGGAACGCGCGAAACCGCACTTCGTGCGCAGGGTCATGCGGTACTCGGTGCCGGGTGGCGTGGTGGCCGGGTCGGCGACCTTCGTCACGTATCTGATCGCCCGCCATCACTACACCGGGAGCGGTCAGTTGGGTGCCGAGACGAGCGCGGCGACGCTGACCCTCTTCCTGGTCTCCCTGTGGATCCTGGCGATCGTCGCCCGCCCCTACACCTGGTGGCGGGTGACCCTGGTGGTCGCGATGGGAGCGGCGTTCCTGCTGGTCCTGGCCGTGCCGGCACTGCAGGGGTTCTTCGCGCTGAAGCTGGTGGGCGTCACCATGCCGTGGACCGCCGTCGGCATCGCGGTGGTGGCGGCGGCCGCCCTGGAGTTCCTGTGGAAGTGGGTCGCCCGCCGCTTCCCCGACTAGGGGCCCGCGGAGAAGACGTGCGAGGAAACGTTCCGGCTCCGGGAGCGGCACGCGCTCCCGGAGCCGGAACCGTCCTGCTTACTGCACGTCGACGAAGTCACCCGCGGCGTTGACCGCCGGGGTGGTCGTGGTGCCCGCGAAGGAGTAGCGGTAGTAGCCGTCGACCGACGCCGTGGTCGTGGTCTTCAGGTTGCCCGTGGAGTCCGTCTTGATGGTCTTCAGCGTGGTGTAGGTGCTGGAGCCCTTCTTGCGGAACTGCAGCTTCACCGACTGACCGGTGTAGCCGTGGTAGTGGTGGTCCTCCCAGTTGGCCCGGGCGAGCTTGCCGGTGACCGTGATGGTCCGGCCCTTCGTCACCGGCTCCGGGGAGGCGTTGACCGTCAGCGTGGAGTTGCGCTGGACCAGCGTCGTGCCGAGGCCGCCCTGGTCGGCGTAACCGACCTTGGTGATGTCGAAGTCGGCGCTGTTCGGGTCCTGGCCGTTGTACGCGATGGCGAGGGCCGCACCGTGCCACGTACCGGCGTCGGAGTTCACGAGCTCCTCGTCGTCCGGGCCGGGGTAGATGTCGATCAGGCCCGTGCAGCTGGCCGTGGTCGACGAGGTGATCTTGCAGGTGGCCGGGGCGTTGCCGAACAGCATGTTGTCCGGCGTGTCGTACGAGCCCTTGTAGAGGTAGGGGCCGGTGACGAAGTCGTCGGCGGTGATGTCGACGTCCGACCCGTGGGTCAACGTGTAGGTGACCGTGGTGGAGACGTGGTTCGTCGTCCCGACCTTGACCGCGCCGGCGATCTTGAAGTTGGAGAAGGTGACGTCCATCGCGTACGGCGAGCCGCTGTCGTCCGAGGCGGCGAACGCGGTCTTGCCGGAGGAGGCGCCGTGGGCGGCCTCGCGGAGCTTGAGGATGTCGGCCTTGGACGGCGTCGCGGAGCCGTCGGCGGCGTGGGCGGCCGGCACGACGAAGGCGGAGAGGGCCAGGGCGCCGGAGACGGCGGCCACGGTGGCACGAATACGCATGCGTTCCCCTGTAGGGAGAAGGTGGACACGAGGTCCAAGTGATCGTGGAGTCAGTCGACTCGCGTGATCAGACCGGTGAGGCAATGGAGTGGTTGTACGACTGAAGCCATGAGTTTCCGGCGGATGCACCGGGCGTCCACTGCACGTCCACGAAGTCGCCGGCGGCGCTGACCGCGGAGGTGGTCGAGTTACCCGCGAAGGAGAAGCGGTGGTAGCCGTCGGCGACGGCGACAGAGGCGCGGATACGCATGTGTTCCCCTGCGTGCGTAGTGACTGGTGAGCCGGTCGGCTCCGGTGGTCAGACCCGGCACACAGGGGAACGGTGGGGAGCTGTGAAGCCAGGTCCGCCGCGGCGTCGTCAGTCGAACCAGCGGTCCCGGGCCAGTTCCTCCGTCCGTGAGGGGTCCTCCAGCAGGGCCGCCACCTCGAAGCGCCGCGGCCACTGCCCCGCCGCCCACGCCAGTCCGGCCGCGACGCCCTCCAGCGTGGCCGCGTGCAGCACGCCGTCGTCGGTGAGCCGCCAGTCGATCTCCACGCCGTCCACGACGAGTTCCTCGTGCTCGACGTACGTCCGCGGTGTCCGCGGGCCGAGCAGCACCCGCACCGGCTCCGGCACGTCGTGCTCGGTGCCCTCGGAGTGCACCTCACCGGTGACGGACTCGCTCAGCCGCCGCACCTGGAACAGCTCCGCCAGCTCGGCCGCCCGGGCCGGCCGGACGGGCAGCAGCGGCACCCCGGAGGTGAACGGCAGCAGGTCGGGCGAGTCGACCACGACCGCCTCCCCCGCGTCCACGACCTCCACCCGGCCGTCGACCACCGCCCGCAACTCGTCCGGCAGCGTCACCTGATCGGGGTCCAGCTCGGCCAACGCCCCGTACAGTCCGTGCAGTTGGGCCGGGGTGACCGGCCTTTCCGGATCGGCCAGGCGGTCCAGCAGCTCGGCGGCGCCGCCGGGCTCGTCCAGCAGGGCGCCCACCGAGGTGCGCACGCCCAGGGCCCGCAGCACCTGCTCGTCCTCGAACCCGGCCGCGTCGGCCTCGTCGTACAGGCCGCGCAGCAGCGGATCCCCGCCGGCCGCGAGCAGACCGGCGGGCCGGCGACCGTCGAGCACCGGATGCCCGCGCAGCCACCACGCCGTGTACGGCCGTACGATCTCGTGGGTGCCGTCGTGCAGCAGCACGCGGACCGGCTGGGTGAGGGCGTCCCGCAGCGGGGGCTGGGCGAGCAGCGCGAGCGCCTCGGGCCAGTGCTCGTCGTCCACCAGGTCCAGGTCGCGTACGGCGATCAGCTCGGTGGCGACCGGAGGCACCGGGCTGTCCGGGAAGCGGTCGAGGATGTCCTCGCTCCACACGTCGACGGCGTCCAGCAGCCCGGCGTCGTCGGGTTCGGCGAAGTCGCTCTCCCGGGGCTCCAGTTCGTCCGGGTCGAGGACGACGTCGGTGGCGCGGACCAGCGCGAAGTTCGCGAGCACCCCGCAGGCGGTCAGCGGCTGCTCGCCCCACTTGTCGGCCAGGTCACGGTCGACCGCGGCCAGTTCGCCCTCGCGGATCACGCGGGCGAAGGCGCTGCCGGGAAGGACCAGCTCACCCGCGGGGGCCGGCTCACCGTCCTCGTCGGGGAGCGCGAGCGCCCCCAGCCAGGGCTCGTCACCCGGTTCCAGCGCCGCGTCCCGGACCAACGACAGGACGGTGTCGGCCAGTTCCTCGGCGTCCGGAGCGTCGTCCTCCCATCCGCCGGCCGCGCCCTCCTCGTCCAGCGAGGCGGCCACCGCGGCCCGCACCTGCGGGGTGGTGAGCACCGCGCGCGGGGTCGCGGGCAGCGCGCCCAGCTTCTCCAGCAGCGGGTGCACGGCGTCCTCGTGGGCCACCTTCAGACCGAGCCGCCCGAGCACGTCCGCGTCGAGGCGGGCGCCGTCCGGGGTGGGCAGCAGCACCTGCCGGGGCCCGATGGTGGTCCGCCCGTCGGCAAGCGGCACGGGAAGGCCGGACAGCCGGTCGGGGTCGACCCCGGCGAGGCTGTCGTAGAGCCGCCACCACCAGTCCGGGTCCTTCTCCAGCCCGGCGAGCCGGTCGACGGCGTCGGCGAGCCGCAGCCGGGCGACCCCGAGGGTGCGCAGCTCGGCCCGCCGCTCCAGACCGGCGGGAAGGAGCGTGGGCAGCACCTCGGCGAGCACCCGCACGGTGGCCGCCCCGGCGCCCTCCACGACCTCGGCGTCCCGCGGCCGCAGCGCCTCCGGCAACTCGTCGTCCCCCTTCGCGACGACGGCCGGGGGCAGGAAGGCGGTACGCGGCAACCGCTCCAGCACGGCCTGCCGCAGCGCCCCGTCCAGCTCGCCCTTGCCGAGCGGTCCCGGTACGAGGTCGATGATCCCGTCGGTCACCGGCCGCCAGTCGGCGAGCAGTTCGGCGTAGGCGTCGGCGGCGCGCTGCACCAGGAAGTCGGTGAGCGGGCCGGGGGCCGTGCGCCGGCGGGTGGTGTCGAGGGGGAAGGAGGCGATGAGGAGGGCGGGAACGCCGAGGGGCTCGTCACTGGGGGTCGGCGCGTGCACGACGGGGGACGTACGGGGCCGCACCGGGCGCCCTTCCGCGTCCTCGGGCACGGCCCAGGTCACCGACCAGTGGGGGCGCAGCCGCTCCTCCACGGGCCGGTCGGCGAGCAGGTCCGGGGTGAGCGGCCCGTGGGCGGACGCGGTACGCCACCGGGTGGTGCCCTCGCGCGAGTCCTCCACGACGACGACGGCGCCCTCGGTACGGCGCCGCAGCACCCGCCGCTCCTCGCCCCCGGCCTCCACCACGACTTCCTCCAGACCCGGCAGGGCGAGGAGCAGGGCATCGTCGACGGCGTTCAGCAGCCGCTCGGCGAGATCGCCGGCGGCCGTGTCGCGCAGGGGCAGGATGACCGCGGTGTCGTACGGGTCCGGGGCCGTGCCCTCGGCGGCGAAGGGCAGCCGGAGCAGCGGCACATGCCCGTCCCGGCGCCGGACCTCGTCCCCGAGCCCGGGACTGTGCCGGGCGGTCTCGGCGGACTGCTCCCGCGCCTCGGCGAGGGACCAGCGGACACCCCCGTGCCGCCCCACGATCGCGGGTTCGTCGGTCACCGCGAGTACGGCGGCGAAGCCGACGCCGAACCGCCCGACGGCGCCCTGGGTCACCTCGGTGTCCCGCTTGGCGGAGGCCCGCAGGGTGGAGAGCGACTCCACTCCGGCGGCGTCCAGCGGGGCACCGGTGTTGGCGGCGACGAGGACGCCGTCCCGGAGGGTGAGCCTGAGCCGCCCCGGCACGCGTGCCCGGGCGGCGGCGTCGGCGGCGTTCTGCGCCAGCTCGACGACGAGCCGGTCCCGGTAGCCGCCGAGGACCAGGTCCTCCTCGGCGTTGGCGTCCTCGCGGAACCGGGCGGGGCTGGTGGCCCAGGCGTCGAGAACACCACGGCGCAGCCGGGCCGTCCCGAAGGGATCGGCACCCTCGGCCGCCGGCCGCACGTACTTGCTGCTCACGTTCACACTCCTCATCGGCGTGAGGAGAAGGTACCGCCCGCACCGGCAGCCGACCGAAGGGAGAGGTCAGGCCCGGGACGCGGCGGTCTCGCGGCGGCGGCCGGTGCTCAGGAGTGGCCCAGTTCCGCCGTCTCCTCGTCGCCGGCCTCCGGGACCGAGCCCGAGTCGCGGGCCGGGCGGAGCGGGAAGGGGTCCACCCGGGTCTCGTCGATGACCGGCGGGGCCGGCTGCGGGGGCTTGGGCATGACCGCGGCCTCCGAGTGGCCGCCGCAGCCGTAGGACAGGGAGACCACCCGGCCGTCGGCCGGGGAGAACTCGTTGGCGCAGACGCCGAAGGCCTGGCCGAGGGAGCCGCCGATGGGCGTGAGGAAGCCACAGGTCTGGCAGGTCGCCGGGGCCGCCTGGGCCATCGCGGTCTTGGGGCCGTACGACTCCTCCCAGCGGTCGGCGGCGACGTGCAGGCCGTAGCGGGAGAGGACCCGGGCGCGGCGCATGCCCAGTTCCTCGGCGACCGCGGCGATCGAGCCCCGGGAGGGGGTCGTGGGCTGGACGGCCGGTGCGCCGGGCGTCACGTCGGCGTCCTCGGCCTCCGCCAGTTCCGCCATCTCGTGCGAGACCGCCGAGTTCGGCAGCGGCTCCTCCTCACCGGAGTAGCCGGGTTCCAGGCGCAGGTCGTCCTGGTCGGTGGGGAGCAGGTCGCCGGGGCCGAGGTCGCCAGGGCGCAGGCGCTCGCTCCACGGGACCCACTCGGGGGCGAGCAGGGCGTCGGGGCCGGGGAGGAGGACCACCTCGTCGAGGGTGACCACCTTGGCGCGGGAGGCGCGGGCCACGGTGACCGCCCAGCGCCAGCCGCGGTAGCCCAGTTCCTTGCACTCGAAGAAGTGCGTGACAACGCGGTCGCCCTCGGAGACGAGGCCGGCGTGCTCGCCGACCACGCCGGGCGCGGCGGCCTCTTCGGCGGCGGCGCGGGCGAGATCGACCGCCTCGGCGCACAGACGGTCGGGGGTGCGGCTTCGCGTTGTCGCTGCGCTCACAGGTATCGCTTCTCTCCTACGCCGTCTCGTCGAGTGCGGCTGCCTGAAGGCGGGCCTGCCGACGGAGCGGACCTGGGGACCGCATCGACGTCATGCATCCGCGCGCTCGGGCGCACCTCTGCCATCCATTCTGCGTTATGGCTGAGATACGCACGCTACACCGAACGAGATTCGTCGCTGCTACGCGGCATCTTTTCCCATCCTCTCCCACACCCGGCCGTCCTCGCGCCCGGAGCCCCCGCCCATCTCGGCCGTGCCGTACCGCACTACCGGCCGCCTTCTCGGGGCACTATGAAGCACGTGGCGACCGCGGACAGGCGTGGTGTTCGGGGTGGCGGCGCGAGCCGGGCCGGTGGCGCCGTCCGCTCCGTCGGGCGTGCCCTGCACTTTCCTGTCACCGGTGCCGCGCGGGGCATCCGCAAGGCCACGCACGCGCACGGTGCGGGCGAGTCGGGGCTCGGCAAGCTGATCGAGCTGCACGCGGTGAACGGCGCCGGCGATGTCATGATCACCGTGGCGCTGGCCTCCACCGTGTTCTTCTCCGTGCCGACGGACGAGGCGCGGGGGCGCGTCGCGCTGTACCTCGCCATCACCATGGCGCCGTTCACCGTCCTGGCCCCGGTCATCGGCCCCCTCCTGGACCGGCTGCCGCACGGCCGGCGGGCCGCGATGGCCGGGTCGATGCTGGTCCGTGCCCTGCTCGCGCTGGTGATCTCCGGAGCCGTGGCGAGCGGCAGCCTGGAGCTGTACCCGGCCGCGCTGGCGGTGCTGGTCGCGTCGAAGGCGTACGGGGTGGTCCGCAGCGCGGTCGTGCCGCGACTGCTGCCGCCCCGGTTCTCGCTGGTGAAGGCGAACTCCCGGGTCACCCTCGCCGGCCTGCTGGCCACCGGGGTCGCCGCGCCGGTCGCGGCGGGGCTGCACCAGGTCGGCGACCCCTGGCCGCTGTACGGCGCCTTCGTGATCTTCGTCGCGGGAATGTTCCTGTCGTTCACCCTGCCGCCCACGGTGGACTCGGCCAGGGGCGAGGCCGTGGCACTGCTGGCGGCCGACGAGCGGCATCTGCACGGGCCGCAGCGCCGCAGGGAGCAGGCGAAACGGCCGGGACTGCGGACCGTGGGGCCCGCCGTCACCCACGCCCTCGGCGCCAACGCCGGCCTGCGCTGCCTGTCCGGCTTCCTGATCTTCTTCCTCGCCTTCCTGCTGCGCGAGCATCCGCTGACCGGCGAGAGCGCGGCGGTCTCGCTGGGGATCGTCGGTGTCGCGGCCGGGGCGGGCAACGCCCTGGGTACGGCCGTCGGGGCCTGGCTGAGGTCACGCGCCCCGGAGATCATCATCGTGACCGTCGTCGCCGTGGTCCTCGGTACGGCGGTCGTGGCCGCCCTGTTCTTCGGGACGTTCCTGGTGGCCTGCCTCGCCGCCGTCGCCGGGTTCGCCCAGGCGCTGGCCAAGCTGGCCCTGGACGCGCTGATCCAGCGGGACGTGCCGGAGCTGGTGCGCACCTCGGCGTTCGCCCGCTCGGAGACGCTGCTGCAGATGGCGTGGGTGTTCGGCGGGGCCGTCGGCATCGTGCTGCCGCTGAACGGGACCGTGGGCCTGCTGGTCGGCGCGGCGTTCGTGGCGGTCGGCTGGCTGGCCACGCTGAAGGGCCTCCTCGCCTCGGCGCGCCAGGGCGGCCGCCAACGGCCCCGCGTGTCGTGACCGCCGCCGGCCGACGAACCGGACACTCCGACCCCGGCCGCGGGCACGGCCGGCGTAACGAACCGGACACCGTGCCCCCGGCCCAGGGCACGGCTGGCGTAACGAACCGGGCACGCCGCACCCCACGTGGGCGGACGGCTCCGGGCGCCCGATAGCCTTCGGCCATGACCACGCTGCAATCCGCTGTGCGACGCCGCCGCGCCGTCGCCGCCGCCGGCGCCGTTTCCGCCGGACTGCTCCTGCTTTCGGCCTGTGAGAAGCCGACGCCCGTCGCGACGGTCACCGTCGGCCGAAGCTCGGTCAACTCCGAAGCCATGTGCTACAACGACGGCAAGGCCCTGGACGCCAAGTCGCTCGCCCAGTGCGTCAAGAACGTCGACAAGGCCAAGTCGATCTCGGTGGACCAGGACGAGACGGTCCGCGTCGGTGTCGACCCGAAGATCGCGGACGCCGGCTGGGTCCTCCTGGTGAACGGCCAGCAGTTCACCGACGTCAGCAACAAGACCTACCGCACCATCCCGGGCAGCGCGTTCTTCAACCAGCAGTACGGCACCCAGGGCAACACCAACACGCTCACGATCCGCATGGGCGCGAAGGCCAACCAGGGCATGTGGTCGTTCAAGCTGAAGAAGGCCTGACCACGGCTTCCGCACGCGTCCTCGTGGCCACCGCCGTCCCGGTCGAACGGGACGCGGTGGCACGGGCCTTCCCCCCGGCCGTGACCGAGACACGGCTGCCCGGCGCCCTGCTGTGCCGTACCGCCACGGGCTGGGACCTGCTCGCCGCCGGTGTCGGCCCGGCCCTCGCCGCCGCCTCCACCGCCGGCGCCCTGACCGCCGCCGCCCTCGAAGGCGCCCCCTACGACCTGGTCGTCTGCGCCGGTATCGGTGGCGGCTTCCAGCCCGAGGCCCCCGTCGGCTCCCTCGTCGTCGCCGACGCGATCACCGTCGCCGACCTGGGCGCCGAGACCACCGACGGCTTCCTCGCGGTCACCGAACTGGGCTTCGGCACCGTCACCCACCGCCCGCCCCAACCGGCCGTACGCGCCGTGTCCGAGGCCACCGGCGCCCGTACCGGCACCATCCTCACCGTCTCCACCGTCACCGGCACCGCCGCCCGCGCCGCCGCCCTGCGCGCCCGGCACCCCGGCGCGCTCGCCGAGGGCATGGAGGGCTTCGGGGTGGCGGAGGCGGCCGCCGCGCACGGGGTGCCGGTGCTGGAACTGCGCGCGGTCTCCAATCCGGTGGGCCCGCGCGACCGCGCCGCCTGGCGCATCGGCGACGCCCTGACCGCCCTCACCGCGGCGTTCGGGAAGCTCCCGCCCGCACTGGAGAGTTGGAACCCACATGAGTCCTGAGAGCCGACCGCTGCAGATCGCGTACTCCCCCTGCCCGAACGACACCTTCGTCTTCGACGCCCTCGCCCACGGCAGGGTCCCCGGCGCCCCCGCGCTGGACGTGACCTTCGCCGACATCGACGTCACCAACGGCATGGCCGAGCGCGGCGAGTTCGACGTTCTGAAGGTGTCGTACGCCGTCCTGCCGTACGTCCTCGGCGAGTACGCGCTGCTGCCGTGCGGCGGGGCGCTGGGGCGGGGCTGCGGGCCGCTGGTGCTGACCCGCGAGGCCGGGCTGGACCTGACGGGGCGTACGGTCGCGGTGCCGAGCGAGCGGTCGACGGCGTACCTGCTGTTCCGGCTCTGGGCGGCCGACACCCTCCCCGGCGGGGTGGGCGAGATCGTCGTCATGCCGTTCCACGAGATCATGCCGGCCGTGCGGGACGGCAAGGTGGACGCCGGGCTCGTCATCCACGAGGCCCGGTTCACCTACCGGAACTACGGACTGCACAAGCTCGCCGACATGGGCGAGCACTGGGAGCGGACGACCGGCCTGCCGATCCCGCTGGGCGCGATCGTCGCCAAGCGCTCACTGGGGGCCGAGGCCCTCACCCGGCTCGCCGACTCCGTCCGGGCCTCCGTGCGGGCCGCCTGGGACGACCCCGAGGCCTCCCGGCCGTACGTCATGGCGCACGCCCAGGAGATGGACCCGGCCGTCGCCGACCAGCACATCGGGCTGTACGTCAACGAGTTCACCGCCGGTCTCGGGGAGGACGGTTACGCCGCGGTCCGCGGACTGCTCACACGTGCGGCGGCCGAGGGGCTGGTGCCGCCCCTCGGCCCGGATGCGCTCGCGTTCCCCTGACGGGTTCCTACACGTCCAACTGGTCGGCGACCGCCCGCAGCAGGCCGGCGATCTTCTTGCCGGACGCCTTGTCCGGGTACCGGCCCTTCTCGAGCATCGGCGTGATGTTCTCGAGAAGGGTCGTCAGGTCCTGCACGATCGAGGCCAGCTCGTCCGGCTTCTTGCGCTGGGCGGCGGCGACCGACGGCGTCGGATCCAGCACGGTCACCGACAGGGCCTGGTCACCGCGCTGACCGGCGACGACGCCGAACTCGACGCGCTGTCCCGGCTTGAGTACGTCGACTCCGGCGGGGAGAACAGAGGAATGGACGAAGACGTCACCGCCGTCGTCGCGGGAGAGAAAGCCGAAGCCCTTCTCACTGTTGAACCATTTGACACGCCCGGTCGGCACCGTCTGTCCTCGTCCTCGTGCTAGTTGGGGTACTGCTGCTTCTGCTGCTACGGAAAGTGCTCTTGACAGCACTAGAGCGGGTCGACAGTGACCCGCCGCTACCAAGCGTAATGGTCTCGGAGCGGGTGACAAGACGTCTCCCGGATGTTCTCTCGCGCTGGGAACTACCCTGGTGCGGTGCGTGACAAAACCCAAACGAATTCCGCCGCGCCCGGTGACCGGCTGATCCGTGCCGGTGCCATCGTGTTCTTCATCGGGGCCGCGGCCACGCTGGTCACGGTGGCCCCGCTGTTCCTCGGCGCAAAGCCTTTTCCGACGTATATGTACTGCATGAGCATGCTCATGGGCGTCGGTTTCCTGCTGGCCGGCGCGGGGGTGCTGCGCTCGGTGGCCGCGGGCCGCCGTCAGGCGCGCGCCGCCCGGTAGCCGGTCAGCCAGTCCGGGAAGGCGGACAGGTCGTCGAGGACGACGTCCGCACCGGCCGTGCGCAGTTCGTCGGCGGAGCAGGGGCCGGTCGCCACGGCGACGGACAGCGCTCGCGCGGTACGGGCACCGCGCACGTCCCCGACGTGGTCGCCGACGTACACACCGGCGTCGTACTCGCGCAGCGCCTCCGCCTTCCGCTCGGCCCACAGGTCGCCCACGACGACGTCCGGCTCGATGCCCAGGTGGCTCAGGTGCAGCTTGGCGTTGGGCTCGTACTTCGCCGTGACCACCATCGTCCGTCCGCCGGCCGCGCGCACCGCGGCCATCGCCTCACGGGCGCCGTCCATCGCGGGGGTCGCGGCGATGGCGATCGACGCGTACATCTCCCGGTACAGGTCGGCCATCGCGGGCACCTGCTCCACCGGGAACCAGTTGACCAGCTCCTCCGCGAGCGGCGGACCGAGCCGGGTCACCGCCAGATCGGCGTCGATGTACGTCCCGGTCCGCTCGGCCAGCGCCGTGTAGCAGGCGTGGATGCCGGGGCGGGAGTCTATGAGCGTCATGTCGAGGTCGAATCCGACGGTGAATGTCATATCGGCCATTGTGTCAGCGCCGTGGAAGTGGCCGTCCGCGGCCGCGTTCACCTTCTCCTCTGTGAGCGCCACACCAGATACAGCGCCGACGCGATCGCGGCTCCCCGCACCACCCACGGCCACGTCCCGGCGATCGCGTCGTTCATGTGGCCCTGGGCGATCGGGGCGCCCCAGCGTCCGTTGTCCCGGCCCCACAGCCAGACCAGACCGGCCGCGATCGCCGTGCCGGGCAGCACCATCACGGCCACCTTGGTCTCCGTGGGGGTGAGCCGGCGGGAGCCGTAGGCCATCACCCATCCGAGGAGCAGGGCGAACCAGTTTCCGAGCACCGCCCCGGCGACCAGTGCGGCGGCGGCCAGCAGCAGGAAGGGGTTGGTCCAGCCGGCGGCGGGGCGGGGGAACAGGCGGCGGCGCGTGGCCGGTTCGGGCCCGGCCGCCCCGGCTTCCGTCCCGGCCCCGGTTGTTCCGGCCCCCGTCACCGCTTCCGGCTCCGGCGTCTCCTCCGCCGGCCCGCGCGGCCGCTTGAGCAGCTCCGGGATCTCCACCCCGCCCACGAACCCCGGCACCGAGTCGGTCTCGGCCGCGGCGGCGAACGGGTTGCCGCCGACCCGCCACCAGTCCGGCCGCACGGCGCTGTCCCCGAGCTCGTGCGCGGCGGCGAGGTGCGGCGGGGACGGGGCGTCGCCCGGCGCGGAGGGCCCGGGCCGCTCGGCGGGGCGCGGGCGGGGGACGACCCGGCGCAGGCCCCTGCGCCGTTCCCCGGGCCCGTCCGCCGGCTCCGGCCTCGACGGCGACGGCGGCTTGCGCGGCGCGGGCTGCACCGGCACGGCGGCGGCGGACGACCGGTCCGCCCCGCCGGTGCCGGACGTGCCGCCCGCCGCCCGGACGACCTCGTCCGGGGTGCCCAGGCGGTCCAGGATGCGGCGGACCGCGGCGGGGCTGTCGACGGTCACCCCGGCCCGGTGCCGGTCGATCTCGCCGCGCAGCTCCGAGACCAGCCGCATCCGCGTGGCCGACGGCAACTGCCGCTGCTGAGCGATGTCTCCGACACGGCTCAGGTACTCGTAGACGACCTGGTCGCTCTCGATTCCCAACGGAACCCCTCCGGGGTGACGGTGATGAAACCCCGTGAGGACGGTAGCGCAGTGTCGCGGCGGCGAACCGCCCCCGGGGTGCGGGGCGTCCGGGGGCACCCCGCCGGGGGCGGCAGCCGCTACCGTGGGTCAGATGAGCCAAGCGGCCCGCCCAGCCCCCCGTTCCCTCGCGGAAGCGCTCCGCGCGCGGGACGACGTCTCCCTGGCCGCGCTGCTGCGCAGCCGTCCCGACCTCATCACGCCCGTCCCGACCGACCTCACCCAGCTGGCCACCCGCGCCGGCACCCGTGCCTCGGTGCTGCGCGCCCTGGAGCGGCTGGACCGGTTCGCGTTGCAGACGGCGGAGGCACTGGCCGTGGCCCCGGACCCGGCGTCGTACGACACCCTGCTCTCCCTGATGGCCGGGGACGCCGGGGACGAGACGGTCGCCGCCGCGCTGCCGCACGCCCTCGCCGGCCTGCGCGAACAGGCACTGGTGTGGGGTGACGACGAGCGGCTGCGGCTGGTGCGCACGGCCCGCGAACTCCTCGCGCCGTCCCCGCAGCACCCCTCTCCGACCGGGCTCGGGCCCACCGTGCAGGAAGCCACCTCGGGCATGTCGCCGGGCCGCATCCAGGAGCTCGTCGCGGCGGTCGGGCTGCCCTCGACGCACGACTCGGTGTCCGCCGTGGCCGCGCTCAGCGGGCTGTTCGGCGACCGGAAGGCCATGGCCGAGCTGCTCTCCGGCGCCCCCGAGGCGGCCCGCGAGGTGCTGTCGCGGCTGGTGTGGGGGCCGCCGTACGGGCAGGTCACCCCTGACCCGGCCGCCCATCTGCGCTGGCTGCTCGACCGGGGCCTGCTGCTGCCGACCGCGCCGGGCACGGTCGTCCTGCCCCGCGAGGTGGCCCTGCACCTGCGCGAGGGCCGGGCCCACCGCGCGCCCGAGCCGCTGCCGCCCGCCGTGGAACCGGCCACGGCCCACGGCCCGCAGGTGGTGGACGCGACGGCCGCCGGACAGGCGTACACCACGCTCGCCACGGTCGAGGAACTGCTGAAGGACTGGGACGAGGGCGGCCCGGCCGTGCTGCGGGCCGGCGGCCTGAGCGTGCGTGATCTGAAGCGGACCGCCGTCGCCCTGGACGTGTCCGAACCGGTCGCCGCGTTCTGGGTGGAGCTGGCGTACGCGGCCGGACTGATCGCCTCCGACGGCGAGGCCGACGAGCGGTACGCGGCCACGCCCGCCTACGACGAGTGGCTGGAGCGGCCCGCCGCCGAGCGCTGGGCCCGGCTGGCCGAGGCCTGGCTGGCGGCCACCCGGACGGCGGGGCTGGTCGGCGGGCGGGACATGAAGGACCGTACGCTCGCCGCGCTCGGCCCGGGCCTGGACCGCTCGGCCGCGCCCGAGGTACGGCACCGGGTGCTGACCCTGCTGGCCGGGCTGCCGGCGGGCGCGGCCCCCGACGCCGAGTCGGTGCTGGCCCGGCTGCGCTGGGAGCGGCCCCTGCGTACCCCCCTGAGGGACGGCGAGGAGGACCTGCGCTCCCGGCTGGCCCGCTGGACGCTGTCCGAGGCGGAGCTGCTGGGCATCACGGGGCGGGGCGCGCTGTCGGCACACGGGCGGGCGCTGCTGGGCCTGCCTGCGGGAACCGGCTCGCGCGCCGGATCGGGCGCCCGGGGTGCCGCCGCGCCGGCCGGTTCCCCGGCCTTCGCCGCCTCCTCGTCCGCCGCCACCGGCTCCGCCGAGCCCGTCGGCCCCGGGGACAAGCTGCCCGTGCACCATCACCACCGTCCGGCCGCCGCACCCGCCGCGCTCTCGCCCGCGGAGCAGGCCGTGGCGACGGCCGCCGCAGCCCGCCTGCTCGCGCCGCTCCTGCCCGAGCCGCTGGACCACGTGCTGCTCCAGGCCGACCTGACGGCGGTGGCGCCGGGGCCGCTGCAGCGGCCGCTCGCCGATCTCCTCGGCGTGCTCGCGGACGTGGAGTCCAAGGGCGGTGCGACCGTGTACCGCTTCACCCCGGCCTCGGTACGGCGCGCCCTGGACGCCGGCCGTACCGCCGCCGATCTGCACGCCTTCCTCACCGAGCACTCCCGCACCCCGGTGCCGCAGCCGCTCGCCTATCTGATCGACGACGTGGCCCGCAGGCACGGTCACCTCCGGGTCGGCGCGGCCTCGGCGTACGTGCGCTGCGACGACGACACCCTGCTGAACGAGATCCTGGCCGACAGGCGGGGCGCCGCCCTGGGTCTGCGTCGCCTCGCCCCGACCGTGCTGGCCGCCCAGTCGGACCCGGCGACGCTGCTGGAGGGTCTGCGGGCGATGGGCTACGCCCCGGCCGCCGAGTCCGCCGAGGGTGACGTCCTGATCGCCCGCGCCCACGCCCACCGCACCCCGCCGCGCACCGCTCCCGAGCCGGTCCCGGACGGCCCGCCGGCGCCCGACGCCACGCTGCTCGGGGCGGCGATCCGCGCGATCCGGGCGGGCGACCTTGCGGCCACCGCCCCGCGCAAGCCCGCCGGCGACGCGCCCCTGGCGGGCGGGGAGCTGCCCCGTACGTCCTCCGCCGAGACCTTGGCCACCATGCAGGCCGCCGTCCTGACCGGCGAGTCGCTCTGGATCGGCTACGTGAACGCCGAGGGCGCGGCCAGCCAGCGCGTCATCGCCCCGGTCAAGGTGGAGGGCGGTTTCGTCACGGCGTACGACCACACGGCGGACGAGGTGCGCACCTATCCGCTGCACCGGATCACGGGCGTGGCGGAGCTGGCGGAGGACTGACCCGGTTCCGCGGCGGATGCGGCACACTGGACGTTTGGCCGTTGTGGAAAGGGTGTGTGCTGTACGTGAACGGACCGCTGATCGTCCAGTCGGACAAGACCCTGCTCCTGGAGGTCGACCACGAGCGGGCCGACGACTGCCGTCGGGCCATCGCGCCGTTCGCCGAGCTGGAGCGGGCACCCGAGCACATCCACACCTACCGGGTGACCCCGCTCGGGCTGTGGAACGCGCGCGCCGCCGGGCACGACGCCGAGCAGGTGGTGGACGCGCTGGTGCAGTACAGCCGGTATCCGGTGCCGCACGCGCTGCTCGTGGACATCGCCGAGACCATGGACCGCTACGGGCGGCTGACGCTGAGCAAGCACCCCGCGCACGGGCTCGTGCTGACCAGCACCGACCGGCCGGTGCTGGAGGAGGTGCTGAGGTCCAAGCGGATCACCCCGCTGGTCGGGGCGCGGATCGACCCGGACACGGTCGTCGTGCACCCGTCCGAGCGCGGGCAGATCAAGCAGGTGCTGCTGAAGCTGGGCTGGCCGGCCGAGGATCTCGCCGGGTACGTCGACGGTGAGGCGCACCCGATCGAGCTGCTGGAGGACGGCTGGGCGCTCAGGCCGTACCAGAAGCAGGCCGTGGAGAACTTCTGGCACGGCGGCAGCGGCGTCGTGGTCCTGCCCTGTGGTGCCGGAAAGACGCTGGTCGGGGCGGGGTCGATGGCGCAGGCCAAGTCGACCACGCTCATCCTCGTCACGAACACCGTCTCCGCCCGGCAGTGGAAGCACGAGCTGGTGAAGCGGACCTCGCTGACCGAGGACGAGATCGGCGAGTACAGCGGCACGAGGAAGGAGATCCGCCCGGTCACCATCGCCACCTACCAGGTACTGACGACCAGGCGGAAGGGCGTCTACCCGCACCTGGAACTCTTCGACTCCCGGGACTGGGGCCTGATCGTCTACGACGAGGTCCATCTGCTGCCCGCTCCCGTCTTCAAGTTCACCGCCGACCTGCAGGCGCGGCGGCGGCTCGGTCTCACGGCCACCCTCGTCCGTGAGGACGGCCGCGAGTCGGACGTGTTCTCCCTCATCGGGCCGAAACGGTTCGACGCGCCCTGGAAGGAGATCGAGGCGCAGGGGTACATCGCGCCGGCCGACTGTGTCGAGGTCCGGGTGAACCTGACGGACTCCGAGCGCCTGGCGTACGCCACCGCCGAGACGGAGGAGAAGTACCGCTTCTGCGCGACGACGGACACCAAGCGGAAGGTGACGGAGGCGATCGTGCGCCGGTTCGCCGGGCAGCAGATCCTCGTCATCGGCCAGTACATCGACCAACTGGACGAACTGGGCGAGCACTTGAACGCCCCCGTCATCAAGGGCGAGACCTCCAACGCCCAGCGCGAGAAGCTCTTCGACGCCTTCCGTGAGGGCGAGATCAGCGTGCTCGTCGTCTCCAAGGTCGCCAACTTCTCCATCGACCTGCCCGAGGCCACGGTCGCCGTCCAGGTGTCCGGCACCTTCGGCTCCCGTCAGGAGGAGGCCCAGCGCCTCGGCCGCGTCCTGCGTCCCAAGGCCGACGGCCACCAGGCGCACTTCTACTCGGTCGTCGCCCGCGACACCATCGACCAGGACTTCGCCGCCCACCGCCAGCGCTTCCTGGCCGAACAGGGCTACGCCTACCGGATCGTGGACGCGGACGAGATCCTGGCGGAGGGCTGAGCCGGCGGCCCGCCGCGGGCACTGCCGCCCGGCCGGTGCCGTCACTTACGGCGTATGCCCGCTTCCTCGCCGTACTCGCCGAGGATGACCACGCTGAACGCGGCCTCGAGGAACACCTTGACGGCGCGCAGGGCGTTGCCGAGCGGGTGGTGGTGCGGGCCGTCCACGGCCGTGGCGCCGGCCGGTGGGCGGCCGGGAGAGGGGGAGATGGTTGCTGCGCTCATGTCTCCATGGTGGATCGCCGGACACCCGAACGGCATCGGTCTCCGGAGCCAATCCGGGACCGCTCCGCGTAGCTCTCCGGGTGGACTCCGCCCCCTACTACAAGGGGCCCGTGTCCCCTAGGGGTCGGGCGGCGCGGGACGGGGCGGGGACAAGCGGCCGGGAAAACCATTGGTCTCCTCCCCGGCCGTTCACCTAAAATCTCCGCTCTTGCCCGCCTCCCCTCCGCGGAGTGCCGTCGCCCGGTCGGAAACCGGGCGGCACCGTCGTAGCCACCCAGCAGGTCCACCGGAGGCATCCCCGTGTCCACGCCCGTGCCCGCCGACGATCCCCTCGCCCGAGAGCGCTCCCACCTCGCCTCCTCCCGTGCCGCGCTGCGCGCCATGCGCGAGGACGTGGAGGCGCTGGACATCCGGGACGTCACCGCGAACTGGGTCAACGCCGAAGTGCTGGCCCACCAGATCGACGAGCGGATCAAGGCGCTGGCCGACCTCAGCGACACCCCGCTGTTCTTCGGCCGGCTGGACTACCTGCACTCACCGGGCGCGGACCGGGCCGAGGGCGCGGAGGGCGAGCAGTTCTACATCGGGCGCCGGCACGTGCACGACGCGGGCGGCGACCCGATGGTCATCGACTGGCGAGCTCCGGTCTCGCAGCCCTTCTACCGGGCGTCCAAGAAGGACCCGATGGACGTCGGGCTGCGCCGCCGCTTCGGCTACACCGGCGGTGACCTCACGGCCTACGAGGACGAGCACCTGTCCGACCCGGAGGAGCGGGCGAAGACCAGCAAGCTGCTCCAGCAGGAGATCGAGCGGCCGCGCGTCGGCCCCATGCGGGACATCGTCGCCACCATCCAGCCCGAGCAGGACGAGATCGTCCGCTCCGGTCTGTCCGGGACGGTCTGTGTCCAGGGCGGCCCCGGCACCGGGAAGACCGCCGTCGGCCTGCACCGGGTCGCCTACCTCCTCTACGCGCACCGGGAGCGGCTGGCCCGCACCGGCACCCTGGTGATCGGGCCGAACCGGTCCTTCCTGCACTACATCGAGCAGGTCCTGCCCGCGCTGGGCGAGTTGACGGTGCAGCAGGCCACCGTCGACGACCTGGTCGCGCATGTGGAGGTGCGCGGCACGGACGACGCGGCCGCCGCCGTGATCAAGGGCGACGCCAGGATGGCCGAGGTGCTGCGCCGGGCCCTGTACTCGCATGTGACCCTGCCGACGGAGCCGGTCGTGGTGGTGCGCGGCTCGCGGCGCTGGCGGCTTCCGTCGTACGAACTGGAGGAGATCGTCCGGGAGTTGCTGGCGCGGGACATCCGCTACGGCGCCGCCCGCGAGGCCCTGCCGCAGCGGATCGCGCACGCGGTGCTGGTGCAGATGGAGCGGTCCGGGGAGGCACCGGACGACCGTGTGCAGGACGCCGTGGCCCGCAACAGCGCGGTGAAGGCGGCGGTGAAGGCGGTCTGGCCGGTGGTGGACCCGGCCAAGCTGGTGCTGCGCCTGCTGACGGACGCGGACTTCCTGGCCGAGCACGCCGCCGGGATCCTGGACGAGGACGAGCAGAAGACGATCCTGTGGGCCAGGCCGGTGCGCAGTGTGAAGTCGGCCAGGTGGGCGCCGGCGGACGCGGTGCTGATCGACGAGGCGGCGGACCAGATCCAGCGCACGCACTCGCTCGGCCATGTCGTCCTCGACGAGGCGCAGGACCTCTCCCCCATGCAGTACCGGGCCGTCGGCCGCCGCTGCACCACCGGCAGCGCGACCGTCCTCGGCGACCTGGCGCAGGGCACGACCCCCTGGGCGACCCGCAGCTGGGACGAGGCGCTGGCCCACCTCGGCAAGCGCGAGGGCGTCATCGAGGAGCTGACGGCCGGTTTCCGCGTGCCCACGGACGTCATCACGTACGCCTCCCGCCTCCTCCCGCACATCGCGCCCGGCCTCACCCCGGTCGCCTCGGTCCGTGAGAACCCCGGCTTCTTCGAGATCCGTACGGTCACGGAGACCTCCGAAGTGGTCGCCGCGTGCGAGGAGTTGCTGCGCAACGAGGGCTCTACGGGTCTGATCGCCGCCGACGCCCGCGTCCCGGCGCTGGCCGAGGCCCTGACGGCGGCGGGGATCGGCCACCTCGCCCCCGGCGAGGAGACCACCCGGGAGACCCGCCTCACCCTGGTCCCGGCGTCCCTCGCCAAGGGTCTGGAGTACGACTACGTGGTCCTGGACGAGCCCCGGGCGGTGGTGGACGGCGAGCCGGACGAACGGACGGGTCTGCGCCGGCTGTACGTGGCGCTCACGCGAGCGGTGTCGGGTCTGATCGTGACCCACGCGGCCCCGCTGCCGGCCCAGTTGGCCTGACGGCCCGAGCCCCTACCGCCCGTCCAGCACCCTGCGCCACTCGCCCACGGCCGCCGCGGAGACCGGCCCCTGCCACCCGGAGGGCCGCGCCGCGCCGCCGATGTGGAAGGCGTCGATGCCGGCGGCCCGCAGCCGCGGGACGTGCTCCAGGCGCAGGCCGCCGCCGACCAGGAGTGTCCGGTCGTACCCCGGCTCCCCGCGCCGGGCCGCCTCCGCGACCAGCGTCGGCAGCCCGTCGTCCACCCCGCCGGCGGCGCCCGCCGTGAGGTAGGTGTCCAGGCCGGGCAGGTCGGCGAGCTGCTTGCGCAGGGCGTCGCGGTCGGCGGCGCGGTCGATCGCCCGGTGGAAGGTCCAGGAGCAGTCGTCCAGCGCGCCGGCCACCCGCTCCACGGCGGCCAGGTCGACCCCGCCGTCCGGGCCGAGGAAGCCGAGGACGAACTGGTCGGCACCGGCCTCGCGCAGCTCGCCGGCCACCGCCACGAGCCGCGGGACGTCCCCGGCGGCGAAGCCGTCCGCGAGGCGGAGCATCACGCGCAGGTCGATGTCGACGGCCGCCCGGATCCCGGCGACGGTGGCGGGCGCCGGGCTGAGCCCGTCGGCCGCCATGTCGGTGACCAGCTCCAGCCGGTCCGCGCCTCCGGCCTGGGCGGCGACCGCGTCCTCGACGTCGAGCGCGATCACCTCCAGGACTGCACGCTTGCTCATGGCACCCCATTCATCGGCGGCTACAGGTCTAGTCCAATTCCAAGACTACGCCTGTGCGGGAGCGCCCTTCACCCGAAGATGTTGAGTTCCCCCTCCCGCGCACCGGCCAGCTCGTACCCGGCCCCGTTCACCGGCCGCCCCGAGTACAGCCGGACGAGCGTGGCCGCCTCGCCGATGTAGCGCGCGGGCGGGCCCGCCGCGGCCGCCGCCCCGAGCCGCAGCGGCTCGTCCACGTCGTCGAGGTCGGCGTGCAGGGGCAGGTGTTCCTTCTCACGCGTGACCCGGACGAGCAGCGTCAGGGCGTCCGGCAGCCCGGCCCCCGCGTACGCCCCCGGCGCACCGAAGACGTCGCGCACGTCACCCGCGTGCACCCACTCCCCCAGCGCGATCATGTCGAGCACCCCGCCGGCCTCGGCGATCACCGGCCCGGCCTCGGTCATCCCGCGCTCCAGCTCGTCCACGACCCGCGCGTTCGGCCACGCGGCCCGCTCGGCGATGTCCCGGTCGTTGGACTCGGGCGAGAACACGCCCTTCTCGAAGCGGCCCTCCACCACCCGCAGCAACGCGGCCGAACAGTGCGCCAGCACATCCCGCACCGACCACCCCGGACACGCGGCGACCGGCAGCGCGAAGTCCGCGTCCGGCCGCGACCGCAGCAGCGGTATCAGCGCGTCCCGCTCGATGGCGAGCAGCCGGCCGGGCAGTGCGGGATCCCGTGGTTCCTGTACGTCAGTCATGGGGCCACGCTAGGTGCACCGGGTCGCCGGGCGGGAGAATGACGGCATGGCCGATCTCGACGACCTGCGTTCCCGCTGGCTGCGCGCCCTGCTCGCGACACGGGACGACGACTCCTGCGCCCCGGACCCGTACCGGTACGCGGATGCCCTGCTGCGCCGCTGGCAGGAACCGCAGCGCCGCTACCACACCGTCGAGCATCTGGCGGCGGTCCTGGACCGCGTCGACGTGCTGGAGACCTACGCGGACGACCCGGACGTCGTACGTCTGGCCGCCTGGTTCCACGACGCGGTCTATCTGCCCGAGCGGTCGACGAACGAGGAGCGCTCCGCCCGCCTCGCCGAACGCGCCCTACCCGAGGCCGGGGTGGCGCGGGACAAGACCGCCGAGGTGG
Source organism: Streptomyces sp. NPDC048191 (assembly GCF_040652655.1). Classification (NCBI taxonomy): domain Bacteria; kingdom Bacillati; phylum Actinomycetota; class Actinomycetes; order Kitasatosporales; family Streptomycetaceae; genus Streptomyces; species Streptomyces sp. NPDC048191. The sequence goes on from NZ_JBEZMO010000003.1 coordinate 424,257, forward strand.
CCCGACTGGTCCGGCTCACCGCCACGCACGACCCGGCCGACGACGACCGGGACGGCCAGGTGCTGTGCGACGCCGACCTCGCGATCCTGGCCGCGCCGCCGTCGGCGTACGCCGCCTACGCCGCCGAGGTGCGCGAGGAGTACCACTTCGTGCCGAACGACGCCTTCCGGCAGGGACGTTCGGCGGTTCTGCGCCAACTCCTGGGCCTGCCACGGCTGTTCCGCACCCCCTACGGGCAGGAGCACTGGGAGGCCACCGCCCGCTACAACATCTCCGCCGAGCTGGAAATGCTGTCGACCTGAGGGAGTCGGCACCCTAGGGTTCGCCCCATGCGACCGATGAGCGGGGACGATGTGACCGAGGCCGTGGCGGGCTGCACGGCGGCGCTGCGGGCGGCGGTCGACCGGGACTGGAAGGCCGTACGGGCCGGGCGGCTGGAGTGGGACTGCCATGCCACCGCCGTCCATGTGGCCGACGACCTCATCGCCTACGCCGGCAACCTGGCCGGACGGGCGCAGGACGCCTACGTCCCCTTCGAGCTGACCTTCCTGGACGAGGGCACCGGCAACGCGGGCCTGCTGCACGTCGTCGAGACGACCGGCGCCCTGCTCGCCGCCGCCGTCCGCACCGCCCCGCCCGGCGTGCGCGCCTTCCACCCCTACCCCTTCCGCAGCGCCGACGCCCAGGGATTCGCCGCGATGGGCGTCGCCGAGGTGCTGCTGCACACGCACGACATGGCCGAGGGCCTCGGGATCGGCTACGAGCCGCCCGCCGAGCTCGTCACCTCCCTCCTGGCCTGCCTCTTCCCGCACGTCCAGCCCGGCCCCGCCCCCTGGCCGACCCTGCTGTGGGCCACCGGCCGCGGCGAGCTGCCCGGCCGCGCCCCGGTCACCGAGTGGCGCTGGAACAACAACCTCGTCATCCCGGCCGAGCGCATCACGCTCACCGGCCTGCGTCCGGCCGCCGCCCGTGATCTGTCCCTCGGCGGCGACGGCGGCCTGGACTGGATCGAGGGCGGCCCCTACGAGGGCACCCGGGCGGCGTCCGGCTCCCTGGTCAAGGCATACGAAGCCGGCGTGCACCGGCCGGAGTTCGGGGTCTTCGCCCTCGTCCGGCACGAGGACGGCCGCGCGGTCGGCGGGATGGGCTTCCACGGCGCACCGGACGAGCACGGCTGGGTGGAGGTCGGCTACGACCTCGTCGAGGGCGCCCGCGGCCAGGGGTACGCCTCCGAGGCGCTGCGCGTGCTGACGGACTGGGCGCTGGCCCGCGACGACGTCGAGATGGTGTTCGCGACCATCGAGCACGCCAACGCCGCCTCCCAGCGCGTGGCGTCCCGGGCCGGGTTCACCCGGGCGACCGTGGAGGAGGAGCGCCGCGCCCACGACGAGCACGGCCTGGACGACGGGCTCCAGCTCTACATCCGCCGGGCCTGAGCCCCCCTGCCCTTGCGCCGGCGCAGGCCCGAGGAGTGCAGCAGCCGCACCACCTCGCGGCTGCCGACCTGCACCGCGCCGGCCGCCACCGCGTCCGCGTACCGGTGCGAGGGCAGGTCGTAGTGGTCGCGCTCGAAGGCGCGCCTCGGCACGCCCAGCCGCTCGGCGAACGCGTGGAGTTCGTCGTAGGACACGTCACTGACCAGGTGTGACCACATGCGGCCGTGTCCCGGCCAGGCCGGCGGGTCGATGTACAGGGTCACGAAGAGGCCATTCCGCCCGTGGCCGAGCCCAGCGAACCCACCGCCGCGACCTTCACGCCCGCCTTGTGGCACACCCAGTGCGGGTCGGGGCCCAGTTCGGGCTCCACGTCCAGCGCGTGCGGATCGCCGGTGCCGCACACCGGGCACAGCGGCCAGCGGCCGTACCGGTCCAGCAGGGCGTCCTGCACGTCCTGCGCGACCAGCCCGGCGACATAGACCGCGCCGTCCGGCCACTGCTCGACCCACCAGCGCCGCTCGGCGACGGAGTCCTCGACCAGCGAGACCACGTCCGCCTCCGCGACCTGGCCCGCGACCAGATCGGCGAGCACCAGGGCTCGGGCGGCATGCAGGGCCTGCTCAAGGGGAGTGACGGGTTCCATGGAACCCATTGTGCGCACTCTTGACCACGGCGCCGTGCCGAAAATATCTTTCATTCGTGACCCAGGACGTGAAGGAAATTTTCGGCAGTCCGGGCGGTTCCCTCGCCGCCAAGGTGCGCACCCTCGCCCCTTCCATGACCCGGTCCATGCACCGGGTCGCGGAGGCCGTCGCGAGCGACCCGGCCGGCTGCGCCGCCCTGACGGTCACCGGCCTCGCCGAACTGACCGGCACCAGCGAGGCCACCGTCGTGCGCACCGCCCGCCTGCTCGGCTACCCGGGTTACCGGGACCTGCGGCTCGCCCTCGCCGGGCTGGCCGCGCAGCAGCAGTCGGGCCGCGCGCCCGCGATCACGACCGACATCGCGGTGGACGACCCCATCGCCGACGTCGTCACCAAGCTCGCCTACGAGGAGCAGCAGACCCTCGCCGACACGGCCGCCGGGCTCGACACCGCCCAGCTCGGAGCCGCTGTCGGCGCGCTGGCCGGGGCCCGCCGTACCGACGTGTACGGCATAGGGGCCTCGGGGCTCGTCGCCCAGGACCTGACCCAGAAGCTCCTGCGCATAGGCCTCATAGCCCACGCCCACAGCGATCCGCACCTCGCGGTGACCAACGCGGTGCAGCTCCGCCCGGGTGACGTGGCGATCGCGATCACCCACTCCGGCTCGACGGGGGACGTCATCGAGCCGCTGCGGGTCGCCTTCGAGCACGGGGCCACGACCGTGGCCATCACCGGCCGGCCGGACTCGCCGGTCACGCAGTACGCCGACCACGTACTGACCACGTCCACCTCACGGGAGAGCGAGCTGCGACCGGCCGCGATGTCCTCGCGGACCAGTCAACTGCTCGTGGTGGACTGCTTGTTCGTGGGAGTGGCCCAGCGCACGTACGAGACGGCGGCGCCCGCGCTGGCCGCGTCGTACGAGGCGCTGGCGCATCGGCACCGCACCAGCCCCAGGTGACCGACAGCACGCGCAACGGCACCCAGACCTGAGAGAGCCGCCCCCCATGACCTCCCCTGATCTGCGCAGCCAGCTGGCTTCCCTGACCACCGAGGCCTTCCGGCCCGAGCTCGCCGACATCGACCGTCTGCCCACCCTCGACATCGCCCGCCTGATGAACGCCGAGGACAGCGGTGTGCCCGCCGCCGTCGGCACCCAGCTTCCCCGGATCGCCGCCGCCATCGACGCCGTCGCCGAGCGCATGGCCCGCGGCGGCCGGCTGGTCTACGCCGGTGCGGGCACCGCCGGCCGGCTCGGGGTGCTGGACGCCTCCGAGTGCCCGCCCACCTTCAACACCGATCCCGCGCAGGTCGTCGGGCTGATCGCGGGCGGGCCGGAGGCGATGGTGACCTCCGTCGAGGGCGCCGAGGACTCCCGGGAGCTGGCCCGCAGGGATCTGGACGCGCTGAAGCTCACCGCCGACGACACCGTGGTCGGCGTCTCCGCCTCCGGCCGCACCCCCTACGCGATCGGCGCCGTCGAACACGCCCGCGCCCTGGGCGCGCTGACCGTCGGCCTGGCCTGCAACGAGCACAGCGCTCTCGCGGCCGCCGCCGAGCACGGCATCGAGGTCGTCGTCGGGCCGGAGCTGATCACCGGCTCCACCCGGCTGAAGGCCGGCACGGCCCAGAAGCTGGTCCTGAACATGCTCTCGACCATCACGATGATCCGGCTCGGCAAGACGTACGGGAACCTGATGGTCGACGTCCGGGCCTCCAACGACAAGCTGCGGGCCCGCTCCCGCCGTATCGTCGCGCTGGCCACCGGAGCGGGCGACGACGAGATCGAGCGGGCCCTGACCGAGTCCGGCGGCGAGGTGAAGAACGCCATCCTGGCCCTCCTCTCCGGTGTCGACGGCCCGACGGCCGCCCGCCTTCTGGAGGAGTCCGGCGGTCATCTGCGTGCCGCGCTGGCGCACGCGCCCCGCTGACCCGCACGCTCGGGGCGTGCGCAACGACCCCGCCTCCACCGCGGCCGCCGTCCTCACCCTGGTCGGCGGTCCGGCCAACGTCACCTCCGTGGCCCACTGCATGACCCGTCTCCGCCTGACCCTCGCCGACCCGACGGCCGCCGACGAGGAGGGGCTGCGGGCCCTGCCCGGTGTGCTCGGGGTGGTGTCCGACGGCTCCGGCCGCCAGCTCGTGCTCGGACCCGGGGTGGTCGAGAAGGTCACGGCGGAGGTGGCGGCGCGGGTCGCCGCGGGGCGGCCGGAGGACCGCGGGGCCCGGCTGAAGGAGGAGCTGCGGCAGCGCAACGCCACCCCGGTCAAGGCCGCCCTGCGCCGGGTCGCGAACGTCTTCGTCCCGCTGATCCCCGCCCTGATCGGCTGCGGCATCCTCGCCGGGCTCAACGGGCTGCTGGTGAACAGCGGTTGGCTGTCCGCCCTGACCCCGGCCCTCTCCTCGATCGCCTCCGCCTTCCTGGCGCTGATCGCGGTGTTCGTCGGCCACAACACGGCCAAGGAGTTCGGCGGGACGCCCGTACTGGGCGGCGCGGTCGCGGCCGTCGTCGTCTACCCGGGCGTGACGAAGGTGACGGTGTTCGGGACGCACCTCGCCCCCGGCCAGGGCGGGGTGCTCGGCGCGCTCGCGGCGGCGCTGCTCGCGACCCGGGTGGAGAAGTGGGTCCGGGGCCGGGTGCCGGGCGCGCTGGACGTGCTGCTGACCCCCGCGGTCACCGTGCTGGTCTCCGGCCTGGTGACGCTGTACGGCCTGATGTACGCGGCGGGCGCGCTGGCCTCCGCGATCGGCACGGCGGCGAACTGGCTCCTCGCGACCGCCGGAGCCGTGGCCGGGCTCGTCCTCGGCGGGCTCTTCCTGCCGCTGGTCATGCTGGGCCTGCACCAGGCCCTCATCCCCATCCACACCACCCTCATCGAACAGCAGGGCTACACCGTCCTGCTCCCCCTGCTGGCCATGGCGGGCGCGGGCCAGGTCGGCGCCGCGCTCGCGCTGTACGTCCGCCTGCACCACGACGTCTCCCTGCGGACGACGATCCGCTCGGCCCTCCCGGCCGGGCTGCTGGGCATCGGCGAGCCGCTCGTCTACGGCGTCTCGCTCCCCCTCGGCCGGCCGTTCCTGACCGCCTGCGCGGGCGGGGCGGCGGGCGGGGCCTTCGTCGGTTTCTTCGCGATGCTCGGAACCCGGGTGGGCGCGACGGCGATCGGCCCCTCGGGCTGGGCCCTGTTCCCGCTGCTGACGGGGAACCGGGGCGCGGGGACGGCGACGGCGATCTACGCGGGCGGCCTGCTCACGGGGTACGCGGTCGGTTTCACGGCGACGTATTTCTTCGGCCTGCCGGACGCCATGCACCGTCCGAGCAAAGCCGGGACGACCGAACCGACTTGACACCGACGACCAGGCACCGGCCGCCCCTGTGCCACCGCCCCGGCCGGACGCATCCGCGTGACGCACCGTGGGGACGAATGTCTCCCCGGGCACGACGAAGAAACCCCCGGCAAGGGCACGCCCCCGACGGGAGTTGCCCCGGACGCCTCAGGACCGGGCGCCTCCGGCCCACCGGACCGTGGCAGCCCCGGCCGGACACATCCGCATGACGCACCGCAGGGGCGGGCCGTTTCCCCGGGCACGACGAAGAAACCCCCGGCAAGGGCACGCCCCCGACGGGAGTTGCCCCCGGACGCCTCAGGACCGGGCGCCTGCGGCCCGCCGGATCCTCGCGGCCCCGGTCGGGCGCATCCGCGTGACGCAGCGCAGGGCGGGTCGTTTCCCCGGGCATGATGAAGAAGCTCCTGGCCACCGCCGCCCTCACGGTCTCCGCCGCCGCCCTTGCCGCCCCCGCGCACGCCGCCGCCCCGGCCGTCGGCGACTCGTACACCGAAGGCGGCTGGACCCTCACCGACACCGCCGCCTGTGCCACCGACATCGTCGTCATCCCCTTGGTCAACGCCGTGGCCCCGGTGCCGCTGAGCGACACCGCGGTCCCGTGCCGCGACGGCAGCCTGATCCACCAGGGCCTTCAGGGAGCCCGCCAGACCAGCGTGTAACGCCAGAAGAGCCGCCGCCGGAACCGGGCCCCGGGCAGCAGCCGGCGGGCCTCCCGCCCGACCTCGTCGTAGGTCATCCCGGGCTCCCGGACGGGCGCGGTCATGGACACCGGCCTGTGGGGGGCCGGCCGCCCGCGGTTCTTCACCCACCCGGTCAGCGCGTTGAGCGGTATCGCGGCCAGGCCGAGCCAGTGATCGCGCGGCCTCGCGGCCCGGGCACAGCCGACGACCACCAGGGTGCCGCCCGGCGCCAGCTCCCGCCGCAGCCGGGTGAGGGTGTCGGCGAAGGGCAGGTGATGGAGCACGGCGACACAGGTGATGACGTCGTAGCGGCCGGGCGGAAGACCGTCCGGGGCGCAGGCCAGGGTGTAGGTGACAGGGGCGTCCTGCCCGGTCAGCTCCCGGGCGCCGGCCAGGATCCGGGGATCGGCGTCCACCCCGAGGACCGCCTCCGCACGCGCGGCCAGCGCCCGGACCAGATCGCCACTGCCGCACCCGACGTCCAGCGCCGCACCGAACCGGCGCGGCAGCTGCCGCAGCAGCCAGCGGTGATAGTGCGCGTTGTGATCCCAGGGGTACGCGGCGTTGAAGCGGTGCAGGGCGGCTACGAGCCGGTTCGGCAGGACGGGCACGCCCCCGTTCTACACGGACGCGCTACCGTCGGACACCATGAACCACACCCAGCTCGCCGCCCTAGGACGGGCGCTTCGGCTCCTCGGGGAACACGGGGAGGCGCTGGGCGCCGACACCCCGGACGCCCGGCTGCACGAGATCAAGGCCGATCTGCGCCGGGCGCTCGACCTGGTGGACGAGGGCGTCGGGAGCGGCGCGCCCAGCACCCGGTGCCCCGAGCATCCGCAGGGGCCCGTCGACGAGAGCGCGCCCGATCTGTGCCTGCTCTGCGAGACCCGGCGCCGGGCCGCCCGGCGGTCGGAGTACGGGAGCCGGCCGAGTCCGGCCGGGCCGGTGACCGGCGCGCCGTCCCGCTACGGCGTCCGCGCCGACCGTCCGCAGCCGCAGCAGCGCTGGCTGCCGGAGGCGTGGAACGGGCAGGAGTGGCAGCTGTGCGGGACACCGCGGCGGGACCGGCGTGAGGCGGAGGCCTATCTCGCCGCCCAGCGGCGCGGATCACGGCCCGCGATGGCCTACCGGCTCGTGCACGAGTTCACCGACTACGAGGTGCTGCGGGTGTGGGGCACACCCGTGCACGTCGACATCGAGCCCATGGGCAACCTCTAGCCGAGCAGCGGCAGGGGGAGGAACTCGTGCCCCTCCCACAGGCGTCTGCTGCGCTCCTCCGGGTAGGCCGTGACCGTCGGGTCCGCGTCGAGTACCTGCACCAGGCGTGCCTCGGTGTCGTACGCCGGCCAGCCCGGGTCTCCCGTCCGGGCGAAGGACGTCCACGCACGGCGGAAGCGGGACGACAGCTGCTTCGCCTCGGCCGGTACGTCCGCCCCGGCGAAGAGCAGCCTCCCCAGGTCGGCGCCGTAGCCGCCGAAGAGCAGGGTGACGTCCAGGGTGTGGCAGGCGCCCAGGACGCCGCCACTGCCGGGGGCCGGCCAGGTCAGCTCGTAGACATGGGCTCCGCCGCCGCCCGCCAGCTGGGCCTCGGCCAGTCGCAGGGTCGGCATGGCGAACAGCCAGTCCGTCTGGACGCGTTCCCACAGCGCGGTCGGGGAGACGTCGGGGAAGGCCGATCGGTAGGCCCGCTCGCCCGCCTCGCCGCCCGGGGCCAGCAGCCGCAGGACCCCGGTCACCTGCTCGTCCGTGACCCTGCCCAGCATGCCGCCCAGGACGAGGAACAGCCGTGCCTCGTCGCGGTTGTGGCCGACGAGGAGGTCCACCTCCCGGGCCGCGCCCGCCGCCAGGGCCCGCCAGGGCGTGGTGGGCAGGACATCGCCGTCGACCACCGGCGAGAAGGGCGTGACCGTCGGTGCCGCCTGACCCCAGCGGTCCGTGTACTGGGCCATCCTGGCGCCCAAGGCCTGCCCGGCCGCGATGAGTTGACGTGGGTCCACATCGGTCAGGTCGGCCGCCGTGGGCTTGCGGCCCGCCTCCGCCGCGAGCGCCCGGGCCATGTCCCGCGCCAACTCGTCGGAGAAGAACGTGCCGGGCACGCTCTGGGCCACCGCCCGCCGGAACAGGCCGCGGGCCCCCGGCATCGCCAGCAGCGAGGCGATCGAACCCGCTCCGGCCGACTCGCCGAAGACGGTAACCAGGTCGGGGTCGCCGCCGAACCCCGCGATGTTCTCCCGCACCCACTCCAGCGCGGCCACCTGGTCCAGCAGGCCCCGGTTGGCCGGTGCGCCGTCCAGGCGGGTGAAACCCTCCACGCCCACCCGGTAGTTGAAGGTGACCACGACGACGTGGCGCTCCCGGGCGATGCGCTGTGCGTCGTAGGCCGGCTGGCCGGCGTGACCCATCTTGTAGGAGCCGCCGTAGATCCACACCATGACCGGGCGGCGGGCGGACGGGTCCGCCTCGGGCGTCCATACGTTCACGGTCAGCCAGTCGTCGCCCGTGGGGCCGGTCTCCGCGCCCGGCCGGCCCTGCAGGCCGAGGTCCTGCGGGGGAGGCGGCCCGAAGGCGTACGCCTCCCGGGTGCCGCCCCAGGGACGGGCCGGGCGGGGGGCCTGGAACCGGGCCTCGCCGACCGGGGGTTCGGCGAAGGGTATGCCCCGGAAGACCGCCAGACCCTCCTCGTGGCGGCCGCGCACCGCGCCGGAGGCGGTGCGCACCACGGGTCCGGCGGTCCCCGCCGGCCGGGCCTGTGACTCACTCGTCGTCATGCTCGCTCCCTCACTGGTCATCAGGGAAACGGGCGGGGACGATCACAAGTGCCCGGGAAACCAGGTCAGCTGAGGGTCTTCACCGCGGCAGCGTCGTACGGCTTCAGCTCGTCGAAGCGGTCGGCGAGCACCTTGGCGGCCCACTCGGGGTCCTGGAGCAGCGCACGGCCCACGGCGACCATGTCGAACTCGTCGGCCTCCAGCCGGTCGAGGAGGTTGTCGATGCCCTTGACCTCGGAGCCCTGGCCCTGGAAGGCGGCCAGGAACTCGCCGTCCAGGCCGACCGAGCCGACGGTGATGACCTGCTTGCCGGTGATCTTCTTCGTCCAGCCCGCCAGGTTCAGGTCCGAGCCGTCGAACTCCGGCACCCAGTAGCGGCGGGTGGAGGCGTGGAAGACGTCGACGCCGGCCGCGGCGAGCGGGGTCAGGATGGCCTCCAGCTCCTCGGGGGTCTCGGCGAGCCGGGCGGTGTAGTCCTGCTGCTTCCACTGCGAGTAGCGGAAGATGACCGGGAAGTCGGCCGAGACCGCCTCGCGGACCGCGGCGACGATCTCCGCGGCGAACTGGGTGCGGGCCACCGGGTCGCCGCCGTAGGCGTCGGTGCGGCGGTTGGTGCCCTCCCACAGGAACTGGTCGACGAGGTAGCCGTGGGCGCCGTGGAGCTCCACACCGTCGAAGCCGATGCGCTCGGCCGCGGCCGCGGCCTCGGCGAACGCGCCGATGACGGCGTCCAGGTCGGCCTGCGTCATCGCCTTGCCGGTGGGCTCGGCGCCCGCCGTGACCAGGCCCGACGGGCCCATCGCCGGGGCGTCCGGGAAGGGGGCGTCGCCGTCCTTGCGGACCATGCCGATGTGCCACAGCTGCGGGACGACGGTGCCGCCGGCCGCGTGCACGTCCTCGGCGACCTTCGCCCAGCCCGCCAGCTGCTCCTCCCCGTGGAACCGCGGCACGCGGTCGCTCTGGCCTGCCGAGTCGTGGCCCACGTAGGTGCCCTCGGTGACGATCAGGCCGACACCGGCGGCGGCACGGCGGGCGTAGTACGAGCGCACGTCCTCGCCGGGGATGCCGCCCGGGGAGAACATGCGGGTCATCGGCGCCATCACGATCCGGTTCGGGACGGTGAGACCGTTGAGCGCGATCGGGCGGGACAGCAGCTGGGCCGCGCGGGAGGCGGGCGTCGTGACGGTCACGTGGGGGCTCCTCGGGGATGGATCTGTAAACCGGGCGGTATGTGTGCACGCATTGTTGCAGCTGCTTAAGTAATCGCCTATGCGCTGCCCCACATTCCCGACCCGAGGGAAGCCTCTTACGTGACGCCGCTCACACCGTGCCGGTCCGGCCGTCACTCCATGACCGTGAAACGCCCGAGGGCGGTGCCCCCAGCCAGTGGCTGGGGGCACCGCCCTCGTCCGTAGGACAGGCGATCAACCGTCAGGTCGATCAGAAGTCCATGTCACCGCCCGGCATGCCGCCGCCGGCCGGCGCGGCGGCCTTCTCCGGCTTGTCGGCGATGACGGCCTCGGTGGTGAGGAACAGCGCGGCGATGGAGGCGGCGTTCTGCAGCGCGGAACGGGTCACCTTCGCCGGGTCGATGATGCCCTCGGCGACCAGGTCGACGTACTCGCCGGTCGCGGCGTTCAGGCCGTGGCCCGGGGTCAGGTTGCGCACCTTCTCCACCACGACACCGCCCTCGAGGCCGGCGTTGACGGCGATCTGCTTCAGCGGGGCCTCGAGCGCGATGCGCACGGCGTTGGCGCCGGTCGCCTCGTCACCCTCGAGCTCCAGCTTCTCGAAGACCTGGGAGGCCTGCAGCAGGGCCACGCCACCACCGGCGACGATGCCCTCCTCGACGGCCGCCTTGGCGTTGCGGACGGCGTCCTCGATGCGGTGCTTGCGCTCCTTGAGCTCCACCTCGGTGGCGGCACCGGCCTTGATGACCGCGACACCGCCGGCGAGCTTCGCCAGGCGCTCCTGCAGCTTCTCGCGGTCGTAGTCGGAGTCGCTGTTCTCGATCTCGGCGCGGATCTGGTTCACCCGGCCGTTGACCTGCTCCGAGGAGCCGGCACCGTCGACGATGGTGGTCTCGTCCTTGGTGATGACGACCTTGCGGGCGCGGCCCAGGAGGTCCAGGGTCGCGTTCTCCAGCTTGAGGCCGACCTCCTCGGAGATGACCTCGCCACCCGTGAGGATGGCGATGTCGCCGAGCATGGCCTTGCGGCGGTCGCCGAAGCCCGGGGCCTTGACGGCGACGGACTTGAAGGTGCCGCGGATCTTGTTGACGACCAGGGTCGACAGGGCCTCGCCCTCGACGTCCTCGGCGATGATCAGCAGCGGCTTGCCCGACTGCATGACCTTCTCCAGCAGCGGGAGCAGGTCCTTGACGGAGCCGATCTTGGAGTTGGCGATGAGGATGTACGGGTCCTCGAGCGACGCCTCCATGCGCTCCATGTCGGTCGCGAAGTAGGCGGAGATGTAGCCCTTGTCGAAGCGCATGCCCTCGGTGAGCTCGAGCTCCAGGCCGAAGGTGTTGCTCTCCTCGACGGTGATGACGCCTTCCTTGCCGACCTTGTCCATGGCCTCGGCGATCAGCTCGCCGATCTGGGTGTCGGCGGCGGAGATGGACGCGGTGGAGGCGATCTGCTCCTTGGTCTCGACGTCCTTCGCCTGCTCCAGCAGGGCGGCGGAGACAGCCTCGACGGCCTTCTCGATACCGCGCTTGAGGGCCATCGGGTTGGCGCCGGCGGCTACGTTGCGCAGGCCTTCCTTGACCAGGGCCTGGGCGAGCACGGTCGCGGTGGTCGTACCGTCACCGGCGACGTCGTCCGTCTTCTTGGCGACTTCCTTGACCAGCTCGGCGCCGATCTTCTCGTACGGGTCCTCGAGCTCGATCTCCTTGGCGATGGAGACACCATCGTTGGTGATCGTGGGGGCGCCCCACTTCTTCTCGAGGACGACGTTGCGGCCCTTGGGGCCGAGCGTCACCTTCACGGCGTCCGCGAGCTGGTTCATGCCGCGCTCGAGGCCGCGCCGCGCCTCCTCGTCGAACGCGATGATCTTGGCCATGTGAAGTGGTCCCTCCAGGACTGGGGGTGATTCCTTCGGACCGCGCCCGCGCCCGCGACGGACGGCTCGCCGGCCGCGTGGTTCCTTGCCCCACTTGGCCCGCGGGCCTCACCGACCCGGTCCATCACTGTCACTCTCACCTTCAGAGTGCTAACGCCAATGATTAGCACTCGGCACCCCCGAGTGCAAGCGCCCCGGGCCTGCCGGAGGGGCGCTCAGCCGCGCGCGAACAGGGGGGCGCCAGGCATGCCGAAGGGCCCGTACCCATGGGTACGGGCCCTTCGAAGATGAAACAGAAGAACGTCGCTGTCAGCCGACGCGTGCTTCAGCTGGTCGCCAGCCGGACCATGTCCGCCTGCGGGCCCTTCTGGCCCTGCGAGATCTCGAAGTCGACCCGCTGCCCCTCTTCCAGGGTGCGGTAACCGTCCATCTGGATCGCGCTGTAGTGGACGAAAACATCCGCACCACCGTCGACCGCGATGAAGCCGTACCCCTTCTCCGCGTTGAACCACTTGACGGTGCCCTGAGCCATGCCTAACTCCCCTATTACTGGCCCTTGCACAGATCCACACTTCGCGGATCCGGGTCAGACCTCACCCCCCATTGGTCGGGGGCGTGCGCCGGAACGCGTCGACCGCGGCTGAATGTATCTGTCCAACTGCCGTCTGCAACAGGTCAATCGGACGAGAATTCTGGACGGGAACGGTCCGGAATGTGGTGAGAATTCGCCCGAATTCCGGGCAAGTCGGGCCCCGCAAAGGGCACAAAAGCCGCATGAAACCCACGCACTTTGGCTACTTCTTGTCGGGCACGCAGCATGAATACAGGGCTCCCGACCCGTCGGTCCGGGAACGCGTTCCCCAACTCTACCGCGCTCAACCACACAGAATTGCCCCCTCCACTTCTCTCACGGAGGGGGCAATTCGATGAACAATGCGTAACTGGAGTTACCTAAGGTAACGATCAGCCGCCGGCGACCGCCGGAATGATCGAAACCCCGGCGCCGTCCGGGGTCGCCGTCTCGAGGCCCTGCTCGAAGCGGACGTCGTCGTCGTTGACGTAGACATTGACGAACCGGCGCAGCTTGCCCTGGTCGTCCAGGACGCGGGCGGCGATCCCGGTGTGGTTCTTCTCCAGGTCCTCGATGACCTCGGCGAGGGTGGCGCCCTCGGCGGCCACTTCGGCCTGGCCGCCCGTGTAGGTGCGCAGGATGGTCGGGATGCGAACGGTCACGCTCATGCGAGGCCAGCCTCTCGGAAGGAGTCCAGGGTCGGTCGGATGGTGGCGGTGAGGCCGGTCCCGGCCACCGCGTCGAGGGTCTTCAGGCCGTCGCCGGTGTTGAGGACGACCGTGGTCTTCGTCGGGTCCAGGACGCCGTCCTTGACCAGCTTGCGGGTGACACCGACGGTCACGCCGCCCGCCGTCTCCGCGAAGATGCCCTCGGTACGGGCCAGCAGCTTGATGGCGTCGACGACTTCCTCGTCCGTCACGTCCTCCACGGCGCCGCCGGTGCGGCGCGCGATGTCCAGGACGTACGGCCCGTCGGCCGGGTTGCCGATGGCGAGGGACTTGGCGATGGTGTTCGGCTTCTGCGGGCGGACCACGTCGTGCCCGGCCTTGAAGGCGGTCGACACCGGCGAGCAGCCCTCGGCCTGCGCGCCGAAGATCTTGTACGGCTTGTCCTCGACGAGACCGAGCTTGACCAGCTCCTGCAGGCCCTTGTCGATCTTCGTGAGCTGGGAGCCGGAGGCGATCGGGACCACGATCTGGTCCGGGAGCCGCCAGCCGAGCTGCTCGCAGATCTCGTACGCCAGGGTCTTGGAGCCCTCCGCGTAGTACGGCCGCAGGTTGACGTTGACGAAGCCCCAGCCCTCGCCGGCCGGGTCACCGATCAGCTCGGAGCAGAAACGGTTCACGTCGTCGTAGTTGCCCTCGATGCCGACGAGTTCGCCGCCGTAGACCGCGGCCATGACGACCTTGCCCTGCTCCAGGTCGTGCGGGATGAACACGCAGGAGCGGAAGCCGGCCCGGGCCGCGGCGGCGCCGACGGCACCGGCCAGGTTGCCCGTGGAGGAGCAGGACAGGGTGGTGAAGCCGAAGGCGCGGGCGGCCTCCAGGGCCTGGGCGACCACGCGGTCCTTGAAGGAGTGCGTCGGGTTGCCGGAGTCGTCCTTGACGAACAGGCCGCCGGTGACGCCGAGTTCGCGGGCGAGGTTGTCGGCCTTGACGAGCTTGGTCCAGCCCGGGTTCAGGTTCGGCTTGTCGGCGACGTCCGCCGGGACCGGCAGCAGCGGTGCGTACCGCCAGATGTTGGCGGGGCCGGCCTCGATGCGACGGCGCAGCTCTTCGGTGTCGTAGGCGGAGAAGTCGTAGGCGATCTCCAGCGGGCCGAAACACTCCTCGCAGGCGAACACCGGGCCGAGCGGGACGCGGTGACCGCACTCGCGACAGCTCAGGGCCGCTGCGGGACCGAGGTCGACGGTGGAGGTGCTGGAGCTTGCAACTGTCTGCACAGCCATGGAGGCGAGGCCCTTTCTCCTCATCTTCCTCACGACGCATCTCGCCGTGAGACGGATTTGGCACCTTCCCTAGCCGGGAGCCTCGCCACGTCAACGTGACAAGAACCGACTGGAGGGTTGCCGGGGCTTCATCGGGCCGTGTCCCTCTGCCCCTCTGGATGAGCGGTATGCGGTTGTGAACGCGCGGCGACCCCCGACATGCGATGGTCATCGGCGTTGTTCAAGACTGTAACCGAAGGCCAGGACAGTTGAGATAGTCGTCCGAACCGCGAGATGGATCACACGATCGCCTGTATGTGATCACGAACAGTGAGGAGCCGCAGACCGTGCTGGAAGAAGTCGAGCGCTGGCTGGCCACCCGCTCCTGGTCCGTGGCCGATCGTCCGCTCCACCGGGTCCTGTGCGCCAAGCAGCGCACGGGCCGGACCATCAGCGTCGTGCTGCCCGCCCTCAACGAGGAGGAGACGGTCGGCGACATCGTCGCCGCGATCCGGCACGACCTCGTCGAGCAGGCCCCGCTCGTCGACGAGATCGTCGTCGTCGACTCCGGCTCCACCGACCGCACCTCCGAGGTCGCCGCCGCCGCGGGCGCCCGGGTCGTCCACCGGGACGAGATCCTGCCCCGCGTTCCGGCCGTCCCCGGAAAGGGTGAGGTGCTGTGGCGCTCCCTCCTCGTCACCACGGGCGACGTCATCTGTTTCGTCGACGCCGACCTGAGGGAGTTCTCCTCCGACTTCGTCACCGGGATCGTCGGCCCCCTGCTCACCGAGCCGGACGTCCACCTGGTCAAGGCCATGTACGACCGCCCGCTCGCCGGGACGGCCGGTCAGGGCGGCCGGGTCACGGAGCTGATGGCCCGCCCGCTGCTGAACATGCACTGGCCGCAGCTCGCCGGGTTCGTGCAGCCGCTCGGCGGCGAGTACGCGGCCCGGCGCTCACTGCTGGAGCAGCTGCCGTTCCCGGTCGGGTACGGCGTCGAGCTGGGCATGCTGGTGGACGCCCTGCACCTGGTGGGTCTGGACGCGCTCGCGCAGGTGGACGTGGGGGTGCGCAGGCACCGGCACCAGGACGGGCAGGCGCTGGGCCGGATGGCCGCGGCGATCTACCGCACGGCCCAGCTCCGGCTGGCCCGCGGTCACCTCGTCCGCCCCGCGCTGACCCAGTTCGAGCGGGGCGAGGACGGCTTCGAACCGCGCACCTACTCGGTGGACACCGAGGAGCGGCCGCCGATGGTGGAGATCGCGGAGTACGCCGAGCGCAGGGTGGCGTGAGTTCGTATACGGCCGCGATGCCCGGTGTGGCCGCACGTTTGAGCGTTTCCGGGCCGGGCTAGGTTGAGGACCATGGCTTCCTCCTCCACGAGCGGTGCTGAGGTGCTGGTCGCGTCGAATCGCGGCCCGGTGTCGTACCAGGTGAACGAGAGCGGCTCGCTGCACGCCAGGCGGGGTGGCGGCGGGCTGGTGTCGGGGCTGTCGGCCATCGGGCCGGACGCGGACTCGGTGTGGGTGTGCGCGGCGCTCGGCGACGGCGACCGGGAGGCCGTACGGCGTGCGGGCGGCGGACTGCTGCCGGCCGGGGACACCGGCGGGCAGCGGGTGCGGATGCTCGACATCGACGCGGACGTGCACGCGGACGCCTACAACGGCATCGCCAACTCGGTGCTCTGGTTCGTCCACCACATGCTGTACCAGACCCCGCTGGAGCCGGTCTTCGACGCGGAGTTCCGGCGGCAGTGGGCGTCGTACGAGGCCTACAACCGGGCGTTCGCCGAGGCGCTCTCCGAGGAGGCGGAGCGCGGGGCGGCGGTCCTCGTCCAGGACTACCACCTGTGCCTGGTGCCGGGGATGCTCCGCGAACTCCGCCCCGACCTGCGCATCGGCCACTTCTCGCACACCCCGTGGGCGCCCCGGGAGTACTTCGAACTGCTTCCCGGGGACATCCGCGAGCAGCTGATGGCGGGCATGCTCGGCGCGGACCGGGTGGCGTTCCTGACCTGGCGGTGGGCGACGGCCTTCCAGAAGTGCGCGGAGGGCCTGGACCCCGAGCGTTACCGCGTCACCTGGCCGTCGGGCGGCCCGAGGACGATCGAGCAGCCGCGCGAGGGCCGGGAGACCCGGATCGGTGTGCACTCCCTCGGTGCCGACGGCGACTTCCTGCGGGCCCGCTCGCACGAGCCGGACGTCGAGGACCGGATGGCGGCCCTGCGGGAGGAGATCGGCGCGGGGCGCAAGGCCGTCGTCCGCGTGGACCGCACGGAGTTGTCCAAGAACATCGTGCGCGGGCTGCTGGCGTACCGGCAGCTGCTGGAGGAACGCCCCGAGTGGCGGGAGCGGGTGGTGCACGTCGCGTTCGCGTATCCGTCACGGCAGGACCTCGCCGTGTACCGGGACTACACGGACACCGTGCAGCGGGTGGCCGAGGAGATCAACTCGGCCTACGGCACGCCCGGTTGGACCCCGGTCGTGCTGCACGTCAAGGACGACTTCGCCCGCTCCCTGGCCGCGTACCGGCTCGCCGACGTGGCCCTGGTCAACCCCATCCGGGACGGCATGAACCTGGTCGCGAAGGAGATCCCCGTCGTCTCCGACCAGGGGTGTGCGCTGGTGCTGTCGCGGGAGGCGGGGGCGTACGAGGAGCTGCGCGCCGACGCGTTCGTGGTGAACCCCTACGACGTGCTGGAGACCGCGCGGGCCCTGCACGAGGCGCTGTCCCTGCGGCCGGAGGAGCGGGCGGACCGCACCAAGAGGCTGGCGGCGGCGGCCACCGCGCTCGCTCCGGCCCAGTGGTTCCTGGAGCAGCTGCAGGCGCTCAGGGAGCTTCAGTCGAGCTGAGCCGCCAGTGCCCGCAACAGCTGTACGACGCCTCCGGGGCCGTCGACCACCACGTCGGCCCGTTCCGCCAGCTCCGTGACCTCCGTGCTGCCGCTGCAGACCAGGAGGCCGGGTACGCCGTCGGCGCGGAGTTCGTCGACGGCGGCGAAGGCGGGGAGGTCGCCGAGGTCGTCGCCGGCGTAGAGCACCGCCTCGGCGCCGGTCGCGCGGACGTGGTCGGCGAGGGCCACGCCCTTGTCCATGCCCGGCGGGCGCAGTTCCAGGACCATACGGCCCGGTTCCACGATCAGGCCGTGCCGGGTGGCGAGGTCGGCGAGGGGGCCGCGCAGGGCCTCGAACGCGGCCTGCGGGTCGTCGGCGCGGCGGGTGTGCACCGCGACCGCCCGGCCCTTCTCCTCGATCCACGTGCCGTGCCAGGCGCCCGCGCGGTCCAGGACGCCCGGCAGCTCGGCGCGGGCCGCCGCCACGCCGGGGTGCGGGGGCGGGGCGGTGACGGCTCCGGTGACCGCGTCCCAGCGCTCGGCGCCGTAGTGGCCGAGGACGGTCAGGTGCTCCAGGCCGAGGACGCCGGCGAATCCGCCGTAGCGGACCGCGACGCCGGCGGGGCGGCCGGTGATCACGGCGACGGAGGCCACCTTGGGGGCGAGGGCGGCGAGGGCCGGTACGGCCTCGGGGTGGGCGCGGGCCTGCTCGGGGTCGGCGACGATGGGGGCCAGCGTGCCGTCGAAGTCGAGGCCGACGATCGCTGCGCTCGGCTTCGCGAGGAGGGCGGCGAGTCCGTCACGGCCGGGCTGGGTCTGCGGGGTCGGCAGAGGGTCCATGCACCGACACTATCCAGGCTCGGCCGGATCCACTCCCGCGGCTCCGCCCAGGACCCCGCGAGAGGACTCCGCTCGACCATCCGACCATCCGCGCAAGCCCGGCCGGCGCCCGGCTTGCGGGCACCGGCGGGCGGGCGGCCGGCTCAGCGGTCCCTTCGTCTGGATTCCCGCACCCGGCGCAGGCGGTTCACCGTCACCGGGTCCGCCGCCAGTGCCCTCTCGTCGTCCAGCAACGCGTTCAGCAGCTGGTAGTAGCGCACCGGGGACAGGCCCAGCTCCTCGCGTATCGCGCGCTCCTTCGCGCCGGGGCCGGGGAAGCCGCGGCGCTCCAGGGCGAGGATGGCCTGTTCGCGGGGGGCGAGTTCCATGGGGGTCACCGTAGCGCCGGGTACTGACAGGCTGCTCAGTTGCTGTTGCTGCTGTCGGCCGCGGTCGCCGTCGCCTGGAGGCGGGTCAGCACGCCGGCGGGGTCGCCGCCGGGGGCGACGGCCTGGCCTATGTCCTGCTTCACGGCCGCGCTGACCGAGGCCCACGAGGTCTTGCCGACGGGATACAGCTCCGAGGTGGGCAACTGCTCGAGGAACGGGTGCAGGGCGGCGTCGGGGGCGGAGTCCGAGTCGCCCATGGTGGTGGAGGCGGAGCCGGTGACCGGCAGCAGACCGTACTCGCGGGAGAAGGCGAGGACGTTCTTCTCGCTGTAGACGAAGTTGAGGAAGTCGCCGATCTGGTCGCGGTGGCCGTTCTGCTTGAAGGCCATCATCCAGTCGGCCACGCCCATGGCGGCCCTGGCCTTGCCGGTGCGGCCCGGCATCGGCACCATGCCGAACTTCACGCCCTTCTTCTGGGCCTGCTGGATCAGCGTGGGGTGCCCGTTGAGCATGCCGACCTGGCCGTCGGCGAAGGCGGCGAAGGCGGTCGCGCGGTTGAGCTTTCCGGGGGCGACCGGGCCGGTCAGGCCCTTGTCGACCAGGTCGTCCTTCAGCCACGTGAAGGTCTCGACGTTCTGCGCGGAGTCGATGGTGTAGGTGCCGATGTCGTCGGTGTAGCCGCTGCCGCCGTCGCTGCCGGAGGCGCCGCTGAGCAGCCACTGCATGGTCTCGGCCTGGGCCTCCTCGGGGCCGAGCGGCAGCGCGTAGGGGTACTTCACGCCCCTGTCCTTGAGCGCCCTCGCGTCGGCGGCCAGCTCGTCCCAGGTGGTGGGCGGGGTGATGCCCGCCTTGGCGAACAGGGTCTTGTTGTAGAAGAGCACGCGCGTGGAGACGGCGAAGGGGATGCCGTACTGCGTGTGGTTCCACTGGCCGGCGTCGGAGAGCTGGGAGAGGAAGTCGGCCTGGGTGCGTATGGAGAGCAGGTCCGAGGCCGGGTAGAGCTTGCCGGCGGCCGCGTAGTCGGCGTAGGCGCCGATCTGGGCCAGGTCCGGGGCGTGCCCGGCGTCGACCATCTCCTTGACCTTGGCGTCGACGTCGTTCCAGGAGTAGACGCTGACGTCGATCTTCACACCGGGGTGCTGGGACTCGTAGTCCTTGGCCAGGCTGTCCCAGTACTTCTGGGAGCTGTTGGCGGGGGAGTCGCCGTAGTCGGCGGCGACGAGTCTGAGCGTGACGTCGGAGGAGCCCGTACTCCCGCAGCCGCCGAGAACCGCCGTCATGCCCAGTGCGGACACCACCGCGATCGTTCCTGCCGTACGCCGACGCACCGTCAAAGCCCCAACCCTGCTGTCTGACCGTTCAATATATGGACGCATAAGGTCTACACCACGCGAGTGGACTAGACCTCTCGCGGGTGTGAGGGTCACACTAGGGGCCGTGGTGAGACATGTCATCGCCCTCGACGTGGGCGGTACCGGGATGAAGGCCGCCCTCGTCGGCGACGACGGCGAGCTGCTCCACCGTGCCCGCCGCGCCACCGGGCGTGAGCGCGGACCGGACGCGGTGGTCGAGACGATCCTCGGCTTCGCCGCCGAGCTGCAGGCGTACGGCGCCGAGCACCACGGCACACCGGCCGTCGCCGCCGGCATCGCGGTCCCCGGCATCGTCGACGAGCAGCGGGGCGTCGCCGCCTACGCGGCCAACCTCGGCTGGCGGGACGTACCGCTGCGCGCGCTGCTCACCGAGCGGCTCGGCATCCCCGTCGCGCTCGGCCACGACGTGCGGACCGGCGGCCTCGCCGAGGGCCGGATCGGCGCGGGCAAGGGCGCCGACCGGTTCCTGTTCGTGCCGCTCGGCACCGGGATCGCCGGGGCCATCGGCATCGACGGCAGGGTGGAGGCGGGCGCGCACGGCTTCGCGGGCGAGATCGGCCATGTGGTCGTACGGCCCGGAGGAACCCCGTGCCCCTGCGGGCAGCACGGCTGCCTGGAGCGGTACGCCTCCGCGTCCGCCGTCAGCGAGGCCTGGGCGGCGGCCTGCGGGGACCCGGACGCGGACGCCGCCGACTGCGCCAAGGCCGTCGCGTCCGGTGACCCGAACGCCGTCCGGGTCTGGCGGGAGGCGGTCGACGCACTCGCCGACGGCCTGGTCACCGCGCTCACCCTGCTGGACCCGCGCACCCTGATCATCGGTGGCGGTCTCGCCGAGGCGGGGGAAGTGTTGTTCCAGCCACTGCGGGAGGCCGTCCGGCGGCGGGTCACCTTCCAGAAACTGCCGGCCATCGTGCCCGCCGCGCTCGGTGACACCGCCGGCTGCCTGGGCGCGGGCCTCCTCGCCCGCGACCTGTTCGACTCCACCGACCCCGACCCCACCGACCCCTCGGAGGTAACCGCCTGATGGCTCCCAGCTTGGTTCTCGCAGGTGCTCGGGTGGTGCTGCCCGGCGGGGTGGTGGACGACGGACGCGTGGTCGTCGAGGGTACGAGGATCTCGGCCGCCGCTCCCGGGAACGCCGACGTGATCGACGTGACCGGCCACTGGCTGATCCCCGGCTTCGTGGACATCCACAACCACGGCGGCGGCGGCGCCTCCTTCTCCGGCACCGCGGACGAGATCATGACGGCCGTCCGCACCCACCGCGCGCACGGCACCACCACCCTCGTCGCCTCCACCGTCACCGACGAGATGGACCTGCTCGCGCGGCAGGCCGGGCTGCTGAGCGAGCTCGCCGAGCAGGGGGAGATCGCCGGCATCCACTTCGAGGGACCGTTCATCTCGCCGTGCCGCAAGGGCGCGCACTCCGAGGAGCTGCTGCGCGACCCGGAGCCGGCCGAGGTCCGCAAGCTGATCGACGCGGCACGCGGCAGGGCGAAGATGGTCACGCTCGCGGCCGAGCTGCCGGGTGGCATCGACTCCGTGCGGCTGCTGGCCGAGCACGGCGTGATCGCGGCGATCGGGCACACGGACGCCACGTACGAGCAGACGGTCGAGGCCATCGACGCGGGCGCCACGGTCGCCACCCACCTGTTCAACGCGATGCCCGCGCTGGGCCACCGCGCGCCCGGCCCGATCGCGGCCCTGCTGGAGGACGAGCGGGTCACGGTCGAGCTGATCAACGACGGCGTGCACCTCCACCCCGCCGCCCTGGAGCTGGCCTTCCACCGCGCGGGCGCCTCCCGCGTCGCCTTCATCACGGACGCGATGGACGCGGCCGGCATCGGTGACGGGCGTTACATGCTCGGCCCGCTGGAGGTCGAGGTCAGCGAGGGCGTGGCCCGGCTGGTGGAGGGCGGCTCGATCGCGGGCTCGACGCTCACCCTGGACCGCGCGTTCAAGCGGGCGGTGACGGTCGACAAGCTGTCGGTGCGGGACGCGGTGACGGCCCTGTCGGCGAACCCCGCCCGCCTCCTCGGCCTCTCCGACCGCATCGGCTCCCTCGAACCCGGCAAGGACGCCGACCTGCTCCTCCTGGACGCGGACTTCGACCTCAAGGGCGTGATGCGGCAGGGCGAGTGGGTGGTCGTACCGCCCCAACTGGCCTGATCTGCCCGTCTTTTCCCTCGACGGCGGCCGACTCGTGACTGGGCCGGCCGCCGTCTCTTTGGCATGATCGTGCCCCCGGAAACCGATGACAGGCACGACGGCGTGCCGCAGGGACTTCGAGGGAGGTCGGACCGGGTGATCCTCACGGTCACGCTCAACACCGCTCTCGACCTCACCTATCGCGTGCGGTCGCTGCGACCGCACGCCTCACACCGGGTGTCGGACGTCGTCGAGCGCCCCGGCGGCAAGGGCGTGAACGTGGCCCGGGTGCTGGCGGCGCTCGGGCACGAGGTGACGGTCACGGGCTTCGCGGGCGGCGGGACCGGCCGTGAGGTGCGCGAACGGCTGTCGGACACGCCCGGCCTGACGGACGCGCTGGTCCCGGTGGCCGGCGCGACCCGGCGTACGGTCGCGGTCGTGGACGAACAGTCGGGAGACACGACCCAGTTGAACGAGCCGGGCCCGCAGATAGCGCCCGGCGAGTGGGGCGCCTTCCTCGACCGCTACGACGAACTCCTGCCGTCCGCCTCGGCGGTGGCCCTGTGCGGCAGCCTGCCGCCGGGAGTACCGGTGGGGGCGTACGCGAACCTGGTCCGCGCGGCCCGTACCGCGGGCGTCCCGGTCCTCCTCGACACGAGCGGCGAACCGCTCCGCCGAGGGGTGGCCGCCCGCCCCGACCTCATCAAGCCGAACGCCGACGAACTGGCCGAACTGACCGGCTCCCACGAGCCGTTGCGCGCCACCCAGGACGCCCGTCGCCGCGGCGCCCACGCGGTGGTCGCGTCCCTGGGCGCCGAGGGTCTGCTCGCCGTCACCCCCGAGGGCCGCTGGCACGCCACCCCGCCCACCCGCATCCACGGCAACCCGACGGGCGCGGGCGACTCGGCGGTCGCGGGCCTGCTGTCGGGCCTCGTCGAGCAACTCCCCTGGCCCGACCGGCTGGCCCGCGCGGTCGCGTTGTCGGCGGCGACGGTACGGGCCCCGGCCGCCGGCGAGTTCGACCCCGCGGTGTACGAGGAGCTGCGGGGGCGGGTGACGGTGACCGGGGTGGTCAGCGCGGCTTAGCTGTGCAGCGTGTGCTGGCCCTGCTTGAGCCAGAGCTGGTCGATCAGCGCGTTGCACTTGTCGCCGGCCTGGCAGGAGATGGAGATGGTGTTGGTGCCCTGCTTCAAGGTCGGCCAGATGTAGGTCGTGGTCCAGCCCTTGGTGAGGTCGGCGGGCGTGTGCGTGTAGTTCCTCAGGGGCAGCTTGGTGCCGAACGGCTTGCCGTTGACGGTGACGGTCATCCCCTGGTCATCGCCGACCACGCTGAAGTGTGCGAAGAGGGTGTAGGTGCCGCCCGAGGGGACGTTGTCGACGGTCCAGGTCATCGAGGCACCGACCTGGTTGAGACTACCCACGTACGAGCCGTCGGAGCTCTGTGCGCCCTGGACGTCCGAAGTCTTCGTCGCGCCGCCTGCCAGCTGGACGCCGCTCCCCGTCGCGTCGGTCTTCAGCTCACCACTCGCCGCCGAGCTGCTCCCCGAAGGGCTGGGCCCCTGGCTCTGGGACTGGCTCGGGGTGCCGCCCGCCTGGTTGTTGTTCTTCTTGTCGTCCGGGCCGTTGAGCATGGCGATGCCGATGCCGATCACGACCGCGGCGACCACCGCGATCGCGCCGATCAGCAGGCCCTTGGTGTTCGGGCCGCGGCGGCCGGGGGCGGGCGGCGCGGAACGGGGGCCGTTCGGCGGGGCGCCGCCGGGCAGGGTCTCGGGGGCCTGGTAGTGGGCGTTCGGCTGGCCGTACGGCACCTGCTGCTGCGGCACCGTCGGCTGGCCGTACTGCGGCTGCTGCGGGCCGCCGCCGTACTGACGCTCGCCGACCGTACGCACCCTGCTGACCGAGTTCGGGTAGCCGTAACCGCCGGACGGCGGCTGGGCCCCTCTGGCCTGGCCGTCGGCGTACAGATAGCCGAACGGGTCGTCGTCCTCGGGCGTGCTCGGGCCGTTTTCGCCGGGCGTCATCCCTTGGTCTCCTCAGCGGGTGCGGGTGGATGCGGTACAGGTCTGAATGGCGAGCCTACCCGCTCTGACTGAGCCAAACAGGTGACTCACACCGCACCACTCCACTGACCTGGGATTCACCCGGCGCGTCGGTGCTGTTTGGGACGAGATCGTTTCTCTACGTACATCCGCTCGTCAGCGGACTTCAACACTTCGTCCGCCGTCATCCCACAGTGTGCCCATCCGATGCCGAAGCTCGCGCCCACCCGGACGGCCCGTCCCTCGGCGCGGATCGGCTGGATGATCTCGTTGCGCAGCCGTACGGCGAGGTCCTGGGCGTCGGCCCGGCCGAGGCCGTCGGCGAGGATCACGAACTCGTCGCCGCCGAGGCGGGCGACCGTGTCGCCGTCGCGGACCCCGCGGGACAGGCGCCGGGCCACCTCGATCAGGACCGCGTCTCCCGCGTTGTGACCGAAGCGGTCGTTGATCGACTTGAAGCCGTCGAGGTCGCAGAAGAGCACCGCGAGGCCCTTGGTGCCGTCGTCGCGGCCGTCCTCGGGGGCGGCCGTGTGGACGTGGTGGTCGAAGCTGTCGTACCCCTCCGCACCCGGCCGGAAGTCGAAGCCGTGGCTCGCCGGGGCGTCGAAGGCGGGGTGGCCGTAGGCCGCGTCCAGGGACTCCAGGTCGCCGGCCTGGGCCGGGCGCCGGCACAGCCGGGCGGCGAGGCGCGAGCGCAGTTCCGCGGAGTTCGGCAGGCCGGTGAGGGAGTCGTGGGAGGCGCGGTGGGCGAGCTGCAGCTCCCGGCGCTTGCGTTCCTCTATGTCCTCCACGTGGGTGAGGAGGAACCGGGGGCCGTCGGCGGCGTCCGCGACGACACTGTTGCGCAGGCTCACCCAGACGTACGTGCCGTCCCGGCGGCCGAGCCGGAGTTCCGCCCGGCCACCCTCCGCCGAGGTCCGCAGCAGCGTGCCGATGTCCTCGGGGTGGACGAGGTCGGAGAAGGAGTAGCGGCGCATCGCGGAGGCGGGGCGGCCCAGCAGGCGGCACAGGGCGTCGTTGGTGCGCAGGATGCGGCCGTGCTGGTCGCCGCCCATCTCGGCGATGGCCATGCCGGAGGGGGCGTACTCGAAGGCCTGCCTGAAGCTTTCCTCGCTGGCCCGCAGGGCCTGCTGCTCGCGCTCCAGGCGGACCAGGGCGCGCTGCATGTTGGCCCGCAGCCGCGCGTTGCTGATCGCGATGGCGGCCTGGAAGGCGTACATCTGCAGGGCCTCGCGGCCCCAGGCGCCGGGCCGGCGGCCGTTGCGCGGCCGGTCGACGGAGATGACGCCGAGCAGCTCGCCGCAGGCGCCGCCCTGCACGCCCGGCGTGTACATCGGGGCGAAGAGGCGGTCCGAGGGATGCCACTCGTCCTCGAAGCGGGGCGCGGGCCCGTCGGTGAACCACTGGGGCACGTCGTCGTCGTCGAGCACCCAGCCCTCGGTGTGCGGTATGAAGACCAGGTCGCCCCAGCGCTCGCCCATGTTCAGCCGCCGCTCCCAGGACTCGCGGGAGCCGACCCGGCCGGTGATGAGGGCCTCGGCGGCGGAGTTCCCGGAGAACGCGGCCACGACGAGGTCGCCGTCGGGGCGTACCAGGTTCACGCACGCCATCTCGTACCCGAGGGCGTTCACGGCGCCGTCGGCGACCGTCTGCAGCGTGTCCGCCAGGCTTCGTGCCGTGTTCATGTCGGCCATGACCTGATGCAGCTGCCGCAAGGACGCAAGACGGACATACGGTTCCGACTCGGTCTCCATGCTCGCCCTCCCCCCGAGACCTCGCAGCGAATCAAGGGTTCCCCGCCACTGAATCACAGCGCGCTGCCCACTCGGTACACAGGGTCAACAATTCCTGCCCCTTGTGACTCAAGTCACAGAAGAACGTGAACAATTGAGTGGAGTTTCTGCGTTTCGCCTGTGCGTTTACTGAACACAATCTTCGCGCTTGCGTTCACCTCATGCACACGGATGCAGCACCGGGACCGCATCCGTTCTCGTCCGCTGGTCCTAGGACCCGGCTCGGGCGGAGGCCCGATGCGGCTCGCGCGGAGCGGCGATTAGCGTTTCCGGCGTGCTGAAGACTCCCTCACCCACCGCCACCGCCGCTTCCGGGCATGCTGAGGGGGTGAGCAACGACGAGTTCCGGGCCGCGATGTCCCGACTGGCCGCCGGGGTGGTCCTGGTGACCGCGCAGGAGCCGCCGCTGGACCCCGACGACCCGGACGCGCCAGACGTGGAGGACGTCGGCATGACCGCCACCGCCTTCATGTCGGTCTCCCTCGACCCGCCGCTGGTCCTCGTCAGCCTGCGCGAGGGCTCACGCATGGACGACCTGCTCGACGAACAGCCGCTGTGGGCGGTGTCGGTGCTCACCGAGAGCCAGCGGCACATCGCGGGCCGCTTCGCCATGAAGGGCCGCATCAGCGACCGCCTGCTCTTCGACGACATCCCCTACGTCCGCGGCGAGGCCACCGGCGCCCCGCTGGTGGGCGGCGCGCTGGCCACGCTGGAGTGCCGCACCGAGCAGCGGGTGACGGCCGGCGACCACACACTCGTCATCGGCCGTGTCCTGACCGCGCACGTCCCGAGCGCGGAGGGCGGGCCGCTGCTGTACTTCCGCGGCCGCTACCGGCAGTTGGGCTGAGCCGGATATCGCGTGGCCGGGGGCCGAACCGCGTGCCTACGGTGCGCTCATGACCCCTCGCCTGGAAGAAGTCACTCCCGCCAACCTCGACGCCGCGATCGGCATCCGGCTCCGTCCCGACCAGGAACACGCGGTCGAGCCGGTGGTGAAGTCCCTGGCCGAGGCGTACGTCCACCCGGCCGGCGTCGCCTGGCCCCGGCTGATCGTCGACGGCGGCCGCCCGGTCGGCTTCCTGATGGCCTTCCTCGACATCGACTGGTACGGCGACGGCAGCGTGCGCCGCTCGGGCCTGTGGCGCCTCAACATCGCGGCGGACGCCCAGGGTCGGGGCTACGGCCGCTTCGCCGTCGACGCCGTCGCCGGTCTCGTCCGCCGCAGGGACGGCAAGGACATGTACGTCACCTGGCATCCCGGCCCGGACGGGCCCGAGGACTTCTATCTCCGCCTCGGCTTCCGGAAGAACGGGGAGACGGACGGCGGCCAGACGGTGGGCGTCCTGCAGCTGTGACCGTCCGGGTCACCCCGCCCGGGTCCGGCCGCCGGCGCCGATCACGCGGGCTCGATGACCAGTTCCGACAGCCGGGCCGGGTCCGTCACGATGTCGACGGATGTGATGCGGTCGGCGGCGAAGGCGAACGTCAGGGCACGCTCGATCCGGCCCTCTGCGTACACGACCAGTCCCGTCGCCCCGTCGACCAGCACGGGGTGCGCCACACGGGCCAGATGCGCGAAGCTCTTCGCACCGGAGGCGACCCCCAGCGCCCCGGCGGTCACACCCGCCTCGCTGCGCGCCACCACGTCCGGGTCGAGCACGGCCAGCAGCCCTTCGAAATCACCGTCCCGCGCGGCCGCGAGGAAGGCGTCGACCACCTCCCGCTGCCGTACCAGGTCGGCCTCCGGCGCATCTGCTCCGCGCACCCGGCGCCGCGCGCGGCTGGCCAGCTGCCGCGCCGAGGCCGGGGTGCGCCCGAGGACGCCGCCGATCTCGTCGAACGGCACCCCGAACAAGTCGTGCAGCACGAACGCCAGCCGCTCGGCCGGCGAGAGCGTGTCGAGGACGACCAGCAGAGCCACCCCGACCGAGTCGGCGAGCACGGCGTCCTGGGCCGGGTCCGGCTCCGCCGAGGGTGCCGGACTCCAGGTCTCCAGGGGCTCCTCGCCGCGGGAGCGGCGGGACCGGAGCATGTCGAGGCAGACCCGGCCGACGACGGTCGTCAGCCATCCCCCGAGGTTGCTCACCTCCCGGGTGTCGGACCGGCTCAGCCGGAACCACGCCTCCTGCACCGCGTCCTCGGCCTCCGCGGCCGAGCCGAGCATCCGGTAGGCGACGGCCCGCAGATGTCCCCGGTACGCCTCGAACCGCTCGGCGAGAAGGTCGTCGTGGTGCCGCTCGTTGTCGCTCATCGGGGTGCCGGCCTCTCCGTATCGGTGGTCCTCCGTCTCACTGACGAAGAACCGGCCGTGGATGTGACGTCCCTACGACCAGTCCCGGCCGGATCGGCCCCGCTTGGTGTCCGAGCGCTGCTTCTTCTCCCGCAGCCGGCGTTCGTTGATGCCGCGCGGGATCCGGGTCGGCCTGCGCGGCCTGGGCGGGGGCGCGCTGGCCTCGGCGAGGAGCGAGGCGAGGCGTACGGCGGCGGCCTCGCGGTTGCGCCACTGGGAGCGGTGCTCGGAGGCCCGCACCGACACCACGCCGTCCACGAGCCGGCCGGCGAGCCGCTGCAGCGCCCGCTCCTTCCACACCGGGGGCAGCGCCTCGGTGCGGGCGAGGTCGAAGCGCAGCTCCACCTGCGAGTCACTGGTGTTGACGTGCTGCCCGCCGGGCCCGGACGACCTGGAGAAACGCCACATCAGCTCGGCCTCGGGAAGGGAGACGGAGCCGCGGATGACGTAAGGACCGGACATGTGCTCCATGTTCCCGGTCCCGCCCGGCTCACGTCACCTGGATTTCCGGTTCGGTAAAAAAGGTAAAGGCATCCGGAACCACCGGGACCCCCCTCGACGTTCTTCCCGGTGACGGTAGCTTCATCGGCACAGATACACAGATATCCAACGGATATCCAAGGGAAGGGACTCCCAACATGGCTGTAAGCCTGTCCAAGGGCGGCAACGTCTCGCTCACCAAGGAGGCTCCGGGCCTGACCGCCGTCACCGTGGGCCTCGGCTGGGACGTCCGCACCACCACCGGCACGGACTTCGACCTGGACGCCTCGGCCATCGCGGTCAACGGTCAGGGCAAGGTCTACTCCGACGCGCACTTCGTCTTCTTCAACAACAAGCAGACCCCTGACAACTCCATCGTCCACACGGGCGACAACCGCACGGGTGAGGGCGCGGGCGACGACGAGGCGATCAACGTCAACCTGGCCGCCCTCCCGGCCGACGTCGACAAGATCGTCTTCCCGGTCTCCATCTACGACGCCGAGAACCGCGGCCAGAACTTCGGCCAGGTCCGCAACGCCTACATCCGCATCGTCAACCAGGCCGGCGGCGCCGAGATCGCCCGCTACGACCTCTCCGAGGACGCCGCCACCGAGACGGCCATGGTCTTCGGCGAGCTGTACCGCAACGGTGCGGAGTGGAAGTTCCGCGCGGTCGGCCAGGGTTACGCCTCGGGCCTGGTCGGCATCGCCCAGGACTTCGGCGTGAACGTCTGACGGACTCCGTGCGGGGCACAGGGCCCCGGCCGTGGTGAGCGCCGGCCTCCGGCTGCGGGCTCCCACGGCCGGCGCCCGGGGTCGGTCCGCGGCGGCGGAAAACGGGAGGTGTGCCCCGGCTCCCCGGGGATAGCTTGCCCCCGTGATTCTCGAGCCCCTCTCCCCCGGCCAGGACGTCCCGGCTCCCCTGCTGGCCGAACTCACCGCGCTGTACGCGTCCAACCGCGCCTTCCACCGGCTCAGCGGCGACTTTCCCGACCCGGACGACGTCCGTCCCGAGCAGGTCGCGGCCACGCTGGCCGAGGACCTGGCCGTGCCGGGCACCGAGGTGCTGCTCGCCCGCGCGCAGGACGGACGCCTCGTCGGACTCGCGGGCACACGCGCCCACCACCCCGACCCGGCCGACCCGGACCCGTGGATCGGGCTGCTGATGGTGCACGCGGAAGAACACGGCAAGGGCCACGGCCGCGCCCTCGCCGGCCTCGTCGAGGACCGCTTGCGCGCGCGGGGCCGCCGCAGTGCCGTACGGCTGGCCGTCCTCGCCAACAACCCCAAGGCCCTGGCCTTCTGGACCGCCCTCGGCTACGAGGTGATCGGCCACCGCCCCGACCGGGGCCTCGGCCGCCCCTGCGCCGTGCTGCGCAAGGAACTGGGCGACGGGGCGCGCAGGCCGAGGCGGGCGGCCCGGATCGCCGTCGTGGACCCCTCGGGCGCGGTGCTCCTGTTGCGGTACGACAACGTCGAGGTCGGTGTCCACTGGGCCCTGCCCGGCGGTGGTCTGGAGGAGGGGGAGTCCCCGCGCGAGGGCGCGCTGCGGGAGCTGGCCGAGGAGACCGGCTGGACGGACCTGGAGCCGGGCCCGGTGCTGTGCACCTGGGAACACGACTTCACCCACACGGGCGTCCCGGTCCGCCAGCACGAGCACGTCTACGTCACCCGCGGCCCCCGCCGCGCCCCGTCCGGACCCGAGGTCGCCGCCACCCACACCGCCGACGGCATCCTCACCTGGCGATGGTGGACCAGGTCCGAGCTGGCCGAGGAAGCCGAGCCGGTGTGGCCACCGGGACTCGCGGGGCTGCTGGACGCGTGGGAGGGCTGAACGGGCGGCGACGAAGGGCGGCCGTGGAGCGGAGCCCGGGCACCGCACCCGTCAGGGGTGGGCCGGCTTGGCGTCGCCGTACAGCCAGTCCTTCCAGATCCCGGTGAAGTCCTTGTCCGGGGCCTTCCTCTCCACGTACGCGGTGAAGTCGGCGGTGCTCGCGCTGCCGTGGCGGTGGGTGGCGGCCCAGCCCTGGATGATGTCGTAGAAGGTGTCGTCGCCGACCTTCTGCCGGATCTTCTGCAGGACCATCGCGCCGCGCTGGTAGACGGGGCTGTCCGAGATGTGGGCGGCGCTCGACGGTTTCGCGGGCGGGTAGGCCCAGATGGCCTCGTTGTCGCCCTTGTAGAGGTCCATGAAGGTCTGCTGGGCGCTGTCGCCGCCGTGGTCCTCTTGCCACAGCCACTCGGCGTAGGTGGCGAAGCCCTCGTTGAGCCACATGTCCTGCCAGGACTTCGGAGTGACCGAGTCGCCGTACCACTGGTGGGCGAGTTCGTGCACGAGGGTGCCGGTCTCGAACTGGTCGGCGGGGAAGACCGGCCGGTTCTGGGTCTCCAGGGCGTAGCCGGCGTCACCCGGGCGGTCGACGACGGCGCCGGTGGAGGAGAAGGGGTACGGACCGAAGTTGAGCTCCTCCCACTTGATGATCCCGGGAAGCTGCGCGAGCACCTTCGCCCTCGCCTTGGCCTGGGTGGGGTCGACAGCGGTGAGGATCGGCAGCCCGTGCGGGCCGGTGGTGCGGGTGATGTCGAAGTGGCCGATGGCGACCGTGGCGAGGTAGCTCGCCATGGGCTCGGCGGTGTGCCAGTGGTAGGTCGTGCGGCCGCCCTTGGTGGACCGGTCGGCCAACTCGCCGTTGGAGACGGCCTGCAGTCCCTGGGGGACGGTGACGGTGAGGTCGTAGGAGGCCTTGTCGGAGGGGTGGTCGTTGCCGGGGAACCAGGCCATGGAGCCGACCGGTTCACCGAGGCCCAGGGCGCCGTCGGCGGTGGGCAGCCAGCCCTCCTTCGAGCCGTCGGGGTCGGTGAGGGTGCGCGGAGTGCCCGAGTAGCGGACGGTGGTGCGGAAGGTCTCGCCCTCGCTCAGGTCGTCGTGCGGGCGGACGGTGAGTTCCTGGCCGGCCCGGGCGAAGAGGGCGGGTCTACCCTCGACGGTGACCGAGTCGACGTGCAGCCCGGCGAGGTCGAGGTCGAAGGCGGACAGGTCCTGGGTGGCGCGGGCGGTGATCACGGCCGTGCCCGTGAGGTGGCGGGTGGCGGGGGTGTAGTCGAGGGTGAGGTCGTAGTGCCCGACGTCGTAGCCGCCGTTGCCGGCCTTCGGGAAGTACGGGTCGCGTACGCCGGAGCCGCCCGGGGTGCCGCGGACCCCGCCGTCGCACGCGGTGAGGGCGAGGACAAGCAGGACCGCGACCGCCGGGGCACGGCGTACGGATCTGGACATGTCAGTGATCCTAAGTGCCCGGGGTCCGCGTGCTCCGCGATGCCGGAGCTGCCGCCGAGGCGTGACACCATCTCTGCGTGCTCGACATCGGCTACGCCCTCTCCAACCGGTTCCCGGACCCCCCGCAGACCGACTACCGCCGCGCGGACGTCCACGCGCTGCGGCACGACCTGTTCTGCGGTGACGTGTATCTCGCGGACACGAAGTCGGACCGGGAGCTGTCCACGGCCTGGGGATGGGTGCCGGTGCTGGACTTCGCGTGGGCGCTGTGCGACATCGTGGAACGGCTGGACCGGGACCCGATGGGCTCCCGCGCCGCCCGGCCGCAGCGGGCGGAGCTGGACTTCACCGAGTCCACCGACCGGATGCTCTTCGAGCGCCGTTTCGGCTGGGTGGACGTGACCGCCGACTGGGTGCCGGCCGAGGAGTCCCCGCTCTCCTTCTCCCACACCGAACTGCGCCGCGAGGCCCGCGACTTCCTGCACGACCTGGTCGCGGACCTGACCGACCTCCACGAGGACCTGGCGGAGAACCCGGCGATCTGGACGCTCCAGGCCCGCTTCCCGCGCGTGCCGTAGGCCTACTCCACCCGGATCCCCATCTCGGCCGCCAACGCCGGTGCCAGATCGAGCAGTTGTCCCGTGCTGATCACCGCCCCGGACAGCCGGTCGAGGCCCCGGACGATCTCCAGCGGGGCGGCCCCGCGCAGGTCCACGTCCTTCAGTGCCGCGCTGCCGAAGTCGGCCTCTCTCAGCGCGCAGTCGACGAACTCCACCCGCTCCAGGCTCGCGCCCGCGAAGTCCGGCTCGACCAGGACGCAGGACTCGAAGACGACGTCCTTGAGGCGGGCCTCGCGGAGGTTCAGGTAGTCGATCTTGCCGCCCCGGACGACGACCCGCTCCAGGACGGCGCCGTGCAACTGCGTGCCGCCCAGGCGGGCGTCGACCAGCTCGACGTCCCGGAACGTGGACTCGGCGAGGTGCGTGCCCACCCCGCGCAGGCCGGTCAGGACCGAGTCCAGCACTCTGGCCCGCCCGAGCGCTGTACCGTCCACCGCGCAGCCCGTCAGCGCGCAGTCCATGAAGCGGGCGCCCACGCCGTCCTGGCCGGTCAGGTCGGCGTCCCGGAAGTCCAGCCCGTCGTAGTCCCCGTCCGGCGTCAACTCGCCGTCGGACCACGGCTCCAAAGGGGGCAGCCGCAGCTCCGGCCGTCGCGCGCCCTGCACTCCTGTCCGGCCCGCCGCACGGCCGCCCGTCGCTCTCCTCGCCATGCCCCCCATGCTGCACCCCGCCACTGACAATCAGCCTGACCTGGGCACACAGCGGCAATGTCACATTCCCGCCCCGCTCCGTCGTCGTAGTCACGGACCAGGTGAACCGATCCGAGGGAGGGCCCGCCCCATGCTCCACCCCATGCACCGCCCCCAGCGCCGCATCACCGTCGTCGGCGGCGGCTTCGCCGGACTCACCGCGGCCATCACCGCCGCCGAGGCAGGCGCCCGGGTCACCGTGTACGAGGCCCATCACACGCTGGGCGGCCGGGCCCGCACCGCCGATGGGCCGTACCGCACCAACGAGGGCCCGCACGCCCTCTACGACGGCGGCCCGCACTGGACCTGGCTCAGGCAGCGGCACCTGATCGGCCCGCTCGCCCCGGTCCCGGCGCTGGACGCGGCCCGGCTGCGGCTGCGCCACCAGGGAGCGCTGCGCCGCACCCCGCCCTTCGGGATGCTGAAGCTGCTGCGCCCGCGTGTCCGGCAGGCCCCGGTCGACACCGACTTCCTGAGCTGGGCGACCACCGTCGCCGGCGAGGAGGGCGCCCGCGCCGCGGCGAACTACGCGGCCGTCGCCCTCTTCCACCACGACCCGGGCGCCCTGTCCGCCGCGTTCGTGCAGGAGCGCCTGCGCCGGGCCACCAGGCTGCCACCGGAGGCGCACTACCCGGTCGGCGGCTGGGCCCGCCTGATCGACCGGATGGCCGCGCGGGCCTGGAACCTGGGCGTACGGGTGGAGACGCTGTCCCGCGTCGACGCGCTGCCCACCGGCGCCCCCGTCGTCGTCGCCACCTCCCTGCCCGCCGCCCGGCGGCTGCTCGGCGACGACTCGCTGACCTGGCCGAGCGGCCGTACCGCCCTGCTCGACCTCGCCGTACGGACCCGGCGCGGCGACCCCTTCGTCCTGTCGGACCTCGACGCGCCCGGCTGGTTCGAACGGTGCACCGCGCCGGACCCGTCCCTCGCCCCGGCCGGGGAGCAGCTGATCCAGGGTCAGTTCCCCATCGGTCCGGGCGAGTCCCGTGCCGAGGGCCTCGCCCGCGCCGAGGAACTGCTCGACCTGGGGTTCCGGGGCTGGCGGGAGCGGGTGACCTGGCGGCGGGAGGCCGTGGCGGACGGCCGTACCGGGGCCGTGGACCTGCCGGGGAGCAGCTGGCGGGACCGGCCCGCGGTGGACCGGGGCGAAGGGGTGTACCTCGCCGGGGACCAGGTGGCGGCGCCGGGTGTGCTGTCGGAGGTGTCCTTCAACAGCGCGGTCACCGCAGTGTCCTTGATCCTCGGCCGGCCCGCCCTTGACCTCAAGCATGCTTGAGGTCGCAGGGTGGGCCCGCACGAGACAGTCGCTCCTGGGGGTCGCCATGCACGCCGTCCGTCTGTACGCCTTCGGTCCCGCCGAGAACCTGACCTACGAACCGGCCGAGGACCCGGCGCCCGGCCCCGGGCAGGTGCGGATCGCGGTCGCGGCCGCGGGGGTGCACCTGCTCGACGCCGCCCTGCGCGCCGGGCACCGGGGCCCGCTGCCCGAGCGGCCCGCCCTGCCGACGGTGCCCGGCCGGGAGGTCGCCGGGGTCGTGGACGCGCTCGGTGACGGCGTCGCCGGGCCGTGGCTCGGCAGGCGGGTCGTGGCCCACCTCGGCTTCGCGCCCGGGGGCTACGCCGAGCTCGCCGTCACCGATGTCGACCGGGTCCACGAGATCCCCGGGAACCTGGACTTCGCCGAGGCCGTCGCCATGATCGGCACGGGCCGTACGGCGCTGGGGATCGTGCGGTTCGCCGAGCCGGGACCGGACGACGTGGTCGTCGTACCGGCCGCCGCCGGAGGCATCGGCACACTGCTCGTGCAGTACGCCCGGAACGCCGGCGCCACCGTGATCGGTCTCGCGGGCGGCGCCGCGAAGACCGCACGGGTCCGC
Organism: Streptomyces sp. NPDC048191; assembly: GCF_040652655.1. NCBI lineage: Bacteria > Bacillati > Actinomycetota > Actinomycetes > Kitasatosporales > Streptomycetaceae > Streptomyces > Streptomyces sp. NPDC048191. The sequence goes on from NZ_JBEZMO010000003.1 coordinate 459,320, forward strand.
GCCAACGGCGCCGATCTCGCCGTCGACTACACCGACACCGCCTGGCCGGCCAGGGTCCGCGCCCACTTCGGCAGTCCCGGGCGGGGCCCCGCCACGATCGTCTACGACGGGGTCGGCGGCGAGGTGGCCCGGCAGTCCGTCGCCCTGCTCGGACCCGGCGGGCGGCATCTGGTCTTCGGCTGGTCGGCGGAGGGGATCGGCGAGGGCGGGGGCCACCTCGTCGAGGGCGTCTCCGAGCCGGTGCTCGGCCCGGCGATGCTCCACAAGGCGGGCGGCCTGCGCGCGCTCGAACTGCGCGCGCTCGCCGAGGCCGCCCAGGGCCGGCTGCGTCCGGCCGTCACCCGTTTCCCGCTCGCGCGGGCGGCCGCCGCCCACCGCGCGCTGGAGAACCGAGGCACGATCGGAAAGGTGGTGCTGGAGCCATGAGGCGCCCGCCGAAAACCATGAGGACAGCCCGGAACAACAGGAACGCTCCCATAGATGCAATACGCCCGGATTCGTGGTCTTCTGGCCAGATGGGTATCGGCCGAACGGGTGAACCCGGAGCCCTCGCAGAGGCCCCGGAGGGGACGGATCCGCACCGCTGGTGGGGGCTGGTCGTCATCGCCCTCGCCCAGCTGATGGTCGTCCTGGACGCGACGATCGTGAACATCGCGCTCCCCTCCGCGCAGCACGCCCTGCACATGTCCGACGGCAACCGGCAGTGGGTCATCACCGCCTACACCCTCGCCTTCGGCGGACTGCTCCTGCTCGGCGGCCGGATCGCCGACCTCGCCGGACGCAAGCGCACCTTCGTCGTCGGGCTCGTCGGCTTCGCCGTCGCCTCCGCGATCGGCGGCGCCGCCACCGGCTCCACCATGCTCTTCGGCGCCCGCGCGCTCCAGGGCGCCTTCGCCGCCCTGCTCGCGCCGTCCGCGCTGTCCCTGCTGACCACGACCTTCACCGACCCGCGCGAACGCGGCAAGGCCTTCGGCATCTACGGCGCCCTCGCCGGCAGCGGCTCGGCGATCGGGTTCATCGTCGGCGGCCTGCTCACCGAGTACCTGAACTGGCGCTGGTGCCTGTACGTCAACGTGCCCATCGCCGTCCTCGCGGTCGTCGGCGCCTCCACCCTCCTGCACGACCGCCCCGGCCACCGCGAGGCCCGCCTCGACGTGCCCGGTGTCCTGCTCGGCTGCGGCGGCCTGGTGGCGATCGTCTACGGCTTCAGCGAGGCCGAGCCGCGCGGCTGGTCCGATCCACTGGTCCTCGCCCTGTTCGCGGGCGGCGTGCTGCTGCTCGGCCTGTTCGTCCGGTGGCAGACCAAGGCGCCCAGCCCGCTCCTGCCGCTGCACATCATCAAGGACCGCAACCGGGCGGGCTGCTTCCTCACCATGATGCTCGCCGTGATCGGCATGTTCGGCCTGTTCCTGTTCATGACCTACTACCTGCAGGTCATCCTCGGTTACTCGCCGCTCAAGGCGGGGCTGGCCTTCCTGCCGCTGACCGCCGCGATCATCACCGGCTCCACGCAGATCTCCGCACGCCTGCTGCCCCACGTGCCGCCGCGCCTGCTGATGGTGCCGGGCACGGTCCTGGCGGCGGGCGGCCTGCTCCTGCTGACCCGGATGACGGTCCACTCCTCCTACACCGGCGAGATCCTGCCCGCCCTGCTGCTGATGGGCGTCGGCATGGGCCTGACCTTCATGCCGGTGTTCGCCACCGCGACCTCCGGTGTCGCCCCGCGCGACTCCGGCGTCACCTCCGCCACGGTCAACACCGCGCAGCAGGTGGGCGGTTCGATCGGCACGGCACTGCTCAACACCGTCGCCACCACGAGCAGCGCCACCTACATCACCGCCCGTCTGCGCACCGGTGCCCCGAAGGCCCTCGTGGTCCCGGCCGGCGTGGTCCACGGCTACACCGTCGCCATCTGGTGGGCGGCCGGCGTGATGCTCCTGGCGGGCCTGGTGGCCGGCCTGATGGTCACCGCCAAGGCGCCCGGACGCGGGGCACCGGCGCAGGCACCGCTGGTGGAGTCAGTGAGCTGAACCCAGCGCCGCGAGCGCCCCGTCCGTGAGCCGGTACACCGTCCACTCGTCCTGCGGACGGGCGCCCAGCGCCTCGTAGAAGCCGATCGCCGGCCGGTTCCAGTCCAGCACCGACCACTCCAGGCGCTCGTACCCGCGCTCCACGCAGATCCGCGCCAGCTCGGTCAGCAGCGCCCGCCCGTGCCCGCCGCCGCGGGCGACGGGCCGGACGTACAGGTCCTCCAGGTAGATCCCGTGCACCCCGCGCCAGGTCGAGAAGTTCAGGAACCACAGCGCGAACCCCACGGCCTCGCCGGTCGCGTCGTCCACGGCCAGGTGCGCGAACGCGGCCGGCCGCAGGCCGAACAGCGCCTCCCGCAGCTGCTCCTCGGTCGCCCGCGCCTCCTCCGGTGCCTTCTCGTACTCGGCCAGCTCACGGATCAGGGCGTGGATGACGGGGATGTCGTCGGGGGTCGCGGTACGAATCATGCAGGGAGGCTAACCGAGCCCCTCGCACCCCCGGCACACCCCTCAGTGCCGTCCCGCCACCCGGTCCGCGATCCTCGCCAGGCGGGAGGAAGCCGTGCCGGGGCGGAGGCGTTCACGCCGGTCGGCGGTGCGGTAGGTGGCGTACATGCCGTGGACGCCGAGCCAGCGGAAGGGTTCCGGCTCCCACTTGCGGACCTTGTGGCCGACCCACGGCAGGTCGGTGAGCTCGGTGCGGCCGCCCTGGCCGGAGTCCTGCTGGACCAGGTCGCGCAGGGTGCGGGCGGCCAGGTTGGTGGTGGCGACACCCGAGCCGACGTAGCCGCCGGCCCAGCCGAGGCCCGTCGAGCGGTCCAGGGTGACGGTGGCGCACCAGTCGCGCGGCACGCCGAGGACGCCCGACCAGGCGTGGGCCACCCGGACCCCGGCCAGGGACGGGAAGAAGCGGGTCAGGATCTCCCGCAGCGCCTCCACGGTCGCCGCCTGGGTGCGGCCGTCGTTGTCGGTGCGCGAGCCGAAGCGGTACGGCACCCCGCGGCCGCCGAGCGCGATCCGGCCGTCGGCGGTGCGCTGGGCGTACATGTAGGCGTGCGCCATGTCGCCGAGGGTCTCGCGGCCCGCCCAGCCGATCGACTCCCACTGCTCCTCGGTCAGCGGCTCGGTCGCGATCATCGAGGAGTTCATCGGCAGCCAGGTGCGCTTCTGGCCCCTGAGGGAGGCCGTGAAGCCCTCGGTGCAGCGCAGGACGTAGGGCGCGCGGACCGTGCCGTACGGGGTGACCGCGTGCTTGGGGCGGATCTCGGTCACCGGGGTCGACTCGTGGATGGTGACGCCGAGGGCCTCCACCACGGCCGCCAGGCCCTTGACCAGCTTCACCGGGTGCAGCCGGGCACCGTGCGGGGTCCAGGTGGAGCCGACCGCGTCCGCGATCCGGATCCGCTCGGCGGTCTCCCGGGCGCCGTACAGCTCCCGGTCCTTCTCGCCGTACGCCAGCTCGTGCTCGTGGAAGGCCTTGAGGCGGGCCAACTGGGCGGGTGTGGTGGCCACTTCGAGGACACCGCCGCGGTGCACGTCCGCCTCGATGCCCTCGGCCCCGGCGACCGCGATCACCTCGGCGACGGTGTCGTTCATCGCCTTCTGCAGCCGTACGGCGGCCTCGTGGCCGTGCAGCCTCGCGTACCGGTCGCGGCCCGCGACGCCGTTGTACAGCCAGCCGCCGTTGCGGCCGGAGGCGCCGTACCCGCAGAACTTCTGCTCCAGGACGGTGATCCGCAGGAAGGGGGCGGCCTTCTTCAGGTAGTACGCCGTCCACAGGCCCGTGTAGCCGCCGCCGATGATCACGACGTCGGCGGACGCGTCCCCGGACAGCGGCTCCCGCACCGCCGGAAGGCCGTCGTCCGTGTACCAGAAGGAGATCCCGCCGTTGACGACGCTGCTTGCCGAGCTGCTCATGGCCGGGACGTTAACCCCTCAGGGCCGCCAGTGTCTCCTTCGGATTCCATGCTTTTCCGCGGCCCCGGGTCAGCGGATAACAGGCGAGACCGATCAGTACGGACACGAAATGACCGAGGTCGGTGAAGGTCGGCCCCGAGGTCAGCGGCAGCCCGAACACCAGCAGCACCACCACCAGGTACGCGTACCGCCAGGGCGGCGCCATCCGGAAGGCGAGCACGCCGATCACCCCGGCCAGCGCGTAACTCACACCGACGTCCAGGGTGTTGACCGCCGAGTGCGGCACGATGCCGTCCCGGATCGCCTTCAGCAGGGCGCCCTCGCTGATCAGCGTGGCCAGCACGTGCGCCAGCGCGCACACCGCGAGCCAGCGGGCCGTGCCCAGCCAGCGCTCGACCGGCGCGTGGAACACCGTGTACATCAGGATGTACGGCAGCCAGCGGCCGCTGTCGATCCACATCGCGCTCGCGACGAGCACCCGTACCGGATTGCGCGACAACTCATGGATGTTGGTCGAGCGCTGCCGCAGGAAGTGCTGCTCGAACTCCGGCGACATCTGGTGCAGCGCGACAGTGGTCACGAACAGCACCGCCAGCCACACGTACGTGCCGGGAGCGCTGCGGATGTACGCCCACACGCCGCCGAGGCCCCGGATATTTCGCATGAGCCGATTCACGCACGCCAGTATCGTCCGGCGCGTGATCGACATTCCCGGTGATCTCGCGGAGGCCCAGGAGATGTACTACTGCGCGGCGGGCCGGGCCTTCATCGCCGGGCTGCCGGATCTCGCGACCGCCTTCCTGGACCGCCGGCGGCTGCGGCTCGACGGGCCCGCCATGAACGGCGTCAGCGCGCCGGCCCTGCCGGTCGTCCGCGCCGACGGCTCGCGCGCCGTCCTCAAGCTCCAGCCGCAGGACGAGGAGAGCGAGGGCGACCCGGTCGCGCTGCGGACCTGGGACGGCGACGGGCCGTACGGCTCCTCGACCACGACCCGGCCACCGGCACCATGCTCCTGGAGCGCCTGGACGAGTCCCGGACGCTCTCCGCGCCGGCCGACACCCGCGAGGCCGTCGAGGTCATCGCCCGGCTGCCGGCCCGTCTCACGTCCTTCCCTGCGCCACCAGGCATGCGCCGGCTCGGGGGCATCGCCCACGCCATGCTGGAGCAGACCCCGTGGGCGCTGGAGCGCGTCCCCGACCTCGCGGCCCGCCGGACGGTCGCCGACCGCGCGGCCGCCGTGCGCGAGGTCGTCGCCGAGCCCGGCGACCGGCTCCTCCACTGGGACCCGCACTTCGACAACGTCCTCGCCGCCGAGCGCGCCGACCGGCTCGCCATCGACCCCGAGCCGCCGGCCGGCGACCCCGGCTCCGAGCTGTGGCCCGCGCTGGTCAACCGCTTCGAGGCGGCCGGGGTCCGCCGGCGCGCCGGCTCCGTACCTGATTCCGATCAAGCCTTTACTCGTTCCTCATTGTTCGTGGTCGACGTGGCTCGGCAGCATTCGACTGTCACCGGCAGACCGTTCGGTCTCCAACACCACCACACCAGAAGGACACTTCCTTGCTCCCAGGGAGACGTCGGGCGGCATCCACCGCCGCCCTGCTGTCCACCACGGCGCTCATGTCCGCCGGACTGTCCGCCACATGGCTCACCGCACCCGCCTTCGCGGCGCCGCCGCCCCACGCGGCGGCCCACATCAAGCACCTGTGCGCCCACGCCACCACACCGGGCCATGTGGCGTGCCTCGCCGAGGCCCGCACCGACATCGTCCAGCGCCTGGCCGTCAGCCCGGCCACCACACCGCCCGGCTACGGCCCCGCGGACCTGCAGAGCGCCTACAACCTGCCGTCCGGCAGTGCCGGTTCGGGCCGGACGGTCGCGATCGTCGACGCCATGGACGACCCCGCCGCCGAGTCCGACCTGGCCGCCTACCGGTCCCAGTACGGCCTCCCCGCCTGCACCACCGCCAACGGCTGCTTCCACAAGGTGAACCAGACCGGCGGCACCACCTACCCGAGCGCCGACGCGGGCTGGGCCGGCGAGATCTCCCTCGACCTCGACATGGTCAGCGCCGTCTGCCCGCAGTGCCACATCACGCTCGTCGAGGCCTCCTCCGCGAGCACGAGCGACATCGGCACCGCCGAGAACGAGGCCGTCGCCCTCGGCGCCAAGTACGTCTCCAACTCCTTCGGCGGCACCGAGGACCCGACCGAGACCACCGCCGACGTCCAGTACTTCAACCACCCCGGCGTCGCCTTCACGGTCAGCGCGGGCGACAGCGGCTACGGTGCCGAGTTCCCGGCCTCCTCCCCCTACGTCACCGCGGTCGGCGGCACCTCGCTCAGCCGCTCGGGCAACACCCGCGGCTGGAGCGAGTCGGTGTGGTCCACCGACTCGGCCGACGGCACGGGCTCCGGCTGCTCCGCCGACGAGGCCAAGCCCACCTGGCAGACCGACACCGGCTGCGCCCACCGCACGGTCGCGGACGTCTCCGCCGTCGCCGACCCGGCCACCGGCGTCGCCGTCTACGACACCTACGGCGCCGGCGGCTGGGACGTCTACGGCGGCACCAGCGCCTCCTCGCCGATCATCGCGGCCACCTACGCCCTCGCCGGCGCGCCGGCCGCGAACAGCTACCCGTCCTCCTACCCGTACGGCCACACGTCGGCGCTGAACGACGTCACCACGGGCAGCGACGGCAGCTGCTCCCCGGGCTACCTGTGCACCGCGGGCACCGGCTACGACGGCCCGACCGGCCTCGGCACCCCGAACGGCACCACCGCCTTCGCCGCCGGCGCGAACACCGTCAACTCGCTCCAGCCCGGCCGGAAGCTGACCTCCGGCCACAAGCTGAGCAGCGGGAACATCACGCTGACCATGGGCAGCGACGGCAACCTGGTCGCCTACCTCAAGACGAACGGCACGAGCGGCAGCGGCCCGGCGATCTGGTCCAGCCACACCTCCGGCCACTCCGGCGCGTACGCGTACATGCAGACCGACGGCAACCTGGTCGTCTACACAAGCGGCGGCACCGCCCTGTGGTCCACCCACACCAACGGCCACAGCGGCGCCTACCTCCTGGTGCAGGACGACGGCAACCTGGTGGTCTACGGCGCCGGCGGCGGCCCGGGCACCGGCGGTTCCCTGTGGTCGGACGGCACCAACGTGCACGCGGCGACGATCGGCTCCGGCCAGAAGCTCAAGGGCGGCTGGTGGACCCAGTCCACGTACACCCGCCTGGTGATGCAGCCCGACGGCAACCTCGTGATGTACCGCAGGCGCGACGGCAAGGCGATCTGGTCCACCGGCACCTCCGGCCACTCCGGCGCCTACGCCTCCATGCAGACCGACGGCAACCTGGTCGTCTACTCCAGCACCGGCACCGCCCTGTGGTCCACCCACACCAACGGGCACTCCGGCGCCTACGCGGTGATGCAGAACGACGGCAACTTCGTCGTCTACACATCCACCGGCGGAACGGGCAAGGGCGGCGCCCTGTGGGCGAGCAACACCCGCTCGTACCTGCCCTGACCCGCATGCCGAAAGCACCCGCCGGCCTGGGGGAAACCCCGGGCCGGCGCTCCGTGTGACGCTTCACCGTCCGAGTGCGCTGGTACTCCCGGGCACTCCTGTGACAGCTGTGGCCCCGCAATGGCTGCGAGACAACTACTACGGGGCTTCCGGGTGGGGCATTGAGAACTGAACACGGGGTTCGGCACGGTCGTCGCCGAGCCGGTCTGAAGAAGCGCGCGTGGCTGGCTCTGGGGGCGGTCGTCGCCGGCGGCGGCGTCGCCGTGGCGACCGTCGCGATGGCCGGTTCGGGAGGCCACGCGGGAGCGCCGGCCGCGCACGGACCGATCAAGACGCATGTCCACTCCCTGTCCCTGGCCGGGGCCACCGCGTCGGTCAAGACGCTGGGGGCCCGGTCCACGGCTCCGTTCAGCATGGTGGGTGTCACCTGGAACGGCGCGCACGCCAAGCTGCGCGGCACCGTGGAGGTACGGACCCGTTCCGCCGCCGACGGCCACTGGACACCCTGGCTGAAGATGCAGCAGCCGGACGACCTCCCCGACGCCGCCGAGCTGAACCGGCCCGGCGTGCGCGGCGGGATGTCGCCCATGTGGTCGGGGCCGTCGAACGGAGTCCAGGTCCGCGCGACCGGCGCGGGCCGGAAGACCGCGCTGCCCGCCGGGCTGCGGGTGGACCTGGTCGACCCGGGCAAGCCCGGCACGGACGGGACGCAGGCCTCCGGCATGGCCCCGGCGGCATACGCCATGGACGCGACCACGGCGACACCGGCGGACAGCGTCACCCCGGGCGACACCGCGACGGCCACGGCGGGCGGCGACGCCTCGACCACCCCGCCCCCGGACACCCCGCCGGCCACCGACACCCCCACGGCCACGGACACCGCGTCCGGCACGCCGTCCACCGGGACCTCTGCCTCCGCCTCCGCCTCCACCTCGCCGAGCGCGTCCCCGACGTCGTGGCCCAGCCAGCTTCCGTCGCTGTCCGAGGCGTACCCGTCCTGCACGACCTCCTCCGGCAGCCCCTCCGCGTCGGCGTCGCAGGCCCCACCGGACCCGATGCCGGCCGCGACCACCTCGACGGTGGCGCCGCCCACCGTGGTCACCCGGGCCGGCTGGGGCGCGGACGAGTGCGCGCGGGAATCGGGTTACCCGACGTACGGCTCCGCGGTGAAGGTGATGTTCGTCCACCACACGGACACCACCAACAACTACTCCTGCGCCGACTCCCCGGCGATCGTGCGCGGCATCTACGCCGAGCACCTCAACCAGGGCTGGCGCGACCTCGGTTACAACTTCCTCGTCGACAAGTGCGGCACCATCTTCGAGGGCCGCTTCGGCGGGACGGCGCTGCCGGTCGTGGGCGCCCAGACCTACGGGTTCAACACCAACAGCATGGGCGTGGCCGCCATCGGCACGTACACCGACCTCAGCGGCGGCGACTCCACGGCCAGCACCTTCGCCGGGGCCACGCCGAGCCAGGCGATGCTGGCCTCCATCGCCCGCATCGCGGCCTGGAAGTTCGGCATGACCGGCGTGAACCCCGGCACCGCCACCGCGTCGCTGCCCGAGGGCGCCTCCGACAGTTACGGCTTCACCCTGAGCAACAGCTACAACTTCAACGCCATCTCCGGGCACCGCAACGGCTTCGCCACCGACTGCCCCGGCAACCAGCTCTACAACGCCCTGAGCACGATCCGCTCCTACGCGGCCGGCCCGGTCGGCACGGTCTCCGTCACCGGGATGTCCGGCGGGGCGACCAAGTCCGGGACGAGCTACTACACCAAGGGCGCGGCCACGGTGAGCTGGACGACCGCCACGCCGTCCGCGGTGATCTCCGGCTTCGACGTCCTGGTCGACGGCAAGGCCGTGGCGCACACCTCCGGCTCCGCCCGCTCCGCCTCGGTCCCGGTCGCTTCCGGCAGCCACACCGTCCAGGTGCGCGCCACCCACGTCCGTGGGGCGACCACGCTGTCCGGCTCGGTCACCCTGGTCGGCGACACGACCGCGCCCACCTTCCCGACCGCGCCCGGCGTGCAGCTGCGCACCGGCACGGTGAGCACCGGCGCGGTCCCGGTCACGGTGACCTGGAAGGCCGCCGACAACGCGGCGCTCGCCAAGGTCATGGGCACCTCGCCGGCCTCGGCCACCTTCGGCCCGACGGTGACCTCCTGGCAGACCAGCGCCAAGCCCGCCGGCTCGGACCTGTTCGCGCTGACGGCGTACGACGTGGCCGGGAACACCGGCGGCGCCTCCGTCCACCGGACGCCGAACATCGTCCAGGAGACGTCCACCACCCGGACCGGCACCTGGACCCGCCGGAGCAGCACCAGCTACCTGGGCGGCTACTCCTACAGCTCCTCGTCCGCCAAGGCCTCGATCAGCTGGACCTTCACCGGACGCTCGGTGGCCTGGGTCGTCTCGCGGGCCTCCACCTCGGGCCAGGCGTACGTCTACGTCGACGGCACCAAGGTCACCACGGTGGACCTGAAGTCCGCCACCACGCTCTACCGCCAGGCGATCTGGACCAAGAGCTGGTCCAGCTCCGCCACACACACCCTGAAGATCGTGGTGGTCGGCACCTCGGGCCGCCCGACCGTCACCACCGACGGCATCACGACCATCAGCTGACGGCGCCGCCGGCCCGGGAGCCGTCAACCCCTACCGCCAACGCCCTCACGGTCACGAACCGTGAGGGCGTTGGCGCAGGGGGACCCAGAGCCCCCTGCCGAATGCGAGCCGCCCGGACCGTCACGCCGCGTCGAAGTCCGACCGGGGCCGCACCTCCACGACGAAGTCCGCGTTCCCGAGGTCGCCCTCCTCGTCGTGCCAGAGGAAGACCCGCACGTGCATCGCGTGGTGGAGGCCGGTCCTCTCCCACTCGGACATCAGGTCGGCGACGATGCGGCCGATGGCGTGCTTGGCTCCCTCGGCCGAGTCGGGGGCGGTGATCGCGCCCTGCCACCGCTCGGGATCGCTGCCGTAGGGGCGCCAGCCCTCGGAGCCGTGCGGCTCGAACACCCGGTACGCCCAGTCCGTATTGGTGTTCATAACACCGATCCTGTCACCGCAAGGAGCCTCATGCGCCGCATCGGATCGACGCCCGCCGAGCGCGGGTCAGTCGGAGCGAACAACTGCCCCGACGTCTTCGAGATGGAGGACGGCGACTTCTTCGTCATCGGCAAGGTCGTCAGGGCGGACCAGGCGCCGGACGCCGAGGAGCTGCGCCGGCTCGGTGCTTCCATCGGCACCGACGAGCTGGCCGTCATCGTGCCGCGCGACTGCGTGCTGGCCGCCGCGAAGCAGCTCGTGGCCGAAGGCAGCGTCGGGTAGGAACCGATCCCACCCGTGGATGCCGAACGCCCCGGACCGATCTTCGGCCGGGGCGTTTGTGCTGCTCAGGATGAGAGCCCCCTGTCGGATTCGAACCGACGACCTTCGCTTTACAAGAGCGGTGCTCTGACCAGCTGAGCTAAGGAGGCCTGCGCATGGGCGCCCGTGCAGTGTACCCACCTCTCGGGCGCCTCCTGTCGAAAATTCCCGCGAAGTTCACAGTCCCTGAGGTGCTGACAGAGCGCGTGACCGGCAGGTACCGTCGTGAGCCAGTTCACCCGCGTGGACTACACCACCACCTTCCTACAACGGATCGTCCGGCACGTTCCTGCCGGTAGAAGGGGGCCCATTCACCATGGCCACTGTCACGTTCGACAAGGCGACCCGGATCTACCCGGGTTCCACCAAGCCCGCCGTCGACGGTCTCGACATCGCGATCGAGGACGGCGAGTTCCTCGTCCTGGTCGGCCCGTCGGGTTGCGGAAAGTCCACCTCGCTGCGGATGCTCGCGGGCCTGGAGGACGTCAACGGCGGCGCCATCCGCATCGGTGACCGCGACGTCACGCACCTGCCGCCCAAGGACCGGGACATCGCCATGGTGTTCCAGAACTACGCGCTGTACCCGCACATGACGGTCGCCGACAACATGGGCTTCGCGCTCAAGATCGCCGGCGTCAACAAGGCGGAGATCCGGCAGAAGGTCGAGGAGGCCGCGAAGATCCTCGACCTCACCGAGTACCTGGACCGCAAGCCGAAGGCGCTCTCCGGCGGTCAGCGCCAGCGTGTCGCCATGGGCCGCGCGATCGTGCGTGAGCCGCAGGTCTTCCTCATGGACGAGCCGCTGTCCAACCTGGACGCCAAGCTCCGGGTGAGCACCCGTACGCAGATCGCGTCCCTGCAGCGCCGCCTCGGCATCACCACCGTGTACGTCACCCACGACCAGGTCGAGGCCATGACGATGGGCGACCGGGTGGCCGTGCTCAAGGACGGCCTCCTGCAGCAGGTGGACTCGCCGCGCAACATGTACGACAGGCCCGCGAACCTCTTCGTCGCCGGCTTCATCGGCTCCCCGGCCATGAACCTGGTCGAGGTCCCGATCACCGACGGCGGCGTGAAGTTCGGCAACAGCGTCGTCCCGGTCAACCGGGAGGCCCTGAAGGCCGCCTCGGACAAGGGCGACCGCACGGTGACGGTCGGCGTCCGGCCCGAGCACTTCGACGTGGTCGAGCTGGGCGGCGGTGCCGCGGCCTCCCTCACCAAGGACAGCGCCGACGCCCCGGCCGGTCTCGCCGTCTCCGTGAACGTCGTGGAGGAGCTGGGCGCCGACGGCTACGTGTACGGCACCGCCGAGGTCGGCGGCGAGGTCAAGGACCTGGTCGTGCGCGTCAACGGCCGCCAGGTCCCGGAGAAGGGCTCCACGCTGCACGTCGTGCCGCGCCCGGGCGAGACCCACGTGTTCTCGACGTCCTCGGGTGAGCGCCTCTCCGACTGAGCAGCGCGTTCGCACCGAAGTTGACGAAAGGGGCCCCGCGGAGTGCCGCGGGGCCCCTTTCGTGTGAGTCGTTCCCTCGGACATACCCCGGCACAGCGAGCGTTCCGGGCGGGGCACGTCAACCCCTTACCCAGAAAGAGGGGCCACTTCATCCCCCGAAGGGGTGACTAAATGTCGCCAAATCATCACCCCGCGCTACCCTCACACGCGTGAAGCACTCCACCATCCCTCAGACGCGACGCGGCCACCGGGGCGGCCCTGCCCGCCGGATCGGCCGCACTCTCGCCCTCGTCCTGCCCGTCGTCCTGGTGCTCTCGGGAACCCTCGCGGTCACCCGGGTCAACTGGACGGGAAGCCCCTCCAGCTCGGCGCTGGCCGCCTCGGACGTCTCCCCGGCGGAGGTCTCCACCAAGACGGTCTCCCACGCCCCGCAGGACGTGCTCCGCGACCAGCTGATCGGCGAGCTGCAGGACAAGAACCCGGGTGACGTCCTCACCCACCTGCAGCAGGCGGTCAACGGACACCCCGCGCTGGCCCGGCACTGCTCCTCCATCGCCCGTGCCCTGGGCCAGGCCGCGGTGCGCATCTACGGCGCCCCGCGCGCCCAGTCCTACGCCCGCCCGGTGTGCGACACGGCGTTCGCCTCCGGCGTGCTCGCCGCACACAGCTGACCGCCGCCCACGGCGCGCTCACCGCACGGCCGGGACCGGGGCCGCGCCGGGTAGCCGGCGGCCGCTCCTCCGGGTAACGGCTCGCCGAGGAGCGCGCCGCCGCGGACCGGCCCGCGCGGGGCGCCACGTACAGTGCCGTCATGACCCATCCCAACGCCGCGTTGCGCCCCACTCAGGCCGTGGTCCTGGCCGGTGGCCAGGGCTCCCGGCTGCGTCCGTACACCGACGACCGGCCCAAGCCGATGGTCGAGATCCCCGGCACGGGCACCCCGATCATCGGCCACCAGCTGACCTGGCTCGCCGAAGAAGGCGTGACCGACGTGGTGGTCTCCTGCGGCCACCTCGCCGACGTCCTGCAGAAGTGGCTGGACTCCGCCGACCTTCCCGTCTCCGTCACCACCGTGGTGGAGACCGAACCCCTCGGCCGCGGCGGCGGCCTCAAGTACGCCGCCGCCCATCTCCCCCGCCCCGACCGGCCCTGGTACGCCACCAACGGCGATATCTGGACCCGCTTCTCCCTGCGGGACATGGCCGACTTCCACACCGAGCGGGACGCCACGGCGACGCTGGCGCTGGCCCGCCCGCGCATCCCCTGGGGCGCGGTGGAGACCGACGGCTTCGGGCACATCACCGACTTCATCGAGGCTCCGCCGTCGACGTCCGAGATCAACGCCGGTGTGTACGTGTTCTCGCCCGAGTTCGCCTCGCTGCTGCCGGAGCGGGGGGACCATGAGCGGACCACGTTTCCGGGGCTGGCCCGGGAGCGGAGGCTCTTCGGGTTCCCCATTCCGCAGGGGGCGTACTGGAGGGCCATCGACACCGCGAAGGATCTGACGGAGGCGGCCAAGGAACTGGCGGCCCTGGGCCGCTAGCGTCGAGAAGGCCCCGTACCGCGTCGGTACGGGGCCTCTCTTCTCTCGTGCCGTCAGCCCAGCAGGCCGCCCACCAGGCCCGGCTGGCCCGAGGACGACGAGCCGCCCGAGGTGCCGCCCGAGGACGACGGGCCACCGGTCGAGGTGCCGCCGGCGCTGGTCGGGCCCGCTGTCGTGCTCGGGGCGCCGCCCGTCGGGGCGGACTGGCGGGGCGCGGTCTGGCCCGTGGTGCCCTGGGTCTGGCTGGGCGTCGTGACCGTACCGCCGGCGGAGCGGGTGGCGCCCGGGGTCGTGGCGGCGCCGGACGGGCTCGCTCCGGCCGTGGCGCCGCCCGAGGGCGAGGTGGAGGCCGCCGGGCTGTGCCCGTGCCGCTTGCCGGGCTGCTGCGGCAGTGCGGAGCCCGGGAGGTTGTTGCGGGGAGCCTCGCCCGGCCCGGGCACGACGACCCGGCTGGAGTCGCGTACGGCGCCCCCGAGCAGGGAGCCGACGAGGAGGGTGAGGCCGACGGTGACGACCGTGATCAGGGCGCCACGGCGCAGGACGTAGCGGCGCAGGTCCCAGATGTCGGCGCGGGGGCCGAGACGACGCCAGGCGCCGGCGGCGAGGCGGCCGTCCACGGAGTAGACGGGGGCGCCGGCGATGATCAGCGGCGACCAGGCGGCGAGGTAGATGATGTCGGGGGCGTCGTAGGCGGGCACCGTCTTCCAGCTGACGGTGACGATGAGCGCGGCGGAGAGCAGGGCGCCGACCACCGCGGCCACGCGCTGCCAGCAGCCCAGGATGGTGAGGACGCCGACGACCACCTGGAGGAAGGCGATGACCAGGCCGGAGCCGACGGGGTGGTGCAGGGCGAGCTGGCGCAGCGGCTCGGCCACGTCCCACGGGTGCAGAGTGTTGAGCCACTTGACCATCGAGCCGCGCTTGCCGCCGTCGAAGTAGACGGGGTCGCACAGCTTGCCCATGCCGGCGTAGATGGAGATGAAGCCCAGGAAGATGCGCAGGGGGAGGAGGACCACCCCCAGGTTCATCCGGCGGCCGGGGTAGTAGGCGTGCCGGGCCGGGTCGTCTCCGTGACGACGGGAGGGGCGCGGGGCGTCGGGGTCGGCCGGGTCGGCGTACTCGTCGTAGTCGTCGTAGCCGTTGTAGTCGTCGTAGCCGTTGTACGAGTCGAAGTCGGGGTCCGCGTAGGGGTGTTCGTCGTAGGCGCCGGCCGCGGTGCCCATGGGCGGCAGGAGGCTGGTGGCGTCGGGGGCGGTGCGCTGGTGGCCCACGACCGGGGTCTCGACCGTCTGGTCCAGTGCGTCGTAGCCGTCGGCGTACCCGGTCCCCACGCGCGGGATGACCCGGGTGGCGCCGGGCTCGGACTCCTCGGCGTGGCGGACGCTGCTGCCCCGCACCGCCTGGAGGAGCCGGTGGGCGCCGGTGTCGTCGGGGGCCGACCTGCCGCTCCACACGACGGGACGGCGGCGGCCGACGGCGGCGGCGCCCGCCCGGCCGGCCGTGCCCACGACGGGCATCCGGGTGGGGTCCTGGGCGGCACTCAGATGCCGGGCGATCCGCGGGGATTGGGTGCGTTTCGCCGACGCGCCCAGCTGCACGCGGAAGCTGGCGTGATTGACGATGACCTGCGCCGGATCGCTCGGCACCTTCACCATGCTCAGCGCGGGAGCGTCGTCGGGCCCGGACTGGAAGCCCGACGAGCGGTCCCCCGTGGGTGTGCGGGGTGTTCTGGTGTCCACACTCATCTAACCGAGTGACGTGGAGTTAGGACACTGCTTTGACCGGGCGGATGTGTCCGGACCCCGTCAAAGCCGCCCCGAACACCACATGGACGCCGGAATTACCCCGGAAGGGTGAAGTTCCGGACGCGTGTTCAGTCCCGTCGGCGCGCCCTCGTGTCAGCTGCGCCGGCGCGCCGCCTCGTACAGCACGATGCCCGCCGCCACACCGGCGTTGAGGGACTCCGCGCCGCCCGGCATCGGGATGCTGACCCTGAAGTCACAGGTCTCGCCGACCAGGCGGGACAGGCCCTTGCCCTCGCTGCCGACGACGATGACGACCGGGCCGTCCAGCGCCTCCAGGTCGCCGAGTTCCACCTCGCCGTCCGCCGCCAGGCCCACGACCGTGATGCCGGCCTTCTTGTAGGCCTCCAGGGCGCGCGTGAGGTTGGTGGCACGCGCGACCGGCGTACGGGCGGCCGTGCCGGCGGAGGTCTTCCAGGCGCCGGCGGTCATGCCGGCCGAGCGGCGCTCGGGCACGACCACGCCGTGGCCGCCGAAGGCGGAGACGGAGCGGACGACCGCGCCGAGGTTGCGCGGGTCGGTGACGCCGTCCAGCGCGACGATCAGCGGGTCGACGCCCTCGTCGTAGGCCGCGTCGGCGAGGTCCTCGGGGTGCGCGTACTCGTACGGCGGGACCTGCAGGACGAGGCCCTGGTGGTTGAGACCGTTCGTCATGCGGTCCAGCTCGGGGCGCGGGGCCTCCATGAGGTTGATGCCGCCGCGCTCGGCGGCGAGCTGGAGGGCCTCGCGGACGCGCTCGTCGTTGTCGATGAACTGCTGGACGTAGAGGGTCGAGGCGGGGACTCCCTCACGGAGTGCCTCGACGACCGGGTTACGGCCCACGACCAGCTCGGAGGCCGACTTGCCGCCGCCCCGGCGCTGCTGCGGTCGGCCCTGGGAGCGGCGGACCTTGGCCGCCGCGGCGCGCTGCTTGGCGTGGCCCTTGCGCATCTCGGCGGGCGGGGTCGGGCCCTTGCCCTCCAGGCCCCGGCGCCGCTTGCCGCCGCTGCCGACCTGCGCGCCCTTCTTGCCGGACATGCGGCGGTTGTTCGCGGCCATGAGTCACTCGTCTCCGTGAGCTTCGTACGTACGTCTTATGCAGTGTGCCGCCCGGGGGACCGGGCGGCACACTCGATCAAGTGGGGTCAGCGCCGGCCGAGAGTCCAGCGGGGGCCCTGCGGGCTGTCCTCGACGACCAGGCCGGACTGCCCCAGCTGGTCACGGATGGCGTCGGCGGTGGCCCAGTCCTTGCGGGCACGGGCCGCCTCCCGCTGGTCCAGGACCAGCCGGACCAGACCGTCGACCACACCGTGCAGGTCCTCACCCCGGCCGGACTCACCCGCCCACTGCTCATCCAGCGGATCCAGACCCAGGACCCCCAGCATGGCCCGTACCTCGGCCAGCCGGGCCACCGCCGCGTCCTTGTCGTCCGCGGACAGCGCACTGTTGCCCTGCCGGACCGTCGTGTGCACCACCGCCAGGGCCTGCGGCACACCCAGATCGTCGTCCATCGCCTCCGCGAACGCCGGCGGCACCTCCGCCGACGGCTCCACCCTCCTGCCCGCCAGCTCCGTCACCCGCTGCACGAAGCCCTCGATCCGCGCGAACGCCGACTCCGCCTCGCGCAGCGCCTCCTCGCTGTACTCGATCATCGACCGGTAATGCGGAGTACCCAGGTAGTAACGCAGCACGACCGGCCGCCACGCCCTGACCATCTCCGACACCAGCACACTGTTGCCCAGCGACTTGGACATCTTGTCGCCGGCCATCGTCACCCAGGCGTTGTGCACCCAGTACCGGGCGAACTCGTCACCAAAGGCCCGGGCCTGAGCGATCTCGTTCTCGTGATGCGGGAAGATCAGGTCCAGGCCGCCGCCATGGATGTCGAAGGCGGAGCCGAGATACTTGTGCGCCATCGCCGAGCACTCCAGATGCCAGCCCGGACGGCCCTCACCCCACGGCGTCGGCCAGGTCGGCTCCCCCGGCTTGGCCGCCTTCCACATCGCGAAGTCCCGCGGATCCCGCTTACCGGTCTCCCCCTCACCGGCCGGCTGCAGCAGATTGTCCAGCTCCTGCCTCGACAGCTGCAGGTAGTCGGGGAAGGAACGCACGTCGAAGTACACGTTGCCGTCGGCGGCGTAGGCATGCCCCCGCTCGATGAGACGCCGCATCATCTCGACCATCTCGGTGACATGACCCGTGGCACGCGGCTCGTAGGTCGGCGGCAGGCAGCCCAGCGCGGTGTAGCCGTCGTTGAAGGCCCGCTCGTTGTCGTACCCGATCGACCACCACGGCCGGCCCTGTTCAGCCGCCTTCGCGATGATCTTGTCGTCGATGTCCGTGACGTTCCGGATGAACGTCACCTCATAACCCCGGTAGGCGAACCAGCGACGCATGATGTCGAAGTTCAGACCCGAGCGGATGTGCCCGATGTGCGGCGCCGCCTGCACCGTGGCACCACACAGGTAGATCGAGACACAACCCGGCCTGAGCGGGACGAAGTCACGGATCTGCCGGGCACCGGTGTCGTACAGGCGAATAGTCACCACTCCAGAGTAGTGGGCGCGAGGGGGTGCCTCATGCCCCTTCTGCCCTTGCCACGCCTCAGAGCCTCCCGACGACCTTCCGCGGCGTGATCCGCACGACGACCCGCTGGGCGTCCTGGCCCGCGGCCGGGTTGAAGTCGGCGTACTTCTTACCGGTGTACTTCTCGCTCAGTTCGTCGATGAGTTGGGGGCCGCCCTCCGTGGTCAGCGAGGCCGTGCCGCGGATCTCGGCGTACTCGTAGGGCTCCTCCGGGTTCAGGACGACGGCCGTCACACGGGGGTCGCGGTCCAGGTTCAGGTATTTGCGGCGGTCGACCGTGGTGGAGAAGAGGAGGTCGTCCCCGTCGCGCTTCACCCAGACCGGGGACAGCTGCGGGCTGCCGTCGGGCTGGACGGTGCCGACGACGATGAACACCTTGCCGTCGAGCACGGACTTCAGCTGGTCGGACAGTACGGCGGACATGGGCACCCTCCGGAGTCCAGGGATCACTGGTCGTGTGGGTACCCTCGCACGCCCTCAGTTCACCCGCACCACGAGTGCCGTCGCGATCGCCATCAGGCCCTCCTCGCGTCCCGGGAAACCCAGGCCGTCCGTCGTGGCACCGGAGACGGAGACGGGCGCTCCGGCCGCCTCGGAGAGGATCTTCTGGGCCTCGTCCCGGCGCTTGCCGATCTTCGGGCGGGGCCCGACCACCTGGACGGCGATGTTGCCGACGGTGAAGCCCGCCTCGCGGACGATCCGGGCGGCCTCGGTGAGCAGGGTCACCCCGGAGGCGCCGGACCACTCGGGGCGGCCGGTGCCGAAGTGCTGTCCGAGGTCACCGAGCCCGGCCGCGGAGAACAGGGCGTTGCAGGCGGCATGGGCGACGACGTCCGCGTCGGAGTGCCCGGCCAGACCCGTCCCCTCGCCCTCCCACTTCAGGCCCGCGCACCACAGCTCGCGGCCCTCCTCGAAGGCGTGGATGTCGGTGCCGATGCCGACCCGGGGCAGCACGGGGAACTGCTCAGAAGCCATCGTTCAGCCTCCTGCGGGCCAGGACGGCCTCGGCGAGGACCAGGTCGAGAGGACGGGTGACCTTGAAGGCCTCCTCGTGCCCGGGTACGGCCACGACCGTCAGCCCCAGCTGCTCGACCATGCTCGCGTCGTCGGTGACGTTGTCGGTGACGGTCTCGTGGGCGCGGACCAGGGTCGCGCGGTCGAAGCCCTGCGGCGTCTGGACGGCGCGCAGGCGGGCCCGCTCGGGCGTGGCGACGACGGGTTCGGGCTCGCCGGGCCCGGTGGCGGGCTCGACCTCCTTGACGGTGTCGGCGAGCGGGAGCGCGGGGACGACGGCGGGGGCGCCCTCGCGTACGGCCTCGATGACCGCGTCGACGGTGTCGACGGGGACCAGCGGGCGGGCCGCGTCGTGGACGAGGACGACGCCGTACTCGGGGGGAAGGGCGTCCAGGCCGAGCCCGACCGATTCCTGACGGCTGTCCCCGCCGGGGACGACCAGGAAGTCGGTCCGCTCCGGGAGGGCGTGCGCGTCGAGCAGGGACTTGACCTCGCCGGCGCCGTCCGGCGGGGCCACGACGATCACCAGGGAGACATGGCGGGATGCGGCGAGCGCGCGGACCGCGTGGATGAGCATGGGCGTGCCGTTCAGCGCGCGCAGCGCCTTGGGGGCGCCCGGACCGAGGCGTACGCCCCGGCCGGCGGCGGGAATCACGGCGGCGACGGGGGTCGGTGCGGGCGAAGGGCGCGATTCGTCAGACATCGGTTCCTGTCAGGTTTGTGTGCTCGACCTAGGTGGGTATGGCCTGGAGGAGTGCCGGGCGCGACGCCTTGACCGGACCCTTTCCGTGACCCTGGTCGAGCCATCTGCCCGGGCCCGGCACGACAAGTATCGGGGGCTTGCTTCTCGGGGGCTTTCCGAAGAACACCGGAAGACGGCAGAACACCGGAAGACGGCGAAGAACGGAGCCGAAGAGCGGAGCCTTTTTCCGGAGATCCGGCGCGGGCACGAACATGCCGCAGCGCCCGGCGACAGGGTCAGTGTCATCGGGCACCGCGGCATTTCACTGTGCTGAACGTGCTGTGCGTGGCGGATACGAGAGATCGCCACCGTGGCGCGTCAGGAGGCGAGCACCTCGTCGAGCAGGGCCTCGGCCTTGTCCTCGTTCGTGTTCTCCGCGAGAGCCAGCTCGCTCACCAGGATCTGGCGGGCCTTGGCGAGCATGCGCTTCTCACCTGCGGAGAGCCCTCGCTCGCGCTCGCGACGCCACAGGTCACGCACGACTTCCGCGACCTTGATGACATCGCCGGAGGCGAGCTTCTCCAGGTTTGCCTTGTAACGACGGGACCAGTTCGTGGGCTCCTCGGCATACGGCGCGCGCAGCACCTCGAAGACCCGGTCCAGCCCGTCCTGACCGACCACATCACGCACGCCCACGAACTCAGCATTGTCCGCTGGCACACGTACCGTCAGGTCACCCTGGGCGACCTTCAGCACCAAGTAGGTCTTGTCCACGCCTTTGATCTGGCGAGTTTCGATGGCCTCGATCAGCGCGGCCCCGTGATGGGGATAGACCACGGTGTCGCCAACCTTGAACGTCATGTGACAGGTACCCCTTCCGTGGCTATCCAGGGTAACACGGATACGGCGTCTTCTGAATGGCGTTTTCGCAGGTCAGGGCATATCTCGGGGCTTGACAACTGCGACAGGAACGTGCTGCGAGGGGCCTCGCGAAGCGGGAATTCGCAGGTCGGAGGGGCTCTCCAGGCAGGGTGAAACGCGTACGTTACACACTCCTGGCCCTGTCTCCAAGTGGATGAACGTCCCGTTTTGTCCGGTTCCAAGCGTGCGACTTCCGCTACTCCGTTCGGTGACCCGGTGGCGATCCGGACCGATTCCGGAATTGATCAACGGCTGCGGGGAGGGTGGTGCGTGATCAATATCGGGGCGGCCACGCATTCCTTCACGGAAATTTTGCGCGCGGTTATGTGAATGGCGGACGAGCGCTAGGCAAAGTGACTGGAGTGCCTCGTGTGACTGGAGGGACGTACGTCCCGCGGTACCCCCAGCCGGAGGCAAGCCGGGGGCTTGGGGAGGGTCGGGTGCGGCGGCTCGGGAACGGCTCGGTAACCTAAGGCCGCTGACAGACACTTAGGGTGGCTTTATAAGGGGAGCCGCCCGCGCGTTCAAGGAGTTGCCGCCGCCGTGAGCAGCAGCCTTCGACGCGGCGCCCTCGCCGCCTCCGCCATCGCCTTCTCGATCGCCTCGCTCGCCGCGTGTGGCGCCGGCAACGACTCGCAGACTCTCGGGATCAAGCCGGACAACGCCGCGACCACGGTCGGCAACATCAAGGTCCAGAACGCCACGATCATCACCCAGCCCGACCTGAAGTCGACGGGTCCGGCCGTGGTCTCCGCGACCCTGTTCAACCAGGGCGCCTCGGACGAGACCCTGCAGTCGATCGCCATCCCGGGCAGCACCGGGACCGTGAACCTGACGCCCACCAAGGGCGGCAGCCTCACCGTTCCGGCGCACGGCTCCCTGATCCTCGGCGGCAAGGGCAACGCCTCCGCCGAGATCAGCAACGGCCGCGCGTCCGTCCAGGACGGCAACGCCCAGAAGATCACCTTCACCTTCAGCAAGACCGGTGACGTGAGCCTGCGCGCCTTCGTGGTGCCGGCCGCCAGCTACTTCGACAAGTGGGGCCCGAGCCAGATCCCGTCCGCCACGCCGCCCGTCAGCGGCGCCCCGGGCGCCACAGCCTCCGGCAGCGCCAAGCCGGGCAAGCACGGCAAGGCCACCCCGTCGGCGACCGCGAGCGACACCGCGACCGCGGGCACGGGGACGGGCACGGGCACGGGCGCGGGCGCGACCCCGAGCGACTCCGCGTCGCAGTCGGCCGCCGGCCACTGAGCTCCGCGCGCACGAAGGGCGGCACCCCTGTGACGGGGTGCCGCCCTTCGTCGTACATCCGGTGTGACCACCACGTGGCCGGGCCGGCCTACGGCTCGAACTTGTAGCCCAGGCCGCGCACCGTCACCAGGTAGCGCGGCGCACCCGGGTCCGGCTCGATCTTGGCGCGCAGGCGCTTGACGTGGACGTCGAGGGTCTTGGTGTCGCCCACGTAGTCGGCGCCCCAGACGCGGTCGATGAGCTGCATGCGGGTCAGGACGCGGCCGGCGTTGCGCAGGAGCATCTCCAGCAGGTCGAACTCCTTCAGCGGGAGGTCCACCTTGGAACCGGCGACCGTCACCACGTGGCGGTCGACGTCCATGCGGACCGGGCCCGCCTCCAGCGCGGCCGGGGCGACCTCCTCCGGCTCGCCGCGGCGGCGCAGGACGGCGCGGATGCGGGCCACCAGCTCGCGCGAGGAGAACGGCTTGGTGACGTAGTCGTCGGCTCCTATCTCGAGGCCGACCACCTTGTCGATCTCGCTGTCCTTGGCCGTCACCATGATCACGGGGACGTTGGAGCGGCCGCGCAGCTGGCGGCACACCTCCGTGCCGGGCAGACCCGGCAGCATCAGGTCGAGGAGAACGAGGTCGGCGCCGTTGCGCTCGAACTCGTCGAGTCCGTCGGGGCCCGTGGCCGCGATGGCGACCTCGAAGCCCTCCTTGCGGAGCATGTACGACAGGGCGTCGGAGAAGGACTCCTCGTCCTCGACGACGAGCACTCGGGTCACGGAAGGACCTCCGGGGCGGGAAGCGGTTCGTACGGGGATGACTCAGTGGGTCCGCCGGCCTCGTCGTCGAGGTCGGGGTCGGGGTGCTGCGTCGCGCGGTCGCGGGCCGCACCCGCCTCCGGCAGCCTGAGGGTGAACGTGGAGCCCTGGCCTTCGGCACTCCACACCGTGACCTCCCCGCCGTGCGAGGCGACCACGTGCTTGACGATCGCGAGACCCAGTCCGGTGCCTCCGGTCTGCCGGGAGCGGGCCGGGTCGACGCGGTAGAAGCGCTCGAAGATGCGCTCCTTGTCCTTGTCGGAGATGCCGATGCCCTGGTCCGTCACGGCGAGCTCGATCATGTCGCCGCCGGGTGCGTTGACCCGGCGGGCGGCTATGCCGACGCGGGTGCGGGCCGGGGAGTAGTTGACGGCGTTCTCGACCAGGTTGCCGAGGGCTGCGGCCAGCTGGCCGCGGTTGCCCCAGACATGCAGGTCGGCCGTGCCGCCGGCGGCCATGGTGATCTGCTTGGTGCCGGCCTGGTGGCGGCAGCGGTCGACGGCCTCCGCGACCAGCTCGTCCACGCGGACGGGCTCGGCGTCCTCCAGCGGGTCGTCGTTCTGCACCCGGGAGAGGTCGATCAGTTCCTGGACCAGGTTGGTCAGCCGGGTCGCCTCGATCTGCATGCGGCCCGCGAAGCGCTGCACGGCCTCGGGGTCGTCCGAGGCGTCCATGACGGCCTCGGAGAGGAGGGAGAGGGCGCCGACCGGCGTCTTCAGCTCGTGACTCACGTTGGCCACGAAGTCTCGTCGTACGGCCTCGATCCGCCTGGCCTCGGTCAGGTCCTCGACCAGCAGCAGGACCAGGCGGGAGCCGAGCGGGGCCACGCGCGCGGAGACGGCGAGGGCCTCGCCGCGGCCGGTACCGCGCCGGGGCAGGTCCAGCTCGACCTGGCGTATCTCGCCGTCGCGTCTCGTGTCCCTGGCCATCTGGAGCATGGGATCCACGGCGAGCTTGCCGCCGCGGACCAGGCCGAGGGCGTAGGCGGCCGAGCTGGCCTTGACCACGGCGTCGGCCTCGTCGAGGACGACGGCCGAGGAACGGAGCACGGACAGCACGGTGTCCACGCCGGGCGGGAGTACGGGATCGGTGTGCAAAGAAGTCCTGGTCGGTCGCTTCTGGTCGCGTTCGCTCCAACGGAACGCCAGCATGGCGATGACACCGGTGAGCACTCCGGCGATCGCTGCCGCTGCGGCGACCGCCGCGTTCACGTCCATGCCTCCAGGTTAAGCAGGGCGTACGACATGACCACAGCCGTGGAGGTGGGACCTCGAACACTCGTCGCCCAGAGTTCACCTTGGAGCCAGTATTGGTTCATTTGGGATGGCAGAAACGGACGCGTACGGGCCACAGCGTGGGAGCGTGGGGTTCGCACCGCCGGTTTCGCCACGGGGCGATGGTGTCGTTTGGTGTCGTTTGGTGCCACAGCCCCCGGAACCCACAAAGACACGCACGTAGGAGAGGTAACCCTGATGCGGGACGCGTACCACGAGGAACTTGACTCGATCGGCGACGGTCTGGTGGAGATGACCCGGCTGGTCGGCTCGGCGATCGGGCGCGCCACGACCGCCATTCTGGACGCCGATCTGAAGCTGGCCGAGAGCGTGATCGAGGCGGACCAGAAGGTCGACGAGCTCCAGCACGACCTGGAGGCGCGCGCGATAGCCCTGCTGGCCCGGCAGCAGCCGGTGGCGACCGACCTCCGTATCGTCGTCACCTCCCTGCGCATGTCCGCGGACCTGGAGCGCTCCGGCGACCTCGCCCAGCACGTGGCCAAGCTGGCCCGGCTGCGCTTCCCCGAGCGCGCGGTCCCGCAGGACCTGCACGCCACGATCCTGGAGATGGGCCAGCTCGCGCAGCGCCTGATGGCGAAGGCGGCCGAGGTGATCATCACGAAGGACATCGACCTCGCCATGCAGCTGGAGCAGGACGACGACGAGATGGACCTGCTGCACCGCACGCTGTTCCAGCACCTGATCGACGAGCGCTGGAAGCACGGCATCGAGACGGCGGTGGACGTCACCCTGCTCGGCCGCTACTACGAGCGCTACGCCGACCACGCCGTGGCCGTCGCCAAGCGCGTCGTCTTCCTGGTCACGGGCGAACACGCCGACGAGCTCCAGCCGGACATCCAGCCGGTCACGGGGGCCGAGGGGGCGTGACCCCTTCGGGGGCCCAGGTCCTGGCGGGCTGAGGCTTTCGGGCGACGCGGGGATCTTCGCAGGCCGGCACCAGCGGCCTGCGTGGGGCTCGCGCAGCGGTACCGGAGGCTCGCGCCAGGGCACTGGAGGCTCGCACCAGGGCCCTGGAGGGCTTCCGGGGCCTTGCTGGGGGCGCGTGGGCGCATCCGTGCGCCGTTGATGCGCCCACGGAAACGGGCATGAATTGGGCGAGGGCATCCCTGCCCCAGCTTCTAGGAGGGACCCATGGCCGAATCCGCCAGCACCACTCCCGACCCCACGCAGGAGCGCGAGACCGCCCAGACCGCCGAGACCCGGAGCCTTCCGCTGATCGGTGCGTGCGGCTGCGGTTCGGGCTGCGGCTGCGGGTGCCAGTCCGGCGGCCCCTGCCAGTGCGGCTGACGGGCTGAGCAGCCTTTCCTGTCGTTGTCTGCCGAAGGGCCGGTGTGAACCAGGTTCGCACCGGCCCTTCTCCATGCCCTTCGGGTTTCGGTCCGCCACCGGCGCGTCCCTGGGGCTGCCCCCACCGCCGGTCCGGACGGTGGCCCCATTACGTCGCCTCGCACACCCCGGCCACCACCGGCTGGCGCTACTCCAACACGGGCTACCTGGTGGCCGGCATGCTCATTGAGCGGGTGACCGGGCACAGCTACGGCCACGAGATCCGCCGACGCATCATCGAACCGCTCCACCTGCGCCGGACGTCCGTCCCGGTCGACGCCTCGGAGATCCCGGGCCCGCACCCCCGCGGCTATGCGCGGATGGACAAGGACGCGCCGCTCAAGGACACCACCGCGCTCAACCCCACGGTCGCGGGCGCGAGCGGCGCCATGATCTCCAGTGGCGACGACATGAACCGCTTCCTGAGCGCGCTCGTCAGCGGCCGGCTGCTCCGGCCTGCCCAGCTCCGGGAGATGATGAGGACCCGGCCGACCGGCTCCCCGGACGGCGGTGCCTACGGCCTCGGCCTGGAGAGCCACCCGCTGCCGTGCGGCGGCCTCGCCTGGGGCACGACGGCGGAATCGTCGGCTACCAGACGACGAGCGCGGTCACGGTCGACGGCAGGCAGGCCACGGCCATGGTGAACCTCTTCCCGGGCGAGACGGACGCCCAGGACAAAGACATGACGGCCGCCGTCCAGACGGCACTCTGCGCGGCCCGTCCATCACCTGGACACCGGCCAGGGGCGCTCAGGCCGCGAGACCACACGGGCTGAGGTCCCGGAAAGGCCGTGAAGACCCTGGTGGTTCCGTCGGTCACCGCACTCACCTGAGTGGTCATCGACGGTGCGGCGCTGGGTTCAGGGGCCATACCTAAGCATCGTGCACTCATGGACGCGGGGGTCGTACCGGCCGCTGAGCGGGCCCGGAGGGACGCCACCGTGCGGGGGTGGTTACTAGGGTTGCGGTACCCGGCTGCTGTACCGCACGATCCAAACGGGGTGACCATGGAACGGCATGTGCTGGAATCGCTGTTGATCGGTGATGACGAGGCGTCCGTGACAGCTCTGGCCGCCCTCCGCAGCGGCGCCCCCTACTCGGTGGAGGAACGGGTACAACCCACTGGTGCGCATGCCGGAGTCTTCAGTCGCCGACTTCAGCGCATGCGGATGCGCGGATTCGAACCCCCTGGCCTGGCGGAAGCAGTGCAGCTCATCAGGGAATATGGCCGGCCTGTGCGCGCAGCGCTGATCGATCCCGACAATCGGACACGGTTCACCCTGCTCTTCCTCACCGAGGACGGCAGCGCACTCGTGGCCTGCGTCAGCTGGCCACTGCCGCTGGTTGCCACGAAGCCACCGCTATAGCAGCGAGGTTGGGCGATCACGTGCCCGAGCTGCGACTTCCCTGGCTTGGCACGGTCTTGAGGCTGCGCCTGCCTCCTCGATGCGAACCATGGGCGTGGAAGGGTTGCCGTACTCCGCTGCTGTACCACTCAGGCTCAGGAACCCTGCCGGCTGTCCTCGGACGGCGTCCCTGTCGGCCTTTGGGAGGGCTCCTGCCATACCTCGCTCACTGCGGCGATGAAATCAGACTGGATGTCACGCTGCCACCACGTGTACAGAATCGCCTGCGGGTTGCCGCCAATCTTGGTCTTCGGGGGATCGGCCCAGTAGCGGAGATGCGCCGGGTCCGCATCCGTGGCGAGGTAGACCCAACCGTTGAGCCAGCGTGTGGGCGGCTTCGATATGACCTTGACGAGTTGAGGCAACGGAATGACGCTGCTTTTCGCGCCGCCAATCCTCGCGCCGAGCGCTCGCTTGATTTCGACTCGATCGTCATGGAGCACGGCTTTGCCGTTGAAGCCTCTGAAGGTTCGCGGCATCAACAGTTCCTCCTGAGCGAGACTGGAACGTAAGGAACCTGACCACCGCCCGGTCACACCGACAGCATGCACGCTTTGTGGTTTCGCTGGTAGGCCGCAGATCGGAAGATCGCGTACCTGGATGAAGCCTGCTCGCCGTCCGGTTGTCAGCGTTCCCGGGCCGAGGTGTAACGGTGTGGCCTCTACGCGATCTTCTGCCGTGCAAACCAAGGGGGTCGCGTCGCTTACTCTCTAGATCATGGAGGGATCCGAGGCGTTTCGCGCAGCGGTCAGAGCGCAAGCGGCGGCCATGCTGAACGGCGATGCTTCACCGTACGACCTGGCGTTGGAGATCTGGCGTCTCGCTATGGGTGAGTGGCCTGGGAGTGACGGTGACGAAGCGTGTGTTTCACTGCATCTCATCTGGGGCGCGCTGACAGATTGGGTCGAGCTCCGGCCCACGGAAACGGATCAAGCTGAGGCACATATGATCACGGCGGCCGGCGAGTGGCTGACCGTCGAGGGTGACCAACAGGCCGAGGTCCGGTACTTCGATCGTTGGGTCCACGACATCCTCGGGTACGAGCGTCAGGCTCCGGCCCCCTGACGACCCAGAGACGGCCCATAGGCAGCGAAAAGCCCCCTCCCAGCGGAGAACCCGCAGGCAGGGAGCTTGATCGTTACTGCTTACTTCTTCTTGCCCTGCCGAATCGCGCCTGGGGTAACCCTGCTGTATGAGCTGTCTCAGCAGTTGTCGACGCAGATCCCTTCGCTCATGCCTCCGTAGTAGTAGGTGGGGCTGGTGAAGAACGACTGGGCGAAGACGCCGTGGGTGCCCTGCCAGACCACCGGGGTCGTGACGACGGTGCCGGACGGGCCCCGCACAACTTTGCAGGTGAGGCTACCGGGGATGACGTTGAGGTTTTCGTCCAGCACTTCGACGCAGAGGTTGATCGAGGTGTTGTTGCTGCCGTAGGTCTTGACGGTGCCCCAGACGTTGTGACCGTCGTACTGGGGGGTGTTGATGCAGGTCTGGACGTACAGGCCGTCCGCGTAGAGGTCGGGGGTACGGCAGGCGGTGACTGTGTTGGCGGCCGAGGCGTTGCTGGCTGTGAGGACACTCGTGGACGCGGCCATCGCCAGCGTCAGCGCCGAGGCGGCAAGGCGGAGCTTCAAGGTGTCTCCTTCGGGAATCGTGGCCGGAAGCCGACGTTCCGCGTGCGGATACCGCTTCGGTCGGGATGCACAACCGGCTGCCCCGCGCAGATGGCGTGGGCCACGACCGGGACCCTATGGGGCTGGATCGGCGCCGAGACAGTACGGAATGCGCCACACCGCCGTGTGCACCGGTTTGGTTCCTTCGGGGTTCACAGATCGTTGAGCAGCACGGTCACCCCGTCGAAGCGTCCCACCTTCAGATCGCTCAACGTCCGCTGGGCCTCGGAGAGCGGGCGAGATGCACGACGAATGGATCGCCTTCCCCCGCCGCTATCTGCCCGAAGGCAGCATGGGCCGCCATCTACGCCGGGAACACCACCCGCGCACTCCCCAGCACCACCGGGAATGATCGACTACACCATCTCGCGGAACGCCATCGGCCTCGGCCACGCTGCCGATCACGTCGACCAGAGCAAGCCACGACGGCCGGCCCGTGACCACGATGCCTGAGCCCGTGGTCACCGCCCTGGCCGCGGTGGTTCGCGGTTAAACTGCGCCGACTTGTCTGCCAAGGGGGGAGAAAGCGGTGGCGGCTGCTGGGTTCTTTCTGGCGCTGATCTTTCTGGCGATGGGCACGGTGGGACTTTCGAGGCGGGTCAGGCTGAGCAGGCGCGGAGTTCGTGTCAGGGCTCATCGGGGAGGTGAGAGCTGGGCTGGTGGCATCTGGTCAGCGGACTACATCTACAAGGATGCCGAAGGCCGGAGGCACCGGCTGAGCCTGAGCCCCGGCGACGCCCCCGACATCGGCAGAGGATCGATCGAGGTTGTTTACGACCCGAAGAACCCTAGAAGAGCCCAATCGCCCACGAGTTGCAGCGCTCGTACTGGAAAACTACCGAGGGGGTGTTTGGGCTTGCAGGGGTTGTGATCGGTACTGCTTGTACCGCTTACGTGCTCCTGTCAGTAGGCCTGCTCTGAACACCCGGGTCGATGAGTCGCAACGACTCAGACAGACCGGCGGCGCGCCGCCCCTCGGTGGGCAGGGCGCACCGTATCCGATACAGCGGTATTCCAGCTGGTAGGTGTTGTTCTCGCGGAACCAGACCTGGATGTACCAGTCGCCCTCGCGTTCCTCGTCCTGGCACTCAAGGATCAAGTACTCGTTGCCGCGCCGCAGGTTGGCGAGCATGGTCCCTACTGCCGGCTTCGTGGGGCGCTTCAGTTCGTAGCCACGGCCGTTGGCCGCTATCAGCTCTTCTCCGAACTCATACGCCCAACACGCTTACTCGTATAGACGAGTGGGCAAGTTGGGCAAGGTGATCCATGTGATCCCGGAGGTGGTGCTCGTCCACGCCGGTGCCTGTCCACTCGACGTAGCCCAGGTCATACGCCGGATTACTGGACTGAGCCTCCAAGAAAGCGGTCGCGGCCCTGCGCGATGCGGGAGGACGAGCAGAGCTGAGGCAGCGGCCGGAACCACACTCCCCCGGTCCTGTCTCCTGACGGCCCGGTCGAGCAGCTCACGGCCCAGAGACGGCCCCAGCACAGCAACGAGCCCCCTACGAGCGAGGAAACTGCAGGTAGGGGGCTTGATCGTTACTGCTTACTTCTTCTTGCCCTGGTTCTTGACCGCCTCGATCGCCGCCGCGGCCGCCTCGGGGTCGAGGTACTTGCCGCCGGGGGTGATCGGCTTGAAGTTCTCGTCGAGCTCGTAGTACAGCGGGATGCCCGTCGGGATGTTCAGGCCCGCGATGTCGGCGTCGGAGATGCCGTCGAGGTGCTTGACCAGGGCGCGCAGGGAGTTGCCGTGGGCGGCGACCAGGACCGTGCGGCCGGCCAGGAGGTCGGGGACGATGCCGTCGTACCAGTAGGGGAGCATCCGGATGACGACGTCCTTCAGGCACTCCGTGTTCGGGCGCAGCTCCGGCGGGATCGTCGCGTAGCGGGCGTCGTGCGCCTGGGAGAACTCGGAGTCGTCGGCGAGCGGGGGCGGCGGGGTGTCGTACGAGCGGCGCCAGAGCATGAACTGCTCCTCGCCGAACTCGGCCAGGGTGGCCGCCTTGTCCTTGCCCTGGAGGGCGCCGTAGTGGCGCTCGTTCAGGCGCCAGGTGCGGTGGACCGGGATCCAGTGGCGGTCGGCGGCCTCGAGGGCCAGCTGGGCCGTGCGGATCGCGCGCTTCTGCAGGGACGTGTGGACCACGTCGGGGAGGAGGTCGGCGTCCTTCAGGAGCTCGCCACCGCGGACTGCCTCCTTCTCGCCCTTCTCGTTGAGGTTGACGTCCACCCAGCCGGTGAACAGGTTCTTCGCGTTCCACTCGCTCTCGCCGTGGCGGAGGAGGATCAGCTTGTACGGTGCGTCGGCCATGGGAAAGAGCGTAATCCAAGGGTTCCGGCCGCTGCCCGGCCCGGCCAGTGGGTGGACGGTTGACGGCATCTGTTAAACGAGTGGCCACCGTCGGACCCTCTATGTAAGTTGTGCTTGCCGGTTGAGCTTCTTACAGCGCCCCCTGCGGGGCGTGCTTCGATCCATGGGGGGTCTTGTCATGTCCGCCGCTCGTCTCCGACGTGCCGCCCGGGAGAGCGTCTCCGGGCTACCCCGGGAGTTCTGGTGGCTGTGGACCAGCACCCTCGTCAACCGGCTCGGCGCCTTCGTGGCCACCTTCATGGCCCTCTACCTCACCCTCGACCGCGGCTACTCGGCCTCGTACGCCGGTCTCGTCGCCTCGCTGCACGGGCTGGGCGGGGTCGTGTCCTCGCTGGGGGGCGGGGTCATGGCCGACCGGCTCGGCAGGCGGCCGACCCTCCTCATCGCCCAGTCGGCCACCGCCGCCTCCGTCGCGCTGCTCGGCTTCATGACGGCGCCCGTCGCCATCGCCGCCGTCGCCTTCCTCGTCGGCATGGCCTCCAACGCCTCCCGGCCGGCCGTGCAGGCGATGATGGCCGACATCGTGCGGCCCGAGGACCGGGTGCGGGCGTTCTCGCTGAACTACTGGGCCATCAACCTCGGGTTCGCCGTCTCCTCCATGGGCGCCGGGTTCATCGCCGAGTTCAGCTATCTCGCCGGGTTCCTGATCGAGGCCGGGATGACCCTGGCCTGCGCACTCGTCGTCTTCCTGAAGCTGCCCGAGTCGCGGCCCACGGCCCAGGTGAAGGAGAAGGACAGCGCCGTCAGCCTCGGCACCGTGCTGCGCGACGGGCGGTACATGGCCGTCGTCGGGCTGTCCTTCCTGGTCGCGCTGATCTTCCAGCAGGGGTCCGTGGGTCTGCCGGTGGCCATGGGACGGGCCGGGTTCTCGCCCGCCGACTACGGTCTCGCCATCGCCGTCAACGGCATCCTGATCGTCGCCCTTCAGATCCCGGTCACCCGTTTCATCGAGCACCGCGATCCGCGCACCCTGCTGGTGATGTCCTCACTGCTCGCCGGCTACGGCTTCGGGCTCACCGCCTTCGCCGGGTCCGTCGGCGTCTTCGCGGTCACCGTGTGCGTCTGGACCCTCGCCGAGATCGTCAACGCCCCGACCCAGACCGGGCTCGTCGTACGACTGTCCCCGGTGCACGGGCGCGGGCGCTACCAGGGCGTGTACACGCTGTCCTGGTCCGTCGCCGCGCTGGTCGCTCCGCTGATGTCCGGCGCGGTGATCGACCACTGGGGGGCGGAGTGGCTGTGGGGGACGTGCGCCGCGGTGGGCACGGTCGCGGGCCTGGGGTACGGGCTGCTCATGCGGGGGCTGCCGAAGGAGAACCCGGCCGCGGCCACCCCGAGAACGGACGCCGAGCCGGAGGTCAGCACCGCCGGCTGACGGCCCGGGAGACGGCCGATCCCCCGCCGGGGTGCTCCGTGGGCCGGAGCCGGCAGGGGATCGGTGTGGGGCTCAGAAGGAGAGGTTGAGGCCGAGCTGGTGGGGCTGGCTGAGGGCGCCCAGCAGCTCGCCCTGGACGGCGCCGAGCTGGGACAGCGCGTCGGCGCTGCTCAGGGTCGTGGAGTCGGCGGTCAGGCTGGCCTGGGGCAGCAGACCGCCGGAGACGGTGTCGAGCTCGGTGTCGGAGAGCGCGACGGTCTGAACCTGGTGAGCGGAGTTCATGGGGAGACTGTCCTTCGCTTGGGTGGTCCTCGGGGAATGCGGCGCCGCAGGGGGACAGACGACGGCCGCGGCCGCGCGGGGGTGCGCCGGCCTTTTCAAGCCGCTGCGGCGCGATCCCGGCGGTGCGAGCGATCAAACCACGGAGCGCGCCGGGCAGCCAGTCAACCGCGGTGCTCCTCCGGCCGGTTGGCCACGTCGTTCGACCCATCCGTGCCCGCCCGGTCACGCGTTGGGGGCAGAGTCTCCACATGCCGTGCCGCACAGGCACGGCCCAGCTCTTGCCACCGCCGCGCCGAGCAGGACAACTCCGGACCAACGGCACCCCCTCGGCCGGGGGTTGCGCACGCGCTGTGCAGATTCCGTTCACGGGCACGTCCGGGCCCGATCCGGTGACGTGGGTCACATCCAGCCGTGTCACATCTCCGCGGGGCGGTCCGTCAGGGAGGTGCAGCCACCAGCCACCGAAGACCACACGGGAGCACACCATGGACGCTCGTCTGAACCTCTTCGCCAACCCTGTCGCCGGCAAGTTCCTCAAGTACGTCAACTCGGCGGGGAAGGCCGTCTCGGACTCCACCCTGCCGGCCGCGACTCAGGAGCTGGTGAAGATCCGGGCCAGCCAGATCAACGGCTGCGGGTTCTGCACCGACATGCACACCAAGGACGCGGCCGCCGCCGGTGAGACCGCGCAGCGGCTGAACATGATCGCGGCCTGGAGGGAGGCCAAGGTGTTCAGCGAGGCCGAGCGGGCCGCGCTGGAGCTGACGGAGCAGGGCACCCGCATCGCCGACGCGGCCGGCGGCGTCCCGGACGCGGTCTGGGCGAACGCCGCCAAGCACTACGACGAGGACCAGCTCGCCGCGCTCGTCTCGCTGATCGCCCTGATCAACGCGTACAACCGCGTCAACGTCATCGTCCAGCAGCCCGCCGGCGACTACCAGCCCGGCATGTTCGCCTGAGGCCAGGTTCTCAGGGGTGCATCCGCGCACCCTTGAGGACCTTGTCCACCCCGTTGCGCGGCCCGTACACGGCCAGCCCCACCACGTCCAGCTCCGCCGTCGGTACGGCCCGCACCGCCGCGCGGTTGTCGCGGTCGTTGCCCGTCGCGAACAGGTCCGAGGTGAAGACGGCGCGGGGCAGGGCGCGGCTCAGCGCCCTGCCGTGAGCCGCCTTCAGCATCTCCTTCGACCCCTCGAAGACCAGCACCGGCTGGCGGAACATGGGGAGGTAGCCGACGCCGTCCGCGTCCTCGTACGGCTCGCCGACCACCTCGGGGACCTGGCTGCCGAGACCGCTGACCAGGAAGGCGGTGACGTTGAGTCGCTGCCAGGGCTCCAGGTCCTCGCGCAGCAGCACGGCGATCTTGGTGTCGAAGCGGACGGGCCCGGCGGGGATCGGTTCGGTGTTCATGCAGTGAGACTGCCGGGCGCCCGGCCGGCGGGTCTTGTACGTTCTTTGCGTGGCCGCCGACCAGCCGGAAGTCTCCGCGTGGCGCCCGCGCGTACCGGGTGTCGTGGAGGTCTTCCACGCCCACTTCACCGAGTACGCCTACCCGATGCACGTCCACGACGCCTGGACGCTGCTCATCGTGGACGACGGGGCCGTACGGTACGACCTCGACCGGCACGAGCACGGCACCCCGCACGACACCGTCACGCTGCTGCCGCCGCACGTGCCGCACAACGGCTCGCCGGCCACCCCGGACGGCTTCCGCAAGCGGGTCGTCTACCTCGACGGCAGCCGGCTCGGCGACGATCTCATCGGCCACGCCGTCGACACGCCCGACCTGCGTGATCCGGTGCTGCGCCGGCGCGTCGGGCAGTTGCACTCGGCCCTCGCCCGGCCCGGCGACGAGCTGGAGGCGGAGAGCAGGCTGACCCTCGTCGGGGAGCGGCTGCGGGAGCATCTGCGGGGGACGGACGGCTCGGCGCACCGCCCGGATCCGGCGCTCGCCCGTTCGCTGCGCGAGCTGCTCGACGCCCGGGTCGTCGACGGCGTCCCGCTGGAGGAGGCCGCGCGGCTGCTGCACGCCCATCCCGCCCATCTGGTACGGGCGTTCAGCGGCGCGTACGGCATCGCCCCGCACCAGTACCTGATGTCCCGCCGGGTCGGGCGGGCGCGGCGGCTGCTGCTGGACGGCCTGGCGCCGGGCGAGGTGGCCCCGGCCACCGGGTTCTACGACCAGGCCCATCTCACCCGGCACTTCAAGAAGCTGGTCGGGGTGACGCCGGGGCGTTACCGCGGCAGCTCGCGCTGAGCCTCGTACAGGTTGCGCGGGCGCACGGCGTCCGTGGTGCCGTACAGCTCCAGGCGGGAGTGCAGGTCGCCGGTGAAGTCGGGGACGTCGGTCTGGTCGAACTCGCTCACCGTGTTGAGGCCGACGGTCGCCGAGTACGGGGCCAGGCCGTCGATCCTCATCAGGCCCGCCCGGCCGTTGGTGACGCGGACGTTCCAGTGGGTGAAGCGGGCGCCGAAGAGGGGGCCCGCGTTGGCGTCCCCGCCGTGCCGGCCGTTGTTGTTCACCGTGATGTCCGTGCGGACGTTCGCGAACGGCAGGCCGCGGTGGCTGTCGAAGGTTCCCATCAGCATCTCGCCGCGCGACCAGACGTTGTACGACGACAGCCCCTCGACGTTGATGCCGTGCAACTGCGTGTTCGGCGGGGCCGGCACCGTGCGCTGCTCGATCGTGAAGTCCTCGATCAGGTTGTCGTGGGAGCCCTCACGGCAGAAGTACGGGTGGTGCGAGCCGCGGCCGGCCACCCGGGTGCGGCGCAGGGTGCAGGCGGAGGCGGCGACCAGGCCGAAGCCGTTGTCGACGTCGGTCACCGTGACGTCGTCCACCCAGCAGTCGTAGGCGCACTGCAGGACCACACCGTTGTAGCCCTTGTCGAGCAGGTGCGGGGACTGCGGGGTCTCCGCCGCGCGCAGCGTGAGCCCCTCGACTCCCGAGTCGGTCAACTCCGGTACGTGAGTGGTCAGTCGTGCGTCCCACTCGGGGCGTACGTCGAGCGGCAGGGGACGTTCGAGGGTGACCTCGCGGCCCCGGACCCGGGTGATGCGGACCGGCCACTCGTAGGGGACGTAGGACAGCAGTTTGGTCTTGTCGTCCCACGAGTACGACGCCGGGCCCGGGCCACCGCCCGCCATGTGCTGCAGGAGGGTGTGCCCGGGGTCGTCCGCGAGGCGGAGGAGGACGAGCCGGCCGGGGTGCAGGGCGGAGGCGTCGGCGACGGTGACCGTCCAGGAACCCTGCCGGGCCGGTTCCACCGACGTCAGGGCGGTCCACTCGTCCCGCCTGTTGCCGGTCCAGCCCTCGAAGGGCCAGGCGCGGGACCTGATGGCGGCGACGAGGGAGTCCCAACGCGCCCTCGGCGCGAGCCAGATGAGACCGCCCGCCCAGGACCAGGCCGACTTGTCGCCGCCGTAGCGGGAGCCGTAGACGCCGATCAGCTCGGTGAGGCTCTTCGTCGCGTACAGGGTCGTACGGCCGCTGCCCGCGCCGCGCAGGACGACGCCCGGGTCACCGATGCGGATCACGTCGTCGACGCGGAAGGTGCCGGGCGGGATGGTGACCGTGCCACCGCCGGCCCGTCCGGCATCGGCGATGGCACGGTTGATCGCGGGGGCGCAGTCGGTGGTTCCGTCGGGCACCGCGCCGTAGTCGGTGACGTCGGCGACGACCCGGGGACGGGGGAAGCGGGGGGCTCCGCCGTGCCGGCCGACTCGGCCGACGTAGGGGATCTGCGGGTGGGTGAAGGGCGCGCGGGTGAACTCGCGCCAGATCTCCGGGACTTCCCCGGCCCGCGGGGCTTCGGCCGGTGGGGCCGCCGCCGCCCTGGCCGTCGTCGCGCCGAGTGCCACGGCCGTGGCGCCGGCCAGCAGGGTCCGTCTCGTGAGGTGCGTACCACTCATGCCCATCCGCCCCTTCATATTCATCTATATGAACGACGTTCAGGAACGCGTCGGCGGTGAGCATGCCACTTCCGAGGGAGCAGAGGGAAGGGGGCGTACCGTAAGTCAGTCGGCGGGGCGTTCGATCAGATGCCTGAACGCGTCCAGGTTGCGCGTGGACTCGCCCCGGGACACCCGCCAGGCGTACTCCTTGCGGATCGAGGAGGCGAAGCCCAGCTCCAGGAGGGTGTTGAAGGCGCCGTCGGCCGCTTCCAGGACCTGGCCGAGGAGGCCGTCGATCCCGTCAGGGGTGACGGCGGCGAGGGGCAGCCGGGCGGTGACGTAGATGTCGCCGAGGTGGTCCACGGCGTAACTCACGCCGTAGAGCTTGAGGTTGCGCTCCAGCAGCCAGCGGTGGACGCCCGCCTCGTTCTCGTCGGGGTGCCGGACGACGAAGGCGTTGAGCGACAGCGAGTGGCGGCCGACGAGGAAGGAGACCGTCGTGGACAGCTTGCGCGTGCCGGGCAGCTTGACCACGTAGTTCCCGGGTTCGGGGCTCTCCCACTCCAGTTCGGCGTCCTTCAGGACACCTTCCAGGACCTGCCCTGCCTTCTCGACGTCACCCATGGTGGGAGCGTACGCGACGGCGGTGCGACTGGGTCGCGGCCGTGTAGACGTCGGCGGTCTCGGCGGCCGCCCGGTCCCAGCCGAAGGACTGCGCGTGGCGGGCGGCGGCCCGGCCCATGGCGGCGGACAGGGACGGCTCGTCGGCGAAACGGCGCAGCACGCGCGCGTAGTCGGCGGGACGGTGACCGTCCACGAGGAAACCGGTCTCGCCGTCGCGCACGGCCACCGGCAGCCCGCCGACCGAGGCCGCGAGCACCGGCGTGCCGGCCGCCTGCGCCTCGATCGCGACCAGCCCGAAGGACTCGCTGTAGGACGGCATGACCAGCACGGACGCGGCCCGGAACCAGTCCGCGAGCTGCTCCTGCCCGACCGGCGGGCGGAACCGTACGACGTCGGCGATGCCGAGCCGGGCGGCGAGCTTCTGCAGCCCCTCCGGCTTGGCGAGCCCGCTGCCGCTCGGGCCGCCGACGATCGGGACGAGGATGCGTGAGCGGAGTTCGGGGCGTTCGTCCAGCAGCACCCCCACCGCGCGCAACAGGACGTCCGGAGCCTTCAGGGGCTGTATGCGGCCCGCGAAGAGCGGGATCAGGGCGTCCTGCGGGAGACCGAGGCGGGCGCGGGCGGCGGCGCGGCCGTCGGAGGGGCGGAAGCGGTCGAGGTTCACGCCGGGGTGGACGACGGCGACCTTCGCGGGGTCCGCGACGTAGTGCCGTACCAGCTCGTCGGCCTCCTCCGCCGTGTTGGCGATGAGCCGGTCGGCGGCGGCCACGATCTGGGTCTCGCCGATGACCCGGGCGGCGGGCTCGGGGGTGTCACCGTCGGCCAGGTTGGCGTTCTTGACCTTGGCCATGGTGTGCATGGCGTGCACCAGGGGCACGCCCCAGCGCTGGGCGGCGAGCCAGCCGACGTGGCCGGAGAGCCAGTAGTGGGAGTGGACGAGGTCGTAGTGGCCGGGGCGGTGACCGGCCCAGGCCTGCATCACGCCGTGCGTGAAGGCGCACAGCTGGGCCGGGAGGTCCTCCTTGGCGAGGCCCTCGTAGGGACCGGCGTCGACGTGCCGGACGAGCACGCCGGGGGCCAGGTCGACGGCCGGGGGCAGTCCGCCGGCCGTGGACCGGGTGAAGATCTCCACCTCGATGCCCTGGGCGGCGAGCCGCTGGGCCAGCTCCACGATGTAGACGTTCATGCCGCCGGCGTCACCGGTGCCGGGCTGGTGGAGCGGGGAGGTGTGCACGGAGAGCATGGCGACCCGGCGGGGTCTGCGGTGCAGCCGGAGCCGTGACGCGGCCGACGGGGAGCGTCGCCCGAGCCTGCTGACGTACTGGCTCACCTGGCCGTCCTCCTTGCTGCGGGCATGCCGGACGGAGGACCGACCTCGCCCTCCGAGGAGTCCAACAGCGACCGGGCGCCTGCCATTTCCCGAACACGCGGCTTTACTCAATCATGACCTTCGAGCGGCTGGCCGAGAGGGTGATGACCAGCCTTTCATCGAGCTTTGACCTGCGGCGATACAACCTTTGACAGGTCACGCACAAGAGCGGTAGACGCTTCGTCGTCGCCTGTCTCACCGAACCCAAGGACGCCCATGCCCCTCTCCCGCCGCGCCACCCGGGCGGCCCGTGTCATCGGCACCTCGGCCGCCGCCGCCGCGCTGTCCGTCGCCGCCGCCCACACCGCGCTCGCCTGCAGCATCGGCGACTTCTCGGCCGCCCCCGCCTGTGACAGCTCGGGCAAGCCCGTCATCCGCGTCACCGACAAGGACGCCTCCGGCACCCCGGCCACGCTCACCCTGAAGGTGGAGCTGAGCATGCCGGGCGGGGAGCGCGACGTCGACACCGGGACGATCGACCACCCGACCGCCGAGGGCGCCGGCGTCGACCTGCACCCGCTGGACTGGTACGCCGGCGAAACCTTCGTGGTCCACGTCAAGGCGGGTGACCGGGTCGACGAGGACCTCCAGCCCGCCGTGGTCGTACCGGACGACTTCACCTGCGCGTCCACCGGCGGCTCCACCCCCTCGGCCTCCCCGACGCCGACGCCGACCGCCCACCCCTCCGCGAAGCCCACCGCCACGTCCTCCGCCACCCCGGGCCCGGCGGACAGCGGCAGCCCGGCCGCCTCCCCCGTGGTGAGCAGCGCCCCGTCACCGGCGGGTGGCGGCACCCACCTCGCCGAGACCGGTGCCTTTGGCAACACCCCGCTGATCGGCGCGGCGGCGGCGCTGGTCGTGATCGGCGGTGGCATCGTCCTCACCCTGCGCCGCAGGAGCGCACACCGCTCGCGCTGACGCGGCGG
Source organism: Streptomyces sp. NPDC048191 (assembly GCF_040652655.1). Taxonomy (NCBI): domain Bacteria; kingdom Bacillati; phylum Actinomycetota; class Actinomycetes; order Kitasatosporales; family Streptomycetaceae; genus Streptomyces; species Streptomyces sp. NPDC048191. Next base: position 498,739 of record NZ_JBEZMO010000003.1, read on the forward strand.
CCCCGCCCGGCCGGCCCCGCCCGGCCGGCGCCGATCGGCCGGGCCGGTGCGCCCCGCCGCCCCGCTTACCCTCGTAGGCATGGCAGCGCGCACCGCATCCCCGCCCCGCTCCCGGCTCCGCTCGAGCGCGGGGAGCCCCGTCGTGGGCACGGTGACGCGCGGGACGACCAACCCCAACCGGCTCCGCCGCATGGACCGCTGGATCGCGGCGACGCACGGCGTCGAACTGCGCCGCGCCGCCGACCCGCTGACCGTCGACCTCGGCTACGGCGCCGCCCCCTGGACCGCCGTCGAACTGCTCGGCCGGCTGCGGACGGTCGCGCCACACGCGCGCGTGGTCGGCGTCGAGATCGAACCGGAGCGGGTCGCGGCCGCGCGGCCGTACGAGCGGCAGGGCCTGGCCTTCCGGCACGGCGGTTTCGAGATCCCCGTGCCCGGGCGGCCGGTACTCATCCGGGCCGCCAACGTGCTGCGCCAGTACGGGGAGGCCGAGGTCGCCGCCGTCTGGGAGCGGCTGTGCACGCGGCTCGCCCCGGCCGGCGGCGGCTCGCGCGGCGGGTTGCTGGTCGAGGGGACCTGCGACGAGATCGGGCGGCGGCACGTATGGGTGGCGCTCGGCCCCGAAGGCCCCCGCACGGTCACCTTCGCCACCCGGCTGGGCTCCCTGGACCGCCCCTCCGACCTGGCCGAACGGCTGCCGAAGGCGCTGATCCACCGGAACGTCCCGGGCGAGCCGGTGCATGCCTTCCTGCGCGACTTCGACCGCGCCTGGGCCGCCGCCGCGCCCTACGCCTCCTACGGCGCCCGCCAGCGCTGGCTGCGCTCGGTCCGGGACCTGACGGCCGACTGGCCGGTGACCGACTCCCCCGTCCGCTGGCGGCAGGGTGAAGTGACGGTGGCGTGGGAGGCGTTGGCGCCCCGGAGCTGACATCACCCGTTCGGGGAGTGCGGGACGGAACGATCCTCGTACGCCGTACGTCACACCGGCGGGGAGATCGTCATGCCCGGCCGGGTACAGGGGGGACACCAGCCTCTGTCGCTTTGTGTCGTGACGTGACACCATCCCCCCGGCACCGTAAGTTACTGACGGTAAATCAGCTTTGGGGGCATCCGTGATGGGCTGGGGCAAGCGCAGCATCCTGTCGGCCGCCGTGACCGTGGTCTGCGCGGTGACCGTGCTGGGCGCACCCGGCACGGCCTTCGCCGACCCGTCCCCCGGCCCGAGCGCGTCCCCGACGCCGCCCCCGAACAAGGACCTCGAGAAGGTCCGCGAGAAGCTCGACGGGCTCTACCACGACGCGGCCGTCGCCACCGACGCCTACAACGCGGCCGAGGAGAAGGCCAAGCAGCAGTCCGCCCGGATCGTCGTGCTGGCCAGGAAGATCGACGAGGGGCAGCAGAAGCTCGCCCGGCTCAACGACCAGGCGGGCGCGGCCGCCCGTGCCCAGTACCGCACCGGCGGCGTCCCGCCCACCGCCCAGTTCCTGCTCAGCGACGACCCCGGACAGGTCCTGGACGGTGCCGGACTGCTGCTCCAGAGTCAGCGGGCGACGAAATCCCTGATCAGCGAAGTGAGCAGCACCCAGGAGCAGTTGCGGGCGTACGCCGACGACGCCGCCGACCAGTGGAAGAAGCTGGACGCCGAGCGCAGGACCAAGGCCGCCGCCAAGAAGCGGATCCAGCAGCAGATCTCCGCCGCCGAGAAGCTCGAGTCCGACCTGGAGAAGAAGGACAAGGAGCGGCTGGCCGAACTGGAGGCGCAGGCCGCGCTGAAGGCGCAGACGGCATGGCTGGACACCGGCATCCTCAAGAGGATCCATGGCAAAGCCTCCGCGCAGGGTGAGAAGGCGGTCGCGTTCGCCACCGCCCAGCTCGGCAAGCCGTACGTGTGGGGCGCCGAGGGCCCCAAGTCCTACGACTGCTCCGGCCTGACCTCCCAGGCCTGGGCGGCGGCCGGCCACCCCATCCCGCGCACCTCGCAGGAGCAGTGGAAGCAGCTCAAGCACGTCGACGTCAAGGACATGCGCCCCGGCGACCTCGTCATCTACTTCGACGACGCCAGCCATGTCGCCATCTACGTGGGCGACGGCGCGATCATCCAGGCCCCGCGCCCGGGGCGGGACGTGACGGTCGCGGGCGCCGGCTCGATGCCGATCCTGGGGGTCGTACGGCCGGACGCGTGAGGCAGGTCATGTCCTCGTGCGCGCCTGTGGCGTGGGCCATGTGACCCAGTCCACCGCCAATCCCCGCCCAAACCCCGGCCGGACGTGAGCTTCGTCATTCCCCGTGCCGGGGCACCCTGTCCAACTGTCGTACGGAACGCGGCATATGACAGCGGTCTGCGCGGGGGCGACGCGGCTCACACCATTCCATCGGAGTGGGCAATGCCGCTATGGTCACCCGTCGGTGGCCTCGAGACCCTCGACGCCGCCGTGCCCTCGGGGGGAGGGAAGGAACCAGGACGATGCCCGTACCCGTACCGCGGCAGAGAGCGATCCCGGCCGTGGAGAGTGGTCAGGGGCAGGCCGCCTCCGCAGTCGGCGGCCCCCTCAAGGAAGAGGCCCACCGCGACGCCACGCCCACGAGCGGCACCGGCGCCACTCTCACCCTGCTGCTGATCGAGGACGATCCGGCCGGTTCGCCGATCGTGCCCGACCTGCTGGACTCGGCCGGCAAGCCGATCCGCGTGCGCACCGCCCGCAACCTCACCGAGGCCGAGCGGCTGCTCACCGACGACGTCCACTGCATCCTGCTGGACCTGGCGCTCTCGGCGCCGGGTGGCGGCACCGACGACGAGCTGGCCGTGCTCAGGCACGTGCTCCGGCTCGCGCCCCGCCATGCCGTGCTCGCGCTGACCGCCTCCGGCGACGCCGAGCGCGGCGCCGAGGCCGTGCGCGTCGGCGCGCAGGACTACCTCTTCCGGGACGAGCTGGACGGTCGGCTGCTCAGCCGCGCCATCCGTTACGCGGTGGAGCGGAAACGTTCCGACACGGCCGAGCGGCGGCTCGCGGAGGGCCGGCTGCGCGCGCAGGAGAACCGCCGTCTGGAGCGCGGGCTGCTGCCCACGCCCCTGCTGGAGGGTTCCTCGCTGCGCTTCGCCGCCCGCTACCGCCCCGGCCGCTCCCGGGCGCTGCTCGGCGGCGACTTCTACGACGCCGTCCGCACCCCCGACGGCACCGTGCACGCCATGATCGGCGACGTCTGCGGCCACGGCCCGGACGAGGCCGCGCTCGGCGTCGAGCTGCGCATCGCCTGGCGGGCGCTGACGCTCGCCGGGCTGTGCGGCGACGAGCTGCTGAGCACGCTGCAGGAGGTGCTGGAGCACGAGCGGGCCGACGAGGAGATCTTCGCGACGCTGTGCACGGTGGACATCGCTCCCGACGGCCGCCGTGCGGGCCTGTGCCTGGCGGGCCACCCGGCCCCGCTGCTCGCCCGCCCGGGCCGGCCGGCCCGGCTGCTCCCCTACGACAACAACGGCCCCGCCCTCGGCCTGCTCCCCGGTGCCCGCTGGCCGCGGATGCAGGTGGAGCTGGGCGCCGAGTGGAGCCTGATGCTCTACACCGACGGCCTGATCGAGGGCCGGGTCGGCGAGGGCGGGGAGCGGCTCGGGCAGGACGGGATGGTGTCGATGATCCGCCGCCAGCTCTCCGAGGGGCTGCGCGGGGAGGGTCTGCTGCGGGCCGCGGTGAGTGAGGTGCGGGACCTCAACGGGGGCGAGCTGACGGACGACGTGGCGGTGGTCCTGCTGGACCGGACGCCGTGAGCCGGGTCTCGCCGTAGGGGGTGCTTTCGCCGTCGCGGCGCGCGGGCCCGTCGTGGCCCGCGCCCGGTACCGGCTAGCGGCCGCCGTTCCAGGGCCCGTACGGACCGTCGCTGCTGCTTCCCCGGCCGCGCCGGAATCCCCGGCCGCCCCTGCCGCCGGAGACCTGCTGCAGCGCCGGCCGTACGTCCACGAAAAAGACGATCGTCGCGACCAGGCCCGCGAGCTGCAGGAACAGCATCGGGACGAACAGGTTCACGGCGACCGCGATGCCCAGGATGATCAGCCAGAAGCCCTTGTTCTGCTTGTCCGCGGCGCGGTAAGCGTCCTCGCGGAAGATCGCGGCCATCACGAACGCCACGATGGCGAGCGCCAGCATGGCGGTGAAGATCAGCCACATCACTCCGCCCACTGCCGTCATCAGCACAATGCCCACCGCCCGGGTCGAGTCGTCCGTACAGCCACCGTACCCGTACAACGGGCCGGGCACCCCCAAGGTGCCCGGCCCGTTGTCGCTTCCCCTGCCCCGGTCACTTGGCCGGAGGCGTCGTCTTCTTCGCGGTGGTCGTCCTGCGGGGGGCCGGCGCCTTCTTCGCGGCCGGCTTCTTCTCCTCGGCGGGCTCGGTCCTGGCCTCGGCCGGCTTCGGCTCGTCGTTGACCTCGACCGGCTCGGGCTTGCCCTCGACGGCGATGGCCAGCTCCTCGATGTCCTCGGCGGCCTCACCGCGCCAGTTCCGCACCGCCTGCTCGCCGTGCTCGGCGACCCTCTCGTAGGTCTCGCGCGCCTTGACGGCGTACTCGGCGGCGACGCCGACACCGCGCAGGGCGAAGTCCTGGGCCTGCTCGCCGATCTTCTTCAGGTCGACGTCGAGGGTGCCGAGGAATTCGTTGACCCTGGTCTGGAGGGTCTCCTGGGCCTCCTTGGCCCGGGCGGCGGCCCGCTCCTGCACGGCCTTCGGGTCCGTGTTGCGCACGGCGTCGATGCGGGCCGGGGCCTCGGCGCGCAGCTGCTCGACCAGGGCGGGCACCTTCTTGGCCTGCTGGAGGGCGAGGTCGGCGGTGCCGGCGGCGAAGTAGAGCGGAGTCGGGTCGCTGAGGGTCTTGCGCAGGTCGTCGGTGATGGCCATGGTGATCTGGTCCTCCCGGATTCGCGTTCGGCTGAGGTTGTTGGTGGTCCGCGGCGGAGCGGCCGGCGCCCTGGTCCGGTTACCCGGCCGTCCGCCGCGGACCGGCATCGGCATCGTGTCCGCCGGCCGCGCCCGGGCCGGGCACGGCGGTGTCGCCGGTGTCCGCCTCCACGCCCTGTGCCATGTCCTCGGCCGCCTCGTGCGCGGCGGGTTCGCCGACCCCGAATCCGTTCTCTTTCCGGAAGGACTCGTAGATCTGGAGCAGCACCTGCTTCTGCCGCTCGTTGAGCGAGGGATCGGCGAGGATGACGGCGCGCGTCTCCACTTCGTCCCGGTCCCGCTCGGCGTCGAGGATCCCGGCGCGGACGTACAGCGTCTCGGCGGAGATGCGCAGGGCCTTGGCGACCTGCTGCAGCACCTCCGCGCTGGGCTTGCGCAGCCCGCGCTCGATCTGGCTCAGGTAGGGATTGGACACGCCGGCGGCGTCGGCGAGCTGCCGCAGCGACAGCTGGGCGTTCCGCCGCTGCTCGCGCAGATAGTCACCGAGATTGCCGACGTTCAGTGATGCCATGCCTCCACCTTGCCCCACCCTCGCTAACAATTGCAAGCACCCGCTTGCAAAAGTGTGTTGCAGGGGCGGGGGGCCTAGCGGACGAGATCGGCGGGCTCGTCCAGGCGCGTCAGCTTGTGCGGGTCGCGCAGCCGGTTGAGCGCCTGCCGGGTGACGAGTAGGTGACGTCGAGGCACCAGCTGCAGCCGGCCTGGGCCGCGACGGCCATGTGGGCGAAGGTCTTGAGGTCCGCGTCGGCCGCGTTCCACATGCCGACCTTCGCGGCGAACTCCCGGTTGGCCCCGGCGAGTTCGGGGTGGTTCCACAGCACCTCGTCGGGCTCGGGCACGGAACCGAGCTGCCTCAGCAGGGTCTCCCGCGACTCGGCGGGCAGCTCCGCCTTCGGAACGCGCGGTGTCATCGGTGTCCTCCTCATGGGATCAGCGGTTCGGCATGAAGACACCACCGGGCTCCCCGGTGCGACACCCGGCTCGCCGGGACGGTCGTCAGGATTCGAGAAGCGCCGGGCGGACGGCCCCGGCTACCGTGACCGCCATGGACGACGCCACCGCACCGCACGCAGCCGACAGCCACGACCTGATCCGTGTGCACGGCGCCCGGGAGAACAACCTCAAGGACGTCAGCGTGGAGCTCCCCAAGCGCCGGCTGACCGTGTTCACCGGCGTGTCCGGCTCCGGCAAGAGCTCGCTGGTGTTCGACACGATCGCCGCGGAGTCGCAGCGGCTGATCAACGAGACGTACAGCGCGTTCGTACAGGGCTTCATGCCCACGCTGGCCCGGCCCGAGGTCGACGTGCTCGACGGGCTCACGACCGCGATCATCGTGGACCAGCAGCGGATGGGCGCCGACCCCCGCTCCACCGTCGGCACCGCCACCGACGCCAACGCCATGCTGCGCATCCTGTTCAGCCGGCTCGGACGGCCGCACATCGGCTCCCCCAAGGCGTACTCCTTCAACGTCGCCTCGATCAGCGGTGCCGGCGCGGTCACCGTGGAGCGCGGCGGACAGCAGGTCAAGGAGCGGCGCAGCTTCAGCGTCACCGGCGGCATGTGCCCGCGCTGCGAGGGCCGGGGCACGGTCACCGACCTCGACCTCGCCCAGCTCTTCGACGACTCCCTGTCCCTCAACGGGGGCGCGCTCACCATCCCCGGCTACAAGACGGGCGGCTGGAACTACCGTCTCTACACCGAGTCCGGCCTGTACGACCCGGACAAGCCGATCCGCGCATTCACCAAGCGGGAGCTGCAGGCCTTCCTGTACAAGGAACCGACCCGGATGAAGATCGCGGGCATCAACATGACCTACGAGGGTCTGATCCCGCGGATCCAGAAGTCGATGCTCGCCAAGGACAAGGAGGGCATGCAGCCGCACATCCGGGCGTTCGTCGACCGTGCGGTCACCTTCACCGTCTGCCCCGACTGCGAGGGCACCCGGCTCACCGAGGCGGCCCGCTCCTCGAAGATCGACGGCGTGAGCATCGCCGACGCCTGCGCGATGCAGATCAGCGACCTGGCGGAGTGGGTACGCGGGCTGGCCGAGCCGACGGTGGCGCCGCTCCTGGCCTCCCTGCGGCACACCCTCGACTCCTTCGTGGAGATCGGCCTCGGCTACCTGTCCCTCGACCGGCCGGCGGGCACGCTCTCCGGCGGCGAGGCCCAGCGGGTGAAGATGATCCGCCACCTCGGCTCGTCGCTCACCGACGTCACGTACGTCTTCGATGAGCCCACCATCGGCCTGCACCCGCACGACATCCAGCGGATGAACGAGCTGCTGCTGCGCCTGCGGGACAAGGGCAACACCGTGCTGGTCGTGGAGCACAAGCCGGAGGCGATCGCGATCGCCGACCATGTCGTCGACCTCGGTCCCGGCGCGGGTACGGCGGGCGGCACCGTGTGCTTCGAGGGCACCGTGGAGGGCCTGCGGGCCAGCGGCACGCTGACCGGTCGTCACCTGGACGACCGGGCGGCGGTCAAGGACACCGTGCGCAAGCCGACGGGGGCGTTGGAGATCAGGGGCGCGACGACGCACAACCTGCGGAACGTCGACGTGGACATCCCACTGGGCGTGCTCTGCGTCGTCACCGGGGTGGCCGGCTCCGGCAAGAGCTCGCTCGTGCACGGCTCGATCCCGCCCGGCGCGGACGTCGTGTCCATCGACCAGACCCCCATCCGCGGCTCGCGGCGCAGCAACCCGGCGACGTACACCGGGCTGCTGGAGCCGATCCGCAAGGCGTTCGCCAAGGCCAACGACGTGAAGCCGGCGCTGTTCAGCGCCAACTCCGAGGGCGCCTGCCCCACCTGCAACGGCGCCGGTGTCGTCTACACCGATCTGGCGATGATGGCCGGTGTCGCCACGACGTGCGAGGAGTGCGAGGGCAAACGCTTCCAGGCCTCGGTGTTGGAGTACACCCTCGGCGGGCGGGACATCGCGGAGGTGCTGGCGATGTCGGTGACCGAGGCGGAGGACTTCTTCGGCGCGGGCGAGGCACGCGTCCCGGCCGCCCACAAGATCCTGGAGCGGATGTCCGACGTCGGCCTCGGCTACCTCACGCTGGGCCAGCCCCTCACCACCCTCTCCGGCGGCGAGCGCCAGCGCCTGAAGCTGGCCACGCACATGGGCGACAAGGGCGGCGTCTACATCCTCGACGAGCCGACGACGGGCCTCCACCTGGCCGACGTCGAACAACTCCTCGCGCTCCTCGACCGCCTGGTCGACTCCGGCAAGTCGGTCATCGTGGTGGAACACCACCAGGCGGTCATGGCCCACGCCGACTGGATCGTCGACCTCGGCCCCGGCGCCGGCCACGACGGCGGCCAGGTCGTCTTCGAGGGCACCCCGGCCGACCTGGTCAAGGCCCGCTCCACCCTCACCGGCGAGCACCTGGCGGCGTACGTCGGCGGCTGAGGGGACGGGTGCGGGAGCAAGTCCGGGACGGTGACCGCCCGCTGCCCGGCCAACCGTGCCGCCGGTGTGCGCCGCGGCGACCGTCTCCCGGACCGGCCGGCCGCGGGCCACGGGGGCTGGGACGGCGAGCGGACCCGGCTCGGGGCCGGTGAGCGGACGGCGTCCCCCGCGGCGGGCGTGCGGGACTTCCTCGCGGGCTGAGCTATCCGGCCAGCACCGTCTCGCACGCCGACCACGCGGCGGGGCTCAGCAGGGGGCGCACGCGGGTGAAGAGGCCGAGGAGGGCCGGTCCCCAACGGCTGCGGAAGGCGGGGTCCAGGCGGGCCAGGTCGAGTTCGTTGGCGGCGGTCAGCTCGGCGAAGTCGCGGCGCGGGCCGGCCCCGGGGACGTGGACGCGGCCGGTGAACCGGTCCTGGAAGACCCCGTCGTCCTCGGCGAGCGCGGGATAGGTGGCCGTGCGGTCGCAGGAGCCGTACAGGTACACGAGGGCCTCGGCCTCGGTGCCGATGACCGCGGCCAGTTCGGCCCGGCGGCCGGGCGGCAGCAGGGCCCCGGGGAAGCCGTCGGTGCCGTAGCAGGCGTGGCACAGGCCCGCGAGCCGCAGTGCCGGGCGCGCGCCCCACTCGGCGAGCTGCCGCTCGACGCGCTGGAGATGCGAGAGGAGGGTGCCGCCCGGATGCGCGAGACCGGCGGCTCCCAGGTCGCGCAGGAACGCGACCGCGGTGGTGGTGGCATCCGGCACGGGTCCTCCGTCCGTCGGCCCGAAGGGCATCGTCCCGTCGATCGTCCGGTGGCGGGGTGGGCCGGTCAATCCTCGGTTCTTCTCCGTCGGTCCAAGCCGTGGCTTCACCCGGGCCCCTCCGGGGCGCTCAGCGCCGGGCCGCCGACAGCCAGTTCTCCAGCGCCCCGAAGTCGGCCTCCGTCAGCCCGTGACGGTGGTCCACCCGGTGGAGCAAGGCGGAGCCGGGGTGGTGGACGGCGGTCCAGGCCCGGTCGGCCTCGGTGATCTCGTCGTCCACCCAGACGAAGGGGCGCCCGGCCGCCCGGGCCACCAGTGGCCGGGTCTTCCAGTGCAGCGGCCCCGGCGGCCCGTCCTCGTCCGGCCACTCCACGACCGGCAGCGGCGGCAGCCCCAGCCAGGGCGCGAGGACGGCGTTGGCCTCGTCCGTCCAGGTCGTGGCCCACACCAGCTCGCAGCCCAGCGCGGCCAGCCGCCGGCCCAGCGCCGGATCGACCCGCCGCAGCAGCGGATGCCCGCCGGCGACGGCCGCGGGACCTTCGTACAGGGGGTAGTCGCGGTCCGTGGCCCCGAAGGGGACGAGCGGGCCGTCGACGTCGAGGAAGAGCAGCATCACCGTCCAGGATCAGTCCTGGAAGCCCCCCTCGGCCAGGATGTCGTCGATCCGCGCCCGGTGGGCCTTCTCCCAGTCGTCCAGGGTCTGCTCGGCCTCCTTGGCCAGCCTGGCCAGGGCGGCCCGCAGGATCTCCGCCGCCCGGGACGCCGGTACGACGACGACTCCCTCCTCGTCCGCCACGACCACGTCCCCGGACCCCACCCGTACGCCCCCGCAGCGCACGGGCCCGTTCAGCGGCCGGACCGCCTTCTTGGCACCGGGGATCGGGATGATCCCGCGGGCGAAGACGGGGAAGGCCAGGTCCCGGACCTCACCCAGGTCGCGGATCAGCCCGTCGGCGACGAACGCCGCCACGCCTCGCCGCTGCGCGACCGCGCACACGTTCCCGCCGGCCAGCGCGTGGTCGAGGTCACCGGACTCGACCACGATCACCGAGCCGGGCGCGGCACGGTGGACGGCCGCGTGCAGCATGAGGTTGTCGCCGGGCGGGCAGCTGACGGTGAACGCCGGTCCGGCGACGCGGGGTACGGGCTGCCACAGGGGCCGTATGCCGATGTCCATGACCCGCTCGCGGCCCAGCAGGTCGGCGAGGGTGGTGGTGGGGACTTCCCGGAGAGCGGCGGAGATCTCGGTGTCGGTCATGGCCGCACGCTACCGCCGTCACAGCGGCAACGGCCGGGCGTGGACGACGTCCAGGCGGGAGACGGCACGGGTCAGGACGACGTACAGCCGGTGCGCGCCCCGCTCCTCCGCCTCCACGACGGCGGCCGGTTCCACGGCGACGACGTGGTCGTACTCCAGGCCCTTGGCCAGGCTCGCGGGCACGAGGGTCAGCCGGGCGCCGAGCGTGTCGGGGCCGGCGGGGCCGAGTCCGGCCGCGTTGAGCGCCTGCCGCACCCCCTCCACGTCGGCGTCGGCCGCCACGACGCCGACGGAGCCCTCGTGGGTGAGGGCCTCGCGTACGGCGGTCACGGTCGTGCCGGGCACGTCGTCGGTGGGGCGCAGGGTCAGCTCGCCGTCCGCGCGCAGGGAGTCGGCCGGGGGTACCGACACGTCCAGGCGGGTCAGCAGCCGGTTGGCCAGTTCCACGACGGCCGCCGGCACCCGGAAGCCGGTGGTCAGCGGGACCACGGCCGCGTCCGGCCGGCCGAGGTGGCGCAGCTGGACGGACCAGTCGCGGGCGGCCCACGCGGTGGTGCCCTGGGCGAGGTCGCCGAGGACGGTGAGCGAGCCGAAGACGGCCCGGCGGGCGATGGCCCGGCACTCCATGGGCGAGAGGTCCTGCGCCTCGTCCACGACGATGTGCCCGTACCCCTCGGGGTGTTCGACCAGGCCGGCCAGTTCGTCCAGGAGCACCTGGTCGGCGGCCGACCAGCGGGCCGACTTGTACGAGCGCGGCGGGCGCGGCCACAGCAGCGCCGCCTGTTCGCCGGGGTCCAGCAGACCGTCGGCCCACCGGGCCAACTCGCGCGGATCGGCGAGGAGTTGCGCCAGCACCTCCTCGGGGCGGACCTTGGGCCAGACCAGGTCGAGGTGCTCGGTGAGCGGCCGGGCCCGCTCGACGCGGCGCACCCAGGAGGCGGGCAGTACCCCGGAGCGCCGTTCGGCCCGCTCGCGCAGCCGCCGTACCACCCGGGCCCGCACCCGCTCGCGGCCGACGGCGTACGGCGGCTCCTCGGCGCGCACCGCGTCGACGACGGCGGCCAGTTCACCGGCGGGGACGCGCCACCAGCTGGAGCCGTCCTTCACGGCCAGGTCAGTCACGCCGTCGGTGGTGATCCTGCCGTACAGCGCCCGGCGCAGCACCTCGGCCATGCGGGCGTCGTGCTTGAGCGCCGCCGTGTCCGCCGGGTCGGTGCCGGTGACCGGGTGCCGGGCGATCTCCTCCAGCAGGGTGGACTGGCGCACGCCGCTCTCGCCGAGCGAGGGCAGCACCTCGGCGATGTAGTGCAGGAACGTGCGGTTGGGGCCGAGGATCAGCAGCCCGGCGCGCTGGAGCCGCCCGGGGTGGGTGTACAGCAGGTACGCGGCCCGGTGCAGGCCCACCGCCGTCTTGCCGGTGCCGGGCGCGCCCTGGACGCACACCGAGTCGGTGAGGGCGGCGCGGACGAGGTCGTCCTGCTCGGGCTGGATGGTGGCGGCGATGTCCCGCATGGGTCCGACGCGCGGCCGCTCGATCTCGCGGGCGAGGATGCCGCTGGTCCGTGCCTCGCCCCGGCCGAGGTGCTCGTCCTCGAGACCGGTGAGGTCGGCGGACTCGCCCCGGCTGCCCGGCGCCCAGCCGAACCGGCGCCGTACCTCGACGCCCCGCGGGTCGCTCGCACTCGCCTGGTAGAAGGCCCGGGAGACGGGGGCCCGCCAGTCGACCACGAGGGGCGGGGCGGCCGGGTCCTCGGTGATCCGGAGCCGGCCGAGGTGGTAGTTCTGCCCGCCGTGCCGGGGGTCGCCCGCGGCGAAGTCCAGGCGACCGAAGAACAGCGGGCCCGGCGGGAGTTCGCGCAGGGCCTTGGCCTGGCTGCGCAGCCGGCGTCCGAGGACCTCCGCGTCGGCGCCGGAGGCCGAGACGTCCTCGCCGATGACGACCTGTTCGGCGGCGCCCTCGACCATCGCGGCGAGGGCGGCACGGCAGGTGTCGTGGTAGGCGCGCTCGGAGTGGAGGGTGTCGGTGAGGGTGGGGTCCGTCGACGTCATGGCGCCAGGGTACCGCCATAGCGTTACTCGGTTACATTTTTAACCCGGTCTCATCGGTCGCGCCGAAGCTCCGGCAGCCCCTCCCCCAGCCGCTGGAACGCCCGCTCGGCCGCCCGTACGGCATCCGGCGCCACCTCCGCGACCGGCTCCCCCGCCGCGATCCGCCGCCAGTTGTCCTGGGCGAGGATCCGCTGGACGGCGATGATCTGCCCCGCCGCCAGCCGCGCGTCCAGACCGCCCCCGAGCGACTCGGCGAGCGCCGCCTCCGACCGCTCCAGATGCGCGTACGCCCGCGCCACCAGGGCCGGGGTGCCGTAGAGCAGGGTGTGGAAGGCGAGCACGTCGGGGTGATCGTTCAGCCCGGTGACCGGATCACGCCGCTCCAGCCCGGCGAGGAAGTGGAGCCGCAGCGCGTCCACCGGGTCGGCCGCACCGGCCACCACCCGCGCGGCCTCCGCCTCGTGGTCGGCGATCCGGTGCAGGACCAGGTCCTCCTTGGCCGGGAAGTACCGGAAGAGGGTCGGCTTGGAGATCCCGGCCGCCGCCGCGACCTCGGCCACGGACACCGCGTCGAAACCACGGTCCAGGAACAGCCGCACGGCGATGTCCGAGACGTCCTGGTACATCCGCTGTCTCTTGCGCTCGCGCAGGCCCATCTCTCCCATGCCGCCGAGCCTACGCACCGCGACGCCACCCGGGCCGTCCGGCCGGAGCCTACGCCAGGGCGCGAGCGAGACAGGGGTTCGCCGTCGGACGGGCGGGCAGCCCCAGTGAGCCCTTGGCAGCCGCCAGGGTCATGGCGTACGAGTCCACGGCGCGGCGCACGTTGGGAGCGTCCAGGCCTGCGCCGGTGACCAGCCGGTCGAGGTCCACGTAGGCCGAGCGGACGATCTCGATCCACCGGTAGACCCGCCAGTCCCGCTGCCAGTCGCGGGTGTACTCCGCGGGCATCGCGGACTCCCAGCGGCGGAACATGCGGTCCCGGATCTCCGGCCGGGTAGGCGTCAGGTGCATGTGCCTGACCAGGTCGTACAGGGGATCCCCGACGGCCGCCATCTCCCAGTCGATGAGGGTCAGCGCCAGGTCGTCGTCGCGGCGCACCAGGTTCCACGGATTCAGGTCGCCGTGCAGCAGCGTCGGCTTCCGGTGGCTGACGTCGTGCCGGGTCAGCATCTGCCGGAGCCGGTCGGCCCCGGGCAGGCCGAGGATCCGGGCCAGGTGCTGGGACTCCTTGGGCAGGCTCCCGACCAGCGCGACGAGCTGGTCCGCCAGCCAGCCGTAGAAACGGAAGTCCCGCTCGCCGGCCGCTGGGTCGAGCTTCGTGTAGTCCACGTCCTTCAGCGCACAGAGCTGGTCGACGAGCCGGTCCGCCTCGTGCGGCAGCAGCCCGTCCACCGGATGGTCGGGCGGCCGCCCGGTGTCGAGCGGCCCCTCGTAGGTGTGGATGGCGAAACTGTCCTTCCGGAACTTCCCGGGATGGCTCTCGCCCAGGGCGAGGATCCGCGGCGCCGCCACCGCGACCCCCGAATCCTCGATGGCCCGCAGCACCGCGTGCTCACTGAGGAAGCTGCGCTCACGCCGGCAGACCTTCGCCACTTTCCGCCGCACCACGACCGGGAACGCGATGCCGGGGACCCGCACCACGGAGTTCAGATGGGCCGTCCCCTTGAACACCCGTCCGGCCGGTGCGGCACCTTCGGCGTGCAGCGCCGCGTGCACGGCCGAGTAGGGGAAGTCCCGGTGCTCGGGCACCCTTCGGTCCGGGTGCCAGGAGGGGGAGACGAAGGCGGAGAAGAGGCCCTCGCGCGCCTCCCCGCGGGAAATGCGCCAGCGGAACAGGACCCGCTCGATCTCCGCCTCGCCGGGCAGACTGCGCAGGTTCAGCGGGGCCTGGGCCGCTTCCAGGGCGCGGCGCACCCTCCCCGTGGCGTGGTCCAGCCCCTTCTGGTCGAACGCCTCGTCCAGGGAGACCGCGGCGCGCATGACGTCCGGGTACACCGACTGGGCCTGTTCGAAGGCGATGTAGTGGCGCAGGTCCTTGGCCAGCCCGTTGACCGCGCCCGGGCGGGTCCGCCGCATCGCCTCGGCCCAGGCGTCGATCACCTCGGACCACTGATGCCGCGGGTACCGCATGCGCACGAGGTGGGTCGCCAGGTCGTGCAGCGGGTCGCCGTACGTGGCCAGCTCCCAGTCGACGCAGACCAGCGGGGGATCCCCGGCGTACGTCATGATCAGGTTGTCGCGGTGCAGGTCGGTGTGGAGCAGGCTGTACGGCCGGCGTGCCATCGGCGGCACCCGTTCGGCCAGCCGGACGAGCGCGTCCTCCGGGATGCCCAGTGCCGCGAACAGTCCGCCGAACTCCCTGCGGTTGGGCCGCCGGATCTGCTGGTCGGCCAGGTGCGCCAGCGTCTGCAGAAAGCCCTGGCTGTCCTGGCCGTTGCTGGGCCAGCCGGCCGGAAGCGGTGGCAGCGCGCTCCGGCGCACCTGGGCCAGCTGGGCGAGCATCCCGGCGAGGGCCTTGATCAGCAGCGTGTCGACGGGCTTGCCGTCGCCGCAGACGCTGGAGAGCGGTACGCCCTCCACATAGCCGTGGACGGCGAACCCGTCCCCCTCCGCGAGGCACTCCGGCACGTGCGGCAGGGCACTGCGGACCGCCCGGAGGATCCCCGCCTCGTCGTTCCAGGTCCTGATCACCACCGGCAACGCCTTCGCCCGCCGGATCCGCACGGTCACCGGGGTGCCGGCGTCGCGGCCCAGGAGCTGTGCCACGGGCGGCGGGAGCGGGATCCGGTAGTTGTCGTTGTGGTGGCCGCTGCTCATCTCGCCCTGGCGCGTGGCGAGACCCACGAGTCTCTCGTACAGCGCATGCACTGCGCCGGGCTCGGCGCGTCCCCCACGAAAGAGGTGGGGAACAGGAGGTGCGCCCACTGGCCGCTCCGAAGTACTCGCGCTGGTGGAAAGTATGGCAAACGGTAAACGCGGGCGTCTGTCCGCACGAGTGGAACCGTCGTCGAGTAGCCACAACGGGTGTGTTCGGCCCTCGTCGGCGTCAGGTCCCCTACGGGACGGCACGTTTGCCATCCCGTACGTACGAACGGGAGCGGTTGCTCACGCGGTGCGCGCATGCTACAGCACACGCCTCGGTGGGCCCTTCAAGCGCGGGCCCGCCGTCACCGGCTCCGCGGCGTCAGCGGCTCCGCAGCATCCGCAGCACCGGCTCCAGCGAAGCGACCACGTGCCCCGCTCCGGCCTCCTGCAGGAGCTTCCCCTTGCGCTCGTTACGCGCGTAGCCGAGGAACGGCACGCCGGCGAGGTTCGCGGCGGCGAGGTCGGAGGGGGAGTCGCCGATCATCAGGGCCGCCGAGGGGGCGGAGCCCATCGCGGCCAGGGCCCGGTTGAGGCAGTGCGGATCGGGCTTGAGGAGGTGCAGGTCGGTCGTACGGCCGTAGATGTGGGGGGCGAAGCAGGCGGTGAGGCCGCGGTCGTTCAGATAGGCGCGGACCACCTTGGGTGAGTTGTTGGTGGTGATGGCCAGGCGGGAGCCGACCGCGGTCCAGGTCCGTATCAGCGGGTCGGCGTAGGCGGTGGGCAGCGCGGAGCCGGCGGCGCGCAGTTCCTCCTGGGTGAGACGTTCCTCCAGCTCGGCCACGAGGTCGCTGCCGGGGCGCCGGCGGTCCACGGCGCGCAGCACCACGTGCGGGTCCAGCGAGTCGCGTTCGGGCTCGTCGAGCAGGTTGTGCAGCCCGCGCCCGGCCAGCCAGTCCACCAGTTCGGCCGCCACCAGTTCGGCCTTGTGCCGGGCGAACAGACGGCAGATCGGTCCGTCGAAGTCCCACAGGACCACCCGGGCGCGTTCGATCAGTTCCCGGAGCTTCTCGATCTCGTTCGCGGTCTGTTCGGTCTGCGTCGTCGCATCAGAAGTCACTAGGAGAGTGTCAGGTCCGTGGTGATGGTTTCCCAGAGGGCGTCGAACCACTTCTGCGATTGCTCCACGAACGCCGCGTCCCGCTGCCCGGCCCGCTGCTCGAAGGAGAACAGCAGGGACTCCGAGCCGAGGGTGTCGTACATCTCCAGCGTCCCGCGCTCGGTCGGCTCCGCGCGGCGCGTGACCATGTAGTGCGCGAACAGCGCCTCCACCCCGTTGAGCAGATACAGCTTGACCGGCGGGGTGAACGGCAGCGCCCGGAAGGTGACGTGGACGTCGATGTCGTGGGTGCCGCGCAACGCCTGGAGGTTGTACTGGAGCACCTGGCCCTGGGCGTTGCGCATGGCCAGCCAGCGCTGGTGGACGGCGTCGTCCTCCTCGCTCCCGGCGTCGACGGAGACCGGGAAGGCGAGGTTGATGTCGCGGGACGGCAGCAGGATGCGGGCGTCGATCCGCTCGGGGCGCAGCCGGCCCTCGTGGACCAGGCGCAGCGGCTCGCCGAGCGCCGGGATCAGGCTCTGCGCGGTCAGGCAGACCGCGTCGATGCGCACGTGCGGCACCGAGAACGCCTCGGTCAGCCGGGGGGCGAGCGCCACCATGGTCGGCTGGGGCTCCCCGCGCGCGGGCTCGGGCTCGGCCACCCGCGGCGGGCTGCCCTTGCTGACGTCGGCGAGCAGTCCGTCGTCCTGGAGCACCCGCAGTGCCTGGCGTACGGCACCGCGCTCGACCCCGAACTCCCCGGCCAGCTCGGCCTGGGTGGGCAGTCGCTCGCCGGGCCGCAGCACACCGGTGTGGATGCGCTCGCGCAGGGTCTCGGCGATCTCCTGGGGCGTGCGCCTTCTGCTGCCGTTCACTGCCACATGCTCCTGAGTCACGACCAAACGGTACAACTCTGATCCATCTATGGGGAGTTGCAGAGAAGTTGTTTATACCCTGGGACCAAGTGGGGACAACTTAGATGGAGTTGGTTGCCAAGTTTTGGAAGTTGGTGAACCTTTACCGGTCCGAAGGGGGAATCGCCGTGCCTGCTCTCGCTCTCCTCTCCGCCTTGTTCGTCGTCGGTCTCGACCAGCTCGTCCAGTGGAAGTACGGTGCCGCCGGCGTCGTCGGCATGCTCCTGCTCTCGGTGGGCATCAAGGCCAAGAGCCCGGCGGTCAGCTCCGCCGGCGCCGTCCTGCTCGCCGTGCTCCTCGCCGGCCCCGCGCTATGAACTGAGCAGCAGGTCCGAGCTGATCGTCTCCCACAACGCCTCGAACCACCGCCGCGACTGCTGCACGAACGCGGCGTCCCGCCCCCCGGCACGGCGCTCGAAGGCGAACAGCATCGAGCGCGTGCCGTCGGCGTCGTACAGCTCCAGGTGCTCGTGCTCGATCTCCCGCTCCCGGCGCAGCAGCGTGTAGTACGCGAACAACGCCTCCGAGTCGCCCAGCAGATACAGCTTGACCGGCGGCGTGAACGGCAGGGCCCGGAAGGAGACCCGCACGTCGATGCCGTGCGTGCCGTACAGGGCCAGCAGGTTCTGCCGCAGCACCATGCCCTGGGCGTTGCGCTGGGCCAGCCAGCGCCGGTGCAGCAGACCCCCGTCGTCGGCGGCCACCGCCGCCGGGAAGGCGAGGTCGATGTCACGGCTGGGCAGCAGCACCCGGACGTCGATCTTGGCCGGTTTCAGCCGTCCCGCATGGATCTGCCGCAGCGGCTCGCCGACGGCCAGGGTCAGCGAGACCGAGGTCAGGCAGAGCGCGTCGATCCGCACGTGGGGAGCGGCGAAGGCGTCGGCGATGCGCGGCGCGAGGCCCACCATGGTGGGCTGCGGGCCCGCCGGTGCGACCATGGTCCGCCTCGGCCCCGGCGGCGCCGCCACGGTGGCCGGAGCACCCCGGGAGACGTTGGTGAGCAGCTGCTCCGACTGCAGGATGCGCAACGCCTGCCGCACGGCACCGCGCTCGACGCCGAACTCGTCGGCCAGCTCACCCTGGGTGGGCATGCGCTGGCCCGCCCGCAGCAGCCCGGCCCTGATCCGGCTGCGCAGTACGTCGGCGATCTCGCGATGGGACGTGTGGGGCCGCTGTGGCCTCGTCCGTCCACTGGCGGAGGCGTGCTCCGGGTCCACGGACAAACACTACAACTTCCCGCCAACTTGCGGCAGTTCGCCGACAGCTGGTTATGAGACGCTTCCCGGCGGAGATAAGTACAGTGAAGTTGGCTGCCAACTTGCACAACATGGTCAAGCTTCCCAGTGGTTGGCCGACCGGGCTCCCTTCCGGAGGGGAGCCGGGAGTCCGGACAGGGGACGGCCGGCGAAGCGCACAGTCACAACTGAACACGCCATCGCACAGCCACAACTGAACACCGCACCGCACAGCCACAACTGAACAGCTCGCTACGGATGCACAGTCAGCGTCACCGGGAGAAGGGAGCGGGTCAGAAGATGTCCGGGCACCACGGCCGCCCGGGCGAGCGGAACAGGGCGTCGGCCTTCCGGGCGGCGCCCTCTCGTTCTTCCCGCACCCGGCCGAGCGCCGCCAGCCGCAGCACCGACTCGCCACCGAGCCAGACCGAGGCCAACTCCCCCACGCCCAGCGTGAGATCGGCACCCTCGCCGACGGCCGGGACACAGGACGCCCCCTCGGGCGAGGCCTCCAGCCGGAACCGGCCGCCGGCCGTTCCCGCGTCGTCCACCACGTCCAGGACCAGTGTCCCCGCCCCCTCGTACGTCCGCGCCTCCAGGGCCCGGACGACGTCCAGGATCCGCACCCACAGCCAGTCCGCGTGCCCGGTGATCCGGGCCGCGCGCGGGTCGGGGAGATGGAACGGCAGCAGGTCGTCGGGGCCGCGGAAGCCGCTCTCGACCTTCGTGATCCAGTCGATCGAGCACAGGTAGTGCCACAGGGCGCGCTCGGCCGCCGTGGTGGTCGCGATCAGCCTGAGCACGCTGGCCGTCTGGTCCGGCTGCTTGCCGTTCCAGGTCTCGTCGGACTTGTACGTCACCAGCCCCTGGACCTCGCCGTCGGCCGCGCGGTGGACGGCGTAGAACGGCTCGGTCCAGTCGGCGTGGTACCGGACGGCCCCGGTGTGCATCTGCCACCACAGCTCGCTTCGGCTGACCGCGCCGGGCTGGGTGCGGCGGAACCGCTCGAACAGCTCGGGGCCCAGTTTGCGGACGTCCTCGCCGTCCACCAGGTCGATCCGGCCGCCGTCGTCCGGGCCCGACCAGCGCGGATCGAGGCCCGCCCGGGGCACCTCGACGGTCCACCGCGTCGACCAGGTGGCCGGGCCGAAGCCGTAGCGGCCGTAGATCGGGTACTCGGCGGCGACCAGCGTGGCGACGACGTCACCGCGTTCCTTCGCCGCCGCCAGGTCCTGCTTCATCATGCGGGTCAGCAGGCCGCGACGGCGGTGGGTGGGGCTGACGGTGACGTTGGAGATCGCGTCCGCGGGGACGAGCCCTCCCCCGACCGCGGTCAGTTCCTGCGCGAACGAGCGGAACGTCGCCACGCACCGGCCACCGTCGAACGCGCCGAGCAGCCGCCCGGGCACGAACTGCGTACGACGGGCCTCGAGTTCCTCGGGTGTCAGCACCGGCGGCTGCAGAAAACCCGTGGCCAGCGCGCGGTGCCAGTCCTCGAAATCGGCCTCGGTGACGATCCGGACGTCGTTCATGCGCCCACCGTAAGTGGACGGCCGCCCGTCTGTCCCTCGGTTTCCCCCTCAGATCAGGAGGTCGTCCACCTGCGCCTCGCCCACCCGGTAGCGCCGGGCGATCTCCGCGCTGCACGCGTCGGTCGTGCTCTGCAGGAGCTGGCGGCGCCGGGAGACCTCCTGCTCGTACCGGACCAGACGCCCCATCGCGGCGGTCAGTTCGAGGTCCGTGCGCGCCTGGAGATCCGACAGTTCCACCTCGGCCAGCATCTCGGCGGCCAACTGCCGGTACTCCTCGTTGTGCGGGGTGCCGAGCGTGACGTGGCGGGCCGAGGAACGGTGCCGGGCCGGGGCGTCCTTGAGGATCTCCGGGAGCCGGTCGACCATGGACCCGTCCGCCGGCGCCGGTACGGAGGCCCGGCCGCGCCGGCACAACTCCGCCCGCAGGATGTCGATACGGCCCTGCAGCAGCCGCCGCACATAGCTGAGGTCCGCCTCGTCGCGCTGGGCGTCGCGGCGCAGGGTGCGCAGCTCGGGCAGGCTCAGCCGGGTCAGATCGAGCTCGGGCGGCTCCGCGGGCAGCGCCGGGCCCGATGGAGCGTCGGCGCGCTGCGCGGGCGGCCGGTACGTACCCTGCGTCTCCAGCCGCCCGCTGGTACTCGGTGTGCTCATGTGCTTCTGACCGTCCCCTCGACCGGCGTGTGGAAGCATCGTGCCACCCCAACTGGCCACAATGTGACCGAGTGCCCCCGAACGGCCCTAGATGGGGGGTAAGGGATCGATATTGGACCCCCTGTCACCGTGTACCGGGCACCCGGCATGATGGTCCGCATGCGTGCGGTGGTGCAGAGGGTGGACGGCGCGAGCGTCGTCGTGGACGGCGAGACGGTCGGCGCGATCGAGGGCGAGGGACTGTGCGTCCTGGTCGGGGTGACCCATGAGGACACCAAGGAGAAGGCGGCACAGCTGGCCCGCAAGCTCTGGACGATCCGGATGCTGCAGGACGAGCGGTCGTGCAGCGACGTCGACGCCCCGCTGCTGGTCATCAGCCAGTTCACGCTGTACGGCGACGCGCGCAAAGGGCGCCGGCCGACCTGGAACGCGGCGGCACCGGGGGAGGTGGCCGAGCCGCTGGTGGACGAGGTGGTGTCCCGGCTGCGGGCGCTGGGGGCGACGGTGGCCACGGGCCGCTTCGGCGCCAGGATGCGCGTGTCCCTGACGAACGACGGGCCCTTCACGGTGCTGCTGGAGATCTAGGCCCGCAGCCGTGCCGGCGGGTTTGGCCGACGGCCCGGCCGGGATACCCATGGCACGTGATTCCATCCATCCCGTCCAAGGTCGATGACGTCCTGCCGGAGCTGGCCCCCTTCGTCGACGCCGTGCGGGCACGGAGGCCCGACGACGGCACGTGGTGCGAAGCGTGGACGGTACGGGACGTCCTGATCCACCAGACCGGCAACGCCGAGGAACTGGCCCGGGTGCTCCAGGCGTTCCTGGCGGGCACGCCCGTGGAGACCCGGGGCTTCGACCGCGAGGCTCCCTTCCGGCGGATGTCCGACGCCGAGCTCTGGGCGACGTTCATGAACCGCTGCGAACGGCTCACCGAGGTCACCGCGGCCGCCGCGCAGGACCTGCCGGAGGACACGGAGGTGATGTGGACCGGCCGCACGGTGACGGTCCCCTTCTTCGCCGAGCACCTGCGTGAGGAGCTGATCCTGCACCGCTGGGACCTGACCGGCGACGACCGGACCGCGGTGCGGGCGCTCGACGAGCCGTGGATGACCGAGCACAGCGTGGTGTCGGTCGGCCGGCCGTTGCTGGCCCGGGGCAGCGCCGGTCTGGACCCGGGACCCGACGGGCGTGTCGAGGGCCGCCTGCGCACCCCGGGCCGGGACGACATCGTGGTGAGCGCCGACGCCGACGGCACCGGCATCCGGTTCGCCGCCCCTGAGGGCCCGGCCACCATCGAGAGCGACGCGGCCACGCGCGTCCTGCTGCTGTGGGGCCGGCGCCCCGCGGACCCCTCACGCTGGCACAGCTCCGCGGGACCGGAGGCCCTGCGCCGGGTACGGAACCTGCTGGGCGGCTACTGACGGCCGGCCGACGGCCGCTACGGCTCGACCACGACCTCCTGGGCTGCGGCCGTCTCCCCGGCCACCAGCCTCGCGTCCACCGGCACGTTCCGCTTGACCAGCGCGAGCGCGACCGGGCCCAGCTCGTGGTGGCGTACGGACGTCGTCACGAAACCGATCCTGCGGCCCTCCGGGCCCTCGTCCGCGATCCGGATCTCCGTGCCCGGCACCGGCAGATGGACCTCGCTGCCGTCCAGGTGCAGGAAGACCAGCCGACGCGGCGGCTTGCCCAGGTTCTGGACCCGGGCGACCGTCTCCTGCCCCCGGTAGCAGCCCTTCTGCAGGTGCACGGCCGTACCGATCCAGCCCAGCTCGTGCGGGATCGTCCGGTGGTCGGTCTCGAAGCCCAGCCGGGGCCGGTGGTGCTCGACGCGCAGCGCCTCGTGGGCGAGCAGGCCCACGGCGGGCCCGTGCGCGGCGGCGAACTCCTCCAGGTCGGCGCGCGGGAGGAAGAGATCGCGGCCGTACGCCGTCTCGCGCACGACGACCCCTTCCGGGACCTCGGCGATGGAGCCGGCGGGCAGGTGGACGACCGCGAAGTCGCCCGTCCGGTCGGCGACCTCCACCCGGTAGAAGAACTTCATCGACTCCAGGTACGCGATCAGCGCGTCCTGCGTACCGGGCTCCACGTGCGCCCAGACGGTGCTGCCGTCGTCCACCAGGTACAGCGCGTGCTCGATGTGCCCGTGCGCGGACAGGATCAGCGCCTCGGTGGCCTCACCGACCGGCAGCTCGCTGACGTGCTGGGTGAGCAGCAGATGCAGCCAGCTCAGCCGGTCCTCGCCGGTGACGGTGACGACACCGCGATGGGACAGGTCGACGAATCCGGTCCCGTCGGCGAGGGCACGCTGCTCGCGGAACAGGTCGCCGTAGTGGGCGGCGACACCTTCGTCCACGCCCTCGGCGGGGACGGCGCCGGGCAGGGACAGCAGAGGGCTCTTCATACCGGCCAGCCTACGACGTGGTAGTTGAGCTCTTCAGCGAACAGTCCTTGCACCGGCCGAAGATCGCGAAGTGCTTCATGTCGGTGTCGAAGCCGAACTGCGCGCGCAGCCTCGCCGTGAACTCGGCGGCCACGTCCACGTCCGCCTCGATCACGTTCTCGCAGTCGCGGCACACCAGGTGCAGATGGTGGTGGCGGTCGGCGAGGTGGTACGTCGGGGCACCGTGCCCGAGGTGGGCGTGGCTGACCAGGCCCAGCTCCTCCAGCAGTTCCAGCGTGCGGTAGACCGTGGAAATGTTGACCCCCGACGCGGTCTTCCTCACTTCCACGAGGATGTCGTCGGGGGTCGCGTGCTCAAGGGTGTCCACGGCTTCGAGGACAAGCTGCCGCTGCGGCGTCAGCCGGTAGCCGCGCTGCCTGAGGTCGCTCTTCCAGTCGGTGCTCACCACACCGGAAAGTCTAGGACCACTCGAACAGATCTACTTGAAGAAGGCGATGCCGTCGTCCGGCAGGTCGTCCGGCAGGGCCTTGGCCCAGCGCTCGACGTCCTCGGGGGTGACGACCTTCTTCAGGTGCGCCGACATGTAGGGGCGCAGCTCGACGTCCGGGGTCTGCTTCTCGCCGACCCACATCAGGTCGCTCTTGACGTACCCGTAGAGCCGCTTGCCCCCGCTGTAGGGCTGCGAGGCCGCCGTGCGCGCGACGGCGTCCGTGACGAGATCGATCTGCGGCTTCTTGTCGGCCATCTCGCCGTACCAGATCTCGATGACGCCGTCGTCGCGGGTCATCGTCACCTCGACCTTGCGGTCGGCGTCGATCCGCCAGAAGCCGGACTCCGACTCCAGGGGGCGGACCTTGTTGCCGTCCTGGTCCAGCACCCAGGTGTGCGAGTGGTACTCCAGGAAGTCCCGGCCGTCGTGGGTGAAGCTGACCTCCTGGCCGAAGTTGCACTTCTGCGAACCGGGGAAGTCGTGCACGCCCGCACCGGCCCAGTTGCCGAGCAGGAAGGCGAGCGGGACGAGGTCCTTGTGCAGGTCGGACGGGATCTCGATCATGAGGGGCGTTTCCTAGGTGGGGGTCAGCGCTGGCCCTGGTACAGCTTCTTCACGGTCAGACCGGCGAAGGCGAGCACGCCGACGCAGACCAGGACCAGCAGGGTTTCGAAGAATGCTTCCACGGGTGCTCCTTGAGCGAGGGCGGGCATACGACAGAGCCGGGGCCCAGCTTACGCGGCCGGGCGCCCGCTCTCCTTGCGAGGTGGGCCCTTACGGCGTCACCCCCGGCGGTCTCAGCCGAGCAGCTGCTGCTGCAGGACCACCGTCTGCTGGAACGGGACGTCCTTCGCGCCGCCCGCACGGGAGTGCACCACGAGTGCGATGACGTCGCCGGAGCAGACGTAGGCCTGCCGCACCTGTTCGGCGCCGTACGGCTTCTGTTCGGCGAACTCCTCCACCGTGGTGGTCCCGTCGCTGCTGCCGGCCGTGGGGTACCCCTCGTCCATCGCGTTGGAGGCGGCCCCGCGCAGGGCGACCGTCGGATCCCTGTAGCCGGTGAACTCGTCCTGCAGGACCTCGCCGGCGATCAGACCGGTCTCGAACTGGAGCAGGTAGATCCGGGTCCGGGTGCCGTCCGGCATGGTCCAGCCGCGCGCGGCGATGTGCCGCAGGCCGTGGTCGGTGAGCTCGCCCCGGAGGGCGTCCCGGTCGGCCTTGCTCGCGTACTCCGCGAGGTACACCTCCGGCTTCACCCATCCGTGGTCACCGGCGAGCGCCGGGTCGGCCTTGGCGCCCTTCGGCGCGGGCAGCACCAGTTTGCGCAGGTCGGCGTAGTGGACGGAGGCCTTGTTGCGGTCGGCGAACGGGGCCGGGCCACCTGCGGGCAGCGGCGGCCGGACGATCTGCGGGTAGTCCCAGCGGCCGTCCGGGCGCGTGCCGAGGCCGGGGAGCGAGGTGCGTTCCATGCGGGTGATGCCGTACGCCGTCGACGTGCCGGCCACCGCGAAGACCACGGCCGCCGCGGTCCAGCGCAGAACGGCCCGCAGGACCCGGCGGTCCTTGGGCGCGGGCTCCGGCACGGGCGTGACGGACGCGACGGGAACCTGCTGCTCGCTCATACGGCCATCCCCGGGTCCTTGTCCTTGATGCGGTCGAGCTGTCTGCCGATGAGGACGGCGATGGCTTCGGTGTCGAGCGGGCGGGTCCCGGCGGCGTTGACGGTGACGAGCACGTCGCCCACGGAGGCGGAGCAGACCATGCGGTCGATCTTCTCGTCGTCCGTCTTGGGCGTCCGGAAGCAGCCCGCGTCCCGGTGGCCCTGGATCACCGGGCCCCTGGGGAAGATCCGGAGGGCCTTGAAGACCTCGTTCCGGGTGGCCGAGAGGTCGCGTACGGAGTCCCGGTTCGCCATCCGGACCAGCTCGAAGGTGAGCGTGAACGGCTTGTCGACACCCTCGTAGTTGTCGAACGGGGCGTAGCTGCGCATCGCCAGGCCCTGGATGTGCTCCTTGTCGATCACCTTGTCCAGTGCCCGCCGGGTCGCCGTCGGCAGGTCGTGGATCTCCTGCTTGCGCAGGGCGGTGGCCTCGCGCCCACTGAGCGCGACGTCGGGGCCGAACTCGCCGATGTCCGGCCCCTGGCCGTAGCCATGGGACAAGCCCTCGTACGGCATCAGCAGGGCGCGCAGCCCCGAGGCGTCCTTGCCCTGCGGATCGTCCTGGCCGCCCTGGTCCCCCTTGGAGGCCTTGGGGAACTTCCAGACGGGCCTGCCGGGATCCCGGTCGGCGCCGGCGACCCGCACGGCGGTGAAACCGACCCCGCCGACGACGGCGAGCGTCAGCAGCCCGGCTCCGACGATCCGGCCCACCCGCCGTCGCCGGGCGGGGGCCGGTGCGGCCGCCGCCAGGGGCCCGGTGGCTTCCAGGGGAGCGGGGTTTTCCCCGGGCGACTCGTGGAGCGAGTCGTTCAACGGCTCGTTCACAGCTGGGCCACCTGTCGCTTCGCCAGTTCCATGATCCTGTCCTTGGGGACCGGCCTGGTGTCGGTGATCCAGATGTCCATGAAGATGTCACCGCGCGAGGCCACCGCCTCGGCCGAGTACTCCGGCAGGTAACCGCTCTCGGTCTTCGGCGAGCGGTGCACGTACACCATGCCGTCGCCGGTCCCGGGTATCGGCGAGCTGCCGGTGTCCGGCTCGCGCCCGGCCCAGTACCGCTGGTTCTTCACGTGCTCGGCGGCGGCCGGCGCGGACACCTGGTGGTACTGGGCCAGCTGTATCTGGACGTCGTACGTGCCGCCGATCCGCCAGCCGGTCCGGGCGACGCGCCGGAACTCGCTCTTCAGCTCGTCCGCGAGGGCCACGTCCGGCTTGTCGAACGTGCTCGCGTAGTCGGCCAGGTCCATCCAGCCGTCGCCACTGCCGAAGTCGGTCGCCCGCGCGCCCCTGGGCCGCTTCAGCAGCAGCTTGCGCAGGTCACCGTCGGTCTTCACCCGGCGGTCGTACGCCGCCGGCAGAGGCTCGACGGTGCCCTCGGCCCGGCGGACGACGGGCTGCGACAGGGAGGGCAGCTTCGTGGGCGCGCGGTCGGCCTGCACGACGTAACCGGTGCAGACACCCGCGACGACACCCAGCCCGGCCGCCCCGGCGACCAGCGCGGCGGTCCGGCCGCGGCGCGGTCCCTGAGGTGATTCCAAGACGTCTCCCTACGGAACAGGAAGCACGGATTCCGTCACCGCGCCGCACAGGAGACTCATGGAAGGCGCAGGGAGTTGTGGCGGAGTTTGGTCACGATTCGGCGCCCGCTCTCACGCCGGCCGCAACGGCTACGCTTCCGGACATGACCAAGAAGCTCGTGATCAAGGTGACGGCCGGGGCCGACGCGCCCGAGCGCTGCTCGCAGGCGTTCACCGTGGCGGCGGTGGCCGTGGCCAGCGGGGTCGAGGTGTCGCTGTGGCTGACCGGGGAGTCGTCCTGGTTCGCGCTGCCGGGGCGGGCCGCCGAGTTCGAGCTGCCGCACGCGGCCCCGCTCCCGGATCTGATCGAGTCGGTCCTGGCCGCCGGGCGCGTCACGCTGTGCACACAGTGCGCGGCCCGGCGCGAGATCACCGAGAAGGACGTCATCGAGGGCGTACGGATCGCCGGCGCGCAGGTCTTCGTACAGGAGGCGCTGGCGGACGGCGCCCAGGCCCTCGTCTACTGAGCCGCGCTACCGGCGCGGGCGTTTCTTGCCGTCCAGCTCGTCCCACCACTCGTCCGACTGGGGGTCGCCGGACGGATCGTCCCACCAGCGGTCCTCGGGTCCCCGCCGGTTGGCGACCATCGCCGCGACCGGCGGGATGATCATGGCCACCACGCACATGCCGACGGCCGCCGGCACGGACCAGATACGCACTACTCCCCAGGCCAGGACGAAGAGCCCGATGCAGGTCCCCATCATGGCGAAGTAGATGTGACGCCGACGCGCGTACATAGCTCAAGCGTAAGCACTGAGCGCCGCACACGGACGAAGCGGCGGTGGCGGCCGGCCCCGCCCCCTGTCACAACTGATCCACAATTCGCCCGGCGGCGGGCCCGGCGGAGTTACCGTGGCGTAGCCGTAGACCGCTCTCGCTCCGGGGGAAACACCACATGCGCGCCCTGCGAATAATCCTGATCCTCGTCGTGATCCTGGGTGGGCTCTTCGTGATCGCGGACCGGATCGCGGTGCACTTCGCCGAGGGTGAGGCCGCCGACAAGCTGAAGGCGACGGAGAACCTGGCCTCGACGCCGGACGTGAACATCAAGGGGTTCCCGTTCCTCACCCAGGTCGCGGGCGGGTCGCTCGACGACGTCCAGGTCGGGATCAAGGACTACGAGGCCGCGACCGGGACCGCCGGGAAGACGATCCGGATCGACGATCTGCGGGCCGACATGAAGGGCGTCGCGTTCTCCGGCGACTACAGCTCCGCCACCGCGGACACCGCCACCGGCACCGCGACGATCTCCTACGCCGAGCTGCTGAAGACGGCCGAGTCCCAGCCGACCGAGGTCGCCCCCGGGGTCACGGCCCGGATCGTGGGCCTCTCCGACGGCGGCAACGGCAAGATCAAGGTCATGGTGGAGGGCACCGTCTCGTCCCTCGGGATCAAGCAGACCGTGCCGGTGCTCAGCTCGGTGACCGTCGTGAACGACAAGGTGCAGGTCCACGCCGACTCGCTGCCCAGGCTCGGTGCCGCCGCGATCGCCGAGAACCGCATCCGCGAGATCACCGACTTCCAGCAGGCCGTCGACCGGCTGCCCGGTGGCATCAAGCTGGACAAGGTGCAGGCCGCGAAGAACGGCGTGGAGATCACGGTGAAGGGTTCCGGCGTCAGGCTGGCGGGGTAGTCCTCCGTCGTCCACGGCCAGGACACGGGCCCGCGGACACCGCTCGTCCGACTGGCGAGACGGGGTCGTCCGTACCGTAGATGCGAAGGCCGACGCGAGCGTCCGGGAGGTCGTACGACGACCATCGGGCGCTCTTCTTGTCCCGCCATACGGACGATCGTGTCTCGCCATGTGACACACCGGTGACACGCCCGCCCGGACGTCCCTACGATCGAGCCCATGAAGCGACAGGCGGATCTCACGAAGCGGCGGGCAGTGGACCTGTGCCGCGTTGCCGCCATGCTCTGTCGCCCCTTCTGAGCGAAAGTCCCCGACTTCCGCATCTCACCGCCGCCCTGCTGGAAGGGCACCCGTGCGCCGTTCGCGCACACCCCTCTCTACTCGCACGCCCCGCCGCAACTGCCCCGGAGGAGAAAGAGCATGAGCCGCACCGACGTCCTGGTCGACGCCGACTGGCTGCAGGAGCACCTGGACGACCCGGCCATCGCCATCGTCGAGGTGGACGAGGACACGTCCGCCTACGAGAAGAACCACATCAAGAACGCGATCCGCATCGACTGGACCAAGGACCTCCAGGACCCGGTCCGCCGCGACTTCATCGACCAGGAGGGCTTCGAGAAGCTCCTGTCGAAGAAGGGCATCGCCAACGACACCCTGGTGATCCTCTACGGCGGCAACAACAACTGGTTCGCGTCCTACGCCTACTGGTACTTCAAGCTGTACGGCCACGAGAACGTCAAGCTCCTCGACGGCGGCCGCAAGAAGTGGGAGCTGGACGCCCGCGAGCTGGTCGCCGGCGACGAGGTCCCCGAGCGCCCGGCCACCGACTACAAGGCCAAGGCCCAGGACACCTCCATCCGCGCCTTCCGTGACGACGTCGTCGCCGCGATCGGCTCGCAGAACCTCGTCGACGTCCGCTCGCCCGACGAGTTCTCCGGCAAGCTGCTCGCCCCGGCGCACCTGCCGCAGGAGCAGTCGCAGCGCCCGGGCCACGTCCCGAGCGCCCGGAACATCCCGTGGTCGAAGAACGCCAACGACGACGGCACCTTCAAGTCGGACGAGGAGCTCAAGGAGCTCTACGCCGAGGAGAGCGTGGACCTCGCCAAGGACACGATCGCCTACTGCCGCATCGGTGAGCGCTCGGCCCTGACCTGGTTCGTGCTGCACGAGCTGCTCGGCGTCGAGAACGTCAAGAACTACGACGGCTCCTGGACCGAGTACGGCTCCCTCGTCGGCGTGCCGATCGAGCTCGGCGCCAACAAGTAATCCCGAACCCCTCTGGAGAGACAGCATGTGCGGAGCGAAGGCCGGCGGCCCCGACGCCTCGACGATCAAGCCCGGTGAGACCACCATCCAGGGTCAGGTGACCCGCGACGGCGAGCCGGTGACGGGCTACGTCCGTCTCCTGGACTCGACCGGCGAGTTCACGGCGGAGGTGCCCACCTCCGCGACCGGTCAGTTCCGCTTCTACGCGGCCGAGGGCACGTGGACCGTGCGTGCGCTGGTGCCGGGCGGCTCCGCCGACCGCACGGTGGTTGCCCAGAAGGGTGGCCTGGCGGAGGTTGCCATCGCGGTCTGAGTGGGCTCAGTGACGGCGGAGGGCCGTACCCCCTGGGTTGGACGCCAGTGGGGGTACGGCCCTTCGGCATGTGCGGCGTGCGCCTGACGGGCCGACGGGATCTGACAGGCGGTCACGCCGAGGCGGCCCGCCATTAACTCGGCTCACCTCATCGCGCCGGTAGCGACACGCTTGCCGCCAGTGTGGCCGATTGTCATATCTTCACCCAAAAGGTCTAGCGGTCCGTCAACTCCCCTGAAGGGTTGGGGACTTGATGTTTCCCGAGAGGGCGGGATCCGGCGACCACGTGCCACAAATCCCCCGTTTGGTTCTGCGAAACCCAGTCTCCCGGCATTCCCGACATGACAGGGATGCGGCCGGTTTATACGTTCCATTTCGACCGGCCGATGAGTCGGCGTCTCACAGACTGGAGATGCACCATGCAGATCACTCGCACCACGGTTGTCACCGCCGCAGTCGCGGCAGCCGCGGCCCTGGCCGCGACCGGCGTCACCTACGCCACAGCCGCTTCCGCGCCCGAGGCGGCCCAGGCAGCGCCGGCCGCTGTCGCGGCCGCCCCCGCCGCCCCCCTCGGTGGCGGGACGGCCAACAACAACGGCAACGGCAACAACAACGGCAACAACAACGGCAACAACAACGGCAAGGGCAACGAGGGCGGCCACGGTGGTGGTCGTGGCGGCTTCGGGTTCCCCGGCAGGATCCTCGTCAACGAGCGGTCCTACTCCGCCCAGCCCGGTGACTGCATCACCGTGGTCAGCGGCCTGGGTGCCAAGAGCCTGAACATCCGCAACGAAAGCCACAAGACCGTCGAGGTCTTCCGCGGAGCCGTGTGCGACAACGGCGCTCCCATCGCCACCGTCGGACCCTTCAGCTCCAGCAACGGCGTGCACTCGCGCAGCCCTGAGGGTGTCCACGTCAAGCACGGCGTGGTCGCCAGCTTCCGCGTGGTCTGCGACCGCTGGGGCGGCGGCTGGGGCGGCGGCTGGGGCGGCGGCTTCGGCGGCGGCGACGGCGGCTGGGGCGGCGGCGACGGCGGCTGGGGCGGCGGCGACGGTGGCGACGGCGGGAGGTAATCCAGAGGTCGCCGCATGAACATGGAGCCCCGGCCCGCCGGAATCGGGCCGGGGCTCCAGGCTTGGCCATTGTCGGACAACGCGGGCGCAGCGCGCGCCCGCACACCAGGACACGGGACGCGACCGGACCCGCCCGGTCGCGTCCCTTCCGTCGTCTTCCGGCCCCGCCGCTCCCGGTTGACGGCCGCACGAGCGCCATCGCCGCCGCGTTCCCACCTGCCCCTCACACCCCCGGACGGGTGAGGCGCGCGCACGGTCGCGGTCTTCTAGCCCAGTGCCCGGCCCAGCACCCACACCACAGGCGCCGCGGCCGACAACGGCAGCGCCACCCCGGCCGTGAAGTGCACGAACCTCGACGGATAGTCGTAGCTGGCCACACGATGGCCGACCAGCGCGCACACGGCGGCGGCCAGACCCAGCAGCGCGCCCTTCGCGCCCAGCCCGGTCACACCCCCGACCGCGATCCCCGCGCCGGCGGCGGCCAGCAGGGACACCACGACGGACGCCGGCGTCGGCAGCGGCAGGGCCCGGGCCAGCACGGCCACCGCCACCGCAGCGGCACCCACGGACACCGCGTGCGGGTCGGCGCCCAGGTATCCCGTGGCGAGGACCGACAGCGCCGCCGAGACGACCGTCGCCATCAGGCCGTACATCCGTTCGTCCGGCGAGGCGTGCGAGCGCAGCTGCAGCACCAGGGACAGCAGGACCCAGACGCCGAGCGGGCCGAGGATGGCCGCGGGGGCGTGGTCGCGGCCGGCGACCAGGACCGCCGCGTCGGCCGCCAGCCCGCCCAGGAACGCCAGCGCGATGCCCTGCCGGGCCGGCCACATGCCGTTCAGCCGGAACCAGCCCGCCGCCGTCACCGCCTGGAGCGCCACGAGCGGCACGACGAGCGCGTACGAGGCGATCGGCGCCGCAGCGGCCAGCAGCAGGCCCAGCGCCGCGGTCAGCAGCGCCGGCTGCATGCCGGGCTCGATGATCGGCGAACGGCCCTCCAGGCGGGCCCGCTGGGCGTTGGTGATCCGGGTGTTGCCGGCGAGGGTGGCGGGGCCGTAGGCGGGCTCGGCCTCCGGTGCGGCTTCCGGTGCCGGTGCCGGTGCCGGTTGCGGCGCCTGTGCCGGCTGTGGCTGCGGCACCGGCTGCGGAGCGGCCGCGTACGGCTGCGCGTGCTGTTGCTGGTACTGCGCCTGCCCCTCGTACGCCTGCTGCGGCGGATACCCCGCCTCCGGCCCCTGCGCCGGCATCTGCACCGACGCGTGCGTCTGCGTCTCCCAGGTCTGCCCCTGCCAGTGCTGGGTGAGCTGGGGGTCGTAGCCCTGCTGCTGGTGCTCGTACCCCGGCCACTGCTGCTGGTACGGGTCGTAGCCCTCGTAGGGGCCGCCCTGATAGGGCTGTCCCTGATACGGCTGGTCGCTCATCGCGTCACCCTCCTGCGAACGGCGGGAGCACCTCGACCGTGCCGCCCTCGGCCAGCCGTACCGTCTCATGCGCGCGGGTCCCGACGGGGTCGCCGTCGACGAGGAAGGAGCATCGCTGCAGTACGCGCGTCAGTTCACCGGGGTGTCGCACGCGCACGGCGGCCAGCGCGTCGGCGAGCGTGTCCGCGTCGTACGGCTCCTCGGCGACCTGGGCCGCGGCCTTGGCGGCGGCCCAATAGCGCACCGTGACCTTGGGCATCTCGTTCCTCAATCGACAGCAAGAAAGAAATAAGAATGCAGTCAGGCTAGCCCGCCCTGGCGGCCACCCATTCCCCGATCCGGCCCAGCAGGCCGTCGCCGGCCGCGTGCTCCGCGTGGCCCATGCCCGGCTCCACCCAGAGTTCCCCGTGGTCACCGGCCGCCTCGGCCAGCATCCGGGGATGGTCAAGAGGGAAGTAGCCGTCCCGGTCGCCGTGCACGATCAGCAACGGGGTGGGAGCGATCCCGGGGACCGCCTCCGCCGGGGAGAGCGGCACCGGGTCCCAGTCGCGGTGGTGGATGCGGGTGCGCAGGCCGTAGCGGCCGACGAGGCGGCCCTCCGGCCGGGTGACGAGCCAGTGCAGCCGGCGCATGGGGGCCGTGCCCCGGTAGTACCAGCGGGCCGGGGCGCTGACCGAGACCACCGCGTCGGCCGTACCGGGGCGCAGGGCCGCGTGCCGCAGGACCACCGAGCCGCCCATGGAGAAGCCGACGGTCGCCACGCGCGCGTGCCCGAGACAGCGGGCCCGGTCGACGGCGGCGGCGAGGTCCAGGACCTCCTTGTCGCCGACCGTGGACCGGCCGCCGGAGCGCCCGTGGCCGCGGAAGGAGAAGGTGAGGACGGCGCCGTGAGCGCGCAGAACCCCCGCCACCCGTCGTACGTGCGGTCGGTCCACGTCCCCGGTGAACCCGTGGGCGACGACGAACACCAGGTCACGGGAGGGCGAACGGAAGGCGTCCGGGCCGGTTTCGTATACGAGCGCGCCCGGATCGTATACGGAATCGATCGGAATTCCGTCGGCGGTGCGCAGAAACGTCCGGGTAGGGCCCCGTCTGCCCGTCTCGGGATTCGGACGAACGGTGGAATGCGCCACTTGACCTGCCGAACGGTTCCTCATGTGGGCTATTCTGCTGGGCAGAGGACTCGGGCAGCGCAGCCCCCGGGTCCTTTTGTGCTTTCGGAAGCGTTGTATACGAAGCGGGAAACCGCGGGTGTACGGGGCCTTCGGGATCGCAGAGCAGTGCCCGTCCGCACAGTCCTCGCGGGGACCGAGGAGGAACCAGACGTATGAGTTCTCTGCTGCTCCTGACCAACGCCCTTCAGCCCTCCACGGAGGTGCTCCCCGCCCTCGGCCTGCTCCTGCACAACGTGCGGGTGGCCCCGGCGGAGGGCCCCGCCCTGGTCGACACCCCGGGCGCCGACGTCATCCTCGTCGACGGCCGCCGCGACCTGCCCCAGGTGCGCAGCCTGTGTCAGCTGCTGCGCTCCACGGGGCCGGGCTGTCCGCTGATCCTGGTCGTCACCGAGGGCGGTCTCGCCGCCGTCACCGCCGACTGGGGCATCGACGACGTACTCCTCGACACCGCCGGTCCCGCTGAGGTGGAGGCCCGCCTGCGGCTGTCCATGGGACGGCAGCAGATCGTCAACGACGACTCCCCGATGGAGATCCGCAACGGCGATCTGTCCGTGGACGAGGCCACCTACTCCGCCAAGCTCAAGGGCCGGGTCCTCGACCTCACCTTCAAGGAGTTCGAGCTGCTGAAGTACCTCGCCCAGCACCCGGGCCGGGTCTTCACCCGCGCCCAGCTGCTGCAGGAGGTGTGGGGCTACGACTACTTCGGCGGCACCCGGACGGTCGACGTGCACGTACGGCGCCTGCGCGCCAAGCTCGGACCGGAGCACGAGTCGCTGATCGGCACCGTCCGGAACGTCGGTTATCGATTCGTTACGCCCGAGAAGCCCGACCGCTCCGGCGAGGAGGCCAAGGCCAGGGCGGACCGGGCAAAGGCGGAGGACTCGGACTCGCCCGTCGCCCGGGAGGGCTCCGACGTCCACGCCGACGCCTGACTCCGGACAGTTACCGACGGGTTCTCGCCGGACAGGTGTGGCGGCCGTTCGGGCGGGGCATCGCCTGCGCATATCCAAGCAGTGATACGCCCTGCCCAGAACGGGTCAATCCGCGTAGACTCCGCGCGTGGCGAAGGTGACTCGGGATGACGTGGCACGGCTGGCTGGAACCTCCACCGCCGTCGTCAGTTATGTCATCAACAACGGACCCCGGCCGGTCGCCCCGGCCACGCGCGAGCGTGTCCTCGCGGCGATCAAGGAACTGGGGTACCGCCCCGACCGGGTCGCCCAGGCGATGGCCTCGCGGCGCACCGACCTCATAGGCCTGATCATCCCGGACGCCCGCCAGCCCTTCTTCGGCGAGATGGCGCACGCGGTCGAGCAGGCCGCCTCCGAGCGCGGAAAGATGGTCCTGGTCGGCAACACCGATTACATCGGTGAACGCGAGGTCCACTATCTGCGCGCCTTCCTCGGCATGCGCGTCTCGGGCCTGATCCTCGTCTCCCACGCGCTGAACGACCTGGCCGCCGCCGAGATCGACGCCTGGGACGCCCGGGTGGTGCTGCTGCACGAGCGCCCCGAGGCCATCGACGACGTCGCCGTGGTCACGGACGACCTGGGCGGTGCCCAGCTCGCCGTACGCCACCTGCTGGAACACGGCTACGAGTACGTCGCCTGTGTGGGTGGCACGGCCGAGACCCCGGCCGTCGGCGACCCGGTCTCCGACCACGTCGAGGGCTGGAAGCGGGCGATGGCCGAGGCGGGCCTGTCCACCGAGGGCCGCCTGTTCGAGGCGCCCTACAACCGCTACGACGCCTACCGCGTCGCCCTGGACCTCCTCTCCGGCCCCCACCGGCCGCCGGCGGTCTTCTGCTCCACCGACGACCAGGCGATCGGCCTGCTGCGGGCGGCGCGCGAGCTGCGCATCGACGTGCCCGGCGAGCTGGCGGTGGCCGGGTTCGACGACATCAAGGAGGCGGCGCTGACCGACCCGCCCCTGACCACGGTCGCCTCGGACCGCTCGGCGATGGCCCGCGCGGCGGTCGACCTGGTGCTGGACGACGGGCTGCGGGTGGCGGGGTCGCGGCGGGAGCGGCTGAAGACGTTCCCGTCCCGGCTGGTGGTGCGGACGTCCTGCGGCTGCGAGGCCTGAGGCGTTCCGTTCGGCGGTACCCTGAGCGTCTTTATATCGGGCAAACGAGGTTCTGCCGGGCTTCTCAGCGAGCACTCAGGAAGCTCTCATGGTCACAGGGGAGGCTTCTAGGCATGACCGAGAGCATCCGCCGCAGCGGCGAGTACGAGTACGGCACCCCCCAGGGCACGGGCACGTACGACAGCCCCCAGGGCACGTACGCCCAGCAGCAGGGCCACTCCGCTCCCGTGAACCCCGAGTGGCCGCCCCCGCCGCCGTACGCGCCCCCGACGGCGACGGACGCCCTGCCGGCCCCCGAGCCGCGCGGGAAGCGCAACCGGGGTCCCGTCGCCCTCCTCGCGGCCGTCGCGATCGTGGCGGCGGCGGTCGGCGGCGCCACGGCGTACGGCTTCCAGGAGCTGACCGGCAAGGACACGGTCGCCACCGCCGGGACGAGCACCCCCGTGGTGCCGTCGAGCAAGAAGGGCGACGTCGCCGCGATCGCGTCCGCCGTCACCCCCAGCGTGGTCGAGATAAACGCGACCCTCAGCAACGGCTCCTCCACCGGCTCCGGCGTGATCGTCTCGTCGAACGGCGAGATCGTCACCAACAACCACGTGGTCTCCGGCGCGCAGTCGATCAAGGTGCGCACCAGTGACGGCAAGAGCTACACCGCCGATGTCGTCGGCACCGACAGCTCCAAGGACCTCGCGCTGATCAAGCTGCAGGGCGCCTCCGGTCTGAGGGCCGCGTCCCTCGGCAGCTCCAGCGGCGTCCAGGTCGGCGACACGGTCGTC
This sequence comes from Streptomyces sp. NPDC048191, assembly GCF_040652655.1. Classification (NCBI taxonomy): domain Bacteria; kingdom Bacillati; phylum Actinomycetota; class Actinomycetes; order Kitasatosporales; family Streptomycetaceae; genus Streptomyces; species Streptomyces sp. NPDC048191. The sequence goes on from NZ_JBEZMO010000003.1 coordinate 535,253, forward strand.
GCGATCGGCTCCCCCGAGGGCCTGACCGGCACCGTCACCAGCGGAATCGTCTCGGCCCTCAACCGGGACGTGACCGTCTCCACCGACGAGAGCCAGGGCCAGGGCGGCGACGACCAGTGGCCGTTCCAATTCGGCGGCCGTCAGTTCAACGGCGACACCGGTTCGTCCACGACGACCTACAAGGCCATCCAGACCGACGCGTCCTTGAACCCCGGCAACTCCGGCGGCGCGCTGATCGACGCCAGCGGCAACGTGATCGGGATCAACTCCGCGATGTACTCGTCGAGCCAGCAGTCCTCCTCGTCCTCGGACGCGGGCAGCATCGGCCTCGGCTTCGCGATCCCGATCGACACGGTCAAGGCCGACCTCGCCAAGCTGCGGGCGGGCCACAACAGCTAACGCTTCACCCCTCAGTCAGCAGGGAGTACGTCATGATCACCAAGGTTTCGCACCAGAACGCCGACCGCGGTCCCACCGACATCGCCCTGGCCCTCGCGGTCACCCGGTCCCTGCACACGCCGATCCCGGCGCCCCGCGAGCCCGAGCAGGTGTCCCGCGCGCCCCGCGCACCCGAGGTGCTCGTCACGACGTTCCCGGAGCTGATGGGCCTGCGCACCGCTCCGGTCCGCACCCACCGCCGCAAGGTCCCGCTGAACCGCCTGACCGCGGTCCGCGCCTGACCCGACCACCGGCTGGGGCCCCCTCCCGGGCCGCCCCCAGCCCCGCCCCGCCCGGACCCGGCCCCGAGGCCGGGTCCGGGTTCGGGTTCGGTCCGGGTCTGGCTCCCCTCCGGGGCGGGCTTCGGGCCTGGGCCCGACCGACCGCCTCCGGGAACGGCCTCGGGCCGGGGTCCGACCGCCTTCCGGGCGGGGAGTCCGGTCGAGCCCCTGATCGCCGTCGGGGCCGGGCGCGACCGCCGTCCGGAGCCGACCTCCGTCCGGAGCCCATCGCCGTACCGGCCGCCCCGCCCAGAACCGAACCCGTCCGAACCCCCGCCGCCCCGTCCGGAACCCACCCTGTCCGGAACCCGCCCCCGTACCAGCCACCCCGTCCAGACAGACCCGACCGCCGTACCAGCCACCCCGCCCGGACGCCGCCCCCGTACCAGCCACCCCGCCCGGAACCCGTCCCCGCCCACAGCCCACCGCCGAACCAGCCCCCCGTCCGGGCCCGACCGCCCGGCCGGACCTCGCAGGTGTGCCGGTCAGTGAGGTGGTCGTGGCAGGCTGAGAAGCGTCCGTCCGTCCCACCCACCGCACCCCGAGGAACCGCGAGCGATGAGCCCCGCCGAAGGCGACCGTGACCCCCAGCGCATCCTGATCGTCGACGACGAGCCGGCGGTACGCGAGGCGCTCCAGCGCAGCCTCGCGTTCGACGGGTACGACACTGAGGTGGCCGTGGACGGCGCGGACGCGCTGGAGAAGGCCACCGCCTACAAGCCCGACCTGGTCGTCCTGGACATCCAGATGCCCCGCATGGACGGCCTGACGGCGGCCCGCCGCATCCGCGGGGCCGGCGACACCACCCCGATCCTCATGCTCACCGCCCGCGACACCGTCGGCGACCGGGTGACCGGTCTGGACGCCGGGGCGGATGACTACCTGGTCAAGCCCTTCGAGCTGGACGAGCTCTTCGCCCGCATCCGGGCGCTCCTGCGCCGCAGCTCCTACGCGGCCGCGGTGTCGGCCGAGGCCCAGGAGGACGAGGCGCTGACCTTCGCCGACCTGCGCATGGACCTCGCGACCCGTGAGGTCACGCGCGGCAGCCGGCAGGTCGAACTGACCCGCACGGAGTTCACGCTGCTGGAGATGTTCATGGCGCACCCGCGCCAGGTCCTGACCCGGGAGCAGATCCTGAAGGCGGTCTGGGGCTTCGACTTCGAGCCCTCCTCCAACTCCCTCGACGTCTACGTCATGTATCTGCGCCGCAAGACCGAGGCCGGCGGCGAGCCGCGCCTCGTGCACACGGTGCGGGGCGTTGGGTACGTCCTGCGTCAGGGTGGCGCCGAGTGAGCAGGCTGCTACGGCGCTACCGGTCCCTGCCCATCAGGGCCCGGCTGGCGATGCTGGTCGCCGCGGCGGTGGCGTTCGCGGTGGCGGCGGTCTCGATGACGTGCTGGTTCATCGTGCAGGGGAAGCTGTACGGGCAGCTCGACGACGACCTGCAGAAGTCGCTGCGCGGCGCCGGCCAGCTCGACCAGCTGAACTTCTCCCTCAGCAACTGCACCGACACACCGACTCCCGGCGGGCTCTTCCAGGACAGGTACTCCCAGCTGGTCACCGAGAATGGCAAGGTCTGCCTCATCGGGGGTGCCTCGGGCAAGATCAAGGTCATCGAGGCCGACAAGGCGGAGATCAAGGCCCTCGCCAGCAAGATCTACTTCCGCAACGGAACCGACGCCGACGGCAACGAGCTCCGCGTGCTCACCCGCCCCCTCCTGCCCACCTCCACCACGAGCGGCGCACGCGGGCCCAACATCGGTGTACAGGTCGCCATCCCGCTCAAGAACACCGAGAAGACCCTCAACGACCTCGCCCTCGTCCTGCTCCTCGTCTCCGGCATAGGAGTCGTCGGCGCCGGCGCCGCGGGCCTCGCCGTCGCCCGTGCGGGCCTGCGCCCGGTCGACAAGCTCACCGAGGCCGTGGAGCACGTGGCCAGGACCGAGGACCTGACCATCCGCATCCCGGTGGAGGACGACAGCGAGGACGAGGTGGCCCGCCTGTCCCGTTCCTTCAACTCGATGACCGCCTCCCTGGCCAGCTCCCGCGACCTCCAGCAGCAGCTGATCGCCGACGCCGGCCATGAACTGCGTACGCCCCTGACGTCGTTGCGCACGAACATCGAACTCCTCACCCGCAGCGAGGAGACGGGCCGCCCCCTCCCGCCGGAGGACCGCAAGGCACTGCTCGCCTCGGTGAAGGCGCAGATGACGGAACTGGCCGCGCTGATCGGCGACCTGCAGGAGCTGTCCCGCTCGGAGGGCCAGCGGGGCGAGCGCGTTCAGGTCGTGTCCTTCCAGGACACCGTCGAGGCGGCCCTGCGCCGCGCCCGCCTGCGCGGCCCCGAGCTGACCATCACCGCGGACCTGGAGCCCTGGTACGTCCGGGCGGAGCCCGCCGCGCTGGAGCGGGCGGTCGTCAACATCCTCGACAACGCGGTGAAGTTCAGCCCCGAGAACGGCACGGTCAACGTGCGGCTGACCTCCGGTGTGCTGACCGTCCGCGACCACGGCCCCGGCGTCCCCGAGGACGAACTCCCGCACGTCTTCGACCGGTTCTGGCGTTCCCCCAGCGCCCGCGCCCTGCCCGGCTCCGGCCTCGGCCTGTCCATCGTGGCCCGCACGGTCCAGCAGGCGGGCGGCGAGGTCACCCTGTCCCGGGCGGAGGGCGGCGGCACGGTGGCCACGGTGCGCCTGCCGGGCGCCCCGACACCGCCGCCGGAGACACCCGAGACGGTCGGGACGCTGACGGGCTGAGCGGGAGCGGTCGGGGTGGGACCGGCCGGGGCGGGCCGGCCGGCCGAGCGGACCGGCCGGGTCAGTCCGGCTTCGGCAGGGCCCGCAGCCGCTCGATCTGGGTACGGCTCAGCTCGTTCGCGCGGCGCATGTGGCGGGTGATCACCTTCAGTTCGTCCTCGGTGTGGTCGTCGAACAGGCGCGACCAGGTCCGGCCCAGCTCGTCCCACACGGCGGTGACCCGCGCGACGCGCTCCGGGACCGGGGTGACCAGCACCCGTCGGCGGTCCCGCGCGTCCGGGGTGCGGGCCACGTAGCCACCCCGTTCGAGCCGGTCCACCAGCCGGGTGGCCGAGCCCGTGGTGAGACCGGTCATGTCGGCGATCTGCCGGACCGTGAGCGGCTCGGGCTCGGCGGTCAGCAGGCTCAGGGCCTGCACGTCGGTGGGGTGCAGCCCCAGGTGGTCGGCGACGGCCTGGTTGAACAGCACGTACGACGCGAGATAGCGACGCGACTCGGTCGACAACTCCTCGTACAGCCGGGCGCGGCGCGGGTCTGTCCCGTCCGTCACGTGGCTCGCCTCCAAAAATCGCTGCACGGCGCAGCGAAACTCGCGCTACTCTCTCCTGCGTGACGCAGCTAATGCGTTACGCAGGAATCCTAGCTTCCAGGGGGACACCCATGCTCACCGTCGCCGTCACCGGCGCCACAGGCGCGCAGGGCGGGGCCACCGCCCGCGCCCTCCTCGCCGCCGGCCACCACGTCCGCGCCCTGACCCGAACCCCGGACGCACCGGCCGCCACCGCCCTGCGCGCGCTCGGTGCCGACGTCCGCCGCGCCGACCTCGACGACCGCGCCTCCCTCGACGCGGCCCTCACCGGCGCGGACGCGCTCTTCGCCGTGACCACCCCGTTCGGCACCGACACCACCACCGAGACACGACAGGGCAGGACCCTCGTCGACGCCGCGGCGGCCGCCCGCCTCGGACACGTCGTCCTCACCTCGGCCGCCCACGCCGACCGCGGCACCGGCATCCCCCACTACGAGAGCAAGCACCTCATCGAACGTCACCTGCGCGCGTCCGGCGTGCCCTGGACGGTGATCGCCCCGGCCGCGTTCATGGACAACCACACCGACGGCTGGACGCTCGCCGGACTGCGCGAGGGCGTCTTCGGCTGGCCCATGCCCGCCGGCCGGCCCTTCGCCCTCATCCCCGCCGCCGACATCGGCGCGTTCGCCGCGCTGGCCTTCGGGCGCCGTTCCGCATTCGTGGGCCGGCGCGTCGACATCGCCTCGGACACCTGCACCCCCGAGCAGATGGCGGCCACCCTCACCACCGTCACCCGCCGCCCGATCACCCACCACGAGGTCGCCCTCGACATCGTCCGCACCCACTCCACCGACCTGGCGGCGATGTTCGCGTACTTCACCACCACCGGCCTCGACGTCGACACAGCCGCCCTGCGCCGCGCCCACCCCGAGATCGGCTGGCACACCTTCAGCGCCTGGGCCGCCGCACAGGACTGGCCCGCCCTCCTCACCGAACCCCGCCCCGACGGGACCCCGCGTGGAACAGAGGGTGGCGCCCGGGTGGTCACCACCTGAGGAGCATCGTGCCGTCGCCGCCCGGCGCCGGTGCCGTCATCGCCTCCGGCAGCGGCCGGGCCAGCCGGGCGTACACGCCGCCCCGCGCGAGGAGTTCCCGGTGCGTGCCCGTCTCCGCGAGCCGGCCCCGGTCGACGACCACGATGCGGTCGGCGTCGGGGGCGAGGGACAGGTCATGGGTGATCATGATGGTCGTACGGCCCGACATCAGGCGACGCAGGGGCTGGACGACCTGGCGGGCGGCGACCGCGTCCAGACCGGACGTGAATCGTTCTACCAGGTCGCCCCGGCGGTGCCGCTGAAGTGCGGGGGCAGGTCCTGGACATGACGGAAGACGGCCGCGCGCAGGCGCAGTACGAATCTCTCGGCCGTCCAGGTGGCCAGGGAGTTGCCGAGGTAGCCGACGAACGCGGCGAGCGCGGCCACCCCGAGCCAGGCGCCGGCCGGTCCCCAGAAGGCGGAGAGCCTGCCCGCCTTCAGGGCGTGGTCGGTCAGCTGGGCGAACAGCAGGATCGCCGCGGTCTCGGCGAGCGCGAACACGACCACGCACTCCACGATCACCCCGAGCCACTTGCGGTCCCCGCGCGTCAGCGGCCAGAACCGGCGGAAGGCCTCGCGCGCTTCCCTCAGCATCGGCAACTCCTTTCCACAGCTGTGGACACGGCCGGGGCCGCCGGGGTCCAGCATCCTCGAACACGGCCGAGGCGGGGCCACCGGTACGACCACGCGGTAACCGGTGACCCCGCCTCACAGCGGCCTGACTCAGCCCTTGTCCCCGACCGGGCGACGGCGCGGCGCGGGCTTCTTCGGCGCCCGCTTCCTCGGCTCCGGAGCGGGCTTGCGGTGCTTCTTGACGGGGACGATCCTGTGGAAAGACATGGAATTTCCCTCCTGATTCCTGGCAATGACTCGCCTTGCGCTTGCCGCGCGATTACGGGGATGCCTACTCGTGGCCGACCGGGCGCCTGGGCTGGCGCTTCTTCGGTTCGTGCTTGCGGTGCTTCGGGTCCGGGGCGGGCTTGCGGGCCTTCTTCACCGGGACGATCCTGTGGAAGCTCATGGCTTTTCCTTCTCCCTTCGGTCTCTCTTCGGTGCCGTCCGCGCCTTTCGCTTTCGACACGGAAAACATTACGGCAATCGCGAGCCACAAAAAGCCAATTCCGGTGAGACCTCAATTAAAGAGCCCGGTGCAATTCACAAGCATTTCGGGGAACCACGGCGCCATTCACATGGGTTTTACGGGGTGGCTGCCGTACCCTCTACGCATGAGCAGCGACGACACCGTACGGGCCTTCCCCACCCGCTCCATCGAGACCCGCTCCACGCTCACCCCGGACCAGGTGGAGGCCGTACTGGCCCTGGTCGCCGAGGCCGGCCGGGTCGACGGGCAGCAGCCGGTGTCGGAGCAGGGCCGGCTGCAGTTGCGCGGAGGAGCCCGCGAGGGCGTCTCGCATCTGCTGCTGACCGTCGACGGCGAACTCGTCGGGTACGCCCAGCTGGAGGACACCGACCCGGTGGAGGCACCGGCCGCCGAACTCGTCGTCCACCCCGCGCACCGCGGGCAGGGGCACGGCCGGGCGCTCGGCTCGGCGCTGCTCGCCGCCTCCGGAAAGCGGCTCAGGGTGTGGGCGCACGGCGGGCATTCCGCCGCCCGGCATCTCGCCCAGGTGCTCGGTCTGACCCTGTTCCGCGAACTGCGGCAGATGCGGCGGCCGTTGACCGACCTTCAGCTGCCCGACCCGGTGCTTCCGGAGGGCGTGAGCGTGCGCACGTTCGTGCCCGGCAAGGACGACGCCGCCTGGCTCGCGGTCAACGCGGCCGCCTTCGCCCACCACCCCGAGCAGGGCTCACTGACCCAGCGGGACCTCGACGACCGCAAGGCCGAGCCGTGGTTCGACCCGGCCGGGTTCTTCCTCGCCGAGCGACGCGGGGAGTTGATCGGCTTCCACTGGACCAAGGTGCACGCCGAGGAGGGGCTCGGCGAGGTGTACGTCCTCGGGGTCCGCCCCGGTGAACAGGGCGGCGGCCTCGGCAAGGCCCTCACCACCATCGGCCTGCGCCACCTGGCCGGCCAGCAGTTGCCGGCCGCGATGCTCTACGTCGACGCCGACAACCAGGCCGCGGTGTCGGTGTACGAGCGGCTGGGGTTCAGCACGTACGAGACGGACCTGATGTACCGCACGGAGACCTGACCACCGTCGCCCGCCGGGCCTCACGGGCCCGGCGCGAACCGGAGGCCGACTCCCGGGGTGACAGCCCCGACCGGGCGCGGGACCACCGCGGGGCCGGCCACGCCGACGCCCGGGTCCGGGTCCGGGTCCGGGTCCGGACCAGGTTCAAGTCGCCCACGCGCCGTACGCCCTCCATAACCACCGCTCCCCCCGACGATCAGCGCGGGCGCGGTCCCGGCCAGCGGGGTTACGGTCCGCTACGGCCGCCCAGCACAGGGCCACGACGGGTACGGGTACCGCGAGGGTGGCCCGCGGCACGGGTACGGACCGCCCGCCGCGCACGGGACGGTGGCCGTGGCCGAGCGTCTCCCGAAGCGGCCCGGGAGCCCGGCTGCCGGGCGGACGCGAACGGCAGCGGCCCACCGCACCAGCCGGAACCCGCACCCCCCCACGGCAGGGACCCCCGGACCGGCCCCCACCAGCGCTGCTCATCGGCGTCGGCCGGTGTGAGCGGCGAACCGCCGGCCTGGACGCACACCGCGTCCCGCCCGCCGGCTCACGCCGGAGACGGACGGGGCCGCCCTACGGCCGCGTATCGATGCGGCCCCGCCACACGGGCCCGCGCCCTCCGGGCGAGGCACCCGGGCGGCGAGGAATCCGTCGCTCTCGCGACGAAGACGTCCCGGAGCCGCCCCGCGCTATCCCGGACGTCATGTCTCCGTAACCATCGATTCAGCCGAGCTTGCGACGCTCGGCCAATGAAGCCCGCCGTGCCAGAGCCTTCGCCGCCCCCCGAGGGGCCAGCGCAGAACGGGGCCGTGACGCTCCCGCCCGCACGTTCCGACGCGCCCGTGACGCCCGTAGCGCGGAAGAATGGGGTCATGAGTCAGCAAGACGCCCAGGCACCGGTCCAGCACGCGCAGCCTCCCGTGGGCTCCATAGCCGCGCACCGCCCGCACACCGTGGCCGCCACGGTCTCCGACCTGGAACCCGACATCGACGCGGACCTCGATGCCTACGAGGAGTCCAGGACCGACGGCACGCCACTGCCCCAGGGTCGCTTCCTCGACCGTGAGCGCAGCTGGCTCGCCTTCAACGAACGCGTCCTGGAGCTCGCCGAGGACCCGGACACCCCGCTGCTGGAGCGCGCGAACTTCCTCGCGATCTTCGCCAGCAACCTGGACGAGTTCTTCATGGTCCGGGTCGCCGGTCTGAAGCGCCGTATCGCCACCGGCGTGGCGACGCGGTCCGCCTCCGGGCTGCAGCCGCGCGAGGTGCTGGAGATGATCTGGGCCCGGTCGCGCGAGCTCATGGCCCGGCACGCCGCCTGCTACCAGGAGGACGTCGCCCCCGCGCTCGCGGAGGAGGGCATCCACCTGGTCCGCTGGAGCGAGCTGACCGACAAGGAGCAGGCCAGCCTGTTCACGCTCTTCCGGCACCGGATCTTCCCCGTGCTCACCCCGCTGGCGGTCGACCCGGCGCACCCCTTCCCGTACATCTCCGGCCTGTCCCTGAATCTGGCCGTGATCGTGCGGAACCCGGTCAGCGGCCACAAGCACTTCGCGCGCGTGAAGGTGCCGCCGCTGCTGTCCCGCTTCCTGGAGAGCAGCCCCGGCCGGTACGTCCCCGTCGAGGACGTCATAGCCGCGCACCTGGAGGAGCTCTTCCCGGGCATGGAGGTGCTGGAGTCCCACGCCTTCCGGCTCACCCGCAACGAGGACCTGGAAGTGGAGGAGGACGACGCCGAGAACCTGCTCCAGGCCCTGGAGAAGGAACTCATGCGGCGGCGCTTCGGGCCGCCGGTGCGCCTGGAGGTCGAGGAGTCCATCGACCGCGAGGTGCTGGACCTGCTGGTGCGCGAGCTGAAGATCTCCGAGGCGGAGGTGTACCCGCTGCCGGGTCCGCTCGACCTCACCGGTCTGTTCCGTATCCACTCCCTGGACCGGCCCGAGCTGAAGTACCCGAAGTTCGTCGCCGGCACCCACCGCGACCTCGCCGAGGTCGAGTCGGCGTCCGCACCGGACATCTTCGCCGCCCTGCGCACCCGGGACGTGCTGCTGCACCACCCGTACGACAGCTTCTCCACCTCGGTCCAGGCCTTCCTGGAGCAGGCCGCGGCCGACCCGGACGTCCTGGCGATCAAGCAGACCCTGTACCGCACCTCCGGTGACTCCCCCATAGTCGACGCGCTCATCGACGCCGCCGAGTCCGGCAAGCAGGTCCTCGTCCTGGTCGAGATCAAGGCCCGCTTCGACGAGCACGCCAACATCAAGTGGGCGCGCAAGCTGGAGGAGGCCGGCTGCCACGTCGTCTACGGCCTCGTCGGCCTGAAGACGCACTGCAAGCTGTCCCTGGTGGTCCGCCAGGAGGGCGACACCCTGCGCCGCTACAGCCACGTCGGCACGGGCAACTACCACCCGAAGACGGCCCGCCTGTACGAGGACCTGGGCCTGCTCACCGCCGACCAGCAGGTTGGCGCGGACCTCTCCGACCTCTTCAACCGTCTGTCGGGCTACTCCCGCCGGGAGACCTACCGCCGCCTGCTGGTGGCCCCCAAGTCCCTGCGCGACGGTCTGATCTCGCGGATAGACAAGGAGGTCCAGCACCACCGCGCGGGCCGTCCGGCCTTCATCCGGTTCAAGGTCAACTCGATGGTCGACGAGGCGGTCATCGACGCCCTCTACCGTGCGTCCCAGGCGGGCGTGCCGGTGGACATCTGGGTGCGCGGGATCTGCGCGGTCCGGCCCGACGTCGCCGGCCTGTCCGAGAACATCCGGGTCCGCTCGGTCCTCGGCCGCTTCCTCGAACACTCCCGCGTGTTCGCCTTCGGCAACGGCGGCGAGCCCGAGGTGTGGATCGGCAGCGCCGACATGATGCACCGCAACCTCGACCGCCGGATAGAGGCCCTGGTGCGGGTCGTCGACCCCGCCCACCGGGCAGCCCTCAACCGGCTGCTCGACACCGGCATGTCCGATTCCACCTCCTCCTGGCACCTCGGTCCCGACGGCGAGTGGACGCGACACGCGACCGACGCGGACGGCCAGCCCCTGCGCAACGTCCAGGAGATGCTCATAGACGCCCGGAGGCGCCGGCGTGGCACAGCAACACCTTGACCCGAAGGACCCCGCGGCCGAGGTGGTGACCGGGGACGCCCTCGCGGCGTACCTGCGCACCCAGGCCACGGAGTTCCTGCGCGCCCTGCGCCTGCACCGCGAGACCGGCGGTGCGGGCGGGGGCGCTCCCGCGCGGGACCGGTCGGGCGTGGGGGAGAACGGCGCGAAGGAGTCCGTCGACGCGGCGCGTGCCCTGCGCCGCTCGGCCCGCCGCATCAGCGGCAGCCTGCACACCTTCCGCCCGCTGCTCGATCCCGGCTGGTCGGAGGAGATGCGCCCCGAACTGGCGTGGCTCTCCGGCACGTTGGGCCTGGAGCACGCCTGCGAGGCCCGCCTGGACCGGCTGCTGCTGGCGCTGCACCGGCTGTCTGGGGCGGCGGTGCTCCCGGCGCAGGCGATCGACGCCGCCGTGGCCGCGGGCGCCCCGGTGGCGGTGAAGAACACCAGCGGCCCGGCGACGGCCGCACCGGAGCGCGGCAACCTCACCGTGGGCGCGGCGAAGGCGGGTGCCCTGCTGGAACGGCAGTTGACGCTGGCCCGGACGAGGGCCCACTCCACGGCTCTGCAGGCCCTGGGCTCCAGCCGGTTCCACGCCGTCGCGGACAAGGTCGCCGTACTCGCCAGCGAGGTGCCGCTCACTCCCGGCGCCCCGACGGCCGACCTGCGTCCCCTGGCAGCCGCTGCGGAGGAACGGCTGACAGACGCGATCGTGGCGCTCCCGCTGGTCGTCGCGGGACACCCGTACAACGCGGAGGCCCTGGTCCACGGCCTGTCCCCGGACCCGGCCCCGCACCCCCAGGACGGTCCCTGGCACCAGGTCCGGCTGCTGCTGCGGCTGCACCGCTACGCCCAGGAGACCCTGCACGGCGGGAAGCTGCCCGTGGACGCACGGCTGCTGACGGCCGGCCAGGCCCTGAACCGGCACCGGGACGCCTCGGAGGCGGCAGCGGCGGCGGCCCAGGCCGCGCGTACCCCCCGGATCGCCCCGGCGACGGCGTACGCGCTCGGCGTGCTCCACGCCGACCAGCGGCACGAGGTGGAGGCCGCCAGGTACGCCTTCCAGCAGGCCTGGCAGATGCAGACGGTCAGCGCACCCTGAGTTCCCACGAGGAGGCGGCGTGAGCGACACCCTGGTGCGAGCGGCGGGCTGTGTGCTGTGGCGGCGCTCGCCGGTCGCCGACGGCCTGGAGATCTGCCTCGTCCACCGGCCGAAGTACGACGACTGGTCGCACCCGAAGGGCAAGCTCAAGCGCGGCGAGGACGCGCTCGCGGGCGCCCTTCGGGAGGTCGCGGAGGAGACCGGGTACACGGCCGAGCCCGGCGTGGCACTGCCGACCGTGCGGTATATCGCCAACGGCCGTCCGAAGCAGGTGCGTTACTGGGCGGCCGAGGCGGTGTCCGGCCGCTTCACCCCGAACGACGAGGTCGACCGGATCCTGTGGCTCTCCCCCGCGGCGGCCCGCGGCCGCCTCACCCAGCCGCGCGACCGGGACCTCGTGGACGCCCTCATCCGGCCATTCGAACACATGTAGCGGAACGGTGAACGCCGGGGAAATGATCACCTGTGTGTCTTCTGTGTGAACTCTGATCCTGTTGTGATGGCCGTGCACCACCTGGCACGAACGTCCAACTCGACGGATCTACAGGGGAGTTGCCAGAACGATGCACATGAAGAAGAGTGCCGCGCTCGTCGTGGCCGCCGCCGCCATCGCCACCGGCGCGAGCGTGGTCCCGGCCGCCGCCCAGAACGACGGCCGCTGCACCACCAGTGTCAGCTCGAACCTCTTCGGCGAGCTGTGCCTGTACTACAACTCGGGTCTGTCCGGCTCGCACGCCGACTTCAACGTGCCGACCAAGGACGAGGCCGGCTACGTGTTCTCCTCCTCCGGCGCCGGTCAGGGCCAGCCGGTGAAGAACAACGCGGCCTCGGCCACCAACCTCGACCCCGACTGCACCGCGATCATCTACTACAACAGCGGCTGGAGCGGCCCGGCGGACTACATCGACGCCCACTCCTCCGTCTCCCGGCTGAACAAGACCTACAACAACAACGCCTCCAACCACTGGGAATGCCCGTGAGTGCGCGGCCGCGGGGGCGCATCGCCGTCCCCGCGGCCGCGGCCGCCCTCCTGCTCGCGGCCTGCGGCAGCTCCGCCGACCAGACCCGGCCGGCCCCCGCCCCGGCACACGCCGGCCACGCCCCCCTCGCTCCGGTCTCCCTGCCGAGGCCGCTGCTCCGACGCCCGGTCGACAACGCCCGGTTGTCGCTCCTCGAGCTGGCCGCCGTCGGCCGCGCCGAGCTCGTCGAACGCGCCGCCTGCATGCGCCGCTACGGCTTCGACGACCGCGTGAGCTTCAGCCGCAGCCTCTACGCGACCCTGCCGGAGCGCTCCTACGGCGTGATGACCGACGCCGACGCCCGCCGCTACGGCTACCACATGGCCCCGGACGTCGACCCGCGCGTGCCCGCCAACCGGCGGAAGCAGACCGACCTGGTCACCTCCCGTCCGCCCCGGTCCGCGGCCGACCGCCGGGTGCGCGACCTGGTGATGTACGGCACCGCCTCCGGCACCCTCACCGAGGCCGACGTGCAGCGCGCCGACGGACCGCACCCGGCGCGCACCGCCGGGGTGATCGGCACCTACAAGGACCGCCCGGTCCGCGCCGGCGGCTGCGCCGAGGAGGCCCGCGACCGGATCATCGGGGACGGCGGCAGCGAACGGAACCCGGTCGCCATGGGCATCTACGTCACGGCCTTCCAGCAGGCGGAGAAGGATCCCGAGGTGCGCCGGGCCGTGACCGCCTGGTCGGCGTGCATGGCCCGCGCCGGCTACCACTACGACAGCCCGCTGAACGCCGGTACCGACCTGCCCACCGCGCAGGCGCCGGCCGCCGACGCCCATGAGAAGGCCGTCGCCCGCACCGACATGACCTGCAAGGACTCCACGCGGCTGATCGCCGTCTGGTCCGCCGCCGAGGCACGGCACGAACGCCGGGCCATGGCCGGGCAGAAGACCGCGCTGGCGGCGGAGACGGCGCGCAAGAAGCGCATGCTGGAGCGCGCGCTCAAGGTGCTCGCCACCACCGAGGGCGCCGCGCGCTGAGCCGGCCGGCACCCTTCCGCGTCACCCGCCCGCCCGGTGCGTCTGCGCGTCGGTGCGGGCCTGGCTGCGGGCCCTGCGGGCGGGTCCGCGCCAGCCGCAGCTGCAGCTGGCCACGCAGAAGCGCCCCTGTTCGGTCGTCGTCGTGAAGTGTTCCTGCCCGGACCGGGCCTGCTCCGGCCCATCCTGCTGCGCCGAGGTGACTGCCACCCCGACAACGTTACCCACCCGCGGTAAAGGGCTCGTACGGCCGTCCCACCACTCGGGCACCGCGTGACGGCGCCCCCTACTCGTCGTTAACCGGACGAGTAGGGGGCCCGTGACGGACGTACCGGCTGGGGGTAGGCAGGCGATGGAACGGCGGCAGCACAGGAGCGCGGGCAGGACGGTCGTCGCGGTCGGCATCATGCTCGGCCTCGGGGCGTGTGCCACGGGCTGTTCCGGCATGGGGGCCGCCGCCGAGGACGTCAAGGGCGGGGGTGATCCGGTCGCCGTCCTGCGCCGGGCCGCCGACACCCTGCGCGGCGCGGGCAGTTCCAAGGCCACCACCTCCATGGAGATGGCCACCGGCGGCACCCGGGTGACCATCCGCGGCCAGGGCGTCTACGACTACCGGCGGCGCCTCGGCCGGCTCACGGTCGTCCTGCCCGAGGACCCGGCGGGCACCTCCGAGCACCAGCCGATCACCGAACTCCTCGCTCCCGGCGCCCTGTTCATGAAGAACCGGGGCGCGGGCGTGCCCGCCGACAAGTGGGTCCGGGTGGAGACCGCCACGCTGTCCGACGGCAATCTCGTCACCGGCGGCGCGACCGATCCGTACGCGGCGGCCGAGATGCTGCGCGGGACCCGGACGGCGACCTACGTCGGCAGGACCGAGGTCGGCGGGACGGCGGTGCGGCACTACCGGGGCACGGCGGACCTGGGCAGCGCGGCCCGCAAAGCCTCCGCCGAGGACAGGCAGCCGTTGGCCGCGGCGGCGAAAGGGTTCGCCACGGCCGAAGTCCCGTTCGACGCCTATCTCGACGACCAGGGCCGCATCCGCAAGCTCCGGCAGCGCTTCAGCTTCGTCAACGGCCGGCAGAAGACGCCCGTGGCGGTCGCCTCGACGACGCTGCTCTACGACTTCGGCGCCCCCGCCGCGGTCGAGCTGCCGCGCCCGGCGGACATCTACGCGGGCCGCATCGCCGAGGACGGGCACTAGTCCGGGGCGCCACCCCGGAAGTAGCCCGTCCGTGCCATGCGCGTTGTGTAGGGCGCTGCCTACTCTAGGAAGTCGGTGACGGCAGAGAAGAGGTGAGGCGGGTGGCTCCGGTCGGCGGTACGGCGGTGCAGGACCATGTGGCCCTCGCCGAGATCGAGCTGTGCGGAGAGCTGATCATCGCGGCCTCCGCGGCCGAGGAACGGCTCAGCCTGGAGAGCATCGACGAGGTGCTGCGGGTCTCCGAGGACGAGACCTGAGAGGTCAGGACCGCAGCAGGCGGCCGATCGCCTTCGTCGCCTCGTCCACCTTGGCCTCGATCTCGTCGCCGCCCTTGAGCGCCGCGTCGGCCACGCAGTGCCGCAGGTGCTCCTCCAGCAGTTGCAGGGCGAAGGACTGCAGCGCCTTGGTGGAGGCGGAGACCTGGGTGAGTATGTCGATGCAGTACGTGTCCTCGTCGACCATGCGCTGCAGTCCGCGGATCTGCCCCTCGATCCGGCGCAGCCGCTTGAGGTGCTCGTCCTTCTGCTTGTGGTAGCCGTGCGTGACGTGCGGAGTGTGTGCGGTCTCACTCGCGGTCTCGGAGGGAGCCGTGGCGCCGGCCTCGGTCGTCGTCATCGCGGGCCTCCATCTCGGGACGAGCTGCTGAACGGGCTACTGAACGGAATTTCGATCACGATTGCGACTGGATACCCCTACTGGGTATATGGTAACGAACTTTCCGGGGTAGGGAGGCCTTGGTACGCCCCCGTGCTGATCACACTGCCCGATGGGCGACACTGGGATGCGGCCCGATAGCCGTGGCCGGATGATGCGCCTAGCATCAGCCTGACCGAAACCGAAGCACCCCGAGGACCCCACGTGCGCTTTCGTCTGACCCCCAGGGAGACGAGCTTCTACGACATGTTCGCCGCATCCGCGGACAACATCGTCACCGGCTCGAAACTCCTGATGGAACTGCTCGGGGCGGACGCACCTGCCCGAGCCGAGATCGCAGAGCGTATGCGGGCCGCGGAACACGCGGGTGACGACGCCACGCACGCGATCTTCCACCAGCTGAACTCCTCGTTCATCACGCCGTTCGACCGCGAGGACATCTACGCCCTCGCCGGATCCCTCGACGACATCATGGACTTCATGGAGGAGGCCGTCGACCTGGTCGTCCTCTACAACGTCGAGGAACTGCCGAAGGGCGTCGAGCAGCAGATCGAGGTGCTGGCCCGGGCCGCCGAGCTGACGGCCGAGGCGATGCCGAACCTCCGCACGATGGACAACCTCACCGAGTACTGGATCGAGGTGAACCGTCTGGAGAACCAGGCGGACCAGATCCACCGCAAGCTCCTCGCGCACCTCTTCAACGGCAAGTACGACGCGATCGAGGTGCTCAAGCTCAAGCAGATCGTGGACGTCCTGGAAGAGGCCGCGGACGCGTTCGAGCACGTGGCGAACACGGTGGAGACCATCGCCGTCAAGGAGTCCTGAGGCGTCGATGGACACCCTCGCCCTGGTCGTGACCATCGCGGTCGCGCTCTTCTTCACGTACACGAACGGCTTCCACGACTCGGCGAACGCGATCGCCACCTCGGTGTCGACGCGCGCGCTCACCCCGCGGGCGGCGCTGGCGATGGCGGCGGTCATGAACCTGGCCGGTGCCTTCCTCGGCTCGGGCGTCGCGAAAACCGTCAGCGAAGGCCTGATCCAGACGCCCTCGGGCGGGAACGGGATGGGCATCCTCTTCGCCGCCCTGATCGGCGCGATCACCTGGAACCTGATCACCTGGTACTTCGGCCTGCCCTCGTCCTCCTCCCACGCCTTGTTCGGCGGGCTGGTCGGCGCGGCCCTGGCGGGCGGCACGGCCGTCCACTGGAGCGGAGTGGTGGACAAGGTCATCATCCCGATGTTCCTGTCCCCGGTGGTGGGCCTGATCGTCGGCTACCTGGTGATGCTGGCCATCATGTGGCTGTTCCGCCGCGCCAACCCGCACAAGGCCAAGCGGGGCTTCCGTATGGCGCAGACGGTCTCCGCGGCCGGCATGGCGCTGGGCCACGGCCTCCAGGACGCGCAGAAGACCATGGGTGTGGTCGTGATGGCCCTGGTGATTTCCGGCCACGAAACGTACGGCGACCCGATCCCGATCTGGGTGAAGATCGTCTCAGCGGTCATGCTCTCGCTCGGCACCTACGCCGGCGGCTGGCGCATCATGCGCACGCTGGGCCGCAAGATCATCGAACTGGACCCCCCGCAGGGCTTCGCCGCGGAGGCGACCGGCGCCTCGATCATGTTCGGCACGGCGTTCCTCTTCAAGGCGCCGATCTCCACGACCCACGTCATCACCTCGGCGATCATGGGCGTCGGCGCGACCAAGCGCCTCAACGCCGTGCGCTGGGGCGTGGCCAAGAACATCGTCCTGGGCTGGTTCATCACGATGCCGGCCGCCGCGCTGGTCGCCGCGCTGGCCTTCGGCGTGGTGAAGCTGGCGGTGCTGTAACTCCCTACTCTTCACCGGAGACGGGTCTCACCCCTCCCCTAGAATATGGGTACGTACCCGTACCCATGGTGTGCAGAGGAGTTCGGTGATGTCCGACGCCAACGTCCGTATCCCTGAGGCAGCCCGGGACCGGCTCGCCGCCATAGCGGCAGCCGAAGGGATGTCGCTGCGCGCCTACCTGGCCCGGCTCGCCGAAACCCTGCTCACCCCCGCCGAGCGGGCCGAACGGGCCGAGCAGGCCCGCGCCGCCTTGCGGGAGTGGACCGGCTACGCCCCCACTCCCGCCGAGGAGCGGGACCTCGACAGCGAACTCGACCGGCGGCTGGCCCGGGCAGCGGCCCGGTGAGCGACGCGATGCACATCGTCCTGGACGCCACCGCCATGGCCGCGGCCGGCCGGGGCAACGTCCTCGCCTCCCGGTTGATCCACCGCGCTCACGTCGAGGCCGGCTGGTACCTGTACGCCCCGGCGTGCGCACTGGTCGAAGCCGACCGGACGCGTCCCGGCACGGCAGAGCATCTCGCCGCCCTGCCCGCCATCACCGTCCTGGACCTGGACCTGCCCGCCGTCCTGGCGGTGGCCCGGCACGACACGTGGGCCGCGGCGCACTGTCAGTACGCCGCACAGCCCTCCCCGGACCGTCCCGACGGAGCGATCATCGCCACGACCACCCCGGACCGGTGGACCGGCGAGCCGGTCCGCGTGCTGGACCTCGGTCCGTAGGCCCTCACGGCTGTCCCCGAACGCAATGGGCCCGCCCCCGGGAGCCAGGGGCGGGCCCTCTTGCGTCCTCGCGGTGGCACCGCCATGCAGCACCGCGAGGGGATCAGGGACGGTCAGCCGAAGCGACCGGAGATGTAGTCCTCCGTCGCCTGCACCGACGGGTTGGAGAAGATCCGCTCGGTGTCGTCGATCTCGATGAGGCGACCGGGCTGGCCCACCGCGGCCAGGTTGAAGAACGCCGTACGGTCCGAGACACGCGCGGCCTGCTGCATGTTGTGCGTCACGATGACGATCGTGAAGCGCTCCTTCAGCTCACCGATCAGGTCCTCGATCGCGAGGGTGGAGATCGGGTCCAGGGCGGAGCAGGGCTCGTCCATCAGCAGGACGTTCGGTTCGACCGCGATCGCACGGGCGATGCACAGGCGCTGCTGCTGACCGCCGGACAGGCCGGAGCCCGGCTTGTTCAGGCGGTCCTTGACCTCGTTCCAGAGGTTCGCGCCCTTGAGTGACTTCTCGACGATGTCGTTCAGCCGGCTCTTCTTGTAGTTGCCGTTCAGGCGCAGACCCGCCGCCACGTTGTCGAAGATCGACATCGTGGGGAAGGGGTTCGGGCGCTGGAAGACCATGCCCACCTCGCGGCGCACCGACACCGGGTCGATCCCGGTGCCGTAGAGGTCCTCGTCGTCCAGGAGCACCTTGCCCTCGACGCGGCCACCGGGGGTGACCTCGTGCATACGGTTCAGCGTGCGCAGGAACGTCGACTTGCCGCAGCCGGAGGGGCCGATGAACGCCGTCACCGAACGCGGTTCGACGGTCATCGAGATGTCCTCGATCGCCTTGTGGGAGCCGTAGTACGCGGTCAGTCCGCTTACGTCGATTCGCTTGGCCATGTCTTCTACTTCACTTCCGGAGATTCAAGCTCGGTCGCTGTTGGCCGCGTCAGCGACCGGTCTTGGGGGCCTTCCAGCGGGCGATGCCGCGGGCCACCAGGTTGAGGATCATCACGAAGGCGATCAGCGTGAGGGAGGCCGCCCACGCGCGGTCGTACGCCGCGCTGGCACCCGCGCTCTGCTGGTACTGCTGGAAGATGAACAGCGGCAGCGACGCCTGCGCACCCTCGAAGGGGTTGTTGTTGATGAACGGGTTGCCGAACACCAGCAGCAGCACCGGAGCGGTCTCGCCCGCGATACGGGCGATGGCCAGCATGACGCCGGTGGTGATGCCGCCGATGGAGGTCGGCAGGACCACCTTCAGGATGGTCCGCCACTTCGGCACACCGAGCGCCAGCGAGGCCTCGCGCAGCTCGTTCGGGACGAGCTTGAGCATCTCCTCGGTGGAGCGGACGACGACCGGCATCATCAGGATGGCCAGGGCCAGCGAACCGGCGAAGCCGAACGGCTGCATCTTGAAGATGAGCATCAGCGAGAGGATGAAGAGGCCGGCGACGATCGACGGGATGCCCGTCATGACGTCCACGAAGAACGTGACGGCCTTGGCGAGCTTGCCCCGCCCGTACTCCACCAGGTAGATCGCCGTGAGGATGCCGATCGGCGCACCGATGACGGTGGCGAGACCGACCTGCTCCAGGCTGCCGATGATGGCGTGGTAGATGCCGCCACCGGGCTCGGAGTCGGCGACGACGCCCATGGAGTGGGTCAGGAAGTAGACGTCGAGGACCTTCACGCCGCGCGAGACGGTCGTCCAGATCAGGGAGACCAGCGGGATGACGGCGAGCAGGAAGGCGACCCAGACGAAGGAGGTGGCGACCCGGTCCTTGGCCTGCCGGCGGCCCTCCACGCGGGCGGCGATGCCGTAGGTGCCGAGGACGAAGAGGATCGCGGCGATCAGACCCCACTGGATCTTGCTGCTCAGCCCGCCGATCAGGCCGATGGCCACGGCCAGGACGATCGAGCCGGCCGCGATGGCCCAGCCGGACCACTTCGGGAGGCTGGCGCCGCGCAGCGTGCTGGGGCGCTTGTCGGTGACGGCTGCGGTGCTCATGCGTTGGCCCCCGAGTACTCCTTGCGGCGGGCGATGATCATGCGGGCCGCGCCGTTGACCAGCAGGGTGATGACGAAGAGGACGAGACCGGAGGCGATCAGCGCGTCCCGGCCCTGCTCGGTGGCCTCACCGAACTTGCTGGCGATGTTCTGGGCGAAGGTCCCGCCGCCCGGGTTCAGCAGGCTGGCGTGGATGAGGTAGTCCGGGGAGAGCACGGTGGCGACGGCCATCGTCTCGCCGAGGGCGCGGCCGAGGCCGAGCATGGACGCCGAGATCACACCGGAGCGGCCGAAGGGCAGGACGGCCATGCGGACGACCTCCCAGCGGGTGGCGCCGAGGGCCAGCGCGGCCTCCTCGTGCATCCGCGGGACCTGCCGGAAGACCTCACGGCTGACGTTGGTGATGATCGGCAGGATCATGATCGCCAGCAGGATGCCGACGGTGAGCATGGAGCGGGGGGCGCCGCCGTCCCAGGTGAAGATGCCGGTCCAGCCGAAGTAGTCGTTGAGCCAGCTGTACAGGCCGGTCATGTGCGGGACGAGGATGAGGGCGCCCCACAGGCCGTACACGATGGACGGCACGGCGGCGAGCAGGTCGATCACGTAGGCGATGGGACCGCTCAGCCGGCGCGGGGCGTAGTGGGTGAGGAACAGCGCGATCGCCACCGCGATCGGGACCGCGATGACCATGGCGATGATCGAGGAGACGATCGTTCCGAAGGCCAGCACCGCGATGCCGAAGTCCGGCGGGGTGAGGTTGGTGTTCCACTCGAAGGTCGTGAGGAAGTTCCCGTGGTCCTTGCTGATCGCGAGGGAGGCACGGTAGGTGAGGAAGACCGCGATCGCGGCCATGATCACCAGCAGCAGGATGCCCGAGCCGCGGGAGAGGCCGAGGAAGACGCGGTCACCGGGGCGGGACGCGCCGCGGGCATTGCGCTTCTGCTCGGCCTGCCTGGGCTGGGGCGGGGGTGGAGGCGTGTCGGTCGTCTTGGTCGATATGTCCATCGGGTTCTCCGGTCTGCGGAGCCGGCCGCCCCCACGGGGGCGGTGGCTCTTGGCGGCGGTGCACCGGACGGTGCGGCCCGGCCCGCAGGGGCGCCGGGCCGCACTTTCGGATCAGTCAGCTCAGGCCGTCGATGGTGGTACGGACCTTGGCGATGATCTCGTCGGGGATCGGGGCGTAGTCGTTGCTCGACAGGACCTTCTGGCCGTCCTCACTGGCGATGTAGCCGAGGAAGGCCTTGGTGGCGGACAGGGTGTCCGCCTTGTTGCCCTTGTCGCAGACGATCTCGTACGTCACCAGGGTGATCGGGTAGGCGTTCTCGGCCTTGGTGGCGTAGTCCAGCTTCAGCGACAGGTCCTTGCCGGTGCCGACGACCTTGGCGGCCGCGATGTCGGCGGTGGCGCTGTCCACGGAGGGCTTGACCGGGGTCTTGGCGCCGGTGGCGATGGCGACGGTGTTCATGTCCTTGGCGTAGGACAGCTCGAAGTAGCCGATCGCGCCGGAGTTCTGCTTGACGCCCTGGGCCACACCGGCGGAGCCGGAGGCCGCCTGGCCGCCCTGCGCCTGCCAGGCCTTGCCGCCGGAGTACTTCCAGTTGTCCGGGGTGGTGGCGATCAGGTACTTGGTGAAGTTGTCCGTGGTGCCGGAGTCCTCGGAGCGGTGGAAGGCCTGGATCTTCAGGTCGGGAAGCTTCGCCGACGGGTTCAGCTTCTTGATCGCCGGGTCGTTCCAGTTCTTGATCTTGCTGTCGAAGATCTTGGCGATCGTCGGGGCGTCCAGGACCAGGTTGTCGACACCCGGGACGTTGTAACCGAGGGCGATGGGGCCGCCGACCATCGGCAGGTCGATGCCCTGACCGCCGGAGCAGACCTTCTTGGAGGCGGTGACCTCGTCCGGCTTCAGCGCGGAGTCGGAACCGGCGAAGGCGAGCTGACCCTGGTTGAAGGAGGTGACACCGGCGCCGGAGCCGCCACCCTTGTAGTTGATCTGCACGCCACAGGCCTGGGAGAACTCCTTGACCCAGGCGTCGATCGCGTTCTTCTGCGCGGAGGAGCCGTCTGCGAGCAGCTGACCCTTGGCGTTGTCACACTTGATCGAGGAGGCGTTGGTGGCACCGGACGGGTTGCCCGAGGCCTTGGAACCGCCACCGTTGTCGTCGGAGCCGCACGCCGTCAGGGCCAGGGCGCCGGTCACGGCGATCGCACCGAGCGACAGGGCGCGCAGCCGGTTCTTGCGCTGAAGCTTCACTTTCGGGAGTTCCTTCCAGGAGCCGCCGCTGTCGGCGGCGTGCGAGGTATGGAGGAGCGCGAGCGCATATGGCCGCGCCCCGCACCGTGCACGGCCGAAATTAGGCAGAACAGGTGAAGCCGCCGATGGCCGGAAGTGAACGCGGGGTGAACCCCTGCCGTCGGCCTGGTTAGGTCACGGAATGCTTACGGGGAGGGCACACCCAGGTTCCGAACGCCGGGTTGAGCGAACACGTCTTCGGCGCTCGTTCCCCTGTGTGCGAACTGTTACGAACCAACGCGCCCACCGGGCCGTCTCACCCCAGGAAGGGCCAAGGGGGCCTGCGGAGAGGCGACACAGGACGATGGGCATGGAACGGCGTACGTTCATCGCGGGCGGCACGGCTGCACTGGCCGCGACCGCACTGACCGGGTGCAGCCCGGGCGCGGGCAGGACCGGCGGCTCGGCGAGCACGGGCTCATCCTCGCTCACGTCGCTCAAGACCACCAACGCGCACGCCGCCGCGAACTGGACGGGCCTCGCCCACGACCTGGACGGCACCCTGGTCAGGCCCGGCGACGCGACCTGGGCGACGGCCCACCAGCTGTACAACACCCGCTTCGACGGGCTGAAGCCCGCCGCGGTCGCCTATGTGGCACACGCCGACGACATCCGTACGACCCTCGCCTACGCCCAGGCCCACGGCGTCCGGGTGTCCATACGCAACGGCGGCCACTCCTACGCGGGCTACTCCTCCGGCGACAACCGCCTCATCCTCGACGTCTCCCGGCTGAACCGCATACGCGTCTCCGGCGGGACGGCGGTCGTCGGTGCCGGCGCCAAGCTGATCGACGTCTACCGGGGGCTGGCCGCGAAGGGCGTGACGATACCCGCGGGCTCCTGCCCCACCGTCGGCGTCTCGGGCCTGGTGCTCGGCGGCGGCCACGGGGTCGCCTCCCGCGCCTACGGCCTGACCTGCGACAGCCTCACCCAGGCGACCGTGATCACGGCGGACGGCACCCAGGTGACGGCGAACGCGTCGTCCCACTCCGACCTCTTCTGGGCCCTGCGCGGCGCCGGCAACGGCAACTTCGGTGTCGTCACCGAGCTGCAGTTCCGGACCCACCCGGCGCCGCAGGCGGTGACCGCGTACATGACGTGGCCGTGGGCGAAGGCCGCGGCCGTCCTCAAGGCCTGGCAGGAGTGGGGACCGAGCCAGCCCGACGAGATCTGGTCCTCGCTGCACCTGGAGTGCTCGCCGGGCCGCACCCCGGCCGTCTCCGTGGCCTGCTTCTCCCTCGGCACCTACGGCGAGCTGCAGAACGCGGTGGACCGCCTGGCCCACGCCGCCGGCGCGAACGCCTCCTCCGTCACCCTGCGCCGCCGGGGCTACGAGGAGGCGATGGAGATCTACGCCGGCTGCTCCTCCTTCTCCGCCGACGCCCAGTGCCACCTGCCCGGCTCCACCCCGGGCCGCTCCCCGCAGGGCCGCCTGGGCCGGGAGACGTACACGGCCCGTTCGGACTTCTTCGACCGCTCGCTGTCCGCGGCCGGCATCCAGACGGTGCTGCGGCAGATCGCCTCGGTGCGGGGCGGCGCGGGCAGCATCGCGTTCACGGCCCTCGGCGGCGCGGTCAACCGGGTCTCCCCCACGGCGACGGCCTTCGTCCACCGCCGCTCCCGGATGCTGGCCCAGTACATAGCCTCCTGGGGCGCGGGGGCCTCCGGCGGCACCGCCCAGTCCTGGCTGACCTCGGCGCACAACGCGATGAAGCCGTACGCCTCCGGCGCGGCGTACCAGAACTACACCGACCCGACGCTGACGGACTGGAAGAAGGCGTACTACGGCGACGCGGTGACGCGGCTGGGGAAGGTGAAGATGAGTTACGACCCGCAACGCTTCTTCTCCTACGCGCAGGGGCTGTAGCCGCCGCGCACCGGCTCAGGCGTGGCAGAGGAGCTCGACGAGGACGGCGTCGGCACAGAGCCCCTCGCGGGCCACGGGGTGCCGGGCGCTCATTTCGCGCCACGCCTCGGCGAGGGCGTCGTTCTCCCGCACCGCGCGCTGCCGCATGGCGTCGAAGTCGAGCAGCCCCCGGGGCCCGCCGTGGCACTCCAGCGGTCCGAGCACCGCGAGTTCGGCCTTGTG
The DNA here is from genome assembly GCF_040652655.1 of Streptomyces sp. NPDC048191. NCBI lineage: Bacteria > Bacillati > Actinomycetota > Actinomycetes > Kitasatosporales > Streptomycetaceae > Streptomyces > Streptomyces sp. NPDC048191. Next base: position 559,485 of record NZ_JBEZMO010000003.1, read on the forward strand.
GGCCGGGACGGTCGAGGGGGTGAGCAGCCCGGGGTCACCGTGGTGCCCGGGCCGCACGAGGAAGGGAGCCTCCTCGGCGGCCCCGGTCCGCCACCGGTCCCACTCACCGGCCGGATTGCCCTCCTCGGGGCGGTTCCAGCCGTACGGTGCCGGCGCCGTCGCGACGGCGCCGGCACCTCGCGGGGTGGCGTGGGCGGCAGGCACACGGTGGCGGAGAACGTGGTCATGGCAGCGGAGGGTACGGCTGTGCGGCCGGGCACCGCGGCTGCTCAAGAGGGCGTCAGGCCGCCAGGTCCCGTTCGCCGGTCTCCGCCGAGCGCCGGGCGCCGGGGAGCACCGGGACGCCCTGCGCCGACCGTGTCCGCACGACCCACCCCGCCCGCGGCGACCGCTCCACGGCTCGCATCAGCGGTGTGAGCAGCGCCATGGCCAGCGGGGACAGCAGCAGTGCGACGGCCGTACCGAGCGCGAACCCGCCCACGACGTCCGTCGGGTAGTGCACTCCCATGTAGACCCGGCAGAACCCTTCCAGCAGCGCGAGCCCTATCCCGGCGACGCCGAAGCGGCGGTTGGCGACGAAGAGGCCCACGCCCAGCGCCATGGTGATGGTCGCGTGGTCGCTGACGAAGGAGAAGTCGGTCTTGCCGGAGACGAGGACGTCCAGCCCCTGGTGATCGACGAAGGGGCGGGGGCGTTCCACGAAGCCCCGGATCGGAACGTTGACGGCCAGCGCGATGCCGGCCGCGAGCGGCGCCCACACCAGCGCGGCGACCGAAGGCGCGGCGTCCTCGCCGCCCCGGCGCCGCACGGACCACCAGCACCACAGGACCAGCAGGACCATGGCGAGCAGCAGACCGTACTCACCGACGAACTCCATGACCCGGTCGAACCAGTGCGGGGAGTCCTTGGCCAGGCCATTGATGTCGTAGAGCAGTTCGACGTCGGGGTTCGATCCGGATTCGGCGAGTACAGCCATGGTGCTGCGGCCCCTTCGTCGTCTACCGGACGCACCTCGTGTGCGCCGCTCCTACCCCCGTGGTTCGTAGATCCGCTTCCGCTGCACTGCCCGTACTCACGTCCGCTCGGCTACGTCAACAGGAACGCACGGTCCCCATCAATACGTTCCACTCTCCACTGAATGATCACGCAGACGTTATCGAAGAGAGACGCATCACCGCAGCTCAGGGGGTGGGTTCACGCTCGGTTCACACCGCCTCAAACCGTCGTGGGGAGTGCTTTTGCGCCATCTTCCGTGACGCGGGTGGCGCCGAAGTAGTCGGGGGTGTCGATGGGGTCGAACCGGATGACGGCCCCGGTGCGCGGCGCGTCGATCATGTAACCGCCACCGACGTAGATCCCCACGTGGTGGATGGCCCGCGAGTCGCTCAGGTCGGTGGAGAAGAACACCAGGTCACCGGGGAGCAGCTGGTCCCGGGAGGGGTGCGGGCCGGCGTTGTACTGGTCGTTGGCCACCCGCGGCAGCGTGATCCCGACCTTCGCGTAGGCGGCCTGCGTCAGCCCGGAGCAGTCGAACCGCCCACCCTGCTCCGCCGACCCCTCCCCACCCCACAGATAGGGCGTACCGAGCTTGCTCTGCGCGAAGCCGATGGCGCCGGCGGCCTGTTGGGTCGGGTTGATGCGGCTGACGGGCGCGGCGAAGCTCTGCTCCAGGCTGCGGATCCGCTTGACGTAGTTCTGGGTCTCGCTGATGGCCGGGACCCCGCCGGCCCTTATGACGCGGTAGGCACCGGCGTTGTAGGCGGCGAGCATGTTGTCGGAGACGTTGCCGGGCACGTCCTTCACGTACTTCGCCAGCTCGCAGTCGTACGAGGCGGCCGACGGGATCGCGTCGGCCGGGTCCCAGACGTCCCGCTTGCCGTCGCCGTTGCCGTCGATGCCGTGCGTGGCCCAGGTGCCGGGGATGAACTGGGCGATGCCGCGCGCGTCGGCGGGGCTGACGATCGTGGGGTTCCAGCCACTCTCCTGGTACAGCTGGGCGGCGAGCAGGGCCGGGGTGAGCGCCGGGCAGAGATTGCCCCACTTCTGCACGAGCGTCTTGTAGGCGGCCGGTACGGCGCCCTTCGCGAGCCCCCGGCTTCCCGAGGTCACGCCGCCCACGATGTTCCCGGCGACGACGTACACCCCGATGACGAGCAGCATGACGAAGCCCATCCCGGCCCCCACGAGGGCACCACCGACGACCCACGCCTTACGCACCGTCAACCGCCCCTCGCCACCGGTAAGTCCACCCGCAGCAGTGTATGAGCGACGGCCTTCCGGCACGAGAACCCGTGGTTCAGCGCACAAGGTCCCTCGTGCGATCCACTATTGACGGTTCGTCAGTCCGCATGGGGACGCGGCCGCCGTGGGGATACGAGCTGGCTCCCAGGGCAGTCGCGTCGGTCCGGCCGGTCGTCCGTGCCGGTGCTCGGGGTCAGGAGTCCCCGACCGCGTCCTTGTACAGCTCGGCCGCCTCGCGCCTGAGCACCACGCTGTACGACACGTCGTCGGTCGAGCCGCCGTACTCATGGCCACCCAGGATGCCGACGACCTGGTCGTCTCCGTTGATCCAGGGGCTGCCGCTGGTGCCACCGGTGAAGGCGGGGCAGGCGATGCGCTGCTGGGTCCTGCTGTGCCGGGTCGGCTTGTTGGTGCAGCTGATGGCCACCTCGCGGGAGTCGGGGTAGCCGATGACGGTCACGGCGGTGGCGCCGGTGGCCGTGCCGGTGGTGAACCGGTTGGCGCCGACCACATCCTCGACCGGCTTGCCGTGCAGGTTCTCGACGGTCGCGAAGGCCAGGTCGCTGTCCTCGTCCTGGCGCTTGGCCCATCCGTCGGGCAGGTAGCGCTTCCTCACCTTCCACACCCCGTACGGCGCCCTCCCGTCCCGGTAGCCCGGAAGGAACACCAGATCGCCGTCGACGCCGTCCACGCAGTGTGCGGCGGTGACGATCAGGTCGCCCTTCCGGCTGTGCACGACCGAGGCCGTGCAGAAGTGCCCGCCGGGCAGCTTGTGGGCCCGGTCGGCGCCGAACAGCGCGCCGACCCGGACCGTCCGCCGGGTCGCGACGACATCGGCCGTGACCCCGAAGGGCCCCGGCCCGTCGTCGGCGGACGCCACGGACGCCGAGGTCAGGGCGAGCATCACCACCGCCCCGAGTAACGCGGGACGCGAGGTGGCCGTGATGCGTGAGATGCGCTTCATCAGTGCTCACTGTCCCCCACGCATGTGAGAAACCCGCTGCGACTTAGCTGAGATTTTCCTGTGAAACCTCCTGATGGGCGCTGGGCGGCGCCACGACCGAGCGCGGCCATGCGCTCCGACCAGCCCCGATCACGGTGCGCAACCCATCTCGGCAGCACGTCTCGGCAGCACGTCTCGGCAGCACGTCTCGGCAGCGCGTCCCGCCTGCGCGTCCACGCGGCACCTCACGCCCGGCCGCCCGGCTTCAGCTGCCACTCCACCCCGGTCAGCTCCTCCGACAGCGTCCACAGCCTGCGGGCCGCCGCCGGGTCACTGGCCGCCGCGCTGCGGCCGACCAGGGTGGGGCCGCCGCGCATCTCACCGAGGCCGGAGGGGCCGACGTAGGACGCGCCGGGGAGGTCCTGGCTGGCGGCGTAGAGGGTGGGCAGGGCGCCGGCCCGGTCGCTCTGCGCGAACACCCGGTTGGCGACGGCCATGGCGGCCCGCGCCACGGGGCTGGCGTGGTGGCTCTGCAGGTTGGTGGCCGCGTAGCCGGGATGGGCGGCGAGGGCGCGGACGGGCGAGCCGGACTCGGTGAGGCGGCGCTGGAGCTCCAGGGTGAACAGCAGGTTCGCCAGCTTGGACTGGGCGTAGGCGCGGGTCGGCGTGTAACGGCCGCGCAGGTTCACGTCCTCGAAGTGGATCACTCCGTCGCCACCGCGGTGCAGGCCGGAGGAGACCGTCACCACCCGGTCCGTGACATGCGGCAGCAGCAGGTTCGTCAGCGCGAAGTGCCCCAGGTGGTTGGTGCCGAACTGCATCTCGAAGCCCTGCCTGGTCCGCTGCTCCGGCAGCATCATCACGCCGGCGTTGTTGATCAGCAGGTCCAGCGGGCGGTCCCAGGCGTCCGCGAACTCGCGCACCGAGTCCAGGTCGGCCAGGTCCAGGCGGCGCACCTCGGTGCTGCCGCCGACCTTCGCCGCGGCGGCGCCGCCCCGCGCGAGGTCACGTACCGCGAACACCACGTGCGCTCCGGACCGGGCCAGCGCCTCGGCGGTCATCAGGCCGAGGCCGCTGTTGGCGCCGGTGATCACGGCCGTACGGCCGGCCAGGTCGGGCAGGTGGGTCACATTCCATTTCGTATCAGCCATGACATTGAATGTAGGCAGCGACAACAAAGCTGTCAACGACAACATCCAGATATCATGGGGCGCATGCCGCGCCTGTCCCCCTCTCCCGCGAATCGCCCCTACCACCACGGAGACCTGCGCGCCGCCCTGCTCAAGAGCGCCGAGCGCACCCTGCGCGCCAAGGGGGCCGGCGCGCTCTCCCTGCGCGAACTGGCCCGCGACATCGGCGTGAGCCACGCCGCCCCGGGCCGGCACTTCAAGGACAAGCAGGCCCTCGTCGACGCGCTCGCGCTGGACGGTTACGAGCGCCTGAACCAGGCCCTGGCCGCCGCGACCGACCGTCCCGGCCAGTCCTTCGAGGAGCGGATGGCGGCGCTCGCGCGCGCCTATCTCGGCTTCGCCGTCGAGAACCCCGAGCTGCTGGAGCTGATGTTCGCCCGCAAGCACGACCCCGACAGCTCCGCCCAGCTCGCCGCGGCCGTCGACGAGTCCCTCGGCTCCCTCACCCGGATGATCGCCGACGCCCAGGAGCGGGGCGAGATCGTCGCGGGCGACCCCGAGCGGATCACGACGGTCGCCGCGGCGAGCCTGCACGGCCTCGCCGCCCTCATCGCCAGCTGCGCACTCGACGCCGAGGAGGCCATGAGCGGCCTGGACGAACACGTCCACCTGCTGCTGCACGGCCTCACACCCCGATGAGCCCGCGATGAGCCAACCTGTGCACCTGGTCAAGCGCCACCCAGCACAGCGCCAGCACACTGCCATTGAGAAGTAAGCCCCCAACCGCCTTGAGTAACGCGGAAGTCAGAATTCCGAAAGCCGCTTGTTGTCGCGTACTCAACAAGCGATGGTCGACGCGGGCCGCCGCCCCCACCGGTCACCCACTGGTGGCACCCCCACACCCGCAGGCCTCTGTCCACCACTTCCAGGAGGCTGTACCTTGCGTACGACCACCCCCAACTCCCCCCACATACGCGGTAGACGGGCCCGGATCGGCTCAGCCGCCATCGGCGCCGCCGCACTCGTCCTCGCCGGACTCGGCACCGCCGCCCACGCCGCCCCGGACACCGCCGCCGGGGGCCACAAGGTCTCCGCCAAGGCCGTCACCGCCCAGGTCGCCAAGGCCCATGTGCGGTACGAGAAGACGTGCGGTGCCACCCCGAAGAAGGGCTACGCCGCCTGCGACGCGCTGCGCGTCACCGGCGGCACCACCGCCTTCATGGAGAAGCAGGCCGCGCTGAAGGGCATCGCGCCGAAGACCGTCCGGCCGAACGCCGCCTCCGACTCCCCCACCGGCTACGGCCCGAGCGACATCCAGTCGGCGTACGGCCTGACCGACGCGGCCTCCTCCAACGGCTCCGGCGAGACCGTCGCCATCGTCGACGCCTACGACGACCCGAACGCCGAGTCCGACCTCGCGGCCTACCGCTCGTACTACGGCCTGCCGGACTGCACCACCGACAACGGCTGCTTCACCAAGGTCAGCCAGACCGGCTCCACGACCTCCCTGCCCTCCGCCGACAGCGGCTGGGCCGGCGAGATCTCCCTCGACCTCGACATGGTCAGCGCGACCTGCCCGAACTGCGACATCCTGCTCGTCGAGGCGAAGTCCGCGTCCGACGCCAACCTGGGCACCGCGGTGAACGAGGCCGTGAAGCTGGGCGCCAAGTTCGTCTCCAACAGCTACGGCGGCTCGGAGTCCTCCTCCGACACCACGTACGACACCTCGTACTACAAGCACCCGGGCGTGGCCATCACCGCGAGCGCGGGCGACGAGGGCTACGGCGCCGAGTACCCGGCCGCCTCCCGGTACGTCACCGCGGTCGGCGGCACCTCGCTGTCGGCGTCCTCCGACAGCCGCGGCTGGACCGAGTCCGTCTGGAACACCTCCAGCACCGAGGGCACCGGCTCCGGCTGCTCCTCCTACGACGCCAAGCCCGGCTGGCAGACCGACAGCGGCTGCGCCAAGCGCATGATCGCCGACGTGTCCGCCGTGGCCGACCCCGCCACCGGCGTCTCCGTCTACGACACCTACGGCTCCGACGGCACCGGCTGGAACACCTACGGCGGCACCAGCGCCTCCGCGCCGCTCATCGCCTCGGTCTACGCCCTGGCCGGCACCCCGGGCAGCAGCGACTACCCGGCCCAGTACCCGTACAACGCGGCCGGCACCTCCGCCCTGAACGACGTCACCAGCGGCAGCAACGGCAGCTGCTCGACCTCGTACTTCTGCACCGCCGGGTCGGGCTACGACGGCCCGACCGGCTGGGGCACCCCCCAGGGCACGGGCGCCTTCGGCGCGAGCTGAGCCCACGCGCGGGCGACGACCACCCCGTCGGGTCACGGGGAGCCGCCGGATGAGGGGGACGTGGGGTCCCCTCGGCGGCACGGAAAGGAGAACGGGCCACGGCAGCCGGCCGCGGCCCGTTCTCCCCGTCCGACTCCACGGCGCCGACCGCCGGCACCGCCCTGCCGAAGTCCCCCTCCACGACCCGAGGCTGGACGGATACGGCCCGGAAGACGAGCAGCACGAAAGGAACCGGCTCCGGCTGCTCCTCCCACGACGCCAGGCCCAACCGGCAGACCGACACCCGCTGCAACAAGCACGCCGGCGCCTACGCCCTCGCCGGCACTCCGTCGAACAGCAGCTACCCGGCCAAGTTCCGCTACGCCCCACGTCGGCCTTCACCTGCTGCCCCCGCGTCAACCCCGCTCGTCACAGGCCCCCGACGGGTGCTGCCGCCGGGGCCTTGTCCGGTTCGCCTCCCCCACCCATGAGAACATCATCCCGACGCCTCACCCGACCGGCCGTCAGAAACCTCGCCAGGTCATAGAGGAGGACAACGACGGAACCACACGACAGGTTCCGGTCGGACCTCGTTGCCCGGCGTGACCTGCCGTGATACACAGAGTGACCGTACGAGCTATTCGTACGAAACCCGCCAGTCAATGACGTCAAGTCGACATACGACCGCGAAGTTGTCGGCGACAATGAGACCTGCCCTCCGCACCCGGCGGAGGCTTTGCGGAACTACCCACCAGGGGCGGTGACTTACATGCTCTTTGCGGCCGACAAGGGAGACATCAACACCATCATCGGCGGGATCGCTCCGGACTGGGGCCCCTTCGGCAGCCTGGGCAACGAGGCCAAGGTGATGATCGAGGTGGTCATGGCCGTAGCCATCCTCCTCTGCCTCGGCATCGCGGTCTGGGGCGCGGCCAAGCAGCGCATCGGCGCCACGGCACTGCGCGACACCTTCAGCGCGGAGCAGGGCAAGGGCCTCATCATCGCCGGCCTGACCGGGGTCTTCATCATCGGCTCCCTCGGCACTCTGTTCACCATCGTGTACGGCATGGCGGTCTAAGTCCCCTGAAGGTTGCGCCTCCCTGATGTCGAGTCACCACACCGCGCCCGCGCGGGAACCAGCACGGCTACCGTCGTATGCCTACGAGGGTGAGGGAGTGCACACGGCATGAATCCCGGAGACGAACAGGCATACACCGACTACGGCGACACGGGCCACACCCGCACCCGGCTCCCCGAGGGCGACCCCTACGGCGGCGCCCCCCGCCGGGGCCCCCGCCGCTCCTCCCCCCGCAGCCTGGTCACAGTGGTGGGCGTCGTGGTCCTCCTCATCGCGGCGATCGCATTCGCCAGCAGGGGCGACCATTCGTCTGCCGACGGCTCGACCACGAAGTCCGACAAGCCTGCAGCCGCTCCCACGGCGGCGACCGGAACGCGGCCCGTGGACGCCAAGTCCGGCGGCGTGCCAACAGGCTTCTCCCACACCGAGCAGGGCGCTCAGTCGGCGGCTTCGAACTACGCCGTGGCGCTGGGCTCGACGGACATGTTCAACAAGGACAACCGCGACGCACTCCTGCACCTCCTCTACACCTCCGAAGCCGCGACTCGACTCCAGGGCCCGATGGATCAGGCCTACTCGACCGACTTCCTCGCCAAGATGGGCCTCGACGCCTCGGGTAACCCACCGAAGGGCAGTACGTTCGTCTCCAGAGTGACCCCGATCGGCACCACGGTGCAGGTCTACACGGACAACGACGCCAGGGTGGCGGTCTGGTACGTGGGTCTCATCGGCATGGCCGGCAGCTCCTCCACCGACCCCGTCACATCGTCCTGGAAGACGTGGACGTTCGACCTGAAGTGGTCCGACGGCGAATGGAAGATCGCCTCCGACACCCAGAAGGACGGCCCCGCACCGGTCCCCGGCGATGACAAGGCCGCCACCTCCGACGAGATCAGCAAGGCCATCGAAGAGTACGGAGGGTTCACGTATGCCCGGTAGCCCGCAACGTGCGCTCAAGCTCGTCGGAGTCGTGACAGCCGTACAGACAGCGGCCGTGCTGCTGGCCACGCGCGCCTTCGCCGCGCCCTCCCCTACCGGCGGCCCCTCGCCCTCACCGTCGAAGAGCAAGTACAACTGCGACGTCATCTCCGGCGAGGCCAAGAAGTACTGCGAACGCGGCAACACCTCCAGCGGGTCCGGCGGTGCCAACGTCCCGGACACCTCTGCGCTGGACCCGCTCTCCTCCCTGGCCAAAGGCTGTGCCGAAGCCGCTTCCTGGACCATCGGCAAGCTCAGTAAAGCCGTGAAGGAGACCGCCAACGTCGACTTCACCAACCCCAAGTTCCTGCAGCAGTACGCCATCGTCTTCGCCGCGTCCACGATCCTCACGCTCCTGCTGTGGCTCCTCGCCGTAGCCAAGCGAGCCGTGCGCGGCGTGCCGCTCACCACCGCCATCTCCGAAGCCGTCGGCTTCCTGTGGCTGACCGTGCTCGCCTCCGCCTTCACCCCGCTGATCCTTTACACCGTCGTATCGGCCACCGACGGCGTCACCGACGTCCTCGCGAAAGCCACCGGCGACCAGGCCGACACGTTCTTCGGCACCTTCTCCGGCGCCCTCGGCAAGGGCACCGACATCGGCGGCGGCCCCATCATGCTGATCGTCGTCTCCCTGGTCAGCATCCTCGCCGCCGGCGTCCTCTGGCTGGAGCTGGTCATCCGCGCCGCGCTCCTCTACGTCGGCGCCCTCCTCGGCACCGTCGTCTACGCCGGACTCGTCGACAAGAACCTGTGGGGGCACGTCCGGCGCTGGGCGGGCATCATGATCGCCGTCATCCTCGTCAAGCCCGTCATCGTCATCGTGCTCGGGCTCGCCGGCGCCCTGTCCTCCGGCAACGGCCCCGACGCCTTCTCCGCCGTCGTCTCCGGCCTCGCCATCATCCTGCTCGCCATCTTCGCCAGCGCGATGATCTACCGCTTCGTCCCCGGCTTCGGCGACGACATCGCGAGCGGCCGCAACAACCGCATCATGCAGGGCGCCGAGGGCAAGGCAGCCGCCGTCATCAGCTCCCCCGCCACCCTCGTCGCCCAGGGCATCAAGACCCACAGCACCCGCGCCGACAGCAACGGAGCCGGAGGGGGACAGGGCAGCAGCACGCCCCGCCCCGCCAACCCCGCCACCGGCGGTGTCGCCGCCCACAGCAGCCGTACCCCCACCGGGGGCGGCGGAGCAGTCCCCTCCGCCACACCCGCGCCCCGGGCACCCAGCCCGGTCAACACCCCGCACGCAGGCAACACCCGCAACATCAACCGCACGGGAGGTGAAGGGCGTTGACGACCGAGTCCCACCTGTCCCATCCGGTCACGCCCCGCCGTACGTATCTCATCGGCCGCGCCCGGCCGAACGCGATCGTCGGCCGGAACCGCGAGTCCGGCGAGATCGCGCTGATCATCCTGGGCGCGTTCCTCGGCATGATGTGCGGCCTCCTCGTCCCGGTCCTGTCCCTGCGGATCGTGCTGCTGACGGGCTTCCCGCTGCTCGCGCTCGCCGCGGTCTACGTGCCGTACAAGCGCCGCACCTTCTACAAGTGGTTCGAGATCAACCGCAGCTACAAGCGCACCGTCAAGGGCGGCAACGCCGTCTACCGGTCCGGCGTCATGGAGGCCGGGACGACGCTCGACGGGCGCGAGGTCGAGATCGGGCCGCCGCCCGGCATCGGGCGGATCACCTGGCTCGCCGCGCCCTTCGGGCCGGACGAGATCGCCGTACTGCTGCACGCCGACCGCAAGACCGTCACCGCCGCCATCGAGATCGAGGGCCCGGGCGTCGGCCTGCGCGACTCCGAGGACCAGGAGGCCCTGGTCGACCGCTTCGGCACACTGCTGAAGCACGTCGCCAACGGCGACGGGTTCGTCACCCGGCTGCAGATGCTCGCCCGGACCCTGCCCGCGGACCCCGACGCCCACGCCAAGGACGTCACCCAGCGCGGTGACTCCCGCTCCCCCGACTGGCTCCAGCAGTCGTACGACCAGCTGCAGTCCATGGTGTCCACCAGCAGCGAGCAGCACCGCGCCTACCTCGTCGCCTGCATGCACTACACCCGCGAGCTGGCCGCCGAGGCCAACGCCATGGCCCGCGCGGTACGCGCCCGCGGCGGCAAGGTCGACCGGGACGCCGGACTGGCCGTCGTCATGGCCCGCGAGCTGACCGACATCTGCTCCCGCCTCCAGGAGGCCGACATCCGGGTCCGGCAACCGCTGGGGCAAGGGCGGCTGGCCTCCCTCATCCACTCCATGTACGACCCCGACCACCCCATCGACCACATCCAGGCGATGACCAAGCGCAACGCCTGGCCGGCCGAGCTCGACGCCATGGAGCCCACCTACCTCCAGGCCAAGACCCGCGAGTCCAACACCCGCGCCCCCTGGTGCCACGCCACGGCCTGGGTGAAGGAGTGGCCGATGACCCCGGTGGGCGTCAACTTCCTGGCCCCCCTGCTCGTGCACACCCCCGACGTCATCCGAACGGTCGCCGTGACGATGGATCTCGAACCCACCGAGGTAGCCATCGAACGCATGCTGACCGAGAAGACCAACGACGAGGCCGAGGCCTCCCGCGCCGCCAAGATGAACCGGACCGTCGACCCCCGCGACATCGCCGCCCACAACCGGCTCGACCAGAGGGGCGAGGACCTCGCGAGCGGCGCGGCGGGCGTCAACCTCGTCGGTTACATCACCGTCTCCTCCCGCACCCCGGACGCCCTCGCCCGCGACAAGCGCACGATAAGAGCCTCCGCCGGCAAGTCGTACCTCAAGCTGGAGTGGTGCGACCGAGAGCACCACCGCGCCTTCGTGAACACACTTCCCTTCGCCACCGGCATCCGAAGGTAGGGGCTGATTCGCCGATGCGGGATCCGCTGTCCGTCCTGACCGACGCCTTCACCTCCTTCCTCTTCGGGAAGGTCGAGACGACCCGGCTGCCGGTGCGCACCTCCACGGGCCAGGCCCAGGCCGTCTACCTGCCCACGGCCGCGCCCGGCCTCGGCGACTCCGGCGTCATCATCGGCCGCGAGGTGTACTCCGGCAAGGGCTACATCTACGACCCCTTCCAGCTCTACGGCCAGCAACTCCCGGCCCCGCACTGGCTGGTCCTCGGCGAGTCCGGCAACGGCAAGTCGGCGCTGGAGAAGACGTACGTCCTGCGCCAGCTGCGCTTCAAGGACCGCCAGGTCGTCGTCCTGGACGCCCAGGGCGAGGACGGCGTGGGCGAGTGGAACCTGATCGCGGAGGAACTGGGGATAACTCCCATCCGGCTGGACCCCACGGCCGCCCTGGACCACGGCATCCGGCTCAATCCCCTCGACCCGGCGATCACGACCACCGGCCAGCTCGCGCTGCTCCGCACGATCATCGAGGTCGCCATGGGGCACGGGCTCGACGAGCGCTCAGGCTTCGCCCTCAAGGTCGCCCACTCCTACGTCAACGAGACGATCGTCGACCGCCAGCCGGTCCTCACCGACATCGTCGAGCAGCTACGGCACCCCGAGCCGGAGTCGGCCGAGGCGATGAACGTCGCCATAGACGACGTACGCGCCTGGGGCCTGGACGTCGCGCTCGTGCTGGACCGGCTGGTCGACGGTGACCTGCGCGGCATGTTCGACGGCCCGACCACGGTCGGCATCGACCTGGACGCCCCCCTCATCGTCTTCGACCTCTCCCACATCGACCGCAACTCCATCGCCATGCCCATCCTCATGGCGATCGTCGGCGTGTGGCTGGAGCACACCTGGATCCGCCCCGACCGGAAGAAGCGCATCTTCCTGGTCGAGGAAGCCTGGCACATCATCAACAGCCCGTTCGTGGCCCAGCTGTTCCAGCGCCTGCTGAAGTTCGGCCGCCGCCTCGGTCTCTCGTTCGTCGCGGTGGTCCACCACCTGTCCGACGTGGTCGACGGCGCGGCGGCGAAGGAGGCGGCGGCCATCCTGAAGATGGCCTCCACCCGGACGATCTACGCCCAGAAGGCGGACGAGGCACGGGCCACCGGCCGGGTGCTGGGTTTGCCGAGGTGGGCCGTGGAAATCATCCCGACACTGACGCCCGGCATCGCCGTGTGGGACGTCAACGGCAACGTCCAGGTGGTCAAGCACCTGGTCACGGAGACGGAACGCCCGCTGGTCTTCACCGACCGCGCGATGACCGAGTCCTCCAGCGACCTCGCGGCCGACGACGCCCTGCACGCCGCCGAGCTGGAGGCCGAGCAGCGGGCGGCGGCCTTCGTGGAACAGCACCTGGGCGACTCCGAGTCGACGGTGGCATAGGGGCAGAGGCAGGGGAGGAACGGGTGAGACCGGACGCTCGTGATCGCCGCGAGGACCACCGGGAGGGCCAGGGCGGCATCCCCGACGGCCTGCTGATCGGCATACTCGCGTTCCTCCTCGGCATGACCCTGCTGGTGTGGACGGCCACCGGCCTCGCCGCCCTCTTCGCCAAGGGCGCCTGGCCCCACGGCGTCACCTTCACCCGCACCCCCCTGGCCATGCGCCACCTCATCGGTGAACCCCACGACATCACCGGCGCGTGGCCGGACACCCCCGCCGCCCAGCTGTCCGGCTGGGGGCTGTTCTGGGGCCTGTTCATCGGCCAGCTGATGGTCCTGTTCGTCCTCACCATGTTCACGATGGGAGCGGTGGCGCGGTGGCGCACGAGGCGGGCCCAGAGGAAGGAGCAGCCAGGAGCGGTCGAGGAGATCCCAAGGACGGCACCGGACCTTCCGCTCCCCGTACCCCCGCACGAGATCCCCGCGCCTCGCAGCGAACCGCAGCCGTACGCATCGGGCACCCTCCCGGCCGACGGCGAACGGGAGGGCGAGTGGGAGACCAACCGCACCGAAGGCCCGGTGCTCTACGCACCCCCCGCGGCCCGCCAGACGGCCGCGGCCCAGGCGGTACGCGACGCGGAGGGCCCCACCCTGGTCGTCACCTCGAACCCCACCCTCTGGGCGGAGACCAAGGACGCCAGAGCCAAACTCGGCCCCACCCTCCTCTACGACCCCACCCACCTCTGCGACACCCCGGCCCGCCTCCACTGGTCGCCCACCACCGGCTGCGAGGACAAGGAGACCGCGCTGAACACGGCCACCGCGCTCCTCGCCCCCGTACGGCCCACGGCCAAGATCGACCAGGCGGTCGCCGACACCGCCCTGACACTCCTACGGAGCTATCTGCACGCCGCCGCCCTGGAGAACCGCACCATCCGCCACGTCCACCGCTGGTCCCAGGGCACCCAGGTGCAGGACGCGGTACGCACCCTCCGTACCCACCCCAAGGCCGCTCCCGGCGCCGCCGGCGAGCTCGAGGCCGCGCTCACCGCCCACCCCGAACGACGGGACATCGCCCAGGAGGTGACCAGCCGCGCCCTGTCGGCCCTGTTCACGGTGAACGTCCGCGAGGCTTGCACACCTAACCGAACTGATGCGCTCACCCTGGATTCCTTCATCCACGAAGGGGGCAGCCTTTATGTGGTCGGTGAATCCATCGAGGACCCCAGGAGCGCCCCGGGCGCGATGCCCCTCCTGACGGCCCTCGTCTCCAGCGTGGTCGAGCGCGGCCGGCGCATGGCCGAACGGTCATCCTCCGGTCGGCTCGACCCACCACTCACCCTGGTCCTGGACGACGTCGCGGCCGTGGCCCCGCTCCCTCAGCTCCCGGACCTGCTCGCCACCGGAGCCGACCAGGGTCTGCCGACCCTCGCCCTGCTCCGCTCCCGCGAACAGGCCCGCTCCCGCTGGCCGCACCAGGAACTGCCGGTCTAGGACGGCCACTCCAGGACGAACTCCACCTCTGTCTGCAGCTCGTTCTTGAAGAACGGCACGACCACCCCACTGGGCACGAACCCGGCCTTGCGGTACGCGCCCTGGGCCCGGGCGTTCTCCTCGTGCACCAGCAGCCGCACCCGCTCCGCACCCCGCTCCCGCGCCCAGCCGACACCGGCGTCGAACAGGGCCTTGATCAGCCCGTTCCCCCGGTGCTCGGGCCGGATGTACACCCCGACCGCATGTCCCTGCCGGCGCTCCACCGGATATCCGGCCCAGTCCTTCGTACCGGCCTCCTCGATGAGGACGGTGACCGAGCCGACCCAGGTCCCGTCGGGCGCCTCGGCGATGAACTGCCGGGCCGTCGTGGAACCCTCGCCGGAGCCGACGGCCCGGTCCTGCCAGAAGGCGTCCGCCCTGGCGGCTCCTTCCTCGTACGTCTCCAGGAAGGCGAGGTGCGCGTCAGGGTCTCCCAGCGCTTCCAGCCGCAGTTGCTTCACGCGGGGCCAGTCGTCGGGTCGTATGGCGCGGATGACGTAGTCATCACTGGTCGAGCTGCTCATGGGGGCCACCGTAGTGCGGCCCCCCGGCAACGGCATCCCATATTGCGGACGCCATGACAACTCTGCCAGATCGGCCGAATACCGTCCCCGAAACGCAGAAAGGCCCACGCCGTGTGGCGTGGGCCTTTCCCAAGAATTGTTCGGCGGCGTCCTACTCTCCCACAGGGTCCCCCCTGCAGTACCATCGGCGCTGTGAGGCTTAGCTTCCGGGTTCGGAATGTAACCGGGCGTTTCCCTCACGCTATGACCACCGAAACACTATGAAACTGACAACCGGCAATGGTTGTTCGTGGTTTCAGAACCAACACAGTGGACGCGAGCAACTGAGGACAAGCCCTCGGCCTATTAGTACCGGTCACCTCCACCAGTTACCTGGCTTCCAGATCCGGCCTATCAACCCAGTCGTCTACTGGGAGCCTTACCCCATCAAGTGGGTGGGAGTCCTCATCTCGAAGCAGGCTTCCCGCTTAGATGCTTTCAGCGGTTATCCCTCCCGAACGTAGCCAACCAGCCATGCCCTTGGCAGAACAACTGGCACACCAGAGGTTCGTCCGTCCCGGTCCTCTCGTACTAGGGACAGCCCTTCTCAAGACTCCTACGCGCACAGCGGATAGGGACCGAACTGTCTCACGACGTTCTAAACCCAGCTCGCGTACCGCTTTAATGGGCGAACAGCCCAACCCTTGGGACCGACTCCAGCCCCAGGATGCGACGAGCCGACATCGAGGTGCCAAACCATCCCGTCGATATGGACTCTTGGGGAAGATCAGCCTGTTATCCCCGGGGTACCTTTTATCCGTTGAGCGACGGCGCTTCCACAAGCCACCGCCGGATCACTAGTCCCGACTTTCGTCCCTGCTCGACCCGTCGGTCTCACAGTCAAGCTCCCTTGTGCACTTACACTCAACACCTGATTGCCAACCAGGCTGAGGGAACCTTTGGGCGCCTCCGTTACCCTTTAGGAGGCAACCGCCCCAGTTAAACTACCCATCAGACACTGTCCCTGATCCGGATCACGGACCCAGGTTAGACATCCAGCACGACCAGACTGGTATTTCAACGACGACTCCACAAACACTGGCGTGCCTGCTTCAAAGTCTCCCAGCTATCCTACACAAGCCGAACCGAACACCAATATCAAACTGTAGTAAAGGTCCCGGGGTCTTTCCGTCCTGCTGCGCGAAACGAGCATCTTTACTCGTAGTGCAATTTCACCGGGCCTATGGTTGAGACAGTCGAGAAGTCGTTACGCCATTCGTGCAGGTCGGAACTTACCCGACAAGGAATTTCGCTACCTTAGGATGGTTATAGTTACCACCGCCGTTTACTGGCGCTTAAGTTCTCAGCTTCGCCCCACCGAAATGGAGCTAACCGGTCCCCTTAACGTTCCAGCACCGGGCAGGCGTCAGTCCGTATACATCGCCTTACGGCTTCGCACGGACCTGTGTTTTTAGTAAACAGTCGCTTCTCGCTGGTCTCTGCGGCCACCCCCAGCTCAG